>JBMHDG010000009.1:0-95935 GCA_049889515.1 Myxococcota bacterium
TGAACATGGTGGATAGCTGGGGCGACGGCTGGAACGGCGCCACGGTGACCATCGACGGTGTGGCCTACGGTACTGGGTTCACCTTCGGCACCGACGCGACCGAGTCCGTGACCATCGACTGTGGCGGCACGACCGACACCGGTGGTGGTGGCGGTGTGGTTGCTCCCGCTGGTGACTCCGCGCTCCTCGATGGCGATGAGTTCGACGGCGATTGTCTGGCGACCATCGACATCACACTCGACAACTGGGGTTCGGAGATGGCGTGGACCATCACCGATTCCGTCGGCGTGGAATGGATGCAAGGAGGCCTCGCGTCTCCGTACCCGAACTTCACGCCTGGGCTGTTCCAGACGGTATCGGTGGACCTGCCAGAGGGTGACCTCACCCTGAACATCACCGACTCGTACGGCGATGGTGGTGGCGACGTCGCCATTTCCCACGGCGGTGGAGTGACGGTCGGGGTTAGTGCCGGCCCAACCACCACGGTTCCGTTCACTGTGGCATGTCCGGTTCCCTGATCTAGGGAACTCGGAAGCTACCCGGGCACGCTTCGGCGTCGCCCGGGTTTTTTCTTTGGATCCTCGAAGGGTTCGGTGTGTGGTTACATCGTGAGCGGTGAGGCGTGGAGGAGAGCATGAACTGGGATGGTGCAGTGACCCTGCTGGCGCCAGTGGTCGCCATTGGCATGGCGCTTGCGACCCGACGGGTGCTCTGGAGCTTGGCGTCGGGGGCGTTGGTCGCGGGATGGGTCGCTGCCCAAGGCGATGTGGCCGACGGGCTTGGTCGGGTGGTCGGCTACGTGTGGGAGGCCGTCTCCAGTGCAGACAACCTGACGATTGCCACCTTCACCGTGGTGGTGGCGGCCATGGTCGCGGTCATGGGCGCGTCTGGCGCGACACGTCTGCTCATCGCGGGTGTGGAGCGCGTGGCACGGGGGCCCCGTGGTGCCATGGTGGCTAGCTGGCTCGCTGGCTTTGTGGTGTTCTTCGATGACTATGCCAACTGCATGGTCGTGGGGCGCTCCATGGGTCCCGTGTGTGACCGCTACGGCGTCAGCCGGGCCAAGCTGGCCTACATTGTCGACAGCACGGCCGCTCCTGTGGCCTCCCTCACGTTGGTCAGTACGTGGGTTGGCTACGAGGTGGGGCTCCTCGACCAAGCCTTGGCGACCGTGGGGCGTGAGGGGCAGGGCTTCGAGCTCTTTCTGACGGCGCTGCCGTATCGGTTCTACGGGATCTTCGCGCTGATCCTTGTGGGCATCATCGCCATCAGCGGACGGGACTTTGGGCCGATGCTCCACGCAGAGCGGGCAGCGAGGTCGCAGGCCACGGCCTCGGACTCGCCAGAGGTGGTGCCCTGGCGTCGTGTGTTCGGGGCGGCAGGTCCGGTGCTCGCGCTGGTTGTGGTGACCTTTGGCCTGATGGTCCAAACCGGGTTGCAGGCCGAGGGTATGGTCTGGGGTGAGACGCCGCTGTTTGTGATCCTTGGCGAAGCCGATGTCTACAATGCCATGTTGGCGGGCTCGGTGGTGGGTTGGCTCCTTGCCGTCCTTCAGGGCTTCGGTGCGCGAACGCTGACAGGTCAAGCGATCGCGTCCTCAACGTGGGAGGGGCTACACACCGTCGGCGAGGCCTTAGCGGTGCTGTTTCTTGCTTGGTCCTTGGGCAACGCGGTGGGGGATACTTCGGCCCAGGCCTACCTTGCGGCGCAGCTGTCGGGTAGCTTTCCCGCATGGCTGCTGCCCACCGTGGTCTTTTTACTGGCCGGATTCACGGCGTTCTCGACCGGCACCAGCTTCGGCACCATGAGCATTCTTGTGCCGCTCGCCGTGCCGCTCGCGGTCGAGCTGGGCGGAGACTCGACGGCCATTCTCTCGGGAACCACGGCAGCGGTCCTTGCGGGGGCTTGCCTGGGCGACCATGCATCGCCCATCTCCGACACCACCGTGTTGTCCGCTGCAGGCGCCCAGGTCGACCTCGTGACGCACGTGCGCACCCAGCTGCCCTATGCACTGCTCGCGGGCAGCGTCGCCATTGTGCTGGGCTACCTGCCCTCGGCGCTTGGGGTGCACGTCGCAGCATGCATTGCGCTGGGCGTGGCGGCGCTCCTCGCGGCCGTCTACACGTGGGGTACGGTGGCCGAGGCCACCGACGCCTGATCACTGGTGTGCGGTGAACTTACCTGCCTTGAGGCGGCTGAAGTAGTCATCCATCGCGAGACGGACCTTGGTCGACAGCATGGCCACACCCAAGACGTTGGGGACGGCCATCCCGAGGATCATGAGGTCGCTGAAGTCGAGGACATTGCCGAGCTTCAGGATGGATCCGAGGAACACGAAGAACAAGAAGACCACACGGTAGGGCATGCGGGCGCCCTCTCCAAACAGGAAGGTCGTGCAGCGCTCGCCATAGTAGGACCATGAGATCATGGTCGAGAAGGCGAAGAGCACCACGGCGATGGTCAACAGGTAGGGGAACCACGGAAAGACGGTCGCAAAGGCCGTGCTGGTCATGGTGACGCCATCGACGCCCTCGACCTGGTAGGCGCCCGTGATGACGACGACGAGCCCGGTCATGGTGCAGACCACGATGGTGTCGATGAAGGGCTCGAGGAGGGCTACGACGCCCTCTCGCACGGGCTCAGAGGTGCTCGCGGCACTGTGGGCGATGCTGGCCGAGCCAATACCGGCTTCGTTGCTGAAGGCTGCCCGCTGAAAGCCCGTGATCAGGACACCAATCAGCCCGCCGTAGCCAGCCTCGGGGGAGAACGCCTGCCCGACGATAGCGCCAAAGGCTGCAGGTACGGCGGAGGCGTTGGTCAAGAGGATCGCGATGGCGGCGACGATGTACAGCCCGCACATCAGCGGTACGATCGCTTCTGCGGCACGGCCGATGCGCTTGATGCCACCGATGATCACCACACCGACGAGCCCCGCGAGAACGAGGCCATAGGCCCAGGGATAGGGCGCGATGGCGGGAACCACGTCAGCGAGGGCCGCGAACGACTGGTTCGACTGGAACATGTTGCCACCACCAAAGCTGCCGCCGATGCACAAGATGGCAAAGGTGACCGACAGCACACGGCCCAGCTTGGGGTAGCCCAACTCGGCAAGTCCATCTTGCAGGTAGTGCATGGGTCCGCCGCTGACGGACCCATCCTTTCGGACGATGCGGTACATCTGGCCGAGGGTGACCTCGGTGAACTTGGAGGACATGCCGAGAAACGCGGCGACGATCATCCAGAACACGGCACCGGGTCCGCCCAAGCTCACGGCAATGGCGACGCCTGCGATATTACCGAGCCCCACGGTGGCCGACAGGGCGGAGCTCAAGGCCTGGAAGTGGCTGATCTCTCCCGGTTCATCTGGGTCATCGTACACACCGCGGGTCACCTGAATGGCGTGACCGAAGCCCACAAGGTTCACGAAGTTCATGCGCAGGGTGAAGAAGATGGCACCGCTGACGAGCCAGGCCACCACAAACGGAATGGCCACATTCGCCGGGTTTGCGGAACCGTCCGCGAGGGTGTTGTCCCAGAAGACGATGTCGAAGAACAGCACGGCCGCCACGGGCGCCACAATGAGCTCTCCAAAGGTCTTGTCCACAGGCTCGAGCGCCGCATTGATCTGCGCAGCGAGACCCGTGGCCTCCTGCGCGTAGGCCAGCTCTGGCATCACGAGGCCCAAGAGGGCGAGAACTACGGCAAACCAAACAACGGCGCTACGCATCAACAGACTCCAGATGTGCGGGCTTGTTACCACGTTTTGTCATGCGGGTGAACCCGTCTCAGTCGCCGAACCCGACGCGTCGCAGGCCTTTCGGCGTCTTGGACCAGTTGGCTTCGACCTTCACGAAGAGCTCAAGATGCACCTTGCACCCCAAGATGCCCTCGAGCTCTTTGCGGGAGAGGGTGCCGATCTTCTTGATCATCGCGCCCTTCTTTCCAATGATGATGCCCTTCTGTTGCTGTCGCTCGACGACCACCACGGCACCAATGTGGACGATGCCCTTGTGCGCACGCCCCTTGTCATCGGTGTGGGGCTCGCGCTTGGATTCGTCGAACTTCTCGATCTGAACCAGCGACGCGTAGGGGATCTCTTGCTCGGTGAGGTGGAAGATCTTCTCGCGAATGACCTCCGAGGCGAGGAAACGCTCGGTACGGTCGGTCCAGTAGTCCTCGGGATAGAGCGCGGGTCCCTCGGGGAGATGCCCTTGAATTCGCGCCAAGAGGTCGGGCACGCCGTCACCCTTGAGCGCGCTGACCGGAATCGCGGCGCTCATGGTCACCACATCTTTGAGGGTGTCCATGAGGGGCAGCAAGATCTCGGGGTGAACGAGGTCGAGCTTGTTGAGCACGACGATGACAGGCCGCCCCGCCGCGCGCACGAGCGACGCAAGCGCCTTGTCGTCCTCGGTCAACAGCTCGCGGCCCTTCTTCAGGCGTGCGGGCACCTCGCTTACGTCGAGGAGCCAAGCGACCACATCCCCTTCGGCCAAGGCCTCTTCAGCGCGGCGCACCATGGCCTTGTTGAGCTCGGTCCACGCATCATGGACGCCGGGGGTGTCGAGGAGAATGAGCTGCATCTCCTCATTGGTGAGCACGCCCGCGATGCGATCCCGCGTGGTCTGGGGTTTGTGGGACGTGATGGCCAGCTTGCCACCCAGAATCTGGTTGAGCAGGGTGGACTTTCCCGCATTGGGTCGGCCGATGAGCGTGACGAAGCCACATTTGAAAGTCACGGGGTCTCCTGCGCATCTGGATCATGCTCGAACCGGAAGCTGCCCCGGGTGAGCGTGCTGTCGGGGACTATCCCGGTGAGGCGTCCCTGAAGTGCCGCGCGGTAGGCGCGGGTGTTGGCGTTGAGCGGCCCCCGTGTGCGAGACACATCGGCCGGATGACACCGCAACCGTACGGCACCCGTGCGGGGCGCGGTCATCGTGAGGCCCATAACCGCCTGTTGTGTGCGGCGCGCGGCGACCAACTCGCCCAGACCGCTATGTCGCGGACCGGCGACGGCATGGCCAAGCCCATCAATCCGCGGCTGTTGGCCAATGCGAATGACACGTACATCGGCGGCTTCAGCCAGATCACACGCAGCAGCGCAGGTCGTGACCGCCTGGGCGATGGTGAGGGGTACATACCGTCCGTTGGCATGGTCCATCCGAAGCGCCGAGCCTTCCAACACGAGGACCGGGTGCAGCCGAAGGGTCTGAACATGGGGCAAGACGGCCGCCACATCCTTGAGAACGCTGCCATGGTCGGAGTGCGGAAGCCCTACGGCGAGCACCACACCTACCTCGGGCAGATGGCCCTGAACGGCCTGCAGGATCTTGGGAATGAGGGCTGCGGAGTAGGGACGGTCGATCGCCTTGAGGGACCTTTCGTGGAGCGAGAGTGCGTCGAGCTCAAGGTGTTGAAGACCGCGTTCTCGGAGGCGATCCCACGTCGACCACGTGAAGGCATCCGGGCGAAGGCGGCAGCCGAAGGGCACGTCGCCGATGGCGTCGAGCTGTGCATCGCTGGGAGCGGCCCCACCGTAGAACTGCACGCGAAGCCCAGTGTCGGGGTGGTCACGCTGGGTGGAGGCGATGAGTGCGCGAATCGTCGCAGGGAGAACAGGCTTGGATGGGGCACATAGACGGCACCGTTCCGCCCCCGGAGGACAGCACCCGAGCACCACGGGCACCGTGCGCGCTGGGCCTAGGATGGGTCGGCCTCGGCGAGTGCATCGAGGGCTTGACGCGACGCCTGGGCGAGGGCTGTGGTGCGACGAGAGGCACTGCCCGTGCTGATGACGCGGTCATTGACCAGCACCTCGACCTCGAAGGTGGGCTCATGCGAGGGGCCCGTGACCGAGACGGTGCGTTCTTCGACGGTCCAGCCTCGGGCAGCAGCCAGCTCCATGAGCGCACCCCTGGGGTCTGTAAAGACACGGGCCACGCCGCCTGCGGCATAGACCTCATCGACGAGGGGACTCACGTAGCGCTCGGCGATGTGCTGGAGCCCGCCATAGCCAGCCTGCGAGAACAAGGCGCCGAGCAGGGCTTCGGTCGCGTCAGAGACGATCTTGACCTCGGGGGTGGGCTTGCTGGCTTCGCCGCGCCCGAGGCGGAGCCAGTCGGGTACGCCGAGCTGGACCCCGAGGCGGTAGACCCCGTTTTTGTCGACGATGGCACGGCGCAGCCGGCTGAGCTGGCCCTCGGACTCGTCGGGATACCGCCGTACGAGCATCTCGGTCACCATCAGCTGCAGGACGGCATCGCCGAGGTATTCGAGACGCTGGTAGGTCTCGGTCAGGCCGCGCTCGTGTGCGTAGCTGGGGTGGGTCATCGCGGTGAGGAAGAGCTCGAAGGGCTCAAAGGTATGCCCGGTGGCGAGCGCGACCTCTTGACGCAGCTTCTCCTGGTCGAGGTCGGTCATGCTTCGGCCGTGGCGCGCTCGATCCAGCCGCCGCCGAGGACCCTGTCTCCTTCATAGAGGACGACAGCTTGACCCGGACATACGGCGCGTGCCGCCTCAAGAAAATGGAGCTGGAACCGGTCACCATCAAGGGGCTGCACGGTGGAGGGAATGAGGCCTCCACGATGACGAATGCGCGCGTGCACGATGTGGGCGGGGTCGGGGGTCTCGAACCAGGTCCAGTTCGAGGCCACCAAGCCGTGGTGCATGAGGGCATCGTTGGTGCCGACCACGACGCGGCGCGTCTCGGGCTCAACCCTCACCACATAGGCGGGTGCGCCGAGGGCCACGCCGAGGCCTTTGCGCTGGCCGACGGTAAACTTGTGGTAGCCCTCGTGGTACCCCAGCACGCGACCCACTTCGTCGACGATCTCACCACTTGTGTCGAGATCGGGACGATGCTTCTGCACAAAGCCGCCATGGTTGCCGTCTGGGAGAAAGCAGACATCCATCGACTCTGGCTTGACCGCCACCGGCAGGTTGAGGCGGTCGGCATGGGCCCGAACCTCGGGCTTGGTCATGCCTCCGAGCGGAAACAGCGTGTGCTTCATGGCTTTTTCGCTCATGGGGAACAAGAAGTAGGACTGATCTTTCGCAGGGTCGACCGCCTGGCGAAGCCACGGGCCCTCGGGGTCGATCTGACAGTAGTGCCCAGTGGCAAGATGGGAGGCTCCGAGCTGCAGCGCGCGGGCGAGCAATACCCGAAACTTGAGGACGCCGTTGCAGGCTACGCAGGGGTTTGGCGTGCGCCCATTGACGTAGTCATCGACGAAGGGCTGCATGACCGCCTTGTTGAAGGCCTCGCGCAAGTTGACCACATAGAAGGGAATGCCGAGGTGGTCGGCCACCCGTCGGGCATCGAGGGCATCGTCGAGGCCGCAGCAGGTCTTGCTCTGGCCAGCCGGCGCATCGGTGTCGTGAAGTTTCATGTGAATGCCGATGACCTCATGACCCTGTTCGACCAGAAGTCCCGCCGTGACCGACGAATCGACACCTCCACTCATGGCCACCACGACGCGCACGCTGCCTCCCTGCTCGACCTTCAGTGCCTGAGATGGCGCGAAGTAACACGTTCCGGGTGCCAAGCGCCCTTCTGGGCGATAGGCGGCCCGGAGTAGCGAGGAGCCCGCAACCATGACCGCGCCTGTCGTCGCGATCGTTGGACGCCCCAATGTGGGCAAGTCCACACTGTTCAATCGAATCGTTGGATTCAAGAAGGCCGTGGTGCATGACCGTCCCGGTGTGACCCGTGATCGTCTCTATGAGATGACGACGATGCTCGGGCGCGACATCCTCTTGATCGACACCGGTGGCCTCGAGCCCGAGCCCGACACCGACCTGCTCATGGCGATGCGCCAGCAGAGCCTGGTCGCGGTCGAAGAGGCTGATGTCATCATCTTCGTGGTCGACGCACGTGCAGGCTGGACTCCGGCCGATGCCGAGGTGAACGAGCTGCTGAGACGCACGGACACCCCGGTGGTCGTGGCGGTCAACAAGGTCGATGGGCAGCGGCACGACGAGCTGGTCGCAGACTTCTGGTCGGTGGGTGCCACGGACCTCTACCCCATCAGCGCAGAGCACGGCCGTGGCATGTACGAGCTCTCTGATGCCATCTTGGCCTGCCTCCCCGAAGCATCCGACGACGATGAGGCGGACGACGATCCCGAAGATGGGTCAGGTCCGATTCGTCTCGCGGTCATCGGCCGACCCAACATCGGAAAGTCCACGCTCATCAACCGGCTGCTGGGTGCCGACCGGCACCTGGTCTTCGACCAGCCGGGCACCACCATGGATCCTGTCGACTCTCATCTCAAGGTGGGGGATCGCGAGTACGTGTTGGTCGACACCGCGGGTGTGCGAAAGAAGGCGCGCATCTCGGACCGGCTAGAGCGCTTCGTGAGCCTGCGCTCCATCCGCTCTATCGAGCGGTGTCACGTGAGCATTCTTCTGATCGATGGCACCGAAGGACCCACCGACCAAGACGCTAAGCTGGCGCAGCTGGTGGCCGATCGCGGACGTGCGCTGATCGTCTTGGTCAACAAGTGGGACCTCGCGAAAGACCTCGAAGATGTGAACAGCTTCGCGGTGGATGAGGCGCTCGAGCGGCGACTGCCCCATGCATACTGGGCGCCGCACCTGTTTGTGTCCGCACTCACGGGCAAGGGTGTTCACCGGTTGCTGCCGATCGTCGAAAAGGTCTACGAGAACTTCAACCGGCGCCTCAAGACACCGGTCGTGAACCGCTTCCTCGAGTCTGCGACACTGGCCCACAGCCCGCCGCAGCGTCACCACCATCCGGTCCGGCTCTACTACATGACCCAGACCCGCGTTCGCCCCCCGAGCTTTGTGGTGTTCTCCAACACGCCTGAAGGGGTGAGCGACCAGTACAAGCGCTACCTCACGAACCGGCTGCGGGAGCATTGGGACTACGAGGGTGTGCCGATTCGCCTGCATGTCCGCAAGCGACGCAAGCTGGGTGAGGAGAAGACCTCGTGAGGCGTGTTCGGGTCCTACCCGACATCGTCGTCGACCAGATCGCCGCGGGCGAGGTGGTCGAGCGTCCTGCGAGTGCACTCAAAGAGCTGATCGAGAACGCGATCGATGCGTCCGCCACTCAGATCGATGTTCAGCTGCGGGCCGGAGGCACGACACTGGTACGGGTCGTCGACAATGGGGTGGGCATGGATCGCGCCGATGCGACCTTGTGCATCGAGCGGCATGCGACGTCCAAGATCGAGGCGGCGCAAGACCTGGTAGGGGTGAACACCTTTGGGTTTCGTGGCGAGGCCCTTCCGAGCATTGCGTCGGTGTCCCGCTTTGAGCTTCGCACCCGGCAGGCCGACCAAGAGGCGGGAACCTTGGTGTCAGTGGACCACGGTCGCCTGACCGACGTGCGCGATGTGGGGTGTGCCGTCGGAACCGACATCTCTGTGCGGTCCATCTTCTCTGGTGTGCCCGCCCGGCGACGGTTCCTGCGCTCCCGCCAGGTCGAGCTCTCCCACTGCGTAGAAGCGGTCAAGCGTGCATTGTTCTGGCGCATGGATGTGGCCATTAAGGTCGTCGAAGAGTCACGGGTGGTGCTCCATGCGCCCGTACAGACGACTCTGCTTGAGCGGGCCACATCGTTTTTGGGTGATGCGGGTCAGCGCCTGATGCCGGTCGACGCCGAGGTGCGTGGGATCCGTGTGCATGGGCTGGCGAGCCCCCTCAACGTGCACCGCAGCAGCTCGCAGGGCGGCATCTACCTCTATGTCAATGGCCGCTTTGTCTCCGACCCCGTGGTGCGGCGTGGACTCACCGAAGCCTACCGAGGGCTATTGCCAAAGGGACGCTACCCCGTGGCCGTCCTTGCGCTCGAGGTCGACCCCCTCGATGTGGATGTGAATGTCCATCCCGCCAAGACCGAAGTGCGCTTTCGGAACAAGGCGGCGGTCGTCGCGGCCGTCTCCGAGGCGGTACGTGCTGCCCTGCGCGCACCCATCCAGCGCAGAACAACACCTGATCTCACCGTACCTGCGGCGCCGGAGGCCCCCGAGCTCCCGTTGCCCGGCGCGGGTGGGTTTGCCGCACATCCTGATGACGACCCGCGGGTCGAGGCCCTCGAGCGACCCACACCGACGCCAGAGGAGACCGAGGCTGCGTGGGCAAAGCTGCTCGATCAAGCGCCAGTCCCAGCGGCTGTCGGGGACCCGAGCCCTTCACCCGTGGCTGCGAGGCTTCAGCCGTCCGCACCGTTGGCCTCGGCGCCAGCGCTGGCACCCGAGGGGCCAGTCTTTCGCATGCTCATCGGCGGTCGCGTGATGGTGGGTGAGCACGCGGGGCAGTTGGTGATGGTGGACGGCGTCGCTGAGGCGAGGCGATGGCTGGCGACTCTCTTGGCCGATGCTCCAGTCCCTGCTGCGCCACTGTTGGCACCCCTGCTACGCCAGGTGAGCCGTCGTGTCATGGAGGCGGTACAGACGGCGCAAGACACGTTCGAGCCCCTCGGGGTGGAGCTGGCCGCGATGGGGCCGGCAGAGGTGGCACTCCTCGCGGTGCCTCAGATGTTTCCGCATGTCGACAACGAGGCGATCTTCGAGGCGTTGCTCGAGGCGCTGGAGCGGCAGAGCGACCTTCGCACGGCGCTCATCGAAGCCGCGGCACAGACGCTGGAGATCACCGAGCATGTCCATGTGCTGTTTGCACGCGCCGAGGCACCGCAGATCGTCGGTGTGGCCGAACTGCTCACATGGATGCGTGACGCGCCTACTCGAGGCTGAGCTCCGTGAAGGTGGTCTCGCCCGAGTTGACCAGGAGCCCCAAGGTCGGCGCAAACGGTGAGCTCACCGAGAGCGCCTGACCGTTGAGCGTGACCGATGCCGCGTCGAGGTCTGCATCCCACTGCAGCGGTGAGGTGGTGTCGTCGAGCTGACCGAGCGGGTTGAACCATGCGCCGTCGGGCCCGACATCAAAGGTGAAGAGCTCTCCAGACCCCGCCACCAGCACGGCGGTGTAGTCATTGGGGGAGTCGTATCCAACGACAATGCCAGCTTTTGCGTTGTCGGTATCGGGCAAGGCGTGTTCGACATGAAGGCGGGTCTGCCCGAGCTGCGCCCGCACAAGCGCAGTCGTCGGCGTCCATCCCGTGAGGCGCGTGGAGGTCTCGGGCAGCCAATCAATGAAGATCAGCTCCATGGCATGCTGCCCTTCCTCTTGAAGCCACGTGGTGTACTCCGCGGCAGCGCGCGAGAGGTCGAGGGCCTCGCCGAGGTCCGACGCCTGCGAGATGCCGAGGTCGACGTCTTGTGTCCATGCCTCAAATGCCGGTGCCCAGCGAGGGTCGGTCGAGAGAAACCGCCACCACGTCATCGCCACAGGCCGAGACGGGAAGGCATCTTGCGTCACCCAGTCGCTGACAGGGGGAGCATCGCTACCGAGGGTCTGCAGTGCATCACCGGGGAAGTCCTCGAGGGTGACGAGGGGCTCTACGCCAATGGAGAGGCACTCCCCATCGAAGTGGTGTCGGCCGAGGTGCTCTGCGACACCCTCGCCATACCAGAAAGGCACATCGATCGCCGTCTCGGCGCGCACGGCGTAGTGAAACAGGTGGGTCAGCTCATGGAGGGCGAGCACGCGCGTGTAATAGAGCGTGGGCTGCACCCAGAGATAGGCTGTCTCGGAGGTGTAGCTGAAGTAGCCTCCCACACCGGTTGGCGCCGTGTCCCCGTCTTCTGCAACTGCGGTTGCAAAGGAGGCCGCGTCGGGTGCGATGACCCAGCGCGCCGGGCCGTTCCACGCCGGTTCTGCACCAAAGGCGTCGACCCACTGGGGCCACGCTGCCTCGGCGAGCTGGGCGAGCGTCATGGCCTCGTCGCGTGACACAGCCTCGTCACGGACCTCGAGCTCAAAGTGCTCGGTCGACACGAGGAGCGGCGACTCGGAGGTCACCCTGGCCGTGCCGATCGGCTCGCATGGTGCCTCGGTCCCTGTGGTGTCCTCGCCATCTGGTAGGGTGTCGGCGGCATCCTCCGGTTGGCAGGCTGCGAGGATAAGCCAAAAGAACCCCGTCATGAGCAGACTCCATCTGTCGAGATATCATCAGTGTATCCGAGGGACGTGGCCATGCCGATTCGCAGACATCATGTCTTCGCTGCACTGACAGCTACGGTGGCCGAGGAGCTCCGCGCCATGGAAGCGATCCGCAATGACACGGTCCACGAGGCCACGGACGCGGACAATCGCGCGGAGAGCAAGTACGATACCCGCTCCCTCGAGGCGTCCTACCTAGCGGCGGGGCAGGCGGAGCGGGTGGTGGCCTTGCGGCAGCAGCGCGATCTGCTCGTGGCGCTATCGGAGCGCGAGGCGACCCCGCGGATGGGGATGGGCGGCGTGGCCCATCTCGTCCGAGACGGGGTGGAGGCATGGTGGGTCTTGCTGCCGTCAGGCGGCGGGGTCCGCGCAGCACTGGGCGACGGAGAGGCCCGTATCGTGACGCCACAGGCGCCTGCTGGGCAGGCATTGTTGGGGGCTGAGGAAGGAGATGACGTGTCCTTCTCGGCGGCGGGACGACCCGTGACGTGGGAGCTGGTCGCGGTGCTGTAGAGCGTTATGACTCGACTCGAGGTGACCATGGCACGCGTCAAGATCCGATATTGCGTCGTTTGAAACTACGAGCCTAGAGCTGCCGGTGCGGCAGCCGCCATTTTGAAGACGACAGGACTCGAAACCGAGCTCATCTCTGGGCGCCGAGGGGAGTTCACCGTGTGGGTGGACGACATGCAGGTGGCCGAGAAGACCTACGCCGGATTCCCAACCCCCGAGGCGTGTGCAGCTGCGGTACAAGCCGCTCTGTAGTCAGCCCTCTTCGGGCTGGTTTTGGTTCTCGAGGTAGTTGCAGGCCCCTTGACCAGTGACGCCAACATCGAGTGCAAACCGTGCTTCGATCTCAGTATCCGCTTCGGGACGACTGCCCGTGACCTCGGTCGTAAAGGTCATGCTCTGGCTCACGGCGTAGTCGGTGAGGTCGACAGGCTCGAGGTCAAAGGCCACAACGGCTTGCCCGGCAGGAAAGGCGGGCGCGCTGGCGACCAGCTGTCGTGGGAGGCCCTCGGACTCGACATAGACCTCCATCGACTCGAGAAAGGACAGGTCGGCAGCCCCGGTGAGCGCCTCGAGCTCAAACAGGGTGAACGAGACGTTCATGATGTCGCCCGGACCCACACCTTGGTTCTGCAGCTCGGTCGCCTGGGTGATGTCGAACGCCACGAACTCACCGAGGCCCACATCGCCGATCAAGACCTCGAGGGGGGTCGCGGCCGGTACCGTGGTCACGGCGGATTCCTCGACGGCGAGGGTAAAGAGCTGGCCTTGGCAGCCGGCCCAGCCGAGCAGGGATGCAAAGGCAACAGTCGTGAAGCGTCGTGGCTCAAGCATGAGGGACTCCATCGTCGGTGGGCGCAGTGGCGCCGAGTTGGTCATCTACCCACTGAATCGCTGCGGCGATAACGTCGGGCACTTCCTCTTGCAGGAAGTGACCAGCAGCGGTGTGCCACACCTTGGCATGGGGTAGTGCTGCATGGGTGCGACGAAAGGCGCGCGCGAGTACCGGGTCCTTGTCTCCCCAGACGATGCCGGTGGGCCCCTTGAAGCCACGCACGAAGGCTTCGACGGCCTGAAGTCCGGCAATTGAAGGGTGCTGCTGGTTGTTGGGGACCATTCGGGTCAGCGCGAGGATCGCCGAGTTGTCGCGGTCGCGTACGAACGGCCACCGGTAGGCTCGCGCAGTCGCGCCCCGGATCGACGACCGATCGCCCTGGGCGGTATGAAGCCAGCCGAGCGGAAAGCCCAACCCTCGAAAGACGAGGTCCGAGAGGAGGGGGAAGCGGCCAAACCTGTGAAACAGCGTAGGTCGGAATCCAATGCGCGGTGGGCAAACCACCGTGTTGAGGATGACCAGGCCCCGCACCCTCTCGGGCGCTTGTGCCATGGCCCATAGACCGATGGGGCCGCCCCAGTCCTGACCGACGAAGATCATGTCCCGCAGGTCGAGGGTGGCGACGAGGGAGGCGATGGCGCGGCCGTGTTTCTCCAAGGTGTGGTCTTCAGGAGCGATACGCTCCGAGAGGCCGAGGCCGAGCAGGTCTGGTACGACCATGCGAAGCGATGTGCCCGTCAGCTCCCGAACCACCTTGCGGTAGAGAAACCCCCAGGTGGGGTTGCCGTGAAGCATGAGCACTGGGCGACCTTCGCCGGGGCACGTCATGACATGGAGTCGCCCTTCCGCTGTAGGGATGACGGTCCGGGTAAAGCATGAGAGCTCTGATTCAATCTCTGGTGGGATCGAGATCAAGGGGGAAAGGAATGGGTTCTCCACCGGCGCTCCATGGCATGGTCGGATTGACGTGAAGCTTGTCTACCTCGATGGACGTCGCGCGCTATCCGGGGAGTGATGACATGGAGTGACCATGATGCGTGCACTGGCAGGTGTGGGGGGAGGCGTGGCCGTTCTAGGCCTAGGCGCTGGGGTCTATGTGAGCAGCATGCCCGATGTGCTCCACTGCGACCGTACGGTAGAGATTGACGCGCCCGTAGACCAGGTGGTTCCTATGCTTATTGACCACCGTGAGTTCGTGCAGTGGAGCCCATGGTCGGAGCGTGACCCCGACCAAGAGACACGCTTCAGCGACCCGCCGAGCGGTGTGGGTTCCTGGTACACGTGGTCGGGTGATGACGAGGTGGGCGCCGGACGTATGGAAGTGCG
The DNA here is from genome assembly GCA_049889515.1 of Myxococcota bacterium. Classification (GTDB taxonomy): domain Bacteria; phylum Myxococcota_A; class UBA796; order UBA796; genus JBMHDG01. The sequence continues at coordinate 14,699 of JBMHDG010000009.1, forward strand.
CAGCATCGCTGACCGTGAGATCACGGTCGACTTGGAGTTTATTGAGCCGTTCCCGGCCAAGGCATTGGTGACGTACACGCTCGAGCCGGTGGGCGACACCACGCGCGTGACTTGGGCGATGGATCAGCCCGCCGACTTCGCGACCAAGATGGCGATGGCCAGTATGGACATGGATGCGATGTTGGGGGCCGACTTCGAGTACGGGCTTGAGCGACTTGCTGCCCATGTGGGTACGTCGGTGGCGGCCATGCACGCCGAACAGACCGACCATGTGGCTCCTGATGTGCCCCAACCTGCCTTGATCGAGTGAGTACTTCGGCGCAAGACGTTCAATGCCATACATTACGAGAGTAGCTGCGGGATCGTACGGACATGGCGTGAGGCTGGGCCGTGGAAGTGCCACAACACCGTGTCAAGGGATTGTAAGGTGACGAGCGTCTGGCGATCTGCCGTGCCACTACGCGGCGCGAAGGGGCCACCCTCCCGGTGGCCCGATTGTTTTGGGGGCGCACATGAGCATCGATCGATTTATCCGAGACGAGTCCGGTGTCACATCCACCGAGTATGCACTGCTGTTGATCGTGACGGCCGGCACGGCGTTTATCTACATGCACAACTTCTCTGACGCCGTCAGCAACGTGTTCAACTTCGTCGCGGGCTCCTTCGGAGCCTGACGCCGAAGGGCGATTCTCCTTGTCGCGCCCGCGAGGGTGTGTAGGTGTGGGTACGGCGCCGAGGTGCCGAGGCGAGAGACGCCGCTCACATCAACGAGGAGAGACCTCATGCCACAGTTGGCTGTGGTGATCGGGCGATTTCAGCCCGCTCACAAGCATCATGTTCAAACCCTGCTCAAGGCGGCAAGCGCCTATGACGCAGGGTTGATTTTGTTGGGCAGCAGTTATCGCGCCCGTGACTGGAAAAACCCATTCCGATGGGAGGAGCGCTCGGGCCTCATCGACGCGGCGTGCGATGACCTCGGCGTGGGTCCGCTCTTCTTCACGAAGAAGGGCATCAAAGACTACCCGTACAATGACAACCGCTGGGTGCTGCAAATCCAGAAGACAGTCGAAGAACATCTTCAGTCGGCTGAGGACCCCGAGGTGTGGGAAGTGGTTCTCGTGGGCGCCAACAAAGACGCGAGCACGTACTACCTTGAGCTATTTCCCCAGTGGTCCCACCACTTTCTAGAACCGACGGGCTCCGTCAGTGCGACCACCGTCCGGCGAGCCGTCTACGAAGATGACTGGGAGACCGTGGCGAAGCTCACGACGCCCAACGTGTGCACCTGGCTGAAGAACTGGGCGGCCACCGCAGAGGGGTGTCGCATTCGCGAGGAGTACGAGGCTGCACAACGTGGGCGCCTGGTCCTGGCCTATGAGTCTGCAGACGGCTCCCTTACAAAGGCAGCCTTCCCCCCACTGTTTCATACCGTGGATGTGGTGCTCCTGCATAAGGGCCATGTGCTCCTGATCGAACGACGTTCCCATCCTGGAAAGGGCCTATGGGCACTTCCGGGAGGGTTTTTAAATGCAGGAGAGTGGCCTCGAGAGGGGGCGATTCGCGAGCTGCGGGAGGAGACCCGCATTCACTTCTTCTTGAGGGGGAACCGAAAACGACTTGAGATCTCACCTGACTGGTTCAACGACAGCCATCAGTTCGCCAATCCCGGTCGAAGTCTGCGCGGCCGAACCATCACCAACGCCTACCAATGCGTGATTCCCGATCGGTATGAGGTGGAGGTTCAGGCGTCGGACGACGCAGCGAGAGCGAGGTGGTTTCCGCTCTACGATGTCCTTCACACGATGGACTACGAGCTGTTTGAAGACCACCAAGCGATCGTCGCGCATTTTGCCCTTGGCAACAATTAAATCAAAACACGGAGAATCTCATGTCCAACACTACACACAGCGCAAGCACCCTTCTTCGCATGGCCATGGACCGCGGCGTCTCGACCGTTCCATTTCTGCTCGACACGGACACCTACAAGCTGTCTCACCCGCAGATGTATGAGAACAACCGGTCGATGACGGCGTACTATACGCATCGTGGGCCACTTCTCGAAGAGGACCACCGCATCGTCTTCTATGGGCTTCGGCACCTCTATGAGACCCTCCTCAGATGCCGGGTCACGATGGAGGACATCGCGCTCGCCGATGCGTACCTCGCCAAGCACAGTGCGGGGGGAACGCCGTTTCACTACCCTCGAGACCTCTGGGTCAAGGTAGTGGAGGAGCATGATGGCTACCTCCCCCTGACGATTCGTGCGCTCCGAGAGGGCGAGACGGTCTACCCACAGATTCCGTGTTTCATCACCGAGGCGAAGGGTGAATTCTCTCGCTTGGTCACCTGGTTCGAGACGCGAATGATGCGGGTATGGAATCCCTCGACCACGGCGACGAAGGCCGCGATGGTCCGTGAGCACCTCAAGCCACTGTTTGAGGCTTCGGTGGAGCCCGATGAGATGTGGCGGCTCGGCTATGCGCTTCATGACTTTGGCTCGCGCGGGGTGAGCTCGACAGAGTCGGGGATGTGGGCAGGTGCTGGCCACCTGGTGGTCTTCGATGGCACGGACAACCTCAATGCAGCCTTCAAGGCCACCCTATGGAACGACGGGCAGCATGTGGGGCAGAGTGTGATCGCAAGCGAGCACAGCGTAATGACCTCGTTCGATCATGAAGAGGCAGCGCTGGAGCAGCTGATCGACATCACGCCCGAAGGCGCCATTCTGTCCTGTGTTGCAGACAGCTATGACTACAACCACTTCATCTGGAACATTGTGCCAACCTTCGTGGAGAAGCTCAGGGCAAAGAACATCTTCTTTGTCGTGCGTCCCGACAGTGGGGATCCCATCACCTGTGTCCTTGATGGTCTCGCTGCCATGGAGAAAGCCTTCGGCTCGACGGTAAACGCCAAGGGGTTCAAGGTCATCACGGGAGCGGGCGTCATTCAGGGTGACGGCCTGGACCTCGCAAAGATCACCGAGATCTCCGATGCCGTCCATGCGGCAGGGTTTAGCGCCCAGTGCGTGGTCTATGGCATGGGAGGCGGCTTGCTCCAGAAGCAGAACCGCGACACGCTGCGGGTGGCCAATAAGCTCTGCGAGGTGACCCGAGAAGATGGGTCTGTTGTACCGGTGATGAAGTTGCCCAAGACCAGCCGCGGCAAGTTCAGCTACCCCGGAGATATGCAGGTCAATCTAGAAGGGGGCATTCCGACTGTTTATCCGGCATCTGCATCGTGGCAGGACCGACGTGTCGAAGACGACATGTTGGAGGTCATCTGGGACTGCGGGCCGACGGACTATGTCTGGGAGACCTTCGATGCTGTGAGGGCGCGATTCGCACGCACGTGGGACAGTCGTCCCCCGATTGCGGAGGTGATCTCGGAGCCGCTCGCCAAGAAGGCAGAAGCCATCATTGCGGAACGCCGCAGCTGAGGCCTCTGCGCTAGAGCACAAACGGCACGAGGGCTGTCCGGTGACGCGGATAGTCTTCGAACGTCTTCTTGTACCAACGGTGGTTGGAGAGGGCGCGGGGCAGCAGGTTGGCGATAGTCCAGAGCGCGAAGCTCAAGCCTGCAAGGTTCCACGTGAGGATGGCGAAGCCGCACCACTGCAGGCACTCGCCAAAGTAGTTGGGGGAGGCGACCCAGCGATGCAGACCGCTGTGAGGGATGCGGTACCCAGACTCACCAGGTGCACGGAGGGTACGCAAGACGTGGTCGGAGTGCACATGGATGCAAAATCCGATGGCGAAGAGCAGGAGCCCCACAAGGCCATGGACCTGACCGAGGGGGTTCTGCGGAAGCACCGTGTCCCAGTGAAACAGCACGAGGCCGTTGAAGCCGGCGTTGCCCAGGTTGAACACAATGGCCATGACGGCAATGGACAAGGGCATGGTCCGGCCTTCGAGGCGGGCGAGCATGGGGTAGATGAAGCTGCGGTAGGTGTAGTGTCCGCCCCAGAGGCACACGGCGAGCCACTGGATGGCGTCGAAGCGGTGGCCGGTGAGAAACAGGCCGACCATGAGCAAGAGCGATGGCGCCTCCATCACGATCCAGCCCGTGCGTGCCGCGATGTCTGGCCCCCATCCACTTCGTCCGTGCCGTCCGTAGGGGGCGGACAAGAAGAACAGGGTCACGAACACGCCGAGTGCGACCCCGACCCAGCCGAGGAACAGCCATTGTGTCAGCGTGACCGTGTCCATGGTGCCTCACTGTCGGGAGTCTAGCGCGCCAGGGGCTTGTACTTGATGCGTTTGGGCTGGTCGGCGTCGATGCCGAGTCGCTGTTTGCGATCGGCCTCGTAGGCTTCGTAGTTGCCCTCGAACCAGACGACTTGGCTATCACCCTCAAAGGCGAGGATATGGGTAGCGAGCCGGTCGAGGAACCAGCGGTCATGGCTGATGACCACGGCGCAACCAGCGAAGCCCTCAAGGGCATCTTCGAGGGAGCGGAGCGTGTCGACATCGAGGTCGTTGCTTGGCTCGTCGAGGAGGATGACGTTGCCGCCATCTTGCAGCAGCTTGGCGAGGTGGACGCGGTTGCGCTCACCACCGGAGAGCACGCCGACCTTGCGCTGCTGTTTGGCACCCTTGAAGCCGAAGCTCGAACAGTAGGCGCGGCTGTTGACCTCTCGTGGCCCGAGCTTGAGGACGTCGGCGCCATTGGAGATGTTCTCCCAGACCGACATCTCATCGTTGAGGTCGTCCCGGGACTGGTCCACGTAGGCCAGACGCACGGTCTCACCCACGGCTAGGCTGCCGGAATCTGGGGTTTCTTTACCAGTGATCATACGGAACAACGTGGTCTTACCCGCACCGTTGGGACCGACGATGCCCACGATGCCACCGCGGGGAAGGTCAAAGGACAGGTTGTCGATGAGCAGGCGCTCGCCGTACCCCTTGCTGACGTTCTCGAAGCGCACGACCACATCACCGAGGCGCGGCGCCGGCGGGATGACGATCTCGTTCTTGCGGGACCCGCCGCCTGTCGACATCTCGACGAGCAGTTGTTCGTATTGCTTGAGTCGTGCCTTGGTGCGTGCTTGGCGCTTCTTCTGTCCAAGCTTGACCCACTCGAGCTCGCGCGCGAGTGCCTGCTGGCGCTGGGCGGCCTTGGACTCTTGCTCGAGCTTCTTGCGCTTGGCCTCGAGCCACTCGCTGTAGTTGCCCTCCCATGGGATGCCCTTGCCGTTCTCGAGCTCGAGGATCCAGCGGGTGACGTTGTCGAGGAAGTACCGGTCATGTGTGATGACGATGACGGTTCCGTGGTACTCGCGCAGCGTGCGCTCCAACCAGGCGACGGACTCGGCATCGAGGTGGTTGGTAGGCTCATCGAGGAGCAGAAGATCAGGCTTTTCGAGGAGCAGCCGGCAGAGGGCCACACGACGTCGCTCACCACCGGAGAGCTTGGTGACATCGGCATCGCCGGGGGGGACTCGAAGCGCATCCATGGCGATGTCGAGCGTTCGCTCGAGCTCCCAGCCGTTGACCGCATTGATCTTGTCGTCGAGCTCGGCTTGCTCTGTGGCGAGCTTGTCGTAGTCGGCATCGGGCTCTTCGTAGCCCTTGCAGACGGCCTCGTAGCGCTCGAGCAGGTCGCGCACGGACTTCAGGCCGAGCTCAATGTTGCCGCGAACGTCGAGCGACTCATCGAGCTCTGGCTCTTGCGCGAGGTAGCCGACGGATGCGCTGGGCGCCTTCCAGACCTTGCCGTTGAAGTCTTCGTCGATGCCGGCCATGATCTTGAGCAGGGTCGACTTACCCGCCCCATTGGGGCCGATGATGCCGATCTTGGCACCGGGGTAGAACGACAGCCAGATGCCATCAAGCACCTTCTTGCCGTTGCCAAAGACCTTCTCGAGGCCTTGCATCTGGTAGATGAACTTGGACTTGTCGAGCACGATTCCCTCTCGGTAGGCAGCGGCCGAGCACGTAACACGGCGACGCGCCACGGGAGGACGGAGCGGCTCGAACTGCTGTCGCGCCGTGGGCTAGAACTCTGCGGAACCCGGAGTGCGGGGGTAGGGCAGCACATCACGGATGTTCTTCATGCCGGTCATCCAGAGCAGCATGCGCTCGAAGCCGAGACCGAAGCCGCCGTGCGGTGTCGAGCCGTAGCGACGAAGATCGCGGTACCACCAATAGTCTTCGGGCTCGAGGTCATGCGCCTTGATGCGGGCATCGAGCACGTCGAGACGCTCCTCACGGGCGCTGCCGCCCACCATCTCACCAATGCGTGGCACAAGGAGATCCATGGCCTCCACACGGTCAGGCAGCCCATCGACCGGGTCAGCCAGCCGCATGTAGAAGGCCTTTTGGTCGGCGGGGTAGTGCGTGACGAACACCGGCCCTTGGACGTATTCTTCGGCGAGGTAGCGCTCGTGCTCGGTCTGGAGCTGGAAGTCAGCGGCTGCAGGGTCGTGCTCGAAGGACTTGCCGGAGTCGAGCAGAATCTGCCGCGCCTCGTGCCACGTCAAGCGCGCGAAGGGCTTGGAGATGGCGTCTTGCACGGCGTCAAGGAGTCCGGGTTCAATGCGTTTGTTGAAGAACTCAAAGTCGTCGGGGCACTGTGCGAGGGTGGCTGCAGTGGTGACCTTCACGAACTCCTCGGTCAGGGCCAGCACGTCGTCGAGAGATGCGAAGGAGATCTCCGGCTCGATCATCCAGAACTCGCTGGCGTGTCGCGTCGTGTTCGAGGGTTCTGCCCGAAACGTAGGACCGAAGGTGTAGACATCGGTGAAGGCTTGGGCGAAGTTCTCGACCGCGAGCTGACCGGACACCGTCAAAAAGGCCTTTCGTCCGAAGAATGGGGGTTCGCCAGCTGAGACCTCAAACATCTCGCCCGCACCCTCGGCGTCGCTCGTGGTGATGATCGGGGTGTGAATCCAGAGAAAGCCGCGGTCCTGGAAAAACTTGTGGATGTGCCAAGCCAACGCGTTGCGCACGCGGAACACAGACTGGAAGGTGTTGGTGCGCGGCCGGAGGTGGGCGATGGTGCGCAGGTGCTCGAACGACGTACGTTTCTTTTGGAGTGGGTAGGTGCTCGGGTCACATGCGCCGACGATTTCGATGCGCTCGGCCATGATCTCGACGTCTTGCTTGCCGCCGGGGCTCGCTTGCCACTGGCCATGCACGGTGACCGCTGCGCCCACGCCGAGCTCGGCGCGGAACTGCTCGGAGAGCTCCTCGGTGAGAATCACCTGCACGGTCTGGGTGTCTGAGCCATCAAATAGGTGGACAAAGCTCACGTTCTTGCTGAACCGAGACGTCTTGACCCACCCGCTGGCCGTGACCGCCTCGCCCACCGTGGCGTGCGTCAAGAGTTTCGCGATTGCAACCCGGCGTGTGGTTCCGACCGACATCTGGTCCTCCTCGATGGGCGGCGCCTATCATGATTCGAGACCATTGGCGGCCCGCGACGTTGGAACAATGGGTTAGGGCATGCCCATGGACTGGTCAATGTGGCTACAGGGCGACTTCGCGGTGGCAGCGTTTGCTGTCCTCGGCATTGGTGGCGTGGCGCTCGCCGAGCGGGTGTTCTTGGGGATGTGGCGCTGGAACGCCTATTTCGTCATTGGGATGCCGCTCTATCCACGTCTGGTGCCCATCTTTATGAAGCCCGAAGGCGAGGGGGCGACTGCCAGCGTTCGCTGGGAAGTGGATGAGGGTGAGCTGCTCGCCCGGTTTTGGGCAGATCCTGCACAACGCACGGCGCCTCGTGGCCTGCATGGTGTGGTTCGCTTCTTGCCTCGACGCGATGGGCAGATCGAGCTCGACGTGACCTGGTCGCCACCGTGGATGCCCTTCGTGGCGATGGCGTGGTTGGCAGGCATCGGCCTCGCCCGGGGGGACGGTATGCTGTCCGTCCCTCTCGCGGTCTTACTCAGCGGCGTGCTCTACAGCTTGTACTACCAGACGGCCCGTCGGGCGGCGCGTGAGCTCCGGTGGGCATGGACGGGCTCGGACGAGCCCGGTGAAGTTGAGGGAACCCCCGCACTGGCCGCCGAGGGTCCGTGGGATGTCGGCCCTCACTTACGGATGAGGAATCCTTCGCAGCCATCAGGGCCCGACAGGTCCAGACGCTCATCTCCGTCCCAAGAGACGGTGTAGTCGACAAATCGGCGTGGTGTGCATCCCTCGGAGATGACGGTGCCTTCGTCAAGGGGGTCGCCGTTGTCATTGATCTGGTAGAGGACCTGGGACTCGTCGGTGCAGTCCATGTCGGCATCGAGGACTTGGGCACCAGAGCCGGACTCAAGAACGAAGCTGGCATCAAAGTCGATACGCGTGTCGGTTCGGTTTCCGGAGGCGTCATCGAAGACGCGCTGCTGAACGCCCTCTCCCGACCAGGTCAGCTTGCCGTCGGCCTTCGCGAGGTTCAGTTCAAGGTCGTAGGGAGCTTGCCCGCAGTCGAGCTCGCCAAGCCAAAAGCCCTCGACGCCGCCGCCGCACGCCGCAAGTCCAAGTGTCAGAATGACCATCACGCTTCTCATGTGTCCTCCGACGAGGCTGCCCTCGTTCATGGCCGTACGGTAACATCGGCGGGTTGGGGTCTCCTAGCCAACCCTCTGTCAGGTCGTGTCGAGGACGTCCGCAGCTCTGCAGTTCGCGTGGACATGCACCGGCACCTCTGCCACACTTGCGGTCTACACACCTAGGTGAGGTTGCCCGTGAGCGAGACTCCTTCCGACTTGCCCGAAGCGTTCCGTGAAGCGCGTCGCAATGATGAGCCCTTCTGGCAGAATCAGGAGAAGCGGATTCAGGGCGCGCTCGGTCAACCCTGTTGCACGCTCTCCGGTATCTCGACGGGCCTGATCAACATGGAAGGGGACTTTGCGGTCGTGGTCCATGGCGAAGACGAATGTGCGGCCTGCTTTCGGCACGTCGGTGTGAGCGCTGCGCAGTTCTATTGTGACGGCCTGACCGAGAAGGAGTTTGTGACCGGGGAGACCAGCGAGCCACTTGAGGCCTGTCTGCGGGCTGTCGCCGAGGAGACCTCTCCAGAGGCGATCTTCGTCTTGGGCGCTTGCCCGGTCGAGGTCATTGGCGATCGGTTCGAGCTCGTGGTGGACAAGGTTCAGAAAGACCACCCCACGATTCCGATGGTGCCCCTGCACACCAGTGGGCTCAAGGTGGGCAGTCAGGCCGCCATGTTGGACTGGATGTTCTCCACGCTCGCGGCGATCCCCGGCACCGTGCCCCCCGTGGACCAGGCGTGGCGAAAGCAGGTGGGGTTGGCAGGAATGGACCTTGTCTTCAGCTACCTATCGAAGAATGCAGAGGCTCTGAGCGTGGTGCAGGAGCAAGCTGCGAACCTGCCTGAACGGCGAGAGCTTGCGTCCGAGCACTGCGCGAACTTTGTCGGGCTCCCACGGTCGACACGCCGAGGTGACTCCGAGTCAGAGGTTGCGACAGTGCTGCGAGAAGCGGGTGTCGAGCTGGTGGCAAACTTCCCACGGGCAGCAACGTTCCAAGATTGGCGTGCGATCAAGCATGCGAAAGCGACGTTTATCGCTGACCGTTCCCTCTATCCCAAGCTGGTCAATGTGCTGGAAGGGCATGGCCAAGAGGTGTTGGAGGTACCGCTCCCGACGGGTGTTGCACAGACCGATGACTTCTACCGAACCGTGGGCGAGGTCTATGGCGTCAGCGACCGCATCTTCGACATTGTGAAACGGGAAAGGGAAGCGGCCATGGCTGCCGTCGAGACCTTCAAGGCCCGGTATGCGGGGTTGAAGGTTGCGATGGGCATTCGCATGCTCAACAACTATGAGGCCGACCAGCTCGCCTACATGGGACTCGGCGACTACCGAGCGCTGGCGGAGCTTGGCTTTGACCTCACGCTCATGGTTCAGGGGCCACCCGACAAAGCGCCGAAGTTCCAAGCGATGTTTGACCGCCGCGGTGTAGAGCATCCGTTTGAGGTATTCCCCGAACCATGGAACCTCTCGGAGCATCTGGGCGGTGGCCGGTTCGATGTTGCCTATCTCGCAGACCACTGCCGCGGAGAGTGTCGCAAGGCAGGCGTGCCGATGATCGTCTCGCGAGAGCTGGAGCCGTACTACAGCGGGGTGGCGAGCAACCTCGAACATCTTGACCGGCTTCTCCGGCAGACGCTCTCATCACGGAGTGGCTCGTGAGTACAGACGGCGCCTCTCGCCTCGAACGGTTTGCGCTGAAGGGTATGCATCTCGGCAAGATGACCGGGGTCAGTGTGGGTACCCATGCCGTGCCTGATGCCTTCTTGCTGATGCACACGGGGGTAGGCTGCAAATACAAGGCGGCTGCTCAGGTCGCGAACCACGACTGGGGTGCCCATCCGAACCGTCGCGAGGCATGGACGCAAGTGGCCGAACTGCAGCTCATCAAGGGCAGTAGCGAACGCATTGGGCCCTTCGCGCGCAGCTGGTACGAGCGGCGCCGGCCGGCGTTCATGATCTGCGTCAGTGCCTACTTTATTGAGCTGACCGGAGAAGACTTTAGCGATGCTGTGACGGCAGCCTCCAAGACGCTGCCCTGCGACATGGCGCTCATCACCACCGCAGCTCCGAACAAGGGCTTCTTTGATGGGTATGCCAGTGTGATGCTCGCCGTAGCATCGCAGCAAGACTGGAGCGTTCCGGCCACACGTCCCCGCTCGGCGAGCGTCAGTGGGTTCTTTTTTCACCGCTACGAACCCGACCAGGCGGCAGATCTCAAGGCACTGAGCACGTTGGTCGAGATGGCTGGTGTGGACTGTGGACCCGTGTTGTTCTCGGGGCGGCCCTATGCCGAGCTCTCGAGCGCTTCGGAGCATGAGCTCGCCGTGATGCTGCCGTACACGGCACCGAAGACCCGAAAGTTCAAGAAGCTCTTTCGCAAACGGACACGCGTAGAAGTCGATCTGCCCATGGGTATCGGAGGCACCTCGCGCTTTGTGCGGTCGGTGGCTGAGGCCGCAGGGACCGATCTTGAGCAGGTCGAACATGCCCTTGCGCAGGCCCGAGAAGATGCCGAGGCCCAGCTCAGAAACGTGGGCGATCGCTTCCGCAATCTCGAGGTCGCGGTGTTCGCAGATACCCCCCTTGCTGCAGGGCTCGTGAGCATCCTGCATGAGATGGGGATCTCGACGCCCCTTGTGGGGCTCCGTGATCACAAGGGCTGCCTCGGTGGCAAGGTCGCGTTCTGGTCCACGGTCGAGAACAATGGCATCCGCGATCTCGGGGACTGCGAGGTTCGTGTCTCTCCGAGCCTCCATTGGGTACGTGAGGCGTGCCAAGACCGCATGCGCTCCGGTCGACTGCATGGGATCATTGGGTCGAGTCACGAACTTGCCTTGTTCATGCACCAGCCTCGAAGCGCCGCCTTGATGATGAATGTGTTTCTTATCGAGGCAGGATTTCCCTCCGACAACCAACATGCTGCCGCCCCATCGCCACATCTTGGGTTCGAGGGCGCCACGGCGTGGGCCCAGCGCATCTTGAATGGTGTGCGGACGCCACGACTGGGTGGAGAATCACGTCCGGGTTGAGATGAGGGATGGACGCCGGTGGGCTACATGGCCCTCGGGTGGCGCGTGGTGCCAAGGAGTAGAGATGCGAAGCGTGTGGGCAGTGTCGTTGATGCTTGGGGTCGCAGGGTGCAGCTGGTTCAACACGTCGGGGTCTGATGGGGCGACGAAAGCTGAGGGCGCAAACGTCCCCCAGGTCGCTGCCGAAGAGCCCGTGGCTGAAGAAGATCCCGCCACCGAAAATCCGACCTGCAGGCCTGCCGGAACCGAGCCGACACGCGGAGAGGTCCCCTTTGTCGTGGGTTCCGAGGCGGTAACAGGCTGGTCCGTGACCGCGGTGGATACCACGAACCTCGAGTTTATTCGGGTCACGGTCGCCAAGGATGATGTGACCGCGGAGCTGGAGATCGCCTACAACGAGGCGGGCCCCGGTGATTGGTCGACCCGTGACTACCGCTTGATGCCAGCGCCGGAGCAGGAGCCCCCAGAGGAGCTGTTGATCGCGATGATGGCGCGGCTCAAGACCCATCAGGCCGGTCAGAGTGGCGAGGCCTTCGTCAAGAAGCGGGCCGGCGTCGCGGACCCCTACGACGGGTTGCCGCCCTGCGATCCCTAGGGGTGGTTAGGGCAGCGCGACGTCGCTGCGCGACAGCGCGACCGCACCCATCTCGAAGGCCCGCTGCACACGAATGTGCTCACTGAGTTCTTTGAGGGCCCGGTCTGGTGCTACAGGAAGCCCACAGCCGCCGAAAAATGCGGGCTGCGCGCACCATGCGGGCTCTGTTGCACCCATCTTGCCGAGTGCCTTGAACAACTTCTCGGAGGCGGCAAGGCCCCCGGCGGCGAGAATCTCACGGCGCTTCGCCGTGGTGGCGGTGATGCCGGCAGCCTGTGCCTTCATGGCTTCGAGCTCATCGTTGGAGGCGCCTTCTTCAATGGCTGCCTGAAACACTAGGCGCGCGTCTCTGTCGGCTTGCTCAATCTCTCGGAGCGGCGCTTTCAGACCGCGAGCGAGGTAGACCTCGAGAGGTACCGCATGGGTCGCTTCGCGTGTGCTTCCGACGCGGGTCATGGCAGCCACCGCTTGAGGTTCGACGGTCATGGTGGGCCATGCCTCCCCGAGAAGGTCGTCGAGCTGGGTCTGTAGCAGGCGGTCGTTGTCGATGCGCTGGGCCAGTTGTGCGTTGGCGTTGGTGCCCTCGCACGTTTGAGCAACGCCGCCGCTGCCACGGGTAAACCGTGGACCAGACGCTTCACGGGTACGGCACCGCACGAGTGGTGCGTTGCCTACGGCACGCTCGAGGGCCTCGCTGAAGATCAGGTTGAAGCCATTGAGCTGGTCTTGTGCCCAGGTCTGCAGCACGGCATGGTCGCGATGGTACGCCCGCGTCAGCGTGGTCAGTCGGTCTCGCTGGTCCGCAGGGGCTCGGTCGCCAAGCACATCGAGGGCGACCTCGAAGGCTGCGAGACTCGAGGCGACGGCGGCGTCTCGCTCGGAGGCTTCGTCAAAGGCGTTGGCCGCTACCTCCTGTGCACGAGCAAACGCCGAGGATGCCGCGGCGACGTCGGAAGGGTGGTAGAACCCCTCGGCTGCAGATGCTGTGTGTGCAAGCGTCAGACCGAGCACGAGTCCAGTCAACCGTTGCGTTTCCATAGAGACCTCCCCGCACGCCCTAACCGAATGCACCGAAGACACATCTCGCATGAGGTTCCATCCGTCGTCGTTGGGGAAGGTGGAGAGGGCATGGGGAGATGGGTTACGTGGAACAACGAACGAGGAGTGCCGTTGAGTCGTGTGTTGCCGCTTCTGATGCTGTTGTCTAGCCCCGTGTCTCTGGCGGGCGAGGTTCAGTCCGCACGGCCTGACGACGACTGGTGGCGTGGGGAAGTGACCCGGTATGGCCTCGAGCTGGAGCGCTCTGCGGCCAGCTCACACTGGGCTGCGGTCGAGCGAGCGTACCTCGCGTTGATGAAGCTCGAGGCGCCCGTGACGGGCGAACAGCACATGCTCGGAGTCGAAGCCGCCCGACAGACAGGCGATCTGAACAAGGCCAGAGCGCGTCTGCGCATCGCCATCGCGACCGAAGAGGTTCCGCGGGCGATCGACCTCTTGAAGTCCTTAGACATGACCTATGGTCACGTTCACTTGACCCGGCATCGGAAGCGAACCCGATTCTTTATCGAGACGCAGCCGTTTGCCCCCGAGGCCGTACGCGCGGTCACCTATGCGCGTGAGGTTCTTCGGCGCGACGGCGTCTTCGATGGACGCCTCCCACCCGGACGCTACCTGTTTGGTGGGCAGTGTTTCTCGGTGGCCGCGGGCGGGTCTTACGCGGCCTACATCGACAGTGGTGGCCGTGCGCGCTGGGCGGATTGCCCGTAGACGCTAGGGCTCGATTCCGTCCTCGTCGTCTGCCGATCCTCGTGCCGTGACCTGCTGCGCCGTGTAGGCGACACCCATCTGGGGTGGACCTTCGGCGATCGCTGCACCGCCGGGCCCGTACTTCTCAACGATCGTTGTGAGCGCCGCAAGGGTCTCGGGGTCACTGCTCTTGAGGGGCTGCTCGGGCGTGGCCTCGAGGTAGAGACTCGTGCTTGGGAAGGCAAAATTCACACCCAGCTCATCGGCGAGGCGCAGGAACTGCATCAGGCAGTTCGCGCGGGTGGTGAGCTCCTCATGCCAGCCGGGTACGATGAGATGGAAGTACACCAACACGTCGAGGGAGGACGGTCCCATCGCATGAAAGTGGACCTCGTAGGTTTTCTCTACGCCCGGCGTGGCTGCGAGGATTCCCCGTACGGCCTCCACGAATGCACTGATTCGCTCCGGAGGTGTGTCATAGGTGAGGGAGAGCGTCCACTTCACCCGGCGCCGATGGCGGAGGCCGTAGTTGTCGACACTGGCGTTGGTGATGGTCCGGTTGGGAACGGTGACCACGGAGTTGTAGAAGGTACGCACCCGTGTGGAGCGAAAGCCGACTTCCTCGACCACACCTTCAACCTTTCCGATGGCCACCCAGTCTCCGATCTGAAATGGTCGGTCCAGAAAGATGTTGATGCTGCCGAACACGTTGGCGACGGTGTCTTGCGCGCCGAATGCTAGGGCCACACCACCAATGCCGACGCCGGCTGCGAGCTTCCAGACGTCGACCCCCATGGCGTCGAACACAAAAAACCCGCCGATCACAAAGGTCGTCGTCTTTGCGGCTTGGCCCAACAGGGGCAGGAGCTGGTCATCGAGCTTGGACGTGGTCCCGGATGCCCACTTTCGACCAAGGTCTTCGATCACGTCAATAAACCGAATGGCAAAGACGGTGGCGAAGATGCGGGTCGCGATCGTGGTGAGGACGACGAGGGTTGCGGAGGCGACAATGGGAAGCTGAAGCTGGGGCAGCCCCAGTGCCACAATCGCCAGACTGGCGACCATGGTGAGCGGAAAGTTGGTGCGGGCGTAGAGGTCGAGGTCAATGCGCAGCCCAAGAGGCTTGACCATCCGAACGGCTTGCACGAGAAGGAGGTACCGAAGAATGCGCGCGGAGAACCACGCGGCGGCGAAGAGGAGAAGGGCAAACAGGGCCTGCCACGGCTGGTATCCGCCGATATTCCGGAAAAACATGGAGGGCAGCTGCGACTGGAGCCAGAGCGCCCAGGGCGAGAACGTGGAGGCGTAGAGGCGGGGAACAGAGGAGAGCGTGTCGGCGGTGTAGCGCCACTGCCCGTCTTCTCCGCGGCTTAGGACGAGCGGAAAGACCTCGCCGAGAGGCTCTACAATCGCCTCACCATCGTCATTGACGTAGTCGGGGCTGTCGGACATGGTCGCGATGGGAACCCAGTGCCCCTTGGCATCGAGGATAGACTTGAGCTGCTGCGCCGTGCGTTCGGCATCGTTGCCCGAGCGCATCTCAAAACACGTGGAGGCTCGTGAGAGGTCGTACGCATGGTCCTGCTGCCAGAGAAACAGCGTGTCTGCGGCCCTTCGAGGTGTAGAACAGTCAGGTTCCGGTGGCGCCTGGGGTTGAACGCCACATGCGGCCATCCAGATGGTACTGAGAACCAACAACATCAATGGTGCGAAGCGTCGCACGGTGAATCGTGGGGGGTTGAGGCCTACCATGGGTTCTCCCGTCTCTGGCGCCGTGCTATCCCAGAGTACAGGGGAGAATCCACCATGGATCGCAATGAAGTCACGCGTCGCGTGTGCCCATGATGCAGCTGGTGCTCGTGGTGCTCGGTGTGGTCATGAGTCTCGGCTCCTGTGGGGTCGCATGGCGTGGACGACACCTGCCGGTCTATGTGGCGACCCTGGGTCCCCTGACATTGCTTGTGGCGGGCCGTCGTCCGTTGGCGGCGTGGGCCATCGATACCCCTGTGCGTCAGCTCGCGGCGGACCTTGAGTTTGCGGCGATGGTTGCCGACATCGCGTGTGGCATGGGTGCCCTGATGGTCCTGACGTGCTTCGTGTGCATGCGCTACGGCCGTTGGGCGCCTGCGCTAGGGCAGGTGGGTGCGCTGACTGTGGCATTCGCATGGGTGTGGGCGGCGTGGGCCCGTGCAAATTCGGCGGTCTGGCTGGCCGGAGGTGACTCCCCCGAGGCACTGGCCACCTTGGCGGTGGCGCAGGGTGAGCTGCTCTGGCAACGGTTGGCTTTTTCTGGGGTGGTGTTGGCCATCGTCTACCTTCCGTTTGCCATCTGGGGCCTCTGGCGTGAGCGGTGGCCGGGACTAGGCGATGGCGTGGCAGGCGTGCTGTGTATTCTCCTGACGCTTCGAACGGGTGCGCCCGCCCGCGAGGCCGTCGCGGCCGTCCATCAGCACGTCATCGACCATTGTGAACCGGCTGCAGGCTCGGCAGGGCTGGGGCTGCTAGAACGACACCCCGTGATCGTCGCCGCGACTTGCGAGATGCGGCACACCACGCCACACGAAAGGGAGTGAAGATGGCGCTACAGAAGGGCTGGATGCTTCTGGCGATATTGGCCGGAGCTCCCGCATGGGCGGGAACCACCTCGGACACCGCCTCGGTGGAGGACCTCGATCTCGACGACGATGGTGTCTTGAACGTCGATGACCCGGCCCCCGAAGACTGCGATGCGGATGATGATGGCATTCTTGATGGTGTGGAGCTGGGGGTCACCACACTAGGCCCCGACACCGCACCGGGTCCTTGCGCCGTGCTCGATGCCGACCCCACCACCACGACCGATCCGACCCTGCCAGACACGGATGGGGGTGGCCTGTCTGATGGCGTCGAAGACCGAAATAAAAATGGGCGTGTCGACCCTTGGGAGTCGGACCCGCTCGACGGGGATGATGACGTGGACCAGGATGGCGATGGGTTTCCCGATAGCGTCGAGGTGGGCGTCGACACAGATGGCGATGGTATCGGCGATGAGCTCGATCAGGACGCCGACGACGACGGACTTCCAGACGCTGAGGAAGGGGCTCTGGATGTCGATGAGGATGGTCTGCCCGGTTGGCGTGACCCAGACTCCGACAACGATGGTCTCCGAGATGGGTTGGAGCCCTCGGGTGATGCCGATAACGACGGGCTCCCGGGCATCCACGACCCAGACAGTGACAACGACACGATCCCCGATGGTGTCGAAGGCATGGGCGACCTCGATGGCGATGACATTCCGAACGCCTTGGATGAGGATGCCGACGGAAATGGCGTGGCCGATATCGACGAGGCCAACCTAGACACGGACTGTGATGGCATTGTGGACGCGCTCGATGCCACAGACCAGAACGGGTTCTGCGACACTGCGATTCCCGTGGCGGACGTCGAAGATGGACCGTTTGGGCAGCCCTTGCGGGACCCGGACCCCGCTCGAGGTACTGTGACGGGGGGCTGTCAGACCGTCCCTGTGGCGCCGGGATGGTGGGGAGCCGTGATCCTCGGGCTCGCGCTCCGGCGTCGACGCTGGGCCGCCTTGTCCCTGCTGCTACCGGGTGTGGCCACCGCGCAGCCCACGAACCTGCTGATGAGCCGTCCTGCTGTCGACGGTGGTGGCCTGTCTCGTGTGCCCGACCCTCGTATGGTTCCAGGAGCGGTCACGGTAGGCCTTGATGTGCGTCGCACCGCTGGACTCGCAAGCTGGGAGCTGGGTAATGCGTCACTAGCGCTGGTCTCGGATGTGGTGTCTGTCGACCTTGGACTCGCCGTCGATGCCGGTTCGCGGGTTCGCGTCGGAATGCGCCTTCCAGTCCATCTGGTGGCGGGGGACCGACTGCGCGCCCAGTTTGCCATCGGCGATGCAGTGATGTTCGGTCGTGTGGGTGTGCTCGATGGACGTCTCGGCGCGCTCGCGATCTCGTCGGAGTTAGACCTGCCTTCCGGGACGGAGTCGGCGTGGCTTGGTGCGCCGTCGTTTGTGGCTCGAGGCTCGGTGGTTGGTGCGCTCACGCCCATCAAGGCGTGGGGCCTGACGGGCCAGATCGGCGTACGATCGGGCCGCGGTGGCGAGGTCGGTGGCGTGCAGCTGGGGCCGGGCGTCGTCCTCCGCGGGGGCACGTGGGTCGCTCCCGTGGAGCGCTTTGGCATCGGGGTCGAGGTCGATGCCGATCTGGGCTGGCTCGCCCTCGAAGAGACCTCCACGGCGACGTTACTTGGGACCATCCGTGGCGATCTGACACCGAATTGGCGCCTGGTCCTCTCCGGTGGGGCAGGACTCACCCGCGCCATCTCCAGCCCGTCGGCCGAGCTGGGTCTTGCGGTCCGCTGGCTGGGCCGAGCGGTCGAACCCGACGTTCCGGTGGAACCACCCCATGAGTGATGTGCTCCCGTCTTCGACGGTGGTGTTGCTGCGTGACGGAGAGCATGGTCTTGAGACATGGATGATGCGCCGTCACCGAAACAGCAGATTTATGCCTTCGTTATGGGTATTCCCTGGGGGGCGCGTCGATGAGGCAGACCTCATGTCCGAGGTGCTGAACCCTGCAGATACCCGCCCTGACGGCTTTGGATTTACAGCGGAGGAGTCCATCCGCCGACAGGTGGCTGCGATTCGGGAGACCTATGAAGAATCTGGCGTGTGGCTCGGGCAATGCCCACTGAAGGACGGCGCCCGGGACGCACTCTTGCATGGGGCCACATTGTCAAGCGTGGTCTTGGGTCCTGTCTCATTCGAATCCATCGTTCCGTGGTCACGGTGGCGTACGCCCGTGGGGCGACCGCGGCGCTATGATGCGGCCTTCTACGTCGCGGCCGCTCCCCAGGGCGTGACATCGCTCGCAGGTGAGGAGATGGAAGAGGGCCAGTGGGTCGACGTGCGGGAGACCTTGCGGCAAGGGGGACGACCGCTCGCGCCGCCGACATGGGCGACACTCAAACAATTGGCGTTGTGCGATGACCTTCGGGCGGTGATGACCCGTGCTGGGACACGAAATCTCCGACTCGTCATGCCCGTACGACTCGACGGACCCGAGCTTCAGTTTGCCCTACCGGGTCATCCTCGCCACCCGATGCCCGCGCGCGAAGACCTTCCGTGGGGTGCCGTCTGGCAGGACGGTAGGTGGGAAGACCTGCAGAACCCCGTCTAGGCGTCGACCCGAGCCTGCTCGATGACCGTCATCGCGTCGTGCAGGTGTGGATGGGGACGTGCATTGAGCTGACGAATGCGTCGCGTGGTCAGGAGTAGAGCATCTGCAAGCATCTTGGGTCGAAACCCAAGTCTTCTACCCACTTGCGCGAAGAGCCCAAAGGCGCGCCGGTCATGGTTGGAGACGCCTAGCACATGCGCGACTTGAACGAGAATGGTCTGGAGTCCGGGCCGACGCGTAGCGGGCTGACCGATCGATGGGTGATGACCCCCGAACTCGAGCTCGCGGGTATCGAGCCGTGCACGTGTGACTTCTGGGTTGAAGAACCCTGCGAAGCGGAGGCCCATGAGGTCGCGGTAGCTGGACCATGGTGTCGTATGGGGGGGCGCATGTGCAGGAAGGGCGACCGCGTGTGCCCACTGTACCGCCTCGAGAAGGTCGTCGGTCTGGGTGAGTTCATCGCACCAGGTCATGACCCGGCCCTCGGTGTTCTGATTCAAGACCCGACTCTCACCGGCTCGAAATACCCGATTGTAGGCGTCCATAGCATCGGGGGAGCTACACTCGATCACGAGACGAATCTCATCGTCGCCGATGCCAAAGGCGAGCCATGGGAGGTTTCGTCGGCCCAGCGCACGCTTGATGCGGTGCAGGAGGGCGAACCTATAGGAATGACGCTGAAACAGTGCTGGGGGAGAGAGGAGACGCTGACGGAACTGGGTGTACATGGGTCCTCCTGTCCCTGGTGAAGCAGGAGGTGTGCCAAGACCTTCCATCATGCCGAGGCCGTAGGGGAGGACGTCGGGTGAGGCGAGGTGTCGAAGGTGTTCGTCAGTCTTCGACACCCTCGACAGTTACCTCGATAATCAAGGTCGCATTCGGGGGAATCACGGTGCCCCGACCGTGATCTCCGTAGGCGAGGTCTGGCGAAAGCACCAGCTGACGATGCCCACCCACACCCATCGAAGACACACCTTCAATCCAACCCTTCAGGGAAGCCACGGTCTGATGGGTCTGAAGCCGCACCGGCTTGTTGCGCGAGAGGGATGAGTCGATCCGTGTGCCGTCCTCGAGCCACATGGTGTAGTGAACGAGTGCCACCTGTCCCGGCGTGATGGGTGGTCCTGACGCTTCAGCGAGATCGACGTAGCGCAGGCCGCTCTCGGTCGTCACATACGCGTCTGGTGGGTGTTGGGTAGGCGCCTCCGGCACGGTTCGTACCGGACGGGTATCGAGAAGTGTAAGGTCAAGCCGCAGATCTGTGCGCGGTGCAACCCCACGCCGAGCGACATCGCGGAATCCCATGGCATGAGGTACCTCGATGGCTCGGACGCCTCCCACGCGCATCCCCAGGCTTCCGATGTCCCATCCGAGAATGGCATGTTTTGCACCTGCGACGTACGTGAAGGGGCGCTGGGAGACGTGAGATCCATCGAGCAGGGTCCCCTCCCGGTCGTACATGGCCCACTGCATGGTGACGGAAGCGCCGTCCTGTAGCTCCTCACCGGTTCCGACGGTGATATCCGCAACCCGGAGTCCGGGCTGAAGCTCTACCCACGCATCCTCCATGACCGGAAGGGGGTGTGCGGGCGCAGGACCCTCGGCTAGGGTCGGCACGGGCGGGCGCGGAGGCTCGGGCTTGACGGGCGAGGCTGCGGGTACGGCGTCGATGTCGTTGGAGACGGGCGCAGGCTCTTGCTGGCTCCACACCATCAGTCCCACGCCGAGTAGGACCATCAGCAGCACTGCAAGCGCTACCGGGCGACCTGGTGTAGCGGACGGTTCCGTCATTGCAGGGCGAGGACCACAATGCCCATGGTGCCGAGCATGATGAAGAGGAAGCCGAGCCCGACGCCAGTGAGCAGGAGCGGGTCCGTGATGGAGCGGCCAGTGGCTTGGCGAACGGCGTGGTCGAGCTGTTGTACCCACGGAAGTCGCTGCCGAACGTGCACTTGTGCCTGTCGGGTGGCCTCCGTGGTGAGCGCCTTGGCGTGGGTGGATGCCTTGGTGTGGTCTTGGACCGTGACGCCAACCGTCACGGCACCTTGGCTCGGAAGGACATCGGTACCTTGCATCAATGTCAGGTGGGGACCCTTGGCGCCAAAGGCGATCGCATCTCCATGTTGGAGCAGCGCCCCCTGGGGCCACGGCGCTCGCCCGCGTCCACGCTCCCATCGAAGCAGGGGCTTGACGCCATGCGCATAGTGCAGGCGCCAGCCACGTCCTTCACTTACGAGCGACAGGTGGTGTGGGCTCAGCCGCAGATGTCGGGCGAGGACGACATGACATCGCTCGGGGTCCGTGCCGATATCGACAGTGGCGGGCAGCGGACCGAGTCGGCCCGCACCATCTTCGAGAGAGGCCTGAAGCCACCAATGTTGGGGGGTGGAAGAGGCCATCAGAAGAAGGGATAGATGAAGGGGGAGAGCGGGCTGACTTCGCTGATCACCACGAGTCCACCCACCAAGAGCAAGGCTGCAACGATGGGGACCACCCATAGCTTTCGGCCTTCGTAGATGTAGTCACGGAACTCTTGCGCAAGCTTGAGCATGGTTCCTCCAGTGTGGTCAGCTTAGAACATGCGGTTGTATCGTGAAAGCTCTTGGTGCTTGCGAGAGGCTTGATGCCAGCCTTCGAGCGTATCGGCATCGCGATCGGGGTGTAGCGGATCGGCGCCCCCGATACGGCGCAGCCATGCGATCGGGGTCAGCACGCCAAGGTAGAGCACGGAGAGCAAGATGCGGCCATTGATGTGACCGAGGGTCTTTCCTACCGAAGCGAAGCGACGTTCGATGGCTCGGAGAGAGGGTGGATGGAACACACCCGGTAAGAAGAGGCCGAGTGCGACGATACCCACCCACATGGCGATGGTGGGACGGTCCCACCACACTTGCAGTGCAGAGAGTGTGGCGAGAATGAGGCCCCCGCCCACACCGAAGGTGCGGAGCTCTCTGGCGGTTCGTTCGCGCGCGGGAACGACTGGGGGCGCGGGGCAGAGGCCGGTGGGCTCCGCATCGCTCGGGCGCAGAACGACGTGATTTCCGAGCACCAGGACATCCATGCCGCTCGCCAAGAATGTGCGTAGCGCATCGCGTGGACTGCACACGACAGGTTCACCGCGAAGGTTGAAGCTGGTGTTCATTAGAACGGGGGTGCCGGTTTGTTCGCCGAACGTGGTCAACAGCCGGTGGTAGCGCGGTGACACGTCTCTGGAGACGGTCTGCACGCGCGCGGACCCATCGACATGGGTCACGGCAGGGATGTCAGACCGCTCGACCCAGAGCCGGTCAAGACCGGTCTTGGCCTCATCTTCTGGGGACAGCGCGCGCAGCCGTTCGGCACGTACCGGGACCACCAAGAGCATGTACGGTGCTGCACCGTCAAGGTCGAACCAGCGATCGGCATCCTCGATGGGGACGGATGGCGCAAAGGGTCGAAATCCTTCGCGAAACTTGATCTTTGCGTTGACACGTCGCTGCATTTCAGCCCGTCGTGGGTCCGCGAGAATGCTGCGATGCCCGAGTGCGCGTGGCCCGTATTCGAGCGCACCCTGGAACCACCCCACCACACGGCCTTCTGCAAGGTGCGACGCCACCTGCGGGAAGAGGTCGTCATCGTCGAGTACCGTCGCCGACAGGCCCTCTTCTTGGATGGCTGCACGGATCTCGGAGGTCGTGTAAGAGGGCCCCAGGTACGCGCCACGCATACCATCAGGTGCGTGAACCACGCGTGGCTTGTCGAGCGCATGATGCCACGCGACCAATGCGGCACCCAGTGCACCACCGGCGTCACCCGCAGCGGGCTGAATGAAGACCTCTTCGAAGATCTTCTCACGTACGATCTTGCCGTTTGCGACGCTGTTCAGAGCGACACCACCAGCCATCACCAAGTGCCTATGGCCCGTGCGCTCGCGTGCCGTTCGGGCCTGCTTCAGAACAATGTCCTCGCAGACGGCTTGAATGGATCGTGCGAGGTCCATGTGGTGCTGCTGAAGCGGTGCTTCAGGCGGTCTCGCGGGCACACCAAAGATCTCGGCGAAGGTGGGCCCAATGGTGGAGTCACCCACGAGAAAGTCGAAGTGCGAGAGGTTCAGCCGATAGCTTCCGTTCGGGCGTACCTCGATCAGATGCTCGGTGATCAACTCCCGGAAGCGAGGCTCGCCATACGGTGCGAGACCCATGACCTTGTATTCGCCGTTGTTGACGCGAAAGCCCAGATATTGCGTGAATGCAGAATAGAGCAGGCCGAGACTGTGTGGAAAGTGGAGCTCCGAGAGCAGAGAGACGCGGTTGTCTTCGCCACTGCCAATGACGTTGGTGGCCCATTCCCCCACGCCGTCGATCGTCAGGGTCGCGGCGGACGAAAACGGCGAGACGAAGAATGCGCTGGCCGCATGGGACTCGTGATGCTGGGCATAGACAATCGGCGCATCGGAGCCAGTGAGGTCCCGCAGGTGGTCCTCGACCCGGAGCTTGTTGAGGAACCACGACGGCATGGATTCGTGAAAGCGCTTGAGACCGCGCGGTGCCACGGCCGCAGTTGTCTCGAGGATGCGGTCGAACTTCTGGAGCGGCTTCTCATGGAACGCGAGCATCTCAAGGTCCGTCCCTTGGATACCTGCGGCGTCGAGGCACCACTGCACCGCGCGGCGCGGGAACGACGGGTCGTGCTTGACACGACTGAGGCGCTCTTCTTGGACGGCAGCAACCACCAGCCCGTCCTTGAGGAGAGCAGCGGCGCTGTCATGGTAGAAGCAAGAAATACCGAGGACGTACATGGGCTCCGGCCAGACACGTGGGGCCGAAGGTTACCGCATCGACGCCTCGGGAGCGTCTCACTTCTTCTTGGCGGAACCCTGACGAGCCTTGAAGCGGGGGTTGGACTTGCAGATGACGTAGACGCGACCGCGACGACGCACAACCTGACAGTCCTTGTGGCGCGACTTGAGCGAGCGCAATGAGTGACTGACCTTCATGAGATACTCCAGAGACGTTACGACCCGCGGCGGCTATCGTTTTGGTGCCCGTCGGTCAAGCCATTGCACTGCAAAGTGCGCGTTCGGATCCGAACATCGAAGGGAGACGCGATGCCTGTACCTCCAGTTGTGATGACCATTGCGGGATCCGATTCTGGTGGTGGCGCGGGGATCCAGGCTGACCTGATGGCCATTCGGGACCTCGGAGGATTTGGCGTCACGGTGGTCACCGCGCTGACCGCACAAAACACCCAAGGCGTGACCCATGTCGTGCCTGTAGAGATACCGATGGTTCGGGCCCAGTTTGAGACGATCTGCGCAGACATGCGACCCGCTGCGGTCAAGATCGGGATGTTGGCGACCGCTGCGCTGGTCAGAGAGGTCACACACTGCCTCGCCGCACTACCCGCGTCGGTACCCGTGGTGCTCGACCCCGTGATGGTCGCCACCAGCGGAGATCGTCTGCTCGATCACGATGCCGTGCAAGCCTTGGGGCCGCTGATGAGCCGTGCCACGCTGGTGACCCCCAACCTTCCAGAGATGGCCGTGATTCAGCAGGAACTCCCCGCATGGGCAGAGGCTCTGACCCTGTTGGTGACCGGAGGCGACGCCGACACAGCCGAAGTGGTCGATCGCCTCCACGTGGATGGACACGAGACCACGTGGCGTACCCCTCGGGTAGCTGGGGGGCCGTTTCATGGAACAGGCTGTACGTTGAGTGCTGCGATTGCCTGCCACCTGGCCCATGGCCTATCGCTGGAAGCGTCGGTCGAGACCAGCATTGCCTATGTCCAAGACAGGCTCCGAACGGCGTTTAGCCCAGGACAGGGGTCGCAGGTGCTGGGGCTGCGTCACTGATCGCCCGGTGGAGACCGTAGAGGGTGCCTCCCGACGCGTTGCCCACCGGAATGACACGCTCCACGGTGCCGTCCAGCAGGTTGAGTTGGATGACCCGTGTGGGCGCTTTCGTGGCCTGTGTGCCGCGCACGGCCTCTCGCAGGTATTCCTTCCAGCGGGCATCTCGAAGCACCGTGAACCCGACCCACGCCGTGTGCCCCTCCACCCAGACACCACGGCACCACCCCGCGTGGCCCTGCCAGCCTTCGGCGTCGCGGACCTGCCAGCGCGCATCGAGGGTGCGTGTCTTATGGTGAACGGCGAGGAGTTGCCCCTCGATGGTGGTGTACCAGCAGTGATCACCGATGCGTAGACCGTCGTGAACACCCTCCCCCGGAAGCACCTGGAGCTCGCCGGTGGTGAGGTTGCGGACACCACGGCTATGAAGCTCGGTCACCCAGAGCGCATCGTCGGTCCAGCAGAGATGGTTGGGGTGGTGCGTGTGTGGCTTGAACCGCGCGACGGCCTGCTGTCGAAAGTCTGTGACGCCACCGTATGTGTTCGCAAAGGACGTCCGCGGACCTCGAAGCCAGACATGTTCGACGAGGCGATCGTCCTCAAAGAACAGGATGGAGTCATGCCCAGAGGCGGCGACAGCGAGGCGACCATCGGGCAGGCGAATGGCGTGATGCAGGTCATAGAAGAAGGGATGGTCGAGGACACGTACCACCTCTGGCGTTGGCCCGAGTCGAATCCAGAGAAGCTGCGTGCGCGTGCACTGGAGAAGCAGTCCATTGTCCCACGCTGCACCCACGAACTCTTGGTGTTCGGATGGCCCGCCGTTGGGGCCATCCCATGTGAGACGCGTGTCCGCATTGAGGGTACGAAGTGCTGGGCGTAAGGGGCTTGCCGGGCCGTCCGGCTTGAGCCCCATCGACAGCCAGATCAAGCGCGCGCGTCCCTGCGACGCCAGAGGAGCGCGAGAGGGAGCAACAGCAACGCATGGCTTGAGCTCGGGTCCTCTTTGTTGCAGCCGCAGTTCCGACGCGGGGTACCAGGGTCGACCACATCGGTGTCGGTATCGGTGTCGGTGTCGGTGTCGGTGTCGGTGTCGGTGTCGGTGTCGACGGGCTTGTCGGTGTCGGTGTCGACGGGCTTGTCGGTGTCGGTGTCGACGGGCTCATCGGTGTCGGTATCGACCACTGGATTGCGCTCACACAGACGGGAGGACACGCGGGTGGCATCGAAGCCCGTCTGGATCGTGTCGTACGTGTACGCCAGCCCGACCCGATTGCGGCCCTCTTCATTTCGTTGGGCGTAGTAGAGCAAGTATTCGTTGTCTTGGAACTCGAAGGCGCCGAGCTTGGAGCCCTCGAGGAGCACCACATCCCAGTGACGCCAGTCATTGTCTGGAACGGGTCCGCTCAGGTCCCACTCGTAGATGGGGACCGTGCCGTCCCACGGCCACTGAACACCGTTGGCGCTAAAGGCTCGCCCGAGGGCGGCGGTCAGCAAGGTGGTCGAACCGCCTGCGGGTGTGGTGTCCCGTCCTCCGGTCATGAGGATGAAAGGGAAGTTGGGGTGGTTCTGGCAGGTCACGGCTGGGTTGTAGAGCTCGTCAGGCGCCCAGAGCACCGTGTTCGGCTCAAGGACCGTCGTCGGCGGCGACCACGTGACCCCATCGTCGGTAGAGACGGCCTCCCAGATCTCGAAGATGCCGTTGGCAGAACTGCTGTAGGCGAGCAGCATGTAGTACACATCGTCGACGCGCGTCACGGCGGGGAAGCCGAAGTTGCCGAGGTTGATCACGGGGTCCGTGGTCACGGTCCAATCGATGCCGTCGGTGCTCTCGGCGTAGCCCACGCCCGTCACGGGCGAGCAGCCCCAGGGGCTGGGATTCTTGGGGTCATCGCACGGGCCGTTCTCTTGGTGCGCCTTGAACCACATGCGCCATGTCTTGCCATCAAAGAGCACGTTGGGATGTGCAACCACGCATCCGTAGTATGAACCGAGCTGGTTGGTGATGACGGGCTCATCGTCGACGGTCCAGGACAGACCATCAGGTGACGTGGCACGGCCGATGCCCCATTGACCGACGCCAATGCAGGTGTCGGTGGGCTCTGGGAACCGGGTCTCGAAGTACATGACCCACTGGTTGTTCGCTTCGTCGAAGGCGACAGACGGTGCGCCCACACCGTTTTCGTAGAACGTGCCAGGTTGAGGCTCGATCATCCACTGGTCATGCTCGAGGAACGAGAGATTTTGTGCCCATGCAGCTGACGGGAAGGACAGCGCGGCGGCGAACATGCTGACAACCGCCAGCAGATGGTACAGGGTGGTGCGGTGGCTCATCATCACAACTCCTCCTCAACAATGTATCGCAAGAATGTGGGGTCGGCCTGTGGTGACGTGTCACGGATGAGGGTTGGGCCATACCGTAGCTCGGGCTATAGTCACTATTCGGGGTGCCCTAGTGGGCGCGGAGGCACGAGATGAGGGGCATTGGGCTGCTGGTTTGGATCGCGTGTGCGGGCTGTGTCACGGGAGAAGGTTCGGACGACGACACGTTGCCGACCGACCCGTTCGATCCGCAGGTGCTTGAGGACGCTCCGGCCCGTTCGTGCGATGTCACTTTAGAAGGTTGGTTTGACCCAGGAACCCGCGTCGCGGTCGCCGGCCGCTTCAATGACTGGATTCCGTCTCCCATGGACGCTGGTGCGAGCGAGGGCCAGTTCACCAAGCGACTCGGGCGTCTGGTTCCGGGTACCTACGGATACAAGTTCGTCTTTGATTACAATTCGGACACGCCAACCTGGGAGACACCACCGCCTGATGTCTACACCTCCTTTGAAGGCGGGGTCGAAAATCGGGCGCTCGTGGTGGGTGACTGTCGTGTGCCCTCCCTTCGGGCACGGTCTGCATCGGCCTCTGCGGACGGCACCCTCACGGCAAGCTTTGACTTCCTTCGCGCAGAAGACGGTCCCGGTCTGGACCCGGACTCCGTGGTCGTCGAGGTCGGTGGTGAGGTCGTCTCCGCAACCATCAACGTTCTTGAGGGCACGATCGATGTGGAGCTGACAGGTCTTGCGCCCGGTAAGCACTCGGTGCGGGTCCGCGCGCGTGACGGCAATGGCGATTCGCCTGCCGAAGGACAGGCCTTTGTTCCACTGTGGGTGGAGGCGGAACCGTTCGACTGGCAGGATGGCCTCCTCTACTACGTCTTCACCGACCGCTTTCGCGATGGTGGTGACGACGGCATGGGTCCGATCGCTGGTGCGCAATACGGCACGGACTACATGGGCGGCGACCTCGTTGGGGCCCGCGAGGCCATGGAAGAGGGGTGGTTCGAGGCGCTTGGAGTGCGAAGCATCTGGCTCTCGCCCATCAATGACAACCCCGAAGGGGCCTTCCCAGGGTCATTCAACGCCAACTATACGGGCTACCATGGCTATTGGCCCATCTCAGCGCGCGGGGTGGAGAACCGCTTGGGCACGCTCGAGGTCTCGGGTGAGCAGGCCCTTCATGACTTTATCGATGCGGCGCATGCCCGCGGCATTCGGGTGCTGTTTGACACCGTGCTGAACCACGTCCATCAAGAACATGAGTTTCTTCAACAGAGTCCAGAGTGGTTCACGGCCAGCCCCTGCCCGTGCACGACAGACCCCGGCACCTGCAATTGGGACAGCAACCCGATTGGCTGCTGGTTTACCGACTACCTGCCAGACCTCGACTACAAGAACCAAGAGATCGTCGATGCCATGCTGGAGGATGCTCGGTATTGGGTCGAGGAGTTCGACGTCGATGGGTTCCGCGTCGATGCGGCCAAGCACATGGACCATGTCATCATGCGCTCGCTGTCGCTCAAGCTGACCGAACTCTACGAAGATGCAGGCGGGCCCGAGATGTACCTCGTGGGGGAGACCTTTACGTTCCTCGGCGGTCAGGGGCTCATCATGGACTACGTGGCCGAGCATGAGCTTCATGGGCAGTTCGACTTCCCGCTCTACTACGCCATTCGTCAGAGCCTCCTCAATAACGAGTGGCGCACGATCTCCAACGAGATGCACGCGGGAGACACGATCTATGGAGGATTTGTCGACCGCATGAGTCCGTTCATGGGCAACCATGACATCTCCCGCTTCGCGACCGATATTCATGGGTGTCCCAACTGGGCGCTGTTCGGTGGGTGCCCCGATGTCATGGCCGAGCCCGGTGAGATCTCTGGTGCTCAGTGGGACGTCATCAACCGCATGAGCGTGGGGTTTGCGCTTGTGAGCATGCAGCCGGGCGTCCCGTTGCTCTACTACGGTGATGAAGTGGGACTTGCGGGCGCGGGAGATCCTGACAACCGGCGGCTCATGCCTTGGGGCACCCTCACACCCGCCCAGACGGCGCTGCTCGAACGCCTGCGTGCGCTCGGCACACTGCGTACCCAGCACGACGTGCTCAAGCGCGGCACGCGGCAAGAGCTCTGGGTGGCGGACAACGACGACTTGTTTGTGTTCGCACGAACGCTCGGTTCGGGTCAGACCGCCATCATCGCGATGCGACAGGACCTGACGGGGGCGTCGCGTACACAATGGGTTCCGCTGCCCAGTGAGCTTGGGCTCGAAGGGGTCACGATGACCGATGCGCTGAAGGGCACTCGGGTCGTGACGGCCTCTGGCGGAGGGGTGGAGCTGACGCTCGACCCTTGGGAGTATGTCGTTTTACTCGCAGACTAGGACTGGATCCTATCGGTCGTAGGCCAAGCTTGGTGCAAGCCACCGCTCCACGTCGGCGAGGTCACGACCTGTTCGAGCGGCATAGGCTTCGACCTGGTCCTTAAACACGCGTCCGACGCCAAAGTATCGCGACTGCGGGTGTGCGAAGTAGAGTCCGCTCACGCTGGCTGCTGGCCACATCGCGCAGCTCTCGGTCAGCTCGACGCCGATGCGTGAGGGCACGTCGAGCAGGTCCCAGATCAGGCGCTTGCCGGTGTGGTCTGGGCACGCGGGGTAGCCGGGCGCAGGCCGAATGCCTTGGTAGGACTCTGCGATGAGTGCGGCATTGTCGAGTTGCTCATCGACGGCATAGCCCCAGGTCTCTCTGCGAATGTGAGCGTGGAGTGCCTCGGCGAAGGACTCTGCGAACCGGTCCGCGAGGGCCTTGACCATGATGGAGCTGTAGTCGTCATGGTCACGGTCGAAGCGTGCAGCAAGCTCCTTCACGCCGTGCCCAGCGGTGACACAGAACGCACCTACCCAGTCTTCGGCGCCGCCCTCGGAGGAATGCGGGGCGACAAAGTCGGCGAGTGCGAAGTTCGGGCCCGTCCCGCGCTTGTCGTTCTGCTGGCGCAGCGTCGGGATGACGGTGCGAGGTACGGTGCGGGAATCGTCGGTCCAGATGACGATGTCATCACCACGTCGGTTCGCGGGAAAGACACCGAACACGGCCTTGGCGGTCAGCTCGTTCGAGGCGAGGAGGGAGGCCAACATCTGTTGCGCATCGGCGAAGAGCTGTCGCGCTTGCTCACCTTGCGTGGGGTGGTCGAAGATCTTGGGGTAGCCGCCGCGGAGCTCCCACGTATGGAAGAACGGCGTCCAGTCGATCGTGTCGACAAGGTCGGCCAACGGGAAGGGATCGAGGACCTGAATGCCACGGGTGGCCGGTACTGGGGGCGGCGCGGCATCGAAGTCGATCTTAAGACGATTCGCCACGGCGTCGGCATACGAGATGTGCCTCCCGCCCGTGGACTTTCCTGCGCGCTTGTCGCGGATAGTTGCATACTCATCTCGGAGCGCCGAGGTGTAGTCCGCGGAGAGGTTGGTGCTCATGAGGTTACCGACGACGCCCACGGCGCGACTGGCATCGGTGACGTAGACCACCGGCTTGTCATAGGCTGGGTCGATCTTCACGGCCGTGTGGACCTTGCTCGTGGTGGCCCCACCGATGAGCAGCGGCACGTCGAAGCCTTCACGCTTGAGCTCTGCGGCAACATGGACCATCTCGTCGAGAGACGGCGTGATCAGTCCAGACAGCCCGATGACATCGACCTTGTGCTCTCGGGCCGCAGCGAGAATGCGGTTGGCGGGGACCATGACGCCGAGGTCTACCACGTCATAGTTGTTGCACTGCAGCACCACCCCGACGATGTTCTTGCCGATGTCGTGGACATCGCCCTTGACGGTGGCCATCAGGATCTTGCCCTTGGAGGTGCCTTCCTCGCCGCTCAGTCGCTTTTCTTCCTCGAGGAACGGAATGAGGTGGGCAACGGCTTTTTTCATGACGCGGGCCGACTTGACGACCTGTGGCAGGAACATCTTGCCGGCACCGAACAGGTCACCCACGTGGTTCATGCCGGCCATGAGCGGCCCTTCGATGACCTCAAGCGCCTTATCGCTCGCTTGTCGGGCCTCTTCGGTGTCCTCTACGATGTAGTCGGTGATGCCTCGCACGAGCGCATGTCTCAGCCGGTCGGCGACCGGGGCCTCACGCCACGTGAGGTCTTCGGTGCGCGCCTTGGCTTGTCCTTTGGCCGTGTCAGCAATCTCGAGCAGACGCTCGGTCGCGTCCTCCCGACGGTTCAGCACCAGGTCTTCGACACGCTCACGGAGCTCTGGCTCGAGCTCATCGTAGACAGCGAGCTGCCCGGCGTTGACGATGCCCATGCCGAGCCCCGCACGAATGGCGTGGAAGAGGAACACGGCGTGAATGGCTTCGCGTACAGGGTTGTTGCCCCGGAAGCTGAAGCTGACGTTCGAGATGCCACCGGACACATGACAGTGGGGAAGTGTCGCGGTGATCTGACGGCAGGCCTCGATGAAGGCCACACCATAGCTGGCGTGCTCTTCGATGCCGGTGCCGATGGCAAACACATTCGGGTCGAAAATGATGTCTTCGGGTGGGAAGCCCACCTCGTCGACGAGGATACGGTAGGCGCGGGTACAGATCTCGACCTTTCGCTCGAGCGTATCGGCTTGCCCCTTCTCATCGAAGGCCATCACGATGACGGCGGCTCCATACTTGCGGCACAGACGGGCGTGCTCAAGGAAGGTGGCTTCGCCCTCCTTGAGGCTGATGCTGTTGACGATGCCCTTGCCTTGAATGCAGCGGAGCCCCGTCTCGATGACCTCCCACTTTGAGCTGTCGATCACGATGGGTACCCGCGCAATGTCGGGTTCGCTCGCCACAAGGTTGAGGAAGGTCTTCATGGCGGCCGCCGCATCGAGCAGGCCCTCGTCCATGTTGACATCGATCAGCTGCGCCCCGTTCTCGACCTGCTGGCGTGCAACGGAGAGGGCCGTCTCGTAGTCACCCTCTTTGATGAGTCGACGGAACCTGCGGCTGCCCGTGACGTTTGTGCGCTCGCCGATGTTGACGAAGAGGCTGTCGCGGCTGATGGTTCGAGGCTCAAGCCCACTCAACCGAAGCGCGGGAGTTGGGGTGGCCAGCGTGCGGGGGGACGCCCCAGCGACGAGCTCTCCAAAGGCGCGAATGTGCTCGGGTCCGGTGCCGCAGCAGCCGCCGATGAGGTTGACAAGGCCATCATCGATGAACCCTTTGAGCACGGCCGCCATCTGCTCGGGCGTCTCGTCGTAGCCGCCGAACTCATTAGGGAGGCCAGCGTTGGGGTGGGTGGAGACATAGCAGGGGGCGATGCGGGATAGCTCGGCGACGTAGGGTCGCATATCCTCGGCGCCAAGGGCGCAGTTGAGGCCGATGGTGAGCGGACGAAGGTGGGCGAGGCTGTTGAAGAAGGCCTCGGTCGTCTGTCCCGTGAGGGTACGCCCTGACGCATCGGTGATGGTGCCACTGACCATGATGGGCAGATCGCAGCCTTCTTCTTTGAGGGTCAGCAGCGCGAATGCAGCCGCCTTGGCGTTGAGGGTGTCGAAGACCGTCTCAATGAGCCAGACATCGACGCCACCCTCGTAGAGTGCGCGCCCTGCTTCAAGGTAGTCGGCTGCAAGTTGTTCGAAGGTGACTGCACGTGCGCCCGGGTCGTTGACGTCGGGGGAGATGCTCGCCGTCACGTTCATGGGTCCGAGCACACCCGCGACAAAGCGCGGCTTCTCGGGGGTTGAGGCGGCATCGGCAACTTCGCGTGCGATGCGCGCAGCTGCGAGGTTGATCTCGCGCGCGATGGCCGCGGAGTCGGCCCAGTCGTAGTCAGACTGGCTGATGGAGGTCGCGTTAAAGGTGTTGGTCTCGAGAATGTCGGCGCCAGCGTCGAGGTAGCGCTGGTGTACATCTCGAATCACGTCGGGTCGGGTCAGACACAGAAGGTCGTTGTTGCCTTTGAGATCGGCATGATGGTCCGCAAACCGCTCACCGCGGTAGTCTTCTTCGGTGAGGCCAAAGCCTTGAATTTCGGTGCCCGTCGCACCATCGAGCAGCAAGATGCGCTGCTGAAGTGCGGCCTCAAGTGGGTGTGTCACGGTGTCCCCCCATGGCGGGCGGCATTAACGCGGCACGGCGCTCGGCTCCCGCAACTGCGTCATTCTGGTCCGATGCAGGCCAACCGCTGGTCGTTCGAGAGGCGGTCCATCGCTGCAAACGTCTTGCGGACCGTCTTTCCGGTGAACCATGCCATCATGGCGGGGTCGAGGTTTCCGCCCGGATCTGCCCACGAATAATACTGCGTGAGGGTCTGCCGGTCGTTGAGGCGTATCAACAGCCACGACCCGCGCGTGAACGTGACCCTCGTGGCCGCACCGATGGCCTCAAGGTGCGTGGCGTCGGTAATCGTGAGGGTGTTGGGCGCGTTTTCCCATCGCATCTCGCGGACCTGTCCACCCGTGGCCGTCTCGAGGTCGGGGTTGGGGGTACGCTCCGTGACCCACCAACGGTCCGCCACAAGCGGTACGCCCACGTCCACCACCT
Organism: Myxococcota bacterium; assembly: GCA_049889515.1. Taxonomy (GTDB): domain Bacteria; phylum Myxococcota_A; class UBA796; order UBA796; genus JBMHDG01. Next base: position 48,408 of record JBMHDG010000009.1, read on the forward strand.
GCAAGACATGGCGGCCTGAGGTGCAGGCCTCACCACTCAACCGCGCAGCGTAGGTCAGCGTGGTGAACTCCGGCTGCAGCAGTTCATCGTTGATGGCACCCCAGAGTGTGTGAATCGGGGCATCGATCACGCCGACACCCCAGAGCTTCCTCGCTCGGGCGCCTTCGACCTTCTGCGTTCCGGTGACGAGCTCTCCGGACAAGGCACGTGAATAGGCATCTGCGGGAATGCGGGGCAGCCCCTCCGTCATGCGAAGAGACTGGGTCTCCGTGAGCAGCGCATGGATGCGCGCTTCGTCGGGCGGCGTCGCAGCTGCGATGGCCAAGAAACACCAGAGCAGAAGTCCTCCTTACGGTCCCACTGGACCGATGCGTCATCGTAGGTCAGGATGTGGGCATGTGTCGCATGTTTGGCTTTCGCAGCGTTCTGAAGAGCCGTGTTCACCGAAGTCTTCTCTCGGCGGACAACGCGCTGGCCGTTCAGAGTCGGGCTCATCCTGATGGTTGGGGCGTGGCCTACTACGTCAACGGTGTCCCTCAGGTGACGCGGAGCACAAGGACTGCGGTCAGCGATGCTCTCTTTCGTCGCATCAGCGGTGTGGTGAGCTCGGAGACCGTGTTGGCTCATGTGCGGCAGGCCACACAGGGGGCCCTCTCACCCCTCAACTGCCACCCGTTTCAGTACGGCCGGTGGATTTTTGCGCACAACGGGGACGTGCCGGACTTTGCCTCTCACCGTGCGGCGCTGATGGCGCATGTTCGAGAGGACCTCCGAGGACTCGTCTTGGGGTCGACAGACAGCGAAGTGCTGTTTTTCATGTTCGTGAGCGCACTCGGTGATCTCGACCGGCCGGTCGCACTACCCGAGGTGGCTCACGCGCTTCGCGTCGTGGCGGCCCGTGCTCGCGAGGTCGTGGGTGCTTCCGCACTGTTGACCTTCTTGGTCACGAATGGCGATCTGCTCATGGGGCACTGCCTCGGCAAGCCGCTCCATTATTCGACCTTCAAGACCTCGTGTCCCGAGCGTGACGTGTGTCCACATTTCGCACCGTCGTGCGAAGCGCCGCCGGGTCGTGCACGCATTGCGCATCTCATGGTCAGCAGTGAACCCCTGTCGGGCGAGAATGTATGGCATACCCTCCAAGATGGAGAGGTGGTGGGCGTGGGGCCAGAGATGGTGCTGTACAAGAACACGGGCCCTCTTGAAGGTGGTGCGGGCGTCTGACGGTCACTGCGCTAGACTCACGGAGTGGGGGAGCCATGCGTTCAATCCTCGTGCTCGGCGGACTGGCCGCTTGTTGGGCACCTACGGACACCTCGTCGGTGAGTATGATCGGGCTTGTCCTCGATGCAGATGGCCTGCCGGTGAAGGACCTCCATGTGCACTCGATCGAGGCGCGGGACCTCACCGATGAACAAGGTCGCTTTGCCGTAAACTACAAAGAACCCGACCAGTATGTGATGGCACAGCAGAATGGTCTCACCTTGCGGCGTGCCTATTCGCCCCTGGATGATGGCACGGTCGTGCAGCTTCAGTTTCCATCGGTGGGCGAGGTGCCCTACCGATGTGAGGGCCTCTCGGAGCCTTGCGAGCTCGACGTCACGTGGCGGCTTGGACCGGAGACTACGGTCAAGGCCAAGGGACGCTGTGATGAAGACGCTGGCTTGGCCACGGCCTCTTGGCCGGAACAACGACCCGAGACCGCAAGCTGTCGGACCAATGTGACGGCGACACCAACGGTGCTCTACCCCTGGCCGCGCCGCAGTGGGGGGTTCCGATTCACGCCCGAGCCCCATGAGCTCACCATTGGACTCGCGGGATCGCCCTCGGTGAAGCAATGCGCGATCTACCGTGATGCCGAGATTCTCGAGGGGTCGTTGGCGTCTGGATGGACCGCACAGGCCTGGGGCCCCATTCGCCTGACCGGGTTCTGCGACGAGATTCCTATTCTTCCGAGGGCATTGTATGTCATGGAAGATGCGGATGTGGCCTTACAATGGTCGCCGCAGACGCCATGGGTCGATCTTGGGGGGCGTCACCCGAAGGCCGAGTCCCTCAAGCTATTCAAGCGTACGGGCCAGATCCGTGGATGGTGGCAAGAGCTTCCGCGCGGAGAGGATGGCCGGTTTCGGCTGCCGCCCTTGACGCCAGGGAACTACATCGTGGGGCTGCACGCCGAGTGGGACATGGTGTTCGGCGCGAAGGTGGACGAGAGCAGTCGGACCGATGTGCTCCAGTTCGTGACGCTCCCTGCCTCGGATGCGGAGGGGGAACCTTGGGTCATTGGTGCGCTGAAGATTGAGACAGACCGAACCGAGGGGCGAATCCCGGTGGTCTGGCAGCAGATCGAGTGACAGGTGGTGTGGGGGCGATACATGGGGGACGACCCATTTCGCCATGAGGAGTCTCACCATGCGCACGGCTACCGCTGCCCTGTTCGTCACCCTTGCGTTTGCCACGGCTTGTACCTGCGCAAGCGACGCACCGCCCGACGCACCTGCGGTGAAGAAGACGGCCAAGAAGATCGAGAATCCAGCGGTGGCAGAGCGACGCGCCAAGCAGCTGGACCGTTTGCGCAGTGGGAAGAAGTCGGGTGCCAAGGGTGGAAAGCGTTCGAATTCAGGCGATGGGCCGAATGCGCTCGCGACGGTCGCATCGGACTTTCAGCTGACGCCTGGTCGTGCCGGGAAAATCAGGTATGCCCAGACCTATGACCCGGCAAAGCTCGCTGAACTCTACGAAGGCTACACGATCGAAGAGGCCGCCGTTGATGGCGGGCGACGGATGGTGATCTCGGCGGCCGGAACCACCGAACTCGAGGTGTACGCCGAGTCCGTGGGAGGACCGATCTCGGAGGTTCATGTCCTGTCCGATGACTATGTGACCAGCAATGGCTCGCGGCCAGGGCTGATGCTTGGTCGGGTGCGCCGGGCATCCCATGAGGTGGGGTGTCAGCTCGGTACAGGCGTCATCAAGGGCAAGGTGATCTGCACCAGTAAGAAGCAACCTGCCCTCTCCGTGGTGGTTGGCGCCGAAGAAGGTCCTCTCGACACCCTCCCCGCAGACCACATGATCGACGGCTGGCGAATCCAGCGGATCATCTGGCGCCCGGTGGAGCCTTCGAAGGAGTAGGTCTACGCGTCGTCGCGTTGACACATCGCGAAGAGGCTCCAGCCTCCAAGTAGCTCGACGGTCAGGCGGGGGGCCCACTGCATGCCCGCATGCCGGCACGACTCGGTGAATCTGTGCCAAGACGTGACCGGCTGCCACGGTACCCGAACCCACTCGCGGTGCATGACACGCCACCCCGCGCGACGAAGGAGCGCCAAGGCGCTGTGCGTGGTGTAGTGGTGAAGATGACCGTACACCTCACGGGCGTGGCGCAGGCGTTGGGGCCGAATGCGGTCGAGTACCGAGAGCTCAAGAGGGAGGCGAATGATGGCCTTGGGTGCGATGTCTCGTGCAGCCCGAAGCATCGATTCAGGGTGCTCAAGGTGCTCGAGGACATCGAGAAGTAAGACCAGGTCCGCGTCGAGGGCAGGCGGTACGGGGCTAGAGAGTCGGCGCACCGACGGGTGGGTAGGCGGACCCGTGGCTTCGATGGGGGCCGGGTCCCACGCGGTGAGCGTGACCGGCACGTCGAGGCGTCGACCCAACTCACTCACAACTTCGGCACTCCCACAGCCGAGGTCGGCGATAGAGGATGGCGCCCAGTTGTGTTGTTGAAGTGCGTGGAGGACCTCTTCGGCCTTGAAGATGGCATCTTCTCGATGCCAACCCGGATTTCGTTGACCGTACGAACGGTCGGAGCTCGCAGACTGTTCTTCGGTCATGGCGCCTCCGCTGTAGGACAGGGTAACTGCGCAGTACGCGTCCACCCATTCATGGGTGGTCTTGGGAGAAAATGATGAGTGGCTCGATGGCAGAGCGCATGTTTTTTGTGGTGGGGGCTCCCCGGTCGGGGACCACGATGCTGATGAGAATGCTCCATGTGCATTCGGACATCTATACGCGGCCAGAGCCTCATCTGATGACGCCGCTCGCTCATCTTGGGTTCTATGACTACGTCGAAAAGGCGCCTTACGACCAATTCCAAGCGTCCCAATCGGTACGGTCGTTTGTGGAGGACCTACCAGGTGGCGAAGAAGCCTACCTCGAGGCACTTCGTGCCTACAGCGATCAGATGTATGGCGGCATGCTCGAACCCACGGGGAAGCGGTTCTTTCTTGATAAGACACCCGCCTACGGTCTGATCCTACCGTTTCTTCGAAAGCTCTATCCAGATGCCGTCTTCATCATCATCACACGGCACCCGTTCGCCATCTTCAGCAGCTTTGCGAAGTCCTTCTTTGATGATGACTGGAGCGCGGCGCACGACTTTAATCCGATTGTCGAGCGTTACGTGCCGGCCTTGGCGAGCTTTGTCCGGAACCCCGGGGTGAAGCGGTTTCATCACGTTCGGTATGAGGATCTTGTGGCAGATCCCGAGGCACAGCTGCAGGCGATCTGCGCTGCGGCAGGAATGGCGTATGACCCCGCGATGGTGAACTACGGCGAAAAGAAGATGGAGGTTGAGGGGCTCGGTGACCCGATCGGCGTGGCCAAAGACAAGCGACCCAACCTGAAGTCGGTCCACAAATGGGCCCGAAACTGTGCCCACAATCCCAAGCGACTCGCACTCCTCCAGGAGATGATCAAGCGGGTCGATGACGAAGACCTCGCGGTCTTCGGGTACGACCGGACCTCGCTCTGGGCGCCCCTCGAAGATGTCGATACCGCCATCGCGAAGAAGGCCCAGTCCGAAGCCAAGAAGTGGGACCGCTACCATGTGGAGCGACGCACCCTGAAGTGGCTGCGACGAGACATTCATGGCTCCACATTTGGGAGCCTGCTCGCGAAGTTCCGATTCTACGCAGACGTACTGCTTCGCGAGTAGCGGCAGCCGCCCTCATGGGCGGCCACCGACCACCAGTCAGCCGATGGTGGACTTGACGCCGTCGAGGCTCTCGGCCATGCCAGCATCGCCGTCCTGCCAGTTGGCTGGGCAGACGTTGCCGGACTCACGGACGTACTGTGCTGCACGGAGCGTGCGGAAGACCTCGTCGACGTTGCGGCCGATGGGGAGGAAGTTCACGGTAGCGCTCTGCACCACGCCATCTGGGTCAATGATGAACACGCCTCGGAGCGACTTGTCGCCGAAGAGCACGTCGTAGGAAGACGCGATGCGGCCGCCGAGGTCGGACAACAGCGGGAAGTTCAGCTCGCCGACGCCAGCCTGGTTGCGCGGGGTGCGGGTGTAGGCGAGGTGGGTGTGCACCGAGTCGACCGAACAGCCGACAATCTCTGCGCCAGCAGCCTGGAACTTGGCGTGAGCATCGTCAAAGGCCACAATCTCGGTGGGGCAGACGAAGGTGAAGTCGAGGGGGTAGAAGAACAGGACCAGCCACTTGCCTGCGTAGTCTGCCAAGCTGATGGTGGTCTCTTCGCCGTGAAGGGCGGCCTCGCCCTCGAAGTGCGGTGCGGAATTACCGATGATGGTCATGGGGTGCTCCTGGAAGGTGCCCGCGTTGCGCGAGCGGTAACGAAGGCCGCTTGGGTAAGCGCGGTAGCAGCAATCGTCACCCCCGGATTGACCATTTTTCGTACAGCTGCCCCTTGTTGACCGTCAGAGCGTGACTACCCATGCCGCCTCAAACGCGCCGCACGGGAGGCATCTGTGAGCGACGAACAACCAACGATCGAAGAACATGGGTTCAAAGCAGAAGTTCAGCAACTTCTCGACATGATGATTCACTCTGTCTATTCCAACCGCGACGTCTTCTTGCGAGAGCTCGTGTCCAATGCAGCGGACGCACTCGACAAAGTGCGCTTTGTCGAACTTACAGAAGAGCTCCATCCGGCTCGAGACGGTGAGGCGGGCATTCGCATCGCGTTCGACGAAGAGGCGAAGACGATCACCCTCGAAGATGATGGCATTGGTCTCACACGAGACGAGGCCATCAAGAACCTTGGTACGATTGCACACAGCGGAACCCGTGCATTCCTCGACAACATGGCCAAGGCAGACGAGGACACTCGACCCGGGTTGATCGGCCAGTTCGGTGTCGGGTTTTATTCGGCCTTCATGGTGGCAGACCGGGTGGTGGTCGACTCGCTATCGGCCGTCAAGGGCAGTGAGCCCGTACGCTGGACCAGCTCTGGCGCAGGCAAGTACACGCTCGGACGCGGAGGTCGCGACACCCGTGGCACGACCATTACGCTGCATCTCCGTGACGACGCGGCGGAGTACGCCGAAGCCCATAAGATCCGGTCGATCATCAAGCAGCACTCCGACTTTCTCGGATGGCCCATCCTGCTCAACGACGAGAAGGTCAACCGTGGGAAGGCCATCTGGACCGAGCAACCGCAGAACGTTGACGCTGACGAGGCCAACGCCTTCTACAAGTCGCTCTCGTTCGATTTCGAAGACCCCGAGCTTCGCGTTCACTTCAAGGTGGACACCCCGCTGCAGTACGCCGCAATGTTGTTTGTGCCTCGCGGCCGGCCCTACGACCTCTTCATGCCCGACGCGGACAAGGGTCCCCGGCTCTATGCGAGACGCGTGCTGATCAGCGAAGCCGCCAAGGACCTCCTGCCAGACTGGCTGCGGTTTGTACGGGGTGTGGTCGACAGCGAAGACATCCAGCTCAACGTCAGTCGCGAGATGGTGCAGAAGACCCCTGTCGTTCGAAAGATCCGCGAGGCGCTGGTCAAGCGCATCCTCAAGGAGCTGGGCAAGCTGGCCAAGAAACCTGCACCTGAAGCGCCCGCGGAGGAGGCTGAGGTGATCGGTGAGGATGGCGAGCCAGTGGTGACGCCGCCTGTCGACACCACCAAGCCGTACGATCGGTTCTGGAACAACTTCGGCATCCTTCTGAAAGAGGGGTACTACCACGACAAGTCGAGCTACGGTGACCGCTTGATGCCGCTGCTGCGGTTCCACACATCGTCCAACCCAGAGGGGTGGGTGAGTCTCGAAGACTACAAGGCTGCGATGCCAGAGGGTCAAGATGCCATTTGGTACATCACCGCCGAATCCTCCGAGGCTGCCCTGATCAGTCCGCACCTCGAGGCCTTCCGGAAGAAGGGCTGGGATGTGCTCTTGCTGACAGACACGGTCGACGAGTGGTTCGTCCAACAGCTGACCGAGGTGGACGGCCTTTCGGTCAAGAGCGTGGCGCGCGGCGAGCTCGAGCTCGAGGAGTCGGATGCGTCCGACGATACAGAGCCGAAGGCTGATATTTCGGGTCTGGGCCCATGGATGACGTCGCTGTTTGGTGGCACCCTCGCGAGCGTGCGGTCCTCGACACGTCTCACCGACAGCCCCTGCGTGCTTGTCGACGAAGAGCATGGTGTGTCGGCCAACATGGAGCGTATCTTGCGCCAAGCCAATCAAGACGTGGCTGCGGCCAAGCGTCACCTCGAGCTCAATGTCAAGCATCCTCTCATTAAGGACATGGCAGCGTTGCACGCAGACGGAAAGACAGATGTGGTCGAACCGCTCGCACGCCTGTTGTTGGATGATGCCATGCTACTTGAGGGCCACGTAAAGGACGCGGCCGGCATTGGTCGCCGTCTTCAGGCGCTGTTGCAGACCGCAGCCTCCCAGGCCCGTCAACAGGCCTGAGGCGGCTCCCAGGGCATCGGCTTGGTGTCCGCTCGGATGTAGAGCGGATGCCTCGGCGCGCCAGTCTTGGTGATGCCTAGGCACTCGCCCGGGGTATGCTCAAGGAGCCTTGGCCAGGCCTCGACGGCCAGCGCATGTGCCCCCCAGCCGAACAAGGGGAGGGCGTCGGTCTTCGCCAGCGCGTGGAGCCATGCCGTCCGGTTGCGCTCCACAGCGGTGATGTCCTGACCCGAAGCCCGGGCCTTGCCGAGATCTTGCGGATGCGTCGCACGCCATGGAAAGAGATTGACGAGGGTTAGCCCTCCATAGCCCCAGTCTCGGGCGAACCGCATGCATCGACGCAAGGTGGGGTCATCGGTGGTGGCGTCAGCGGTACTCGGATTGAGGAGGACGAAGACCCGATGCGGTCCTTCACTCCAGACTCTGGTGAGACTGAAGCGGTATCGGCCACATGGGGAGAGAACGGCACCACGTTCCATTGACAGGAACCTCACTGGGGAAAGGCGGGAGCTGCGTGCTACCCCCCTGCGGATTTTTATTGAGTGCGATATTTTTTTATGAGGCCTCTATGTCACGCGTCATGCTTTTTTTCGATGGCAAAAACCACATTAAAGACCTGCGGCGGGTCGCGCCTGACCGGTGGATCGACCACACAGCGCTCGCGCAGTGGGCAGTAGACATGGTGGGTGGCGACGAGCTTGTTGGCGCCCACTACTACACCGGAGTCTCCGGAGCAGGCGAGCGCCCCGCCCTCGAAGATCTGTTGGCGGAGCTTGAGTCGAAGCGCGGATTCTTTGTGCATCGCTTCCCACGCCGGACGGCGAAGCGGACGTGTCAGAGCTGCCACGTGGAGCAGACCTATACCGAGGAAAAGCGTGTCGACACCTCGCTGGTCGCAGATGTTGTGATGCATGCCGCGAAAGGCAACTATGATATCGCCGTCGTCTTTTCTGCGGACGCCGACGTCGCACCTGCACTCTCGGCCGCAAGAGAGTTCGGTTGTCGTGCGTGGGTGGCCACCTTCAACAGTGTACCGTTGACCCGAACGCTCGTGCAGGAGGCGTGGGATACCCTCGACCTCGGACAACACCTCGAGGCCTTTGCGCACCCGGAACTGATGACGGTCGCGAGCCCTGCGCTCGATGTGCAACCGGTGGTGGGTGATGCCGAGGTCCTGCGTGAGCTACGCCGTGCAGAAGAGACCTTTGGTGTACACGGGGGATTTGTCGGAGCGCACTACTTCGTCCATCGCTGGAAGGGCGTGGGCATGCCCGAGAATCCGGACGACCGCAGGGCCAGCATCCAACGGTTGATCGATGCAGGGCTCGCCGAGCTCTATGATCATGGAGGCACGGCATCACTGCGTGTGGTCGGCGCTGTGGACGCGCAGTCGGTCGCCACGGCAACGAACCTACCCATCGAAGACGTGCCGATCGACACGAACGATGTGGATGTTCACGCCCCGACAGAGAGCTAGGCGACGAAGCTCTCCATCACGGCACGCCCGCGCGTGATGCAGTCTTGAACCGACGCGCGGTCTGGCGGAACCTCATGGATAGCCAGCCCGAGGTCGGTCAGACGCACAGTGCCGACGGCGTGCAAGCAGAGGAGGTGAACGCGAAGGTCTGCGGTGAGCTTCGCGCGGGCATGCTCCGGGTCGTACGCCTGGATGATGAAGGTCTCATCGAACACCGCCTCACCGATGAGGACGTCTTGGCGGGTGGTCCAGTACCCGTCATCGGCATCTGCGGACTCGACGCGAAGTCCCTTGGGGCGTGGGCTCTCGAAGTTGAACACGAGGTCGACCCGTAGACCGGTGTCCGTGTGTAGCGTGCGTGCGTGAAGGGTAAATCCTTCGAAATCGCCGCTAAGGGTCACCAGCTGCGGGTGGACTGTGAGGCCATTGGAGGCTGCGAGATCGGTCCACTCGGGCAAGAGGGCAGCGGCCTCCTCACCGGGGGGAAGCTTGGCTCGGGCGGCTTCGAGGCTGGATGTCAACGCGTGGAGATGGTTGACCAGTTCGAGAAGGGCCGCTTCGCTTCCGGGAGGACGTCGGAGTCGAACGCGCACCCAAGTGTCGGTCACGTCCACATCTTTCCAGCGATCGAGGAGGACAAGTAGCGCCGTGCGTACGTCGTCCTGAAGAAGCTCTTTCACCACCTCGGGCTGAAACCCAGAGACCTCCACCCGTTCGTCGAGCGCGGGGTCGCCGAACTGGACATTTTGAACCCGCCCGCGGCGCCACCGCGGCCATGCGCGGCCTCGTGCACGAATACGGAGGCCCATTCCGAGGGGGATAGCCAGGTCCATGACTGCGCGGTGCTTCTTTCGACCGTCGGTCGCACTGAGCACGGTTCCTACGAAGAGCCGTCGGGACTCATAGTGTCCTTGTAGCGCGGCCCCCTGTGTGTCGGCTTCGAGGCCGAGTCGCCAAGCTGCGTTGCGGTAGGCGTTCGTAGAGGCAAGCGGTCGGAGCAGCTGACGCATGACGGTCCAGAACGCACCAATGGGTAGCGCGAGACCGATCAACAGGCAGAGCAGGTTCCCCATGAACACTCCATAGGGACGTCATAGCTCACGCGGGGCGCGGCTGTCAGAACCCGAGGACAAAGCCCGCGGATGCATGCGGGAGGAAGCCGCTGTTGGGGGCGCGGGGGTCGACGGACTGCCAGTCGTTGCCGGACCAGCCTCCCAGCGCGAGGTCGGCGTTGAGGCCAAAGTTGCCGGTGATCATGATGTCGACACCGGCACGGCCACGCGCACCGAAGGTGAACTTGTTCGCGTTGGTGGTGGGGTCGAGGTAGTACTGGCTGAAAATAAAGTCGGCACCAAGGTATGGCTTGACCCGCCCGGCGTCGAACCGGTAGAGGAACCCAGCGTTTACCGGCACGATGAAGTTCGACTCGATCGGCGCGCGACCTTGGGCAATGAGCTCTGGAGGCAGCTGCCGTCGGACGATGTAGAGGTCGACGCCGACGACAAAGTAGAGACCGCCGACCGCGCGAATACCGCCCTCGGCGCCGATGGTTCCGAAGTTGAACGGTGTGTAGTAGCTGTAGCCGCCCTTGGCGGTGAGTGTGAAGCGGGGCAGCCCGCTCTTGCTCGGGTCAGAGGCGCCGGCCGTGGTGGTCGACGAACGGACGCTGGAACGGCCCACTTCGTTGACGGGCTCGTCGTCGGCGCGAACACTGACGCTCCCGCGGTCGAGCGGTGCTTCAATGTCGTCGTCGTAGGGGTCATCCATGGGATCGACATCCGCGTACGGGTCCGAGCCATAGGAGGTGCCGTACCCACTGCTGGAGCTGCCGTAGCTTCCGTAGTCGGCTTCTTCGCCGCCGCTGTTGTCGCCGTAAGAGACCTCACCCGAGAGGTCGAAGTCGATGGCAATCTCGGGCTGCGCATCGCCAAAGGTGATGTCCGCCGCACCGCCGGCGTCACCGCTGCTGGGGGCGGTGATGGGGCGCTCGGTGGTATTGACGTACCCGCCCATGGAACCGCCGCTGGTAGGCTCATCGGAGAGCCCGGTGCCCTCGCCAGCAGCGTAGAAGTCGAGGTCTTCGTCGCTCTCCTCGAAGGCGACTCCATCCATACGCTCGGCGGCTTCCTGCTTGCGAGGGTCGACACCCGTGACTGCCGCGGCCACCATGGGGGTCATCTCTTCGAGGATGATGACCGGGTCGTTGGGCACACTGTAGGCCTTGCGTCGCAGGATGCGGTTGGACGTCGCATCGTAGTAGACGAGGTCGATCAGCAGGTCGGACCCCTTGCGCTCCACGTAGCCGGTGAGCATCGCATCGGCGTTGGCCCCTCGGGTGATGGACCCGAGGCATCGGGTGGAGGTGAGACAGCTGCTGGTCAGGGTGGACGGGAGCCGGTCAATGCTCACCACTTCGTCGACGCCTTCGACGTTCTCGAGCTCAAACGACATCAGGTCGTAGAGGTCTCCCGTGCGCTCGGCATCGAGACCGCGCGCCACAAGAGGTGTGACGGCGACGGCACCGGCGTGTGCGAGACTCGGGAGGAGGCAGGCACCCACGGTGATGAGGGTGAGTGAGCGAAGGATGGACGGTGACATGTAGACCTCGCGGGCGGCCCGAAGACTCGGGGAGGCGCTGGAGCATCAGAAACGAGCGCCGGTATCCTGTCTCGCGACGGGGGCTCTCGACAGCGGGGCGCCGGTATTGCACTAGCTTGACGTTTGCAACGCCAGAATGTGCATTGTCTAGCTGCCGTCCGATGGACCCGCTACCGCCGATTCCAACTTGCGGACATCCAATCGGTACACCCCGGCTTCTGTCGCCAGCCAGAGATGGTTGTCCTTGAGGTGTGCATGATTCAGGACGAGGCGATCGAATGGGCTAGGCAGGGACCACACGCCAGCACGACTGACGAGCTCGGAGTCCGTGGTGAGCCAGGTGGGGGATGTGGCACCGTGGACGAGGAGTCTAGGGGTACCCGGACGGTCGAGGGCCTCGACCTCGCCGGTGTCTAGGTCGAGCTGGACCACACCGTTGGCGCGTTGGGCCCAGACACTGGTGTCGCCGATCGCGATGTCCAACACGGCGTCTTCCAGCGTCCATGTGGCGATGGGGTCGCGCGGATCTCGGCCGAGGATGATTTGGTTGTTGAGTGACCACCAGAGCCCACCGGCACGGTCACCAGTGAGGAGGTCGCCCGCCGGTGCGGGCACGAGCGGGCCGAGCTGTGTGGCGCCAGGGAGCCATGCACGGTGTCCGTGTTCGCCAAGAAGGACGAGGCCCGGGCCATAGGGTACGGCCGCAAACGTGCCGTCGAGGGTGTCCCAGTGATGCAGTCGACCGCGGGTGTCGAGCTGAAGAGCGCCGTGGGGACCCACGCTCCACCAAGAGTGGTCGTGCGTCTGAAGCATCGTGATCGCAGCACCGGATGCGGAGGCGAAGGCGCGCCACCCACACGGCTTGCCGCGTCCCACCCAGCGGACACCGCGCTCTCCCAGTACGGCGGCGCCGCGACCATGATGGGCAGGCAGGACCCAGTGAGCTGGCGTTGCCGCATCGGGTGCCACGGGGAAGGACAGCGCCTGGTGGTCTGGCGTGAGCAGTGCGAGTCCAGCCGTTGTGCCAACCCACGCCTTTCTTGCGGGTGCCGCAGCCACGGTTGTCGCGGTAGCGCCCGGTAGGCCCATGGCTGGAAACAGCTCTGCTGGACCGTCGGGCGTGAGTTCGTGGAGTGCGCCTGCTTCCGTCACCACCAAGAGACCGTCTCCGAAGCGGGACATCTGCGACGCAGAGTCTCCCGCTGGGGGCTGCCAGCTGTCGACCTCCATGCCCTGTTCGAGGTTTCGAAGACCGCCCGGCTCAAGGGTCCAAAAGCCTGCACGGCGCTCGATGGCAGCCGTGGCCTGAAGATGATTCGGCAGTGCGTGGAGAGGCTGCAGCTCACCTGACGGTGCTCCTTCTAGGCGGTACATTCGGTCACAGGTCGCCACATGCTCCACCCGTTCGCCCGCCGTCAATGTCCAGAGGGCCGTGCAGTCGAGCGGCCATGTGCGTTGAGACGTATGGAGTACGCCATCCGAGAGCCAGTAGACGTGGCCGTTGACACGCATCACGTCGTCGACGGGGCCTTCGACCAGTGAGGTGAAGCGCCTGCCGTCCCAGCGCATGAGGCCATCGATGCCGGCGACGAGAAGGCCATCGCCATCGGGCGCTAGCGTTCGGATAAAGGTGGGGCCGCCGGACATGTACTGAAGACGCTTGCCGTCCCATCGATGGAGACCGCCACCGAGGGTTCCGACAAAGAGCATGTCGTTCCACGTGGTGAGCGCGGTGACATGGCTTGCTTGCAAGCCTTGGCCACGATGATGTGCCGGTGGGTGGTCGCCCGTCAGGGGCGGCGCGCCCAGTGCGAGGTTGAGCCAGAGTGAGACGAGCATCATGGTGTCGCCGTGGCGAGCGCCCACCAGGACCGAAAGTCATCGCGGGCGGTCACCTTGGCAAGGCGGCGGGTGAGCCATGGCTCGAGAGACGCATGCACGACACCCCGTAGCTCAAAGCGATCGAGGACGGCGCCCATGGACTCCTCGCCATGGAGCTCAAGCGACCACATGACGCCTCGACGCGTCGCCTCCTCGAGCGATCCGTCCTGCGATGCTGCATGGAGGGCCCGCTGGAGATCGCGTGCCAGGTCTTCGAAGGCGATGGATGAGGCCTCGTCGGCCCAACGTTCGGGTGGAAGGTCGAGGAGGTGCTCCACCATGCGGGCGCGCATGCTGCCGACCGCTTCTGCTTGGGCAGGGTCGGCGAGGAACCGCGCGACCGACTGTAGGCCTTGCTCGGTCGCTGTGCCGAGGGAGCTTCGAATACGCTCTTCGACCGCCCCACCGAGTTCTTCCCGAACCGCACCGGCGACACCGTCGGCGAGGGAGCCGAGCGTGCCCGCAACACCAGAAAACAGGCCCTTGCCACGGCGTGCGGCACGGCCACCAAGGCCGCCGAGCATGCCCTCATCGAGACGCTTGAGGCGACCTGCAAAGCGCTCGAGCGCGCCCTGTAAGACCTCGCGCATCAGCTGACGTGCGGCCGGGTGGTCCATGAGCTCGAGAACGAGGGCTTCGCTGGGACTCCAAGGCGTCGCCACAAGGTCGAGAAGCCCCGCGCGTAAGGGGCCGGGAAGCATCTCTCCCAACGTGTGGGGTTGCTCGCGCCACCGAGACTGAAGTGACGCGATCTCGGCGGCGGCACGCTCCGGAAGCTGGGGCTGATCCGTCAGGGCGTGCACCATCCGGTCCACGGTCTCAACGACCTCGTCGGCATGCAGCACATCGCGTAACGGTGTAGCCAGCACCTCATCGATCAAGAGCACGGAGAGGGCTGGCAAGTGTGCGGGGTCGACGGACATGGAGCCTCCGTATCGACGCTCTATCCGACTCAGGGCGTCTTGGAGCGTGGCTTCAGGACGCGACGAATGACATCGGCGAGGCTCTCCCGAATGGCATTGCGGGTACCCATCTGCACTAGGGATGTCGGCGCGCTGAACGCGAGCTGTGTGTTGACGCGGAGGTGGACCTCGGTTCCTGCACCTGCGCGTGTGACGTCCCACTCCACATCGTAGGTGGTGAAGTCTTTCGATGCGACAAGCCACTCGCGCCATCCCTTTTCAGTGGGGCAGCGCTGCGTCTCAAGCTTCAGCGGTGTCATGAGCCCGCGGGTCGTGCGGGTGATGGTCTGACAGTTGCCCCGCGCCTTGAGGTCGACGCTGAGCACATTGAGACCCGGCGACTCTTGTTCATGCATCTGCTGGACAGCAGCTCGCACCTCTGCGGGCGGCGCATCGATGAGCATTCGGCCGACCACAACACCGTTCTCATCAATCTGTACCGTGGGGGTTGGGGTGGCCGTGGGCTCGGCTGCGACGGCCATGATCGATGTAACGAGGAGCATCAACATGCGGGCTCCATCCCAAAACCGACCCATGAGTCAGTGTGGGGAGACGGGTGCGGGCGGGTTGTATGTTCTTTGAGCATGGTTGTCACGCGTGAACCCTACGACACTTTAGGATCGGGGAACGCGTGTGTGTGTGCTAAATGGACGGCCGGAGGGTCGATGCGAACCTTGCTTGGATGGATGCTCGGCGTGAGTCTGATGGGCGCATGCCGCAGCGGCGATGAGCTGGATGTCTCACCACTTCTCGACGATGCGCCCCTCGAACTACGTGTCGATACCCCCACGTACGGAGGATTCGCGGGCAATGGTGAGCTGCTCGTCGAAGGCTCGGTCACTGACCCGCGCGCACGCGTGACCGTCGAAGAGATCGACGCCACGGTGCGTTCAGATGGGCGCTTCTCGGTCAGCCTCCCGCCACTCGGCGCAGAGGTTCAGGTGATCGATGTGCGTGCCGACCGTTCGGATGACGATGAAGCGGAACTTTGGGAGCGGATTCCCGTCTTTGCGGGACGCGATCCGGCGCAGACATGGCCTGGCGCGCTCGCGGGGCGCTTGACCGAGCGTGGGCTCGACAGCATTGAGGGCACCCTGGAGATCCTGATTGCGGACCTTCTCGACCTTGAAGGCCTGTTGTCCAACCTTGGTTCGTTTGCGTTGGACGGATTTGCCATCACGGTGCTCGAGCCGCAGATTGCGCCGCTCGAAGTCGAGCTCAAGCCGGGCCCCTCGGGGTTGCTTGCAGCGGTCGGTGTGCCCGAGGTGGTGGTCGGTGTCGAGATCGAGGTAGACGCGTTGTTTGGTCTGACGGTCCCGGCCTCGTTGACCATTACGAATGCGGGTGCCGGATTCCTTGTCGACCCGACCGTCGATGAGCAAGCCAATGTCGGCCTGACGCTTGTACGTGGTGACATCCTGATTGGGGATATCTCCCTAGATGTCGACCTCTTTGGCCTCGGTCTCTTGGATGGGCTTCTCGATCAAGTCGTCAATCTCGAAGATCTGCTATTGGGTGCTGTGGACGGCATCTTACCGAGGAATCTCGAGCTTCCACTTGGGATTCCATTGGCGTTCGAGCTCGACCTGCTCGGCAACCCGCTCTATCTGGGGGTCGGCGATCTCGGCACGGATGAATTCGGTGTCGCTGCACGTATCGATGTAGCCTTCGGTGAGGCGCTTCCTGCAGCGGACGGACGGCTGGCGATCCCTGCGAGCCGTGAAGGTGTGGCGAGTGATCTTGCGTTGACGGTGCACGATGCGCTGCTGCAGCCCTTGCTGGAGAACGACCTGCTCGATGTGCTCGATCAAGACCTCGACCTCGGAGGGCTTGCGGCGACGTTTCTGCGTATCGAGGACCTCCCCGGAGGTGGTCAAGCGCCCGACTACGACAGTGTCTGCGTGGGGTTAGACCTCGGAGAGGCGCGTCTCGGTCGATTTGGTGATGCGCCAGAGCGTCTGGTGCACCTGCTCTTGGCGGATGCGCGGGTAGAGATTGGTCTGGACCCCATCGACAGCACGGGATGCGAGCCATGGCTGGAGGTGGCCTATGCGTGGGACCTGCAGGTGGGCCTCGATGGAACCGTGCTCTCCCTCGACCTCGAGACGGTGGAGGGCGACGTGATCTACTACGGTGCCTCCAGTGCCAACGAGGAGCTTCTGGTCCGTGATCTGGGAGAGCGCCTCGAAGGTGTGATTGGGCTTGTGGGGGGCTTCGCAGACCTCGACCTCGGCGACCTTCTCGGCGGCGGGCTCGGTGACGGCCTAGGTCTGCCCGGTCTCGGTGACCTGTCGCTGAGCGTGGTGGACGTCATGGCCTTTGAGGACCTGGCGTTGGAGGGCCAAGTCGAGGTGGGGCTTCAGCTGTTTGACGCAGCCGCGCCCTAGCATCAGCTCATCTGAAGCAGGAGCTTTGGATGCTCGGCCATTGCCGCCTCGAATGAGGTCGGATCGAGCGCGGACAACGGAACGATGGTGCCTTTGCCTTGCATGAGGATGGTGTTCCAGATGGCGTCTTGGATGCCATTGGTGTGGTCCTCGAGCAGGCTCTTGGTGCGCTGCCAAGTGCCGAAGATACGCCGGCCAACTACGCCATGCAGCGATAGGCCGTTCATCACGATGCGATGCGCATCTTCGAAGACAGCATGACCATTTCGGACGCCGAACAACACCACATCACCACCACGTCGGGTGATTCGGATGGCGTTGTTGGTCGATGAGTGGACGCCAGCCATCTCCATGGCGACATCCACACCTGTCCCGTGCGTGAGCTCAAGCACCTTTGCGGCGAGCTCGGGGTCTGACCGCCACGGCGCATCTGCAGGAGGTCGCCCCGGCGTAAGCACATGGTCAGCGCCTAACTTGTAGGCGAGGTCAACCTTTTTGGGGTCGACCTCTACACCGATGACCTGCTTCGCACCCATGCCTTTGGCGATCAGCAGGGCAAACAGACCGATCGTACCGGTTCCGAGAATGGCCACCGTCTTCTCCCGAAGATCGACCGTTTGGCAGGCATGCATGGCATTGCCGAAGGGCTCTTGGACGGCAGCGACCTCGGGCCGAATCTTGTTGAGGTCGGTCGGCCAGAGCGCCTTGGCGGGCAGCTTGGCGAACTCGGCGAAACATCCGTCTCGGGACAATCCGATGATGGTGTCGTTCTGGCAGACATGGTGTTGCCCAAGGTCGCACTGTGGGCAGTTGTTGCAGACCACATGGGATTCGGTGGTGACGACGTCACCCACGTTGTAGCCGAAGACAGGCATGACCTCTGAACCGACAGCGACGATCTCACCCAACAGCTCATGGCCGAAGATACGCTTGTCGCGACCCTCATCGTCGAGGCTGCCGTGAATGATGTCATCGAAAGCCTTTCGCCACCAGATGCCACGGTCGGTTCCGCAGAACCCCGCGTACCGAACCTTGATGATCACCGAACGGCGGTCGTCGGGGTTGGCTTCATCGAGTGTAGGGACCGGCACGCGCTCTTTGACCATGCCGCGTGAGGACATCCAGTCCTCACGGGATCGGTCGTAGGTGAGTGCCCACATCTCCGCCATGGGGACCTCCGGCGGCAAAGGGGGGACCGATACGCTAACCCAGACGAGAGGCGGTGGTCCTGTATGCCGATGGTCCGAACGATTGCTTTGCGTACCGAAGTCGAGATCCCGAAGGTCAAGGGCTCTCGATTTGTCGGTTGGGCCGTACCTGTCGCGGATGAGTCCGAAGCGGCACAAGTTGTCTCGGAGTTGAAAGAAGCCCACGCAACGGCCTCCCACCACGCCTATGCATGGCGCTTCGGTCCAGATCGGACCCGTGCATGGGATGATGGCGAACCGCGAGGTACGGCCGGCGAGCCGTTGCTCCGGAGACTCAACGGCCTTGAGCTCGTAGGTGTGCTCTTGGTTGCGGCACGATGGTTTGGTGGGACAAAGCTCGGCATGGGAGGACTTGTTCGTGCCTATGGGGAGGCCGGTGCGGCCGCGCTTGACGCCGCGGAGATCGTGGAGCGTGTCGTGGTCTCCAGCGTGAGGTTGGTGGCGTCGTGGAGCGACGATGGAACGGTGACCTCGGTCCTGAAGCGCAGCGGCCTACCCGAAGGAACGCCAACCTACGCTGATGGTGTGGAGCGACGTGTGGAGGTTCCTGTCGAGCAGGTGGAGGAGCTGATTCAGGAGATTTCCGAACGCACCGCGGGTAGAGTTATCGGCGAGGTCATGGGGTGATGGTGCATTACGCTGCGCTGAGGCGGTGAGGAGGACCATGATGTGGGGTGTGCTGTGGATGATCCTTCAGGCGCCACCTGCCGAGGCGTGTGGCCAGTCGACCCATGTGTGGACGTCGCTTCATGCCGTGGAGCACCTCCCCGAGGGACCGCTGCGTGACCTGCTCCTCTCCACCACGGGGGAGCTCGCCCTGATCAACGGTACGATGTTTCCGGATGGGGGCTACAGCCCGCTGTCGCCTGATGCCTACGGGGAGATTGCCCACTGGGAGCCGTTTCATGATCGCGTGATGTCGTGGGTGGGCGCGCCAACGACGGACCTCGACGGGCAGACGGGCACGCGATTGGCCTTCTTGCTCGGGCTGGGGAGCCACGGACTCGGTGATCAGATCTTTGATGCGGCCTACCTCTACCGAAGTCAGGCCTATGAGCCCAAGGGATGGGCTCAGAGTGGTGCGGACACGGGCACCGACGTGGTGTTTGTCAGTGAGATGGGACCCTCACCGGTCGTACCCGCCGATGTCGTGGAGTTTGAGGCGCTGCAACAGTTGTTCGCGGATGTGGGGCATGACGTCTCTGTCTCGACGATGCAGTTGGGACAAGCGTCGCTTCGGTTTGCGATCGAGGCCGTGGCCAACGGTGGGGAGAATCCAGAGGCCGTGGCCCAGCATCGGGCGGCGTTCCCTTGGGCGACGGGTCACCTACTCGATCGCGACACGGCTGGGTCACCGGTGTGTATCGGTGAGGCCGTGGCGGCATACTGGCAGGTGGTCTACGGGCGTTGGCGCGAAGCGATCGACCCGACAACAACGCCTGTGGTGTACAGCTTTCCAGCCGAAGGTCAGTTCGGCTGGACGGAGAGCGCATCGGACCCGGACAGCATGATGAGCCTCGTGTTCTCTCGGGCCATTCGTTCGCCAGACGCCGTGGCCGCGCGGGTGAGCCTGACGGATGCAACGGGGCGTGCGATTCCTGTCGATGCATGGATGTACTACGGGCAAGACAGCAACGTACTCAACGTACGCCCACTCGATGACCTCACAGAGAACCTTGGTCACACGCTGACGGTGGCGCGCGGACTGGAGACGCTCGATGGCACTCGAATGCCCGAGATCACGCTGAGCTTCTCGACGGAACCACCGCCTACGCCGACGGCAGAGGTGCCACGGGGCTGCCAGACGGCGCCGCTGTCTGGGGTGTGGGGCGTGTGGATGGTTCTGCTGGGGGGACGACGACGCCGAAGAGCGGGCTTATCGTAGAATAGCCTCTTACTTTTGGCCGCGTCGCCCTCGTGCTTTTCGCTTCTTGTTCGGGGCCTGTCGTCGGTCGGGGGCGTTGGCCTCGGGGGGTACCGCGTCGCCGCCGTCGGGTGGTGGTTCGGTGGTGTCGGTGTCGGACACATACCCAAGGGCTGCAAGCTCCGCCTGAATGCGACCTTTCGAGAGGCGGGGGGAGGGCAATGGGTTCGCCGAGGCCATCCAATCGTCGAGCACATCGGTGAGGGCGCCCGTGGTCTCGGGGTCATCGATCGAGAGATCTTGGTGCTCACCCGGGTCGGTGGCGAGGTCATAGAGTCTGTGGTCACGCACCTGCGGTAGGTAGTGCAGCTTGCTGTCGCCACGTCGCACGGCCTTCTGCATGCCTGCGTTCTGCCAGCCCCGCTGACGTCCGATGTGTGGCTTGGTAGCCTCACTAAAGACCTCACCGCGTTCAATGACCGACGCGCGGCCTGCCCACACCTCGGAGAAGCTTACGCCCTCGACGCTGTCTGGGGTTGGCAGCTCGATCCAGTCGAGCAGCGTCGGGAGGAGGTCGATGCTCGACAGCACGCCAGGGTACCGCAGACCGCCGAGTGCGCCGTTCGGGTGACGTACAATGAGGGGGGTGTGGACGGTGTCCTCGTAGACGCTCAAGCCATGGTCCCACGGCTCTTCGAGGTGCTCATCAAAGGTCTCCCCATGGTCGGAGGTGACGATGATCAGCGTTTCTTCCAGGAGACCCCTGGTGTGCAGGCCAGAGACCAGTCGGCCTACCTGATGATCGACGTATTCTGCGCCCGCCCGATACAGCTTCTCGAGGTTGGCGCTCGCTTGTTTCCCGCGTGGGTCACCGCGTCGAAGCCACATCTTCGTACGAGCAATGTGCGCCATCGTGCCTTGGTTCCCGGAGCCGGAGATGGCCCCAGCGGCCTCCCGAAAGGGGGCGGGTGGCGTGTAGGGGGCATGCGCGTCGAAATAGTGGACAAAGACGAACATCGGCGCGTCACCCGTCTGGGCGTCGATCCATGACAGCGCGGCATCGGTGACGAGCTCGCCGTCACGCTGGGTTTGGTCGACGCCGTCCACACCGCGGTGGGTGTCGAAGTTTTCGTCGATGTGGTCGAAACCGTCCAGCACTTGGCTGTGGCTCCCGAGCGGCATGGCGCCCAGAATGGCGGCGGTCTGAAATCCGTGCTCCGCCAAGATCTCAGCCATGAGGGCGTTGTCTTCAGATACGAGGTGGTCGTTTCGAGGAACGCCGTGGGTATGCGGCCAGGTGCCTGTGAACAGGGAGGTATGGCTCGCCAGCGTGGTCGGGGCGGCGCTCACATGGCGCTCGAACAGCATCCCGTGCTCGGCTAGCCAGTCGAGGTGGGGGGTGGTGACCTCACGAAGGCCCATGGCACCCACATGATCGGCTCGAAACGTGTCCATGCTGATGAGGACGATGTGCTTGGGCTTGATCGGCTGACTCAGCCACCACCAGGTACCCAGTCCGCCAACCACAAGGGCTGCCGTCGCTAGTCCAGCTGTCCAACGTGCGTTCACGTGCTCTCCACGAACGGCACTTAGCCGGTTTGACCGGTCAACGGCATGTCACGCCAGCGAGGGCCTGTCCCCCCAGCCCGTCATGAGGACCACCGCGTTGTCAACGGGCGGCGGGTTGGGTGAGTGAACCGTGTCCACGAGAACATTGAGGGCATCGGGAAAGGCCATGGCAAAGGCGTTGGCGTTTCGGGGCTCATTCTCGAAGGTGGCCACGACGGGTTGGCCAATCCCCCGAATCGCATCCATTGCAGCGGTCTTGTAGATCACGTCGCGCTCGGAAGGGTCTGCCTTGAGGTGGAGCTTGGTCCGATGGGTCAGCAGGGGGAGGCCCAAGCGCTTGAAGGAGGTCACCGTCCCTACGGACATGGTCTGGGAAGGGCGGCCGGTGAGGTAATAGATGAACGCACCTGCGCGATGGAGCTGCTGCACAAAGGACACCGCAGTGGGGTACGGCTCATCGATGGCGCAGAGGCGGTCGGTGAAAAACCGACGTGCCCAAGCCGCGCGAACCTTCTTGTGCAAGGTCACATCTGTGAAGCCATGGTCGGAGAGCACAGACAACACGTCCCACCCGAATGCGGATGGGGCGAGCGTTCGCGCCAGTGAGGCGAGTGCTGGGTCTCGAAGCTCGCTTGCGGCCTCGATAAGGATCTGATGGTGTCGGTAGGCCGTGTCGAGCAAGGTGCTGTCGACGTCGAACACGACCACGGGATGCGCACCCTCGGCGACGAGTGCTCGGGTTCGCTCGAGCGTGGTCTGTTGGAGGGCATCACGGTTCACGGTGCGCGGCATGGGAAGCATCCTCGTGGCGTCAGCAGGTGGGTCAGGCGTCGGTCGTGAGGCTCCAGTGGAACCTTGTCGACGATGTGCGCCATGAGCGCCGTGCCCCACAACGGGCAGGTGGTACGCTCCAGGAGACGGTCGTAGTATCCGCGGCCCCGACCAAGGCGACCCCCCGAGACATCAAAGGCCAGACCCGGCACGAGAACCAGCGACAAGGAGGCGGGGTCGACCGTGGCACACGTGGCCTTGGGTTCCTTCAGAGAGAACGCACCCGTCACCAGATCGTGCTCAAGGCTCTCGATGTGGTGCAGGACGAGGTCGTCGCCCTCACATCGTGGGAGCACGAGGCGTTGCATCGATACCAGCGGCTCAAGCCATGGCCAGAGGTCCGGCTCGTCGCGTCGAGAGGCGTAGGCCAGCACCAAGCCCGGCGGCAGTGGTGTCTGCATCAGGGCGAGGCTCTCTTGCGTCCTCACGGACGTGGGCATCTGTCGTAGCCGCTCTCGCTGAGCACGCCTGAGCGCGCGTTTCTGGCCTACCAAGCGCAAAGGATGGTGCCGTCTACGACGTGGAGGTGGGTGCGTCCTGCCGCACGGTGCTGATCGAAGAGCTTCTCGTATTCTCGTGCGGTGCCGAGACGTGCACTCAAGCACACCGTGTCTTGTCCTGCGGAACCCGCAGGCTCCTCGGCCCACGTCTTGGAGTAGCCGGTGGCCAATACCACCAGCAGCGCGATCATCGGTACGAGGCTCTTCATAGGAACTCCCTGGGGGTTGGGTTCGGGATCACCATCGAGGACTGATCGTGACCCATGCATCAATCGGCATGCCGTCGACGGTCCGCTGACCGGTGTCAGGCAGCTGGACGCCGCGCCAGCCCCGCTCCACGAGGTCATCGATGGGTTCGGTTTCGGTGACAAAGACGGTCGCACCCGCGTCATCCCAGCCCAGCGCGAGCTCGACCACGGACCCTCGCATGAGGTGACCGGCCATGTAGGCTTCTGACGTGCGTGCGGGCGGATCGATGGCCACCAATGTGGAACCGGACACGGGCCGAGGCTCGGGGGCGGTACCGCGCTCACCGTGCACAACCGTAGGGTGGAGGCGATCCCATGTCTCGAGGGCGGCGATGAGGTCCGGTAGGCGTGGCGTTGCGGCAACGGAGCGCGGTGGGCTACGCACGCCATAGGCCTTTTCGGGGCTGAAGCTGGGGCTGTGCCACGTGCCACGTCGGATCGCGACGGCCTCGTGGCCCGTCGTCAGGCGCTGTAGGGTGAGAAACTCTGCGGCTGCGATGCTCGGCTGTGAGGCCACCGGCCTACGCTGAAGCGCATCAAAGAGCGCACGTGGTTCCCGTGCCAGAAAGGTCTTGAGGCACGTGAGCACGTCTCGTCGGGTCTCGGGACGCAACAGAACGGGAAGCACGCTTCCCCAGGGGCCGATGTCCGTCACATGGACCGCAGAGGGGGGGCCGTGAAATCCGTGCTCCCGGGCCAGATCGAGAAGATGGGATGTACTGGTCCACTGGCTGTGGGGGTGGGGCATCAGGGGACGCGTGGCACCGAGTGCGGCTAGCGTGAGTGCGCCGGTACCACAGCAGGGCTCCACCAGCGTCCACGTCATTGATCACCTCTCCGTGGGTCAGGCTTAGCGCGCGAGAGGCATGCCTGCCGGTCTAGACCTCGACCTCATCGGGGTTCCGGGCGCATCGTCGTGGGTCTGGATACGGAGGGGCGGAGCAGGGGGGCGTAGGTGGACCGTCGCATCATGAGCATCGCCTTGGTGGGGGCCTTCATTGGAGGTGGCCTCGTCATGTGGTCTGGGGGCGGCAGTCTGCAGCCGTTGTCGGAGCTGGGGCAGCCGAAGCACCTCCTCATGGTTGTGGTCGACACCCAGCGCGTCGACACGATGGGCTTCTACAACGACGCGTCGGTGTCGACCCCACGCCTCGATGCGTGGGCGGGCGATGCCGGTGTGGTGTTCGAGCGTGCGTGGTCGCAAGGTGCCTACACGATGGCGTCGTACATGGCGTACATGACCTCGACGCATGTCCGAACGCACGGCCTCGATGGTGATCTGGGGCCCGGAGGCATCTGTGGGTGGGACGATCTCACCCTGCTTCCGGAGGCGCTTGCCCAAGAAGGGTTCGGTACCACCGCATTTGTGGCCAACAGTAACCTTCACCCCAAGAAGGGGTTTCCGAGAGGGTTTGAGACGTGGAATGACCTCGAGGTCGAGACGCAGCTCGGCTCCCAGCCACTGACCCGAAAAGACTACGTGCGTTCGGACCGTAAGGTCGTCTCCTCTGGCATCGCACAGATGAAGGCGTGGTCTAGTGATGAGCGCGAGTTTCTCTACCTGCACCTGATGGCACCGCATCTGCCGTTGGCGCCATCGCGCCCAGCCCGTAAGGCGCTCGATTTGCCCGTAAAGGGCCCAGAGGCAAGACCGATTCCACTCAAAGAGATTCGCAAGCTTCGCCGAGAGCACACGCCAGAAGACGAGGTGCGCACCCGACAGGGCTACCAAGCGAGCGTCTGGGATGGCGACCGGTACATCACGCAGATTCTGAACGGGCTCGAAGCCTCGGGCCATGCCGACGATACGCTCGTGGTGCTCTTGTCGGACCATGGCGAAGAGATCTGGGAACACGGTGACTATGGTCATCAAGACGGTGTCTGGGAGCAGCTGGTGCACGTCCCTCTCGTGGTACGGCAGCCCGGCCGACCTGCCGGACGGGTGTCGCGACCCGTGATGCTCATTGATGTGGCGCCCACCTTGCTCGAGCTGCTTGGGCTTGAGGTTCCGACGGGTTGGCAGGGGCACAACCTCTTTGAGCCCGAGCCGGAGCGTCTTGTGGTGACCGAGCGGTTTGACGAGCGTGCGGCCACCTTTGACGGGACGTTCAAGGCCATCTGGCGAAACGATGGAGAGGGACGCTGGCGCTTCTTCGATCTCGAGAAGGACCCGACCGAGCAGCGGCCGCTCGCAGGTCAAGGTGAGCGCGCGCAGCGCCTCAAGGATGCGGCCCTGCGGTGGGCGCTCGCGACACCGGAGGCCGATCGCTCGGACAATCTGGTGCCATCAGGCATCTGCGGAACACTGGGCAAGGCGGAGGCCGAGGAGCACATGAAGCTGCTTGAGCAGCTGGGCTATGTGGACCCGGACGACGGCACGGAGGAGTAGCAGATGGCGGGGCTGGACGTTGGTGAGGTGATGGCCGAACTGGAAGAGGGGGCCGACCTGACCGCGCTCGACCTCGCGGATGTCATCGCGCGAGGGGTAAGGGTGGGCGTGTCTCCGGCTTCGTCTCTCTGTCAGTTGGCTGAAGTGGCGGCAGGTCTCGACATCTGGCGCCAGGCTGTGGGCGCGTCACGCTGGAAGGCCTTGTGGAAGATCTTTCTCGCAGCCCTCGAAGCCTCACCGGCAGATGGTGATGTGCTGATGTGTGCGGGGCGAATCGCGCTCCAGCAAGCGCAGCTCGAGGAGCGCGATGGTAGCCGCCGCAAGGTCTTGCGGGCGGCGCAAAACCTCGCGCAGCAAGCCATCGAGTTGGCGCCCGACGCCGTGGCGCCTCGCCTGTTGAGGGGTCGGATTCTCTACGAAGACGAAGAGGCCGATCTGCAGCATGCGCTGGCGGACTTTCGCACCGCAGTGTCGGCTCAGCCCGAGCATGCGCTGTCGCAGGCCTTCTTGGGTCACGCGCTGTTGGCGGCAGGAGACTGTTCCGCAGCTTGCGAGGCCTTCGCAGCGGTCGAACGCACCCACACAACACTCACGGAATCTGAGCGCTGGCGGCGGCTCTGGGCCCGCGAGCACCATGGGATGGCACTCCTTGAGCTGGGACAGGACGATGCTGCGGAAGCCGTGTTTGCCGAGCTCGTGGCAACACTGCTCTCTTCGGTTCAGGGCGGGGAGATTGACTGGGAAGAGCGCCTCGGACTCTATGAGCCCGAACTGCTTTTCGATCTTGTGGAGTCTGGCGACCTGCCCGCGCTTGCACCTCTCGTGCGGGAGCTTCGACACGCCATGATCTCGTGACACCCCTCAATGCGAGTTCAGTCCATGACGCGTGGACCGTTCTCGTGTAGCGTGTCGGCTTCCACGGAGAGAGCCCATGTCAGGACCGTACCCCACCGATACCTACTCGGGGAGCTTCAACTTCCGGGTGACCGTGTCGGGGATCAACGACCCGTTTGATGGGTTCACCAAGTGCAGTGGTATCGTCTGGGAGACCGAGGCTTGGACGCACAATCACGGCATGATGGCAGGGGATACCGACCGCGAGCTGCCGGGCCGAAACACCTTCAGCGAGTTGGTCCTCGAGCGTGTGTACGCCGGCTTTGATGACTTTATGAGCTGGCGACAGCGCATCGTCAGCGGCCAACAAGATCGCCGAAACGTGTCCGTTGAGGTGATGCGTCAAGACATGAGCGTGGTCAAGCGCTGGGAGCTGCTTGGGGCCTGGCCAAGCAGCTACGAGTCGCCCGACCTGTCGGCCATGGGATCGGACGGCGCCATGGAGCGCTTCGAGCTCACCTACGAGACCCTCATCGAGCTCTGAGGGCTCGGGTCAGTCTAGGTTGTGGAAGACCTGCTGCACATCATCGTCTTGCTCTAGTCGGTCGACCAGCGCGAGCACCTCATCGGTCTGTTCATCGCTGAGGGAGACCGTAGATTGTGGAATATAAGCTGCAGCACTGCTCTTTGGCGTGATGTTACGTTGCTCTAGCCCGTTCTGGAGGGTGCCAAAGTCTGTAAACTCGCACTTGAGGATGAGGATGGGATTGCCCTCGTCGTCTTCGCTGGCTTCCATGTCTTGAAGCCCATCATCGATGAGCTCGAGCTCCAGCTCCTCAGGGTCACCCACGTCGGCCTCGATGGTGAAGACGCCCATCTTGTCGAACATGAACGCGACGCTGCCTGAGGCACCCACCGCACCTCCGCCCTTCTTGAAGTGGCTGCGGATGTTCGCGATCGTACGCGTGGGGTTGTCGGTCGCAGTCTCGACCAAGATCGGCACGCCGTGTGGGCCGTACCCTTCGTAGATCAGGACGGCGTAGTCTTTCGCATCCTGCCCACTGGCGCGCTTGATGGCGCCTTCGACCTTGTCTTTTGGCATATTCGCTGCGCGAGCATTCTGGATGGCGCGGCGCAGGGCTGGGTTGGCTTCTGGGCTTGGGCCACCGGCCTTGACCGCCATGACGATCTCTTTCCCGATGCGGGTGAACAGCTTGGCCATCTTGTCCCAGCGCTTGAACATGGTGGCTTTGCGCTTCTCGAACATTCGGCCCATCGGTGTCTCTCCTCGCTGTCGGTGCGGTCAGCGGAACTACGGTAACGTGAACCGCAAGGAGGACACCCTGAGCCACCAAGGTCCTGCACAACATTCACGGTCAAGACTGCGGCCGACTGACGCAGATCTGTTTGATTCATCCACACTCTTTGGGCAGATCGGCGCCCAGCTCTGCGCGGCGGACTGCCTTCCCCGCAAAGAGCTCTATGAGAGTTGGGCATTCGCGCGTCGTGCGCTTCGCCGCCTGAAGGGCGGGCGCGTCTTTGACCTCGCGGGAGGGCACGGTCTTGTGGGATGGCTGATGGCCATTCAGGACCGGACGACGACAGAGGTCTTCGTCGTGGATCAGCGGTTGCCCCCGAGTGCACATCGGCTTCACGAGGCCTTGGCGGAGCGATGGCCCGGACTGGGGGCAAGGATTCACAAGATTGAAGGTCATCTAGGTGCGTGTGCGGTCTCTTCAGAAGACCGCGTGGTCGCGGTGCACGCCTGCGGTGCACTCACGGACCGCGTGCTCGATCTGGCCATCGGCGCAGGTGCATCGGTGGGTGTGATGCCCTGCTGCCATGCGAAGGCCAAGACCGATGCCGGTGGGCTCACGGGATGGCTCGACCATGATGTGGCCGTAGATGTCGTGCGGGCCCAGCGCCTTCGGGAGGCGGGCTACCGCGCCTGGACGGCTGTCATCGATCCGGCGATCACGCCCATGAATCGTGTACTGCTGGGGTGCAAAGAGGCGTAGTGCTCGGCGTCAATTCCATAGTCCTCTCAGCAACGGTGCCAACACACGAGGTGCTTTGGCGACGCCGACGAGGGTCTGGAGTAGGCCGGTAAGCGGTGGCAGGCCCCGTGCCTGCCTCACGGTATGTCCTGCCGTGATGCCGTTGAGGGCTCCGGTCTGTATCCATCGCTGGATGTGGGACGCCGTCAAGCCGGTGGTCGCTCTGGCGAGCAGCGCGCCGCGATTGAGCTCTGGAAGGAGCTCGGCGCGCCACGCAGCGGCCACGTCATGAACGGTGGACTGGGGTGTCCCCGCCAAGACGCGGGTGAGGATCCGTGCGGCGCGAAGCTGTACGGCGATCCCCGAGCCATGCGGCGCAAAGACATGCCCGGCGGCATCACCGAGCGCGATCACGTTGCCGGCGACGGGGTTGGGGTCAGGAAATCCGATGGGAATGGCGCGGGCGCCCCCAAACTGCTTGGGCCCGACCCAGGGGTGCCTCGCCACCCAGTCCTCGAGAAGGGCCCGTCCAGACGTGTGGCCTAACGCGGGGATTGAACCCGTCAGTACGGCCACGTGGTCGTGATGCACCCGTACATTGACGATGCTGTACCCACCCGAAACCCCGGTGAAGCAGGCGATGTCCCCCCAGTCGAGGTTGTGGCGCTGTAGCCACGCTTGTGCACCGCTGGGATCGGCGACATCGAAGACAACCTGCGCTGCGGTACAGAGCGTCGTACGCTTGCGGGTGCGACGTGGCATGAGGCCGGCACCCTTCAGGCCAGAGGCATCGACAAGAACGTCAAACTCGAACGCTCCCCCCGAGGTCTGGAGGACGTTCCCGTGGAGACTGCGCGCACGGGTCTCCCCGTGCAAGTCTGCACCGTGCTCACGGGCGATGGTGTGCAGGCGTTGGGTGTAGCGCCGCATGTCGACATCCCCGTGTCCATCACTCACGAGGCGCACCCGGTCGGGCCCCCAGCCGCCGTAGAGATAGAAGTGCTGACTGACGCGAAGCTCGGGCGCGACAGGCCGCGGAAGGCGAGCTTCATCAAAGGCCGCCATGGGGACACCATTGCACCATTGTGCGCCTGCGAGGTGAAGCGGCCTGCGGTCCATGCATGTGACGTCAACGACGCCCGTGCGTGCCAGAAGCGCCGCTGCGGCTGCGCCGGCGGTGCCTGCGCCTACGATGACAATCCGCCTTCGGGTGGGCGTGTTCATGTGCGTGCGTCCCCTGCGTGTCAGCTTACCGCTGCCTAGCCGCAATAGCACTTTGGGGCTGCCCGTAGTGCGGGTCAGTGATTCCTGATGGTCAGCGCCTCCAGCCTAGCGTAGGCTCTCGCCGTGGAGGCGGGATGAGACTTCTCGGGTTGGGTCTGCTGGGCATCTGTGGGTGTGGCGTGGGTACCGAGGATGTCTATGCGCCCGTGTGCGAGGAGCCCGGTGGCTACATGCGCTACAGCCTCGATGGCGAGGATGTTCCCGCATGGCCCGATGATGCATGGTGGGTCGACGGCCGGTTGGATGAGGCCTTCTTCGAGACCACGTTCTTCTCGGAGACGCCACCCATTGTGCAGGGCATGTTCGAAGACATGCGCGTGGTGGATGGCGTAGCACGCACGGGCGACCTCCTTCTCCGCGCCACGACCTCATTGGCGGATGTGCCGGCGACAGTGGCCGACTCCCTGACGACCGAAGCGCTGCAGCTCTGGGAACTCTCGGAGGGAGAAGCGCCGCGCCGACTGGGCTACCTTGCCCGTCTTGGTGAGGCGCGTGACCAGGTGCTCTTGGAGCCGGCACGCCCCCTGCGCGCCGCAACCCGACACGTGCTGCTCGCCACAGACGCGCTGCGTTCGGAGGGAGGCGACTGCATGGCGCCGTCCTCAACCATGACCCGTCTGCTCTCGGGAGCGCCCACATCGGCGCGCGAGGAGCGCGTGTCGATGGCGCTGCTTGAGGACCTAGCGACCCTTGGGGTCGATGTGGGACGTGTCGCGGTGGCGACCGCGTTTACCACGCACGACGGGGTACGGGCTGTGGCCGAGGTGGCAGAAGATGCCCGCGCACGTGGTGGAACATGGGTAGAGCGTCCTGTCTGTGAGACGCGTGACGATGGCCTGCGAGAATGTGAGGGACTCCTCGAAGTCTGGGACTACCGAAGTGCCGGGGGTGGGGTGGATGGCCTCATCGAACCCGTACCGTGGACGCTCGGTGTGACGGCACTCTTGCCCGACGGGGAGGGACCCTTTCCGGTCGTGATGTTTGGCCATGGCATGTCCTCGGATCGTGGACAGTTCAATGCCCACCAGACCTTCCTCACCTCCAACGGCATGGCCATCGTGGCCGCGGATGCCCTCCACCACGGGGACCACCCGACAGCTGGGGGGTCAGGATTTAGTGGACCCATCAACTTCTTGGGATTCAACTTCGAGATGGGTCGGCTGAGCGGTCAGCAGATGCGCGGCAGCTTTGTGCAGAGTGCCATCGATCGTGTGGTGCTCATGGCGAGCCTCGATGAGGTGGCGGATCTTGACCTAGATGGCGTGGACGACCTCGACCTCGAGCGCAAGGCCATGCTCGGCGTCAGTCTGGGTGGCATGATCGGGGCTGTTCAGCTCGCCGTGAGCCCAGAGTTTGATGCGGCCCTGCTCCCGGTCTCTGGCGGCATCCTCGCAAGGTTTGTGACAGATGGCACCATCGGCGCCACGCTGTCCGCGCTCGTGTCTGCTCAGACCGATGGACCCGATGAGATTGAGCGCCTGCTCGCGATGGCGCAGACGGCCATCGACCCGGCTGATCCCGCGGTCTTTGCCGCGCACCTCGCGGAGGATCGATTGCTCGGTGGTGAGGCGCCTCATGTGGGCATGTTTGTGAGCACCTTCGACACGATTGTTCCACCGCGAACCAATGTGGCGCTCGCCCGAAGCCTAGGCTTGCTGCATCTCGGCGAGGCGCTGAGTCCGGTGGACGGTCTCGACTACGTGGACCAAGACGTCATCATGGGCAACGCTGAAGGACGAACGGCGGGGTTCATTCAGCTCGATCGATCCGCCCAAGAGGAGGGTGTGGTCGCGTCGGATCACTGGATCGATACGTCCGATGAAGGCGACCTCATTGTGGAGCGCTTCTTCCGGACGTGGCTGAGCGAGCCTGCACCAGAGATGGCCGATCCGTACGCCATCTTGGGCACGCCCCCGCTTTCGGAGTAGGCGCGACATGAACATCCGTCTTTGGTTGTGCAGCGTCTTGGGGGTGGTTGGGCTCGCGGCCTGCGCTCCTCGCCCCGTCGATGTTCCGGGTGCGGCGCCCGCCCGCGCAGCAGCGGCCGCACCAGATGTTGTGCGCTTCGTTGCAGGGTCCTGCAACGACCAAGATCTGAGTCAGGCCTTCTGGCCGACGGTCGATGCGCTTGGGGGGGAGGCCTTTCTTGCGCTCGGCGACAACATCTATGCGGATGTGGTCTTGGGACAGCGTGAGGATGGGTCGCTCAAGGTGAGCTTTGTCGAAGACATTGAGCGGGTCAAGGCCGCGTATGCCGCGTTGTCGGCCAATCCCTACTGGCAGGACTTTGCGACCGATCGCGTGTTTTACCCCACGTGGGATGACCACGACTACGGGCTCAATGATGCCGGGGTAGAACTCTCGATACGTGAGGCGAGTCAACAGGCCTTTCTAGAGTTTTGGGAGGTGCCGAGTGATGATGTGCGGTGGTCTCGCGACGGTGTGTACTCCTCCGTGATGACGGGGTCGCCCGGGCGTCGGGTTCAGGTGGTGTTGCTCGACACGCGAAGCTTTCGAACGGCGTTGCGCAAGACCGATGCCTACAATGCACCGGGGAAAGAACGCTATGTGCCGACAGATGAGCCTGGCTCAACGATGCTGGGCGCGGACCAGTGGGCATGGTTGGAACAGGTACTCCGGCAGCCAGCAGAGGTGCGTCTGATCGTCTCGTCCGTGCAGGTCCTGCCCGTAGGCCATGGTTTTGAGCGGTGGTTGAACATGCCCTCCGAGCAGGCGCGCTTGATGGCGTTGTTGGACGAGACCTCGGGGGAGCGGATCTTGGTGAGCGGTGATCGTCACTTCGGTGCCATCTATCGTTCCGAAGACGGTCGACGGCCCGTGGTGGAGCTGTCGACAAGCTCGCTGAACCGAAGCTTTGGCGGTGGTGATGAGACGGCGCCCCTTCGGGTAGGACCGTGGGTCTCCGAGGTGAACGCCGGCACCATCGATATCGACTGGAGGTCTCGAACCGTCACACTCCAGCTCGTTCGCCTCGACGAAGGGCATGAAGGCGAAGTGGCGCACGCGGTGACGTGGGCGATGGATGTGGCGTCGGGTGGAGGCGAGAATGGCGGGCAGTGATGGACCCAAGAATCTGATCACCGTCCTTCGGAACGGGGCGCTCCTCGCGACCGGTGAAGTGGGGGTCTCCTGTGAGGGCAGTGAGCTGGCGCGGCTGCGTCGTGTCTTGCTCTGCCGATGCGGCGCCTCCCGCACGTCGCCCATGTGTGATGGTCGCCATGGCGCGGCGGGCTTTCGTGACGAAGGTGAGGTCAATGAGCGAGGCACACCGGTGGCCTCGAAGGACGGGCCGCTCTTGGTCAATGCCCGACCCGATGGGCCCTTGGTGGTCGAGGGACCGCTCACGATCGCCAATGCCAAGCAGGAGCCTGTGTGGACCGGTGAGCGGTGTGTGCTCTGCCGCTGCGGTGCTTCCCAGAACAAGCCCTTTTGCGACGGTAGTCACCGGAGCGTAGGCTTTCGGACCGAGGTGGGTTGATGCGTGTGGCGGTGACCGGTGCCACGGGGTTTGTGGGCAGCCATGTCGTCGAAGCCCTCTTGGACGGTGGGCATGAGGTGCATGCGGCGGTTCGACGTCCGGACGATGGTACGCGTGTCGGTCACCTGCAGGAGGCTGCGTCGAGCCGTCCGGGTACCCTTCACCTGCATCGCGGGGATCTCCTCGAGCCGAACAGCTTCGATGAGGCGTTTGCCGGTGCAGATGGTCTCATCCACGTGGCTGCGGTCGCGTTGTTCACGTCCTCTGACCCGCAGACGAAGATTGTGGACCCGAGCGTGCAGGGCACGCGTCACGTCATGGAGGCGGCGGCCCGCGCGGGCATTGGGCGTGTGGTGATGACCTCTTCCGTGGCCGCGATGGGGTCCATTCGCGCCAGTCAGACGCGCGCGCTGTCCGAAGAGGACTGGAACGATGCGGCGACGCTGCAGTCCGATCCGTACGGACTGGCGAAGACCCAAGCCGAGCGTCTCGCATGGAGCCTCGCCGCCGAGACGGGAATCGAGCTGGTGACGCTTCAACCTGGAATGGTCTGGGGCCCGGTGCGCCATCGACGGCATCTGAGGGCAAGTCCACTGTTTTTGGTCGATATCCTCCGCGACGCCCAGCCCATGATCCCACGCTTTGGGTTTGGCGTGGTCGATGTACGTACCGTCGCACGCATGCATGTGGAGGCCCTCGAAGACCGCCAGATGACGGGGCGGATGTGCCTCGTGGAACACGCCGTGTGGCTGCCCGAGGTCGCGGCGCTGCTCGCGGCCACCTATCCCGAGCAGGTGCCGCGACGATTCACGGCACCCGATCTGGCGTTGTGGGCGATGGTGCCGTTCAATAAGCGGCTGACCCCTTCGCTGCTCTCCGATGCGCTCGGGCGGATGCCGTCCTACGATGCCGCGCGCTTTTTGCACCGAACGGGTGGCCGGACGCGTCGGTGGGAAGAAACTGTGCTGGATACAGCCGAGTCCATTCGGATTTTTGACAAGTAGAACGATCCGCTTGTGAACGCCACTATGTGCTGCAGGTGCCGTGGCATTTCGTCACATCGCTACGAAAGAGCGCCGAGAATGACGCCCTGGGTTGACCTGCGGATGTCACCTGCGGTACCGATCCCGCAACAACGCGTTGCCTCTGAGCAATGTGCTCTGTTGAAACGAGGCCCACGTGGCCGCTAACGCCCCGCGCTGCTCCCCCCAACATCGAGCGCGGGGCGTTCTGCGTTTCAGAGCAGACTGCTGGCGCTCACTGCGAGCGCAGCCAGTCGGGCGAGGATCGCGGGCCCGACGCTACCGCCGGCCTTGTGGGTGAGCGCCCCACATAGTCCTGCGAGCACCAGTGCATGTAGGGGCGAGGCGGTGCCCATGAGGCCGACGAAGGCGAGGGCGGCCCACGTGGCGCCGACGCGGTGCTGGAGCCAGCCTCGGAACAAGAGCTCTTGCGTCACGATACCGGCCGCGCCGATCAGGAGCGGAGTCCATCCGAGATCGAGCGCCGCTGCGGCACGTTGGCCGAGGGCATGCCATCGCGGGTCTGTAGCGACGGGTAAGAGCTCATCGAGCCCTGACGCTGCCACAAGGAGTGGTCCGGCCACGAGGGCCAGCAGCCAGTCGAGGCGCGATCGGGGGACCAATATGCCGAGCTGGCGGAGGACGTCACTGCTGCGTGCCGCCTGAACGACGAGGAGGAGCGCGAGGCCCAGCGACGCGGCAGCGATCCCTTCCGCAGGTGCGAGCGACGCCACCACGGCCCGATTGCCGCCGAGTGCCCACATCTCTGGTCCGAGGATCGGGGTCCACCAGGTGAGGGTGCCAATCCCAACCACCCCTGCCGTGGTGGCGAGGCCATGGTCCATGGCGGTTCGCTCCACGCTGTCGAGGTCGCGCGAGGTGGCGAGGAGACACCCCAGGGTCATCATCCCTGTCGAAAGGACAGCCACGAGGGGCGGTGTCCAGCCTTCCCACGCGCCACCCGAGGCGACCAATGCGCCGCCTAGGGGGAGGGCCGCCCCGAGCAGGGGATTTGTATTTCCAAGCCAATAGGCCATCAGTCCGAGTGCGGTCAGGGTGGCGGGTAGCACCCGAAGCGCAATGGTCGCCCCGCCGATGACGTCCGCCGCTCGCCGGACGAGCCACAGCCCAAGGGCGACCGTGCCTGCTGCGACCCATGGCATCGCGAGGAGCCAAGGGCCCGCCGGCTGCCGTCCAAGGGCGATCGACGAGAAGGCAGCAAACAAGGCAGCACCCGCGCCAAACAACGTCCACGCTAGCCACTTTCCGAGCACCAGCTCTCGGCGACTGACGGCTGCGGTCATCAGCGTCGAGAGTGTCTTGGTGGACCGTTCTCCAGGTACGGTCTGGCTGATGGCCCCGGTGAGAATCGACGCCCCGATGAGGGCCAAGAACAGACTTCGGTTGGGCAGCGAGAGCGTGTTTTCCATCAAGATCGTGCGTGTGGGTTGGTCGGCGTCAAGTGCGGCTCGAATGTCTTTGGGGATGTAGTTCCCCCGAACCGTGAGCCGGCCCCCATCGCTCTTGACGAAGTTGATGCGTGAGGTCGGGACGTCGGTCAGGCGTACGCGGTCGAGGTCTAGGACGGCATCTGGCACGTCACCAGACACGCGAATCTCGTGCTGTCCGATCTCGGGGCGCTCGACTTCGGGTGCCGTGGCAAGCGGCAACAGGATGAACGCCGCGACACCCGGCAACAGGAGCCCTTCGCGTCCCGAAAACTCGGAACGCCAGTCTCGTACGGCGATGGCCCAGAGGCGTGTCAGTCGCATGGGGGCTCCCGTCTGGACACCGGCGTGGTCATGAGCGTGCACTCCGCCAGGTGAACAACGCCACGCTTCCCAAGCCGAACGCCACCATCGTCACCACGGCGGATGTGCCCGAGGCCTTCTGACCCACCAGGCTTGCAATCGGGAGCCAGCCCATGAGATCCGATGCGCCCGCGCCGAGGCTCAACAGGGTGAACACTGCTGTGAGGCCCACGCTGATCGGCCCAGCAAAGCCTTTCTCGAGACCGGCGCGACCGACCACCATGAGACCGATTCCCGTGGATGCTCCGCACGCGGCGAGTCCATGCAACATGAGCTTGGACGGGTTCGGTACATTGAGCAGCGCACGAAACAGCAGCACCGCAAAGGCATAGAAGGCGGTGAGGACAAGGGTCGATGCGACCCAGCGTGCGAGTCCATGAACCCATCTTGGGGTCGCCAAGGACAGCTCGGCTTCAAGGGTGCCGTTGTCCCGATCCCGCGCGACCGAGCCACAGCCGAACACCACCCCATAGAGCGCGAACAGCCCGCCGATGAACTGGACGAGATGCTTTGCCGAGTTGCGGCTCCGTTTCGGAGCGGTGGCTTGAATCGTGCTGTGCGGGACCCAAGAGGCGTCGAGGGCGTCCCGAAGCTTGGCTTCAAGCGCGACAGCGTCGGAGCTCTCGCTGTACATGAACAGCGTGGTGCCGTCCGTGCCGAGGCGCGCCTCACCGGTGGAGACCATGGCTCTCGGGTCGTCGGTGCGCCGGATGACCCACCCCTCGGTCTCGGCATGTTGCTCAATGGCAGGCATGTGGGTGGCATGAGGGAGTGCAAGAACGCCCGGAGGCCGAAGGAACACGACGCCCACGACCGTCGCCAGCATGGCGCCTGCGACCAAGCCTATCGGAAAGACGAGCGAGCGAACGATGATGCCTTCTCGCAACAGACGACGGATGAGGTCGAGTGTCAGCAGGCTGGTCACCGAGAGCGGGTGCGGCCTGTTCATGTGCGTTCGGCCTGTTGAACAAACGCGAGAAAGGCATCATCGAGCGTCTGCACACCCGCTTGGTCGAGCACTTCGGGCAGGGTGCCTTCCGCGACGAGGGTACCGCGGGTGACCATACCGATGCGGTCGACGACACGCTCCACTTCACCCATGATGTGGCTGCTGACGATCACCGCGCGGCCTGCCGCGGCCTCATCACGTACGAGGGCCAATACCTCGTGGCGACCCGGGACATCGAGCCCATCTGTGGGTTCATCGAGTAGAAGTACGTCTGGTTCATGCACAAGTGCGCGGGCCAAGACGACGCGGCGCTTCATTCCGGTGGACAGCTCTCCACATGGCGTACCCGCGTAGCTGCTGGCGCCCAGCCGGTCGAGCAGTGCATCCGCACGCTCGGCGGCGTTGGACACGCCCTGAATCTTTGCGAACAGTCTCACGACGTCGCGAGGAGGCAGCTGTGGAGGTAGTCCAGCCTCGGCGGGCACATACGCGAGGGTTGCGCGCGCCGCGAGGGGGTCCGAGACCACGTTCACACCGTTGAGGGTTATCGTGCCGCTATCGGGGCGAATCAGGGTCGCCATCATACGGAGCGTTGTGGTCTTACCGGCGCCGTTCGGACCGAGCAGTCCGTAGACCTCGCCGGCCTTCACGCGGAAGCTCAGTCCATCCACGGCAACGATCTCACCGCGAAAGGGCGCGCTGAATGCTTTGCGGACCTCGGACACCTCGATCATGGCTCTCACGACTCCATCGCATGATGAAACATAGTGGTACCACGGGAATCTCGAACGGAGTTGCCAACAAAGCTCAAGGCCGCCGCGAGGGGGCCGACATGGTGCTTGCCGAGACGTTGCGCACCCCCTGATGGGAAGGGGGAGTCCTTGATGGGGGGTGCGCCGTCCGGTTGCTCGGGTCGCTGACGTGCGAGCTCCTACGGTGGAGTCCGGCAGGGAAAGGGCAAATCCAGTGGCGATCCTCGCGGTAAGGTGTCAGGTAGCGCGTCGGGGTGAGGCATGACGTTTACCGAGGTTCTGATCGTCGCG
Source organism: Myxococcota bacterium (assembly GCA_049889515.1). Classification (GTDB taxonomy): domain Bacteria; phylum Myxococcota_A; class UBA796; order UBA796; genus JBMHDG01. The sequence continues at coordinate 86,427 of JBMHDG010000009.1, forward strand.
TTGGGCGTGTCGCTGGCCTTGCTGGTGCCGTTCGGCATGGCAGCGATCTGGCTCGTGGTGATGTCGTTTGCACGCCATGATGCGTCTGAAGCGCCTGTGCAGACCACCGACAAGCGCATCACGGTGTTGATCCCCTCCCATCATGAGGGCGCATCACTGACCGATACCATCCGATGTGTCCTCGGCCAGCAGGGTGTCTCCGACGTAAGCGTGGTGGTGCTGATCAACGATGAGACCGACTCCTCGGTGCCCCACCTGAAGACCGCCTTCGCAGGTGCAACCCAGGGGCCCGAAGGACTGACCTTCGACAACAAGGGTCTTGAGGTCTGGTTTACGGGCGTCTCTCCCAAGAAGGATAAGCTAAACATTGCCTTGCCACGGGTAGAGGCCGATGTGGTGGCCTTTCTCGATGCCGATCATCGTCCCGAGGACCAATGGTTGACGCGGAGTGTTCAACTCCTAGAGACGGCTGGAACGGCAGGTGTGCAGGTTCGGAGACGGCCCTTGGCCGCGTTGGGTGTGGCACAGATCTGGGACTCAATCCAGAACCACATCGGCAACGAGATGGTCAACCACGCGTTTCGTGCGGCGGGCCTCAGTGTGTTCTTTACGGGAACGGGCGCGGTCTTTCGTCGCGACGTACTGGAAGGCAGGTCGTTTGGCGATTGCATTGCTGAGGACACCTTTCTCACCCACGACCTGTTCGCCGATGGCTACCGCATGGCGTACCTGTCGGAGGTAAGCTCCTACGAGGAGGTCGCGCCGGGGTTGAGGTCGTTCATCGCGCGCAGGCGGCGATGGAGTGCTGGCCACACCCACAGTACGCTGAGTCACTTCTGGCGCATGATGTGGGCGCCTATCGACGGGTCGATGAAGCTGCAGTTTCTCTTGCATGGGGCGTTTTATCTCGCGCCGCTCGGGGCCGTGCTGTCGCTCTTGATCGCTGCGGTCTACCTCGCCATCCAACTCCCAACGGGGGCGCTCGTTCTGACGATCGGCCTGGGCGCATTGCTCGGGGGTGTTGCGGCCCGATCGATGGGGAGCGGTGGGCTGCGCTGGGCGCTCGACGCATCGGTGTTCGGACTGTGGGTATGGCCACAGCTCGTGTTTGGGATGGTGTTGGTCTACTGGGCGTCAGACCATCCTCTCTACTTCTACCTGCTGACCTTTCCCTACCCCGAGCTCTTTCAGCCCTGGCAAATTGGTCTGTTGTTGGCGCCCATGTTGGTCATCGTGGTGGGTGCAGTGCAACTTCGGGTGTTGCATGCCACCCAGATGGGCCTCCTGCTGCTCACATGGCCACTGATGCTCTTCTTCGAGATCTGGGCGGTGATGATGGGCCTGCTCGACCTCGCGCTGGGGCTCTCGGTCTGGACGCCGATTCAGCGTTCGTCCAAGGTGGATGCAACGGCGCTCCCCGCGGCGCTGCAGGCGACGCTTGAGACCGCAGATGCACGGCGGGTCGCCTGGGGCCCGTTAGGCGGGCTTCTCGCGGTGGGCGTGTTCGGTCTAGTGGGGGTCAACGAGGTGTTGGCGGTCCAGAACTGCGGCGAGGTGAAGCCTGTCTTCTGGCAGCCGTTCTTCTTTCAGAGCATGACCGACGGCGCGTCGAGCTTCCTTCGGATGGAGATTGGGCCCGATCCCACCCGCGACGACCGAAAACACGTGCGTCTTGTCCTCGCAGACGGCTCCAAGGGCGCCAGCGTCGAATGGGCGTTCGGCGATGACCCGATGACGGAGATGGATGTCGCACCGGTGGATGGGCCGCTGACTGCAGATCTTCCCCTGGACCAGCCACCCGGTTGGGAGACGGTGCCCTTCCGGGCATGGGTCGAGGTTCCGGGCACGCCGCATCGGTGCCTTCGAGAAGCGACGATTGATACCGTGGTTCGAGAGGTCAAAGGGCAACAATACTACATCAATGGTGAGCCGTTCTTGGTCAAGGGCTTGGTGCCTTCCTACGCCGTGCCCCCGCTCTCTCTCTCCGACGACCAAGGCTTTGACCAGATCTCGGACATTGGGGCGAATGCAGTGCGCGTCTACCATGCGCCCACGGCATCGGAGCAAGAGGCCTCGCGCGCGCATCAGTTGCTGTTGATGAGTCAGCCCAATGACTCGACGTGGAACAACCTCACCCTCAGCAGCAGCGTACAGCGTGGGCAGCTTGCACAGGTTCGCTATCCATATTTGATTGAATACACCGAAGAATCCCCGTATCGGCTCATGGATAACCTCGGCAACGAGCTCGAGTTGGCCATGCGGGACCAAGTGCAGGCCGTGGGGCTCGTGCACGACTTGTTCGGCATGGTCGACAACGCGCATGTCTACCGACATCCGCTGACCTACTCCAGCTACCTCACTTGGACCGACTACCCGGCAGATATCCTCGGCATCAACATGCTCGATGTGGGCATCGTCTACTGGTGGGGAGGACTCGGGTTGGCGATGCAACGCAAGAAGCCCGTGCTAGCCACCGAGTTCGGTGGGTTTGTGGCGTTCTATGAGCGCCCACCTGCGACGCTACGGATGCACCGCATGGCCGAACAGTGGGACACGCTGCTCAACTCCGGTGGCATCGGCGCGTTCTTCTATCAGTCCCATGACAACTGGGCACAGCCCGTGCCGCCGGGCTTTCACAATGACCCACTTCAGCCGGAACAGCCCGATGACCTGCGCGGATACTGGGATCGCGACAACAAGCCAAAACTCGAGCAGGCGATGCTTCAGTCGTTGTTCGCAGATGTCGAGCAGCCGGCCATGATGGCACGCCCCCGCACCACGGGTGGCTGGAACCTCATCCTTAAGAACCGTCGTCCTTACGCTCTCGAAGGGATCTCCTTCGCGCCAGAGACGGGTGAGGTCGTGGAGTGGGGAACCCTGCAGCCAGGTCAGAGTCGGGAGGTGGTGCTCCCTCCAGATGCCGGCGTTCGTGGGCATCGCGTTCCCGGCCGCATTCGTTACACGACACATCAGGGCTTGGGGTCGGACTATGTCTTCGAGGTCCGTCTGCCCGTTGCGGTTGGCGAACCCGGTCTTCTGGATCGTGACGTGGTGGTGGTGTCGTCGGGTCCCCAGCAGCTGTTGGCGCGCGTCATGGGTACGGAAGAACTCCATCTGGCTATTCCGAGCGGCCTGCGGTCTCTCGACGTGAATGGGACGCCGCTGAATGTCACGCCAGGCGTCGCAACACTGCGGCTTCCGCCCTCGGTGCAGCCCGTCCAGCGTTTGGAACTGAAGGGGCCTGCCGGCGATTGGGCACCCTTTCAGGACGGCGTGATGCGCGGTGGCCTTCATACGCTTCGGTTCGACATCCCCGCGGGAACGTCGAGAGATGCACTCGTGGTGTTGGGCGGTATTGGCGCGTCTGAGATGAGCCTCTCGGTCAACGGTGTGGCCAACACTGTGAAGACGCACAACTACCGCGATGCACTGCTCACCGTGAACCAGCTCGTCGCGCCCGGCGAAGGCCTGTGGCTCGATGCTGCTGTCACTGTCGAAGTGACGATGGACAGAAACCTGGTGACGTACATCTCCCAGGGCGCTGAACGGCCCCAAGTCGACATTCCCATCGCTCGCCCTATCCTGTTTCGTATGCCCGATGTTCAGGTGTCTTGGCAGCGCTAGCTTGACCTGGGTTGGGGTGTTTACGGTCGCATGAGAGCGCCATGATGCGTTATGGCGACGGTCCGCCGGGAGGCCCCTTGGACACGCCATCGGAGTTGATCAACGCCTGTGCCCAACTGTACGCATGGGGAATGGCCCCCGCGACGAGCGGTAACTTCAGCTTGAGAGCGGGAGAGGATGCCGCCTGGATGACGGCTTCGGGTCGGCACAAGGGGCAGCTGACCCTCAACGACATGTTGCGGGTCACCTTGGCGGGTGAGGTCGTGGGAACTGCGGGTGAAGCCACAACGGGTCGACCGTCCGCCGAGACGGCACTTCATTTGGCGCTCTATCGACGCGATCCTTCCATCGGGTGTGTGCTCCATGTTCACAGCTTCGCTGCATCTGTGATGGGATCGTTGGTCGATGTGGGGCGATTTTTGGAGCTGACCGGCTGGGAGCTGCAAAAAGCCCTGCCCGGAATCGCGACCCATCGCGCCACGGTGCTGGTGCCGGTCGTGGACAACACGCAAGACATCGATGCGCTCGCGGTCGAGGTGGATGGTCTTCTCGACACGTACGGCGTGGGGGCCGACCTCGCGCCCATCAGCGCCTACCTGATTCGCGGTCACGGGCTCTATACATGGGGCAAGACCCTTGCCGATGCCATGCGCCATGTCGAAGCGTACGATCATCTGCTCCGATGTGAGCTCGAGCGAGCGAGGTTGACCCGATGAGCGAACTTCATGTGCACGATCTCAACCATCCCACGGTGGTTCATCTTCACTCGACCGATAGGGCGACGATCGCTGCGGCGCTGGCCGAGGTGGGGATTCGGTTTGAGCGCTGGGAGCGTCCACGCCCAGATGCAGCGCTTGATGAGGCGGCAGTCTTGGAGTTGTTCGCCGAGGACATTGCGCGGCTGAAGGCAGAGGGCGGCTATCAAGCGTGCGATGTGGTGCGCATGACGCCAGATCATCCCAACCGTCGGGAGATCCGTGCGAAGTTTCTGCATGAGCACACCCACGCAGAAGACGAAGTCCGGTTTTTTGTCGAAGGATGCGGGATGTTCTATCTCCACATCGGTGACCGGGTGTTTCGCCTCTTATGCACGGCCGATGATCTCCTCTCGGTGCCGGCAGGCACACCACACTGGTTCGACACGGGTGAGGCGCCGCAGTTTACGGCGATCCGCTTGTTCACCAATCCGGAGGGCTGGGTGGCCGTGCCCACGGGTGAAGGTCACGCCGAGCGCTTTCCGCTGATGGAGGAGGCATGAGTCTCCCCGTCATTCTGACCGACATTGAGGGCACCACAAGCAGCATCTCGTTTGTGAAGGACGTGATGTTTCCCTATGCCGAAGCGCACCTCGACAGCTGGGTGCGACGCCATGCGTCACGGGCCGATGTGGCCGCACAGCTCGACGCTGTGCGACAGGAGCTGGGGCGCCCCAATGCGTCGGTAGACGCGTGTGTCCAGGCGTTGCTCCAGTGGTCACGCGCCGACAAGAAGGTCACGCCGCTCAAGGCACTCCAGGGCTACATCTGGAAGACAGCCTTTGAGACCGGTGAGTTCTCCGCTCACCTCTATGAGGATGCGCTGGCGGCGTTGCTGGTCTGGCACAGCCTCGGCCGCCGATTGGCCGTCTACAGCTCCGGGAGCATTGGAGCCCAAAAGCTGTACTTTGGGCACACGACCGAAGGTGATCTGCTGCATCTCTTCGAGAGCCACTTCGACACGACGAGCGGCAGCAAGAAAGAAGCCTCGAGCTATGTGAACATCTGCCGCGATCTCGGCGTGGCGGCCAACGACGTCGTGTTCTTGAGCGACGTCTGTGCCGAGCTCGATGCGGCTGCCGAGGCGGGCCTCAAGACCGTCTGGGTCGTGCGTGAAGGCGAGCTTCCCACCCATGAGATCCACCACGTCGTGGCAGACTTTGATGGGCTGATCGCCGAAGGAATCTAGCTTCGGTCGTCGAGGTAGGTGTAGCTGTCAAGCGCCGCACGGTAGGAAGCCACCACACGCGCTGCGGTGTTGCGCGTCACGCCGCGTTCGATGGCGGCATCCGCTGCGGTCCTGATGCGATGAATGAGTTCCTTGCGTTCGTACTGCACAAACTTGAGAACGCTCGTGACCGTGTCGCCGTCAATAACCCTTGTGACCTTCGGGCCTTTGTCGGTTTGGACGACATGGACGGCATGGGTGTCCCCGAACAGGTTGTGAAGGTCACCGAGAATCTCTTGGTACGCACCCACGAGGCACACGGCGAGGATGTAGGACTCGCCCTTTCGTGTGGGGTGAACCTCGAGGACCGGGCGCACATCCCTCAAGTCAATAAACCGGTCGAGCCGTCCGTCCGAGTCGCACGTGAGGTCAGCGATGATGGCACGGACGGTAGGTTCTTCATGGAGGCGGTGGATAGGCAAGATCGGGAACAGCTGTCCGATGGCCCAGACGTCGGGTAGCGACTGAAACAGTGAGAAATTGGCGTAGTAGGTGTCGGCCAGAACGACCTCGAGGTCCTCAAGCTCTTCGGGCTTGCGGGTCATATGGGCGACGCACCGTGCGGCACGCTTTGCGACAGACCAATAGAGCTGCTCGACGCGTCCAAGCGTCTCGAGCGACGTCACCCCAAGCTCGAACGCTTGGCGCGCGCGCTCCCGTATGTCCCGGGCTTCGAGCCACTGTCCTTGGACGTTCTTCTGGGTGATGTTGTCGAGCATGTCACCCATATCTTTGACGAGCTCACTGTCGGAGTCATCGGCCTCGTAGGGCCCTTCATGGGTCTGCACATGCTCTACCCCCACGACGTTGAGCAAGAGGACGCTCGAGTGGGCGATGGTGGATCGCCCTGACTCCGTCACGAGATCTGGTGCAGGCAGTTGTGCAGCCTCTACTGCACCGTGAATGGCGCTGATGACATCCTCGGCGTACTCGTCGAGGGTGTAGTTCATCGAGCTGTCGAAGGTCGTCTTGCTGCCGTCATAGTCGACACCCAGACCGCCACCCACGTCGAACATCCCCATGGGCGCGCCAAATCGGGCGAGCTCGACATAGAGGCGGGTCCCCTCCCGAAGCGCACGCTTGAAGGTTCGAATGTCACTGACCTGACTGCCAATGTGGAAGTGGAGGAGCTTGAGGCAATCGAGGTATCCCCGCTCCTTGAGCGTCTCGACAAACGCCAGCGTTCCGGCGGCCGAGAGGCCAAACTTGGCCTTGTCACCGCTGGACTTTCGCCAGCGTCCGGCACCTGGCCGACTGAGGCGAGCGCGAACCCCCAAGAGCGGACGTACGCCGCGCCTCGTCGCCTCCGCGAGAATGGTGTCCACTTCGGAGAGTTTCTCGACCACGATGAGTGTCTTCAGCCCGAGCGTCTGTGCGTCGAGGGCAAGGCGCACGTACGACGTGTCTTTGTAGCCATTGCAGATCAGCAGGTTGCCGTTGTCTTTTCCAGCACGACCGGCCAGTAGCGCAATGGCCGCCACCAGCTCGGGCTTGGACCCCGCTTCGAGTCCTACCCCCACATCGCTGCTCGTGAGGTACTCGACGAGGTGGGCCTGCTGGTTGACCTTGATGGGATACACGGGGCGGTATGCACCGTCATAACCGTAGACTTCGGCAGCCCGCTGGATGGCCTCTTGGAGAGTTCGGACGCGTCGCTCGGCGACTTGGGGAAAACGTAGCAGCAAGGGCAGGTCAACCTCTGCTTCTTGCAGTTCTTCCGTCAACCCATGAAGGTCGATCGGGGTGTCCGAGGCCGAACGCAAATGTACCTGCAGATGCCCACTGTCATTGATGGAAAACATGCCACGTCCCCATCGGGAGACGTTGTAAAGACGGTCGCTATCGTCAATGCACCAGCTCACCAGCTACCTCCGGGAGGCCACGCCCCAGCACCACAGCTCGAACAGGACCCGGGCACCCACATTGGCGTCCCAGGCGGATGGACCCACTTCGCAGAGGTCACATCCCACAATTCGTCGACCGGACTGGCCGACCACACGCATCAACAAACGAAACTCTCGCCAGCTCAATCCACCCGGTACCGGCGTACCGGTTCGGGGGCAGAGGGAGGGATCGAGGCCATCAATGTCCACCGAGATCCAGATCTCCTCCGGAAGGGCGGCCACGGCGGTCTCAAATGCGGCGACGAGATCGTGTCCTCGCGCTCGGCAGGTCGCGATCGCCTCATCGGAGAGGACGGTCACGCGAGGCTCGTCGCGCTGGAGGGTGGCCTCGGCTTCGCAGAGGTCGCGGATACCCACTTGGACAAGGGCACCGATGTCGAGCTGCAAGCTGTTGTAGAAGATCGAGGCGTGACTCTGGTGAAAGCCCTCGTAGGCCTCCCGAAGGTCGGCGTGAGCGTCAATGTGGAGGATCCCCACCTTTGGGTGCCGTGACGCCGCTGCCCGATGGCCACCAAGTGGAATGGAGTGATCACCACCCAACAGAATGGGCAGGTGACCCTGGTTCAAGTGATGGTCCGTGAAGGCCTCTGTCATGGCCGCAATCTCGTCGCTGCATGCATTGACCTGATGATGATGGGGCTGACCTGCTCGGGTGGCTTCCACCCACCGAGTGGCGCGTCGATTGAGCTCCGCTAGCCGGGCGGGCACCTCTGCCATGACAATGCCGTCACGCCACGGTTCACCCACATGAGGGTGAAACAGGTCGACCTGCTGGCTTGCCTCATGGATCCATCGCCACGCGTCCGCCGTGCCGCGCTCAAACGATGCCGTGGCGTCGAAGGGCACGGGTAAGACGTGGACAGCGGCATCTTCCCGTGGAGGAAGGCCGAAAAGCGTGTCGTGGCACGCGGCAGCGTTGGGGTCGAAGCTCGTCATGGCGGCGCGTTCTACCCCATTTCGACGGGATGGTGCACGTCCACATTTCACGAAATGTGCAACGTGGGTTCAAGAGGGCTAAGCGGCGCCGCCAGCGGGGCCAACTGGCGCCGCGTCCTCGGAGGTTCACATGCGCGTTCGCGACTTTATGGAGCGTCATTATCTTCACTACAACTCCCGTGAAGTGGTGCGGGCAGCGAAGGCCTATGAGGCGCACATCGCAGCGGGCGGGAAGATGTTGGTGTCGCTCGCGGGCGCGATGTCTACGGCCCGTTTGGGTAAGATTCTCTCACGGGCGATCGATGCAGGCCTCGTGCACGCCGTCAGCTGCACCGGTGCCAACCTCGAAGAGGATGCGTTCGTGTTGCTCGAGGGCGATCGGTATGAAGAGATCCCGAACTGGCGTGCGCTCTCGGCCGAAGACGACAAGTCGCTCTACGACCGTGGAATGAACCGGGTCACGGATTCCTGCATTCCAGAGACCGTCATGCGTCGCATTGAGGCCCAGCTACTTGAGCGGTGGGTAGCCTTCGATCAGGCTGGACGATCGGCGCTGCCTGCGGAGCACCTGCTTGCCGTGTTGGCGCAGCCGGAGGTCGAATCCTTCATGCAGCACCCCGAAGACAGCTGGCTGCTCGCCACTGCGAGGGCAGGAATTCCCGTCTTTACCCCCGGGTGGGAAGACAGCACCACGGGCAACATGTTCGCGGCCGCCGCATTTCGAGGGGACCTTTCGACGCATCGGGCTGTCGTGTCGGGCACGGAGCAGATGGTCCACCTGATGCGTTGGTACATCGAGCAGACCGAGGCCCTCGGAGATGCGCCGTCCGTGGGCTTCTTTCAGATTGGCGGAGGGATCGCGGGGGACTTTGCCATCTGCGCTGTGCCCACGATGATTCAGGACCTTCAGCGCGTCGCGACCCCATTCTGGGGGTATTTCTGCCAGATTAGCGATGCCGTCACGAGCTACGGTGGCTACAGCGGCGCTCCCCCGAATGAGAAAATCACATGGGGCAAGCTTGAGGTGTCGACGCCGAAGTACATGATCGAGTCCGACGCGAC
>JBMHDG010000010.1:0-75807 GCA_049889515.1 Myxococcota bacterium
GGAAATCTGTTTGCGACCGAAGGGCATGTGGGCACCATCGGGCGGTACAGCGATGGTGAGGTTCCGGGCATCGCCTGGAACGGCGACTGTCCGTAGACGTGACGACACTCAACGAGCCGTATCTGTCGTGGTTTAAGGCCGTCGTAGGGCAGCCCCCACCATCCGAGTGGTCGGCCACCTGTCACGACTGCCCGATGTGCGCGACGCGTGACTTTGATCCCGTGCTTAAGTGCTGTACGTACATTCCGGCGTTGACCAACGCCTCGGTCGGACGGATTCTAGGTCGGGGCGGTGAAGGTGCGCGTCGGGTGCGTCAGCAGCTCGACGAAGGACTTGGCGACGGTCGCTGGCTGCGGCCATCGCGGGAAGCCGAGGCTATTTACGACCGCGTCCATGAGCAGTTTGGCGCCACACGAGAGCTGCGGTGTCCGTACGTGACCAATGCGGGGGAATGCAGCATCTGGGAGGACCGAAACGCCATCTGTGCCACGTGGTTCTGTCGCCATGACGCAGGCGAGAAGGGCGCGGCCATGTGGGAGGCGGCGGCCGACCTCTTCCATTTTGCTGAGGGGGGGCTCGCGGTGTTGTGTGAGGGGAACGACTATGACGCGGCCCGTCGCGCCGCCGCGTCGGTGTCATGGGCCGACCTCCGGGCAATTGGGGGCACAACGCTTGCCCGTCTTGAAAAGCGGCTCGTTACCGCCGTACATGCCTTGGTTTCGCCGTAACCAGAGTCAGATAGAGCGCGCTCGACTGCGGTCCGCTCGACTGTCGGTTGTCACATTCCATCACGCATCGCATAAAACCACCGTGTTGAACGGAGGGAGTGATGGTGAATCAACCGGTCACGCTGCGGGAGCGGCTTGGCAATCTTCGGTTCCCTGCTGGACGGGGCCTCAAGGTGGGCTTGGTTCTGCTTGGTGTGGGGGGCCTGGGTCAAGTCTTCGTTGGCCTGGCGTCCACAAACCTGTCGTCGGCTGGGTTGTTTCGAAGCTACATGTCTGCGGCCGTACACGGGCAGTCCGCGTACATTGCCGAACTCACGTCCGAGGAGCATGTCGAGAGCATCGCCGGGGAGCTGGGCCAGCATTTCTGGGAACACACCCAGAATATCGCGGTCGAGGCGCGCGCCCGTGGTGGACAGATCGTGCGAGAGAAGCATCTTGCTGCGCTTCGGTTGGCGACAGAGGTTGAAGACACGTGGCGGAACAGTGAGGCCTACAATGCGCAGGCCTGGGGTCAACGCCAGGATTTCATGGAAGAAAAGTGGCGTGCCGCACTGGAGGAAAACAATGACCTCACGCCGTTTGTCACGGCATGGAACGTCAATGGGTATGGCACCATTTCTGTCACGACCAAGTGGTCGGCGCTCACCGACTATTATCGCGACGAGTTTTACGTCAATTGGTCGACAAGGAACGCCATTTCCAAAGACCTCAACGGCAGCGCATTGCTCAAGAACGAGACGGTCGAAGCGATTGTGCAGAGCGTAGCGATGCGCCCAAAAGACGAAGGCATCGACTCGGGAATCCCTGCGGAGTTGGGGGAGCTTGGGTGGCCAGAGACCGCGCGTCTGCACAGCGACGTGGTGGGAAGCCTTTCTTACAGCGCGGTGCGCCCGCTTGAGCGCGGTACCTTTGTCGTGGCACAAGGGCAACGCTTAGTTGGGCTTGCATACAGTTGGTTCTACGGAAATAACGGTAATATCGAGGATAAGACGTCCACCACCACGCCCGCGTCAGGCATGTTGTTCCACCCCGGGGTGGTGGAGGTCAGCGGAACGGCCAAGGGTGGTCAGATGGAGCTGGTGATGAAGCTCACAGAGGACGGTTGGACCGTCGGCTTTGTGTCCGATCTCCAAGCGAACACCTTCGGTATCTATCAGGGGATGGTCGCTGACAAGGCGCTCTGGACACGCGGGGAGGAGTCATGATGGACGCATGGACAGGCATGATGGCGAATGCAGAGTTCGCGGTCGCGCTCGGGATGCTGTTGTTTCTATCCGCCATCGTTTACATGTTGGTGGAGGCTGCAATGGGGCAGCTCCATGAGCGGCGCATCGAGCTCGCGGATGATGAGTCGATGGTGCGGGAACTCGAGGTGGGAACTGCGGGCTCCTCGGTAGTGAAACGCCGCCTCACGCTCACGAACAAGCGTTTCCTGGCGCAGAGTTATCGATGGTGGATGTTGGCTACAGTGAGTCAATACATCGACCTCCGTGAAGTGGATGGTGTGGAGGCTAAACGCCAGTTGAGTGGCGTATGGCTATTGTTAGGGTTCTTTTTGTGGACCATCATTCCACCCCTCGGGATCTTGGTGTTTACCTCTGCCTTGGTCCAACCAGTGGTGTATCTGGTGCTCGGGCGGTACCGGACGGGCCGTGGGTTGCTTGCGAGTGTGGCCAGCTACCATTCTGGCTCTACACCGGAGGCGTTTCGACGCGCGGTGGTGATGGCACGGGACATTCAGCGCCAGAAGGCTCGTATTGACGGCCGTATGGGATTCGTAGATGTTGAGGAACCTGTCGTTGCAGTAGATGACGACAGCGCGTACCGCCCGTTGATGCTCGGACTGGTGGCCATGGCTGTGTTGGCGGTCGCCCAACGTTGGCTACAAGAAGGCATCAGCGTTGAGTCGTCCATCTTCCTGTTCCTCTACTGCGCCGTCCCCATCATTGTGGGGTACATTCACGGCCGCAAAGCGGGTTTGTTGGCCGGGTTTATGGGTATGATGATGCTGTTCGCTGTCACGTCGCCGTTACCTGCGGGCGCTGGTGCAGAGGAAGAACTGGTCACCTTTCCACGAGCCTTGCTCAGCCTTGGTGTCATGGCGACCATGGGCTACATGGCTGGTCGTTCCGAGATGAAAGGGCATACTTGGTGGATGGGCGGACTTGCGTTCCTATGGTGGTTCGTCGCCTGGGCAACCGATGCGCCTTGCACCATGACGGTCACCTTCATCAGCCACTTGGCCATGACTGCGGGTATGATCGTACTGCTCATGGAGTTCTTGCGGTCAAACGTAAGAGCTCCAGGGGCCTAGGCATGCACCCCGTCACAACGAATGTTGGCGATATGCCCGGCAACCATGGAGAGGCCACCGCCGATGGCCAGCACGGTACCGACGAGCTCGAGTGACCCATGACCGGCCATGAGGTCAACCAGTAGCCCACTGGAGAGTGCGATACCGCCCGTGAGAAAGAAGGGTACCGCCTGCTCGGTGTGCGCGCACCGCGCGCCTCGTACGGCTGCATACATCCCGACGGAGAGTGCCAAGACCACCATGCCTGTCTCGAACCACACATTCTCAAGGAAGGGCAGTCCAGCAGCAGCTGCGAGGCCGGGCACGGCACCGAGCGCGGCGCAGTGCAGCGCACAGAGGCCGCTGGCGAGCGTACCTGTCACATCCGCCCATCGTGATGGTGATGCTGGATCCAACCGGGCCTCCTCGGAGGCGCACACGTAACCGAGAGGGGACCGTAGGTGCAATCAGATTGCACTAGCGTTTGTCTTGCCGGAGAGACAAGGCTTCGCCGATCACGCGAAGTTCCTCGAAGCTGGAGGTGTCTGGTCGGCGATGCTGGAGGTCAGCCTGAGCCCGTACGGTCTCAAGGTCTACCGTGATGATGCGGTTGTTGCGGATCCCCATCAGCACGGCCGCGCCCCCGCTGATCACGTGGTCGAGAGCACCCGCGGCGTAGCGAAGCCCGAGGAGCCGGTCCATGGGAGAGGGGGCGCCACCCTGCTGAACATGTCCGAGGACGCACACCCGTGTGTCGAAGCGACCCTGGGACTCTTCGGCTAGCAACCCTGCCAGCGCATGCGTATCGACGGCGTCGCTGGCCTGGTCCGAGACGAGGACGGTTCCCACGGTGCTACCAAGGTCGAAGGCTGCGTTGAGGCGCTCCACATCCTGCTGAAGTCGGGCCAGTGACGGGGCATCCTCGTGGGTGTAGACCAGCTTGGACCCACCCCCGAGGCCTGCGGCCGTCGCCAGATAGCCGCATCGCCGCCCTTGCACCTCCACGACAAAGATGCGGCGCCTCGACCCGACGGCAGACGTCTGAAGACGGTCCGTAGCCTCTAGGATGGCCCCCAGCGCCGTGTCGACACCCAGCGTCCTATGGGCACCCGGCACGTTGTTGGAGATGGTGGCGGGGATCATCGCGACGGGTCGGCCTGTGTCGGCGAGAAATGCTGCCGCGTCGAGGCCCTCAAAGCCGCCGATCAAGACGATGGCGTCGATCTGATGGCGGTCGAGCGTACGCCGTGCCTCGGCGCGCTGCTGGGGATCTTCCGGAAGACGCCGGTTCGTGCCAAGCACCGTGCCTCCCCGCTCGAGAATGCCGCGGGTTCGCGCTGTGTCGAGCGGTGTATGATGGTCGCCGACGAGACCCTCAAAGCCTTCGTGAAAGGCCACGAGCTCCACACCCATGCCCTCACACAGGCGGGCCAATCCACGGAGCGCGGGGTTCATACCGGGTGCCGGTGCCCCCACATGCAACACGGCCAGCCGGAGGCCTCGCCGGGGAACGGTGCGCGAGTGGTCTTGAACGAGCGCCAAGAGCTCACCAAAGGTGGGGCCCCGTGCGTCGACGGCATCCACAAACCGCTGCTCGGAAATGGCGGTGCCGACAGCACGGGTCTCGCGAACACAATGCATCAACGGGCGCGCGATGACATGGTCGCCTTCTGTGGTCATAAGCAGGGGCTCGGCCTCGGCGTCCATCGCCATCAGAGCTTCGGCAGCACGCGCACCCAAGACGCTAGACATGATGCGATCGTAGGCACTTGGCGTGCCCCCGCGCTGCACGTGACCCAGCACGGTGATGCGTGTGTCCATGCCAATCCGGGTCAGGGCATCGCGCACGTCGGACGAGCTGATGGGTTGGCCTTGGGCATCACATGCACCCTCTGCCACAAGGACGAGGGCCATGCGGTGACCGAGTCGCTGACCCCGCTGTACCGCCTCGGCCATCTCGGTGACCCAGTCGGGGGAGGGAGCCTCGGGAATGAGTACGAAGTCTGCTTCTGTGCAGAGCGCGGCAGCCAGCGCAAGGTATCCACAACGTCTGCCCATCACTTCGACCACAAATGCACGTCGGTGCGAAGCCGCGGTGCTCTTCAGGGTATCGATGGCATCGACCACGCGATGGAGTGCGGTGTCGCAGCCGATCGTCATGTCGGTTCCCCACATGTCGTTGTCGATGCTACCGACAAGACCGACGAGGCGGAGTGCAGGGTGTGCAGCCGCTGTCTCGGCGGGAACTTCTCCAGAGGCCACAAGCGCCGAACTGTGCTGCGTCCACTCCGCCCGCAGCAGGTCAGCTCCGGTCAGGGAGCCATCGCCTCCAATGACCACCAGACGTGAGAGCCCAGCGGTGAGCAGGGTCTTGACGGCTGCCCGACGTCCGTCCGGCTCGCGAAACGCCGGACAGCGCGCGGTCCCGAGGACGGTTCCGCCTTGGGGGAGGGTGTGGCTTACATCCCCCCATGTCGCGGCGCAAACATGGTGGCCGCCCGCGATAAGCCCAGCATAACCCTCATGGATCAGCCACGGTTCTGCGCCATGGGTAAAGGCCCACCGCACCACGGCACGCAGTGCTGGGTTCATGCCCGGAGCATCACCACCACTTGTCATCACGCCAAAGCGCATGCTTCCTCCCGCGCGGCAGCATACTCCGGGGGCAGCAGGAGTGGGAGTGTGATGGAGCGAGCAGTGCTGGCCATTGGGGGCCCAACGGCCTCGGGTAAGACGGCACTTGCACTCGCGGTGGCCGAGCGCTTCGACGCGGTCATTCTAAGCGCCGATGCCATGCAGGTCTATCGCGGCATGGACATCGGCACGGCCAAAGCGTCGCCAGAAGAGCAATCGCGCGTACGGCACGTAGGCATCGACTGCCGCGACCCCGATGAGGGGTTCGATGCTGCAGATTTTATCGCCTTGGCGGATGACCTGCTGGCGGCGGGCCATCGCGTGGTCGTGGCGGGGGGCACCAGCTTTTATCTCCGGGCGCTTCAACGCGGACTGGTCGACACCCCTGATGTCGACCCGGTGTTGCGTGCAGAGCTCGAGGCCGCCGAGGACCTCTATGAGCAGCTTCAGGCGGTCGATCCAACACTGGCGGCACGTCTACATCCCAACGATCGCGTGCGCCTGATTCGAGGGGTAGAGGTCTTCCGGCAGGCGGGCGTTCGCTTGTCAGACCTTCAAGAAGCCCATGCTCAAGCACCAGACCGAGTGAAGGTAGAAGGCGTATGGCTAGACCGGCCGGACCTCGACGAACGGATCGATAGGCGCGTTCTCGACATGATGGATGCGGGCTACCTTGACGAGGTGCGTACGCTGCTCGCCAGGGGGGTTAGCTCTCGCCTCAAGCCCATGAAGTCCCTGGGTTACCGGCACCTGTGTGAGCACCTCGAACAGGGTTTAGATCTCGACGAGGCCGTGCGCCGTACGCAGCGAGATACGCGGCGCTTCGCCCGCAAGCAACGCACGTGGTCCAACACGCTGCGCTATGCGTCAGTGGGCGATGACGGGCTTGAACAGGCGCTGACACGTGCAGAGGGGCTCTGGAGCGGCCGGTAGGCTAGGAGACCGACACCGCCTGCTGGAGGCCAGTCTCTTGACCCCACTACAGCTGTCATTCCGTGGTCCATTGGTCGGATCGTTGACCTTACCCGGCGATAAGTCGGTGAGTCACCGCGCCGTCCTGTTCAACCTGCTCGCGTCAGGCAGGGCCACCGTGAACGGCTTGCTGCGGTCCGAAGACGTCGAGGCGAGCATGAGGGCCGCGAGGGCGCTCGGAGCCGTCATCGAAGAGCATGATGATGGGCGAATCACCATCACGGGGACGGGGGGTACCCTCACTGAGCCCACCGACGTGATCGACTGCGGAAACTCTGGCACCACGATGAGGCTGCTGACAGGGCTCATCGCCTCGGAACCGCTCTTTGCGGTGCTCACCGGTGATGCCAGCCTGCGGGGCCGTCCGATGCGGCGCGTGGCCGATCCGCTGCGAGCCATGGGCGTCGTGGTGGATGGTCGACACGATGGGGACCGTGCGCCACTCGCGATTCGGGGGGGCGGGCGTCCCCTAGGTGAAGTGAGCCTGTCTGTCGCAAGCGCACAGGTCAAGACCTGCCTCCTGCTGGCTCATCGTGCGTACGGGCTCCGGCTGCGAGAGCCCGCACGCTCCCGCGATCACTCCGAGCGCATGTTGCGGGCCATGGGGGCAACGCTGACCGAAGACGAGTCAGGGTGGCTATGCCTAGCACCGTGTCCGGTCCTGTCCGCGCTCGACGTGGACGTTCCGGGTGACCTGTCGAGCGCGGCGTTCTTTCTCGTCGCGGCCTCAATCGTGGCCGGTTCTGACGTGCTCTTGCGGCGCGTTGGCGTCAATCCGACGCGCACTGGCGTGATCGACGCCCTGCGTACCATGGGGGCAGATCTTACGGTTGAGCCCGTGGACGCGGCCGGTGCGGAGCCCATGGCGAATGTGAGGGTGCGGGCGACGACCCTGCACGCGGCGCGTATCGATGGAGAGCTGGCGCTTCGCTGTCTCGACGAGCTCCCCGTTCTGGCGGTCGCCGCCGCGATGGCGGAGGGGACGACCGTGATCGCAGACGCCGCCGAGCTTCGGGTCAAGGAGAGCGATCGGATCGCGACCACGGTTGCAGGACTGCGTGCGCTCGGTGTCGCGGTCGAAGAGACACCCGATGGCATGATCATTGAGGGGGGAGTACCCGGTGTGTCCGAACCTCGTGTGATCGATGCGCATGGTGACCACCGCATTGCCATGGCATTCGCCGTGGCCTCTCTCGCCCTTCCCGACGGCGCCACGGCACCACGGATCACGGGGGCAGAGGTCATTTCGACCAGCTACCCAGACTTCCTGAACCATGTGGAGGCACTCTGTGGCTGAGATTGTGATTGCCGTCGACGGGCCCGCGAGCAGCGGGAAGGGGACCGTGGCGCGCGCGGTGGCCCGGGCGTTGGGCTATGCCTACATCGATACAGGGGCACTCTATCGAACGGTTGGGCTCCGATCTGCGGCTGCAGGCCTCTCGGTGGACGATGCGCCAGCCCTCGCCGAGCTGACCCGGTCCCTCACCATCGCGTTTGCATGGGATGGTGACCTCCTCCGCGTCCGCTGTGATGGCGAAGACATCACCACGGCCATCCGACAAGAAGCCATCGGTCTTCGTGCGAGTGGGGTGTCGCGGCATCCGGGCGTGCGCGATGCACTGCTCGACCTGCAACGTCAGCTCGCCGATGACGGTGGGGTCGTGATGGATGGGCGCGACATCGGAACGGTGGTCCTGCCGGATGCCCAGCTCAAGGTGTTTCTCGATGCAGACCTCGCGGAGCGGGCGCGTCGCCGTCATGAGGAGCTGGTGCGGCGTGGTGAAACGATCAGCTACGCCGAGGTGCGCGATGCGCTCGCCCAGCGCGATCATGCCGATGCGAGTCGTGAGCACGCGCCGCTGGCTGCCGCCGATGATGCCGTGAGAATCGATACGACCGACCTCACGATTCGCGAGGTGGTGGCGCAGGTGGTGGGCCTGGCGATGGCGCGTGGCGCCCATCGCTGATCGACATCAAGAACGCGCCAGAGAGAACGCCGGTTTTCTACTTGACCGGTAGGGGTTCGCTCGATATTCGCCGCGCCGTTCTAGGGAGCATTGTTCCCATGGGGTGCGCTCTGCATTCCACCCGACAGGCTGGTCGTTTGAAGCAGCGATGGGCCTGTCAATCTCGGGCGCTGTACGGATTCGCCGCACAGTGCTCCGACTAACGGCCGTCCTGGCCGTTAGACCAAACCTTTGCCACGCTGCTTCACACCGGGTTGATTCCCGTTCCAAGGATTCCATGAGCGACAACATTCTTGACGCCTCTCTCGAGAGCTTGACCGCAGACTCTTTTTCTTCTTTCTTCGACGACTTTATGGGCCACAAGGGCATCCGCGAGCAGTCTGTCGTTCAGGGTCGGGTTCTCAACATCGACGATGACTGGGTGACCGTCGATATTGCTTACAAGGCCGAAGGCCTGGTCCCAACCAACGAGTTCCGCGACCTCGAGGGTGAAGTCACCATCGCTGTCGGCGACACGGTCGACGTCTACCTCGGCACCATGAAGGAAGACGCGCAAGCCCTCTTCCTCTCGAAGCGCAAGGCTGACGAGATGAAGGCTTGGGACGAGATCTCCAAGGCTGTCGCAGCCGACGAGATCGTCTCGGGTGTGGTTAAGAGCCGCGTCAAGGGTGGTCTTCAGGTCGATATCGGCGTCAAGGCGTTCCTCCCTGGCTCCCAGGTGGACCTCCGTCCCGTCAAGAACCTCGACAAGTACTTGGGCGAGACGCTCGAGTTCAAGATCATCAAGTTCAACAAGAAGCGCGGCAACATCGTGCTCTCTCGTCGGGTGCTGCTCGAGCAGGAGCGCCAGAGCAAGCGGAGCGAGACGCTCAAGATGCTCACCGAGGGCGTCATCCTCAACGGCATCGTCAAGAACATCACCGACTACGGTTGCTTCATCGACCTCGGTGGTATCGACGGCCTGCTCCACATCACCGACATGTCGTACGGTCGCCTCAACCATCCAAGCGAGATGTTCGAGGTCGGCCAGTCGGTCGAGGTCAAGGTCCTCAAGTTCGACGCCGACAGCCAGCGTGTCAGCCTCGGATTCAAGCAGATCCGGCCTGATCCATGGGAAGAGGCCGAGTTCAAGTACCCCGTGGGTGCCATTGTTCGCGGCAAGGTGGTCAGCATCACCGACTACGGTGCGTTCATCGAACTCGAGGACGGCATCGAGGGTCTTGTCCACATCAGCGAGATGACCTGGAACAAGCGCGTCAAGAACCCAGGCCAGCTGGTCAACGAGGGCGACGTGATCGAGGCCAAGGTCCTCGGCATGGATGTCGAGAACAAGCGCATTTCGCTCGGCATGAAGCAGCTCGAGATGAACCCTTGGGATCTCGTGGAGCAGAAG
The DNA here is from genome assembly GCA_049889515.1 of Myxococcota bacterium. Lineage (GTDB taxonomy): Bacteria > Myxococcota_A > UBA796 > UBA796 > JBMHDG01. Next base: position 9,988 of record JBMHDG010000010.1, read on the forward strand.
TACCCTGTTGGAAGCGTGATCCGCGGTGCGGTTCGCAACATCACCGACTTTGGTATCTTCGTGGGCATCGAGGACGGCATCGACGGCCTTGTGCACATCTCCGACCTGTCCTGGGGCCAGCGCATTCGTCACCCAGAAGATCGCTTCAAGAAGGGCGACGAGGTCGAGGCACGCGTCTTGGCCATCGACAAAGAGGGTGAGCGGTTCTCGCTGGGCATCAAGCAGCTCTCCGAAGACCCATGGTTCACCATTCAGTCCCGCTACTACCTCGGTCAGGTGATCGAGGGTAAGGTGGTCCACGTCACCGACTTCGGCGTCTTCATCGAGATCGAAGATGGTATCGAGGGTCTCGTTCACATGAGCGAGCTCGTCAACGAGGACTCGGACTGGCTCGAGACCTACGCGCCGGGCACGGTCGTCAAGGCCGAGATCATCCACATCGATAGCCACGACCGCAAGATCAGCCTCTCCGAGCGCGGTGCACTGGAGCGCGGCGACGGCAACGTCGACGACTTCATGCGCAATCAGGGCGATGGCCGTGCGAGCCTCGGCGACGTCATGGGCAACCTCGGTGCACTCGGTGCGCGTCTCCGCGACGACGAGGCTCCAGCCGAAGCTGCCGCAGAAGAAGCGCCAGCCGTCGAGGAGGCGCCTGCTGCTGAAGAGGCACCTGCCGAAGAGGCTGCTGCTGACGAGGCACCTGCCGAAGAGGCTGCTGCCGAAGAGGCTGCTGCTGACGAGGCACCTGCCGAAGAGGCTGCTGCTGACGAGGCTGCTGCCGAAGAGGCTGCTGCTGACGAGGCACCTGCCGAAGAGTAGAACTCGCGCAACACTTGGGCGGACGTTGTCCGCTCACCAGCCCCCCGCACCGAGCTTCGGTGTCGGGGGGCTCGTGCGTTGAGATGGGGCGGACGCGTGCTGTCCTTGTGTGTCGGGCACGGATCGCTTGGAGGGGTGGGGTGTGCTACACGGACACACCGCCCTTCGGAGACGTGATGAAGCTTCGCACCATCTTTCTCGTGACCGTTCTTGCGATCGTCGCCTTGATCGCTGGCGTGGCCTATCTCTGGCACGTCCAGAACAGCGGCATCATGATCCAGCCGGTGTTTGTGTCTCCACTCGGGGGGGCATGGCGTGCTGATCCACCCATTCCGCTACCCATCCTTGTGTGGGCCAGTTTGGGCACGGGCCTCGTGATGGGCGTGTGTGGTCTAGCAGGTCCAGCGTGGTGGCGGGTGATGGTGTTGCGCCGACAGCTGCGTCAGCTCGAGCGTGCCGCGCGGCTGGCCGCTGCGTCGCGCGCGGTCCCAGCGCCGGTGACACCCCGTCCATCGGCGGCGACGACTCCGAGCGGGCAAGGCGACCAGGCAGGTGAAGCGGCACCGCCGGCTGCAGACGCGCATGAAGGTGGTTCGTTGTGAGCGAGGACGAGCCGGCCATCCATCGTAGGCCAATGCGACCCAGAGCTAGGGCCAACAAGAAGCCCTCACCACGGCGAACAGGGCACCAAGGCAGGGGGCGCACCTCACGTGCCACACCGACGCCGCAGCACGGTCGGGGAGGGCCCGGACGCGCCAACCCCGGGCGCTGGGCCGCGGCCTGTGCGAGTGTCGAGGTCGAGCAGGGTGCGCATCTCGAAGATGTGCTGCCGCCATTGTTGCCCGATGCACCTATTGATCGCGGATTGGCATGGTTCTTGGCGATGGCGGTCCAGCGCACCCTGTTGTCGACCGATGCGGCGATTCAGGCGCATCTTCGTCAGCCCGTCTACGAGCTCGAGCCCGCCGTGCGTGCAACGCTCAGAGTGGGAGCCGTGGAGCTACTGCACGGGCGTGCCAAGCGCTATGCTGTCGTCAGTCAGGCCGTCGAGGTAGCGCGCGCCCTCGGTGCCGGTCGAGCCTCGGGGCTTGTGAACGCCGTGCTACGACGGGTCGAGCCCGTCGAGGATCTCGCCCCATGGCTTGCACTCGACCACCCTGCGTGGCTCGTCGCACGCTGGGAAGAGCGGTTCGGTGAAGCCGCTACGAGAGCGTGGTGCCTCGCGAATCAGAAGCCAGCGCCTCTGGCCATTGTGGGGCGTGGTGACGGCGTACGCCTGGCCCAGCTTATGGAGGGCGCGGGCATCGAAGCGGCGGCCACCTCACTCTTTGATGAGGTCCTCCCCGGTGTCTTCAGGCTCTCTTGGGAGGGGCGCGTCGATCACCTACCGGGATTCGAAGAGGGTGCATTCTGGGTTCAGGACCCTGCCAGTGTCTTGATGGCCGATCTCATCGATGTCTCGCCCGGCGATCAGGTGCTTGACGCGTGTGCAGCACCGGGCGGCAAGAGCTTTAGGCTCGCCTCACGCGGCGCGCGGGTCTTAGCGGTCGACCGGAGCCCGCGGCGCCTCAAGACGTTGTCGGATGCCGCCGCGCGACTGCGCCTCTCGATCGGTACCCAGACGCATGACTGGCTCGACGGCCCTATCGACGGGCTTCCCGCGGCCGATGCCGTGCTGATTGATGCGCCGTGTACCGGTCTTGGGACGCTGCGACGTCGCCCCGAGATTCGATGGCGCCGTCAGCCGGGCGATCTTGAGCAATCTGCCGAGCGGCAAGCCGTCATTCTCAAGCATGCGTCGACGCACGTGAAGGAAGGTGGGCAGCTCGCCTATGTGGTGTGCAGCGCCGAGCCCGAAGAAGGTCCCGACGTTGTTCACGCGTTTATCGAGCGCAATCCCACGTTTACACTCCGCACAGAACGGTCGACTGCGCCACCTTCAAACGACGAAGATGCCTTCTACGGGGCACTCCTGGTGAAGAACGCATGAGCACACCCATGTTTCAGCAGTTTCACGCGCTGAAGGCTCAAGCGGGTGAGGCCATTCTGTTTTTTCGGATGGGGGACTTCTACGAGACATTCTTCGCCGACGCGCTCGTCGCCGCAGAAGTGCTCGACTTAACCCTCACGGCACGCAACAAGCACGACGACGAGCCGATTCCGATGGCTGGTGTTCCGCATCACGCGGCCACGGCCTATGTTCAGCGGTTGGTCGAAGCAGGCTACAAGGTGGCGATTGCGGAGCAGGTCGAAGATCCAGCCCAAGCAAAGGGACTGGTGAAGCGGGAGATCGTGCGTGTGGTCACGCCGGGTGTGGTGCTCGACCCCTCGGGACTTGAGGCCTCGTCCGCGAACTGGTTGATGGCATTGGTCCAGGTGAAGGCAAAGGGCGGCATGCAGTGGGGCATCGCTGCGCTCGATGCATCAACAGGTGACTTTCGCCTTACCACCGTCAATGATGGCGAGGAGGCTGTCTCCGAGCTGTTTCGGATGGAGCCCGCCGAGGTGCTGCTTGCACCCCACATCGACAGTGAGGCCCTTCGCAGTCGCCTGACTCGCGCAGGGGTTCACCTCTCGTCGGTGGACCCGGAGGCGTGGCGCCTCGATGTGGCGACACGGGAGCTCCACGAGGCGCTCGGCGTGAAAACACTCGAAGGCTTCGGGGTTCACCCGCTCGAAGCTGGTGTACGCGCGGCGGGTGCCGTGCATCGGTATGCGCGTGAACGCCTGGGGCAGAAGCTCGCCAATGTGCACCGGCTGGGCACGTGGCGGCCTGACCACCATGTGCACCTCGATGAGGCGACACGTCGCAATCTCGAGATCTCAAAAACGATGCGTGATGGGCGCCGTCGAGGCAGCCTGTTGGGGCTCCTTGATCGCACGCGAACGGCCATGGGCGGCAGGCGCCTGCGAGAGTGGGTGGCCGCGCCGCTTCGAGACCCTAAGAAAATACATGAACGTTCACGCGCCGTCGCGGCGCTGGTGGAGACCGCCCAAAAACGTGATGTATTACGTGAAGGGTTGAGGGATGTCTCCGATATCGAGCGCATTCTCGCGCGCGTCGCTCAAGGGACCGCACATGGCCGCGACCTCGCGGGACTTCAGCGGTCGTTGCAGGCAGTGCCGCGGGTGGTCTCGGCCGCCGCTGCCATCGCAGGACTCGACGCTCACCTGCCGACGGATCTCTGCCAGGACGTGGCGGACGATCTTGGAGCATGGTTGGTGGAGGACCCGCCCATCGCGTTGACAGAGGGGGGATTGCTCCGACGCGAGGCGCATCCCGAGCTCGATGAGCTCGTGCACCTCGCCCTCGAAGGTCACAGTCTGCTGCGGGCCATGGAGGCGGAGCAGCGCGAATCCACGGGGATCCCGACGCTTAAAATCCGTCAGAACAAGGTGTTTGGCTACTTTATCGAGGTGACACGTGCGCACCTCCATAAGGTGCCCGACATCTATATTCGTAAGCAGACGCTGACCAATGCCGAGCGCTACATCACGCCCGACCTCAAGACGCTCGAGGAACGACTCTTGGGCGCGGATGAGCGCCGAAAGCGGCTGGAGTACAGCCTGTTCGTCGCGTTGCGTTCGCGCACGCAGGAACACTCGGAGCGGTTGACGGCGCTGGCCCGCTGCCTCGCCGATCTCGACGTGCTGTCGACGCTCGCAGCGTTGGCGGTGCAACACCGCTGGGTTCGACCCACCGTCGATGACGGACACCTCCTCGTACTCGAGGGTGCGCGGCACCCCGTGGTGGAGCAGATGCTGGGCGACGAGCCCTTTGTGCCCAACGACATCATGCTCGACGGTGAGACGCGTCAGTTGATCGTCCTGACAGGGCCCAACATGGCGGGTAAATCGACCGTGATGCGGCAGGTGGCGCTGCTCGTGTTGATGGCGCAGATCGGCAGCTTCGTGCCAGCCACGTCGGCGACCATTGGCGTCGTCGACCGTATCTTCACCCGTGTGGGTGCCAGTGATGATCTTGCGGCGGGGCAGAGCACCTTCATGGTCGAGATGGCCGAGACGGCGGCCATTCTTCACCACGCCACTGCCCGAAGTCTCGTCGTCCTTGACGAAATTGGTCGAGGAACGTCCACCTACGACGGCTTGTCGCTCGCCTGGGCTGTTGCCGAGGACCTCGTGGACCGCGTGGGGTGCCGGGCCATGTTTGCGACGCACTACCATGAGCTCTGCGAGCTGGCCGATACCCGACCGACAGTGGTGAATCAGCATGTCGCGGTGCGCACCAGCGGCGGTGAGATCACCTTCCTGCGAACCCTCGCGGATGGCGGAGCGAGTCGCTCGTACGGCATTGAGTGCGCTCGGCTTGCAGGCTTGCCTCGAGCCGTGGTCCAGCGTGCGAAAGGTATGCTCAAGCACTTTGAGAAGGTCGCACCTCGCAACGAGCGCAACCAGCTCTCACTGTTCTCTACGAGCGTCGCCGCAGCGTCCACATCCGTAGAGCCCGAGGAGAAGGCACATGATGCGCTTCGTGCCTTGCTTGATGGCGTCGACCCTGACGCGCTCTCTCCCCGCGAAGCTCATGCGGTTCTATACCGCCTGAAGGACGTGCTCTGATGGAGGCAGCCCTCGAGGGGTTTCTCTACGCGCTGCGGGTAGAGCGGGGGCGGAGTCCGAACACCATTGAGGCCTATCGGCGAGACATCCAAAAGTTCGCGGCGTGGCTGGCCGAGCGGGGTGTGGTCGATGCCGGTGCGGTCACCACGGCGCACATGAGTGACTTTATGGGTGACCTGCATGATGCGGGGATCAGCCCCCGAAGTGTGGCCAGACTTCGAAGCGCGGTTCGTCAGCTGTTTCGCTTCTTGATGGACGAGGGACTGGTGGAGGACGATCCGACCGCCCTTGTCGATGCGCCGTCGTTTTCCTCACCGCTTCCGGTGGTCCTTCGGGAGGACCAGATCGACGGGCTGCTCAACGCGCCCGACCTGAACACATCGCTCGGTCTTCGCGACCGAACCATGATTCAGCTGATGTACTCTACGGGCCTTCGGGTGACGGAGCTGGTGTCGTTGGAGCTTCATCAGGTGCGGTTGGACCAAGGCATTCTTCAGGTGTTGGGGAAGGGGAGCAAGACCCGTCTTGTGCCCACGGGGGATGTGGCCCTCGACTGGATTCGTACGTGGCTCGCAGATGGCAGAGACCACTTCCCGCTCGCCAACATGCACCGGCAGGTGTTTCTGTCGACCCGAGGCGGCGGGATGACACGGCAGAACTTCTGGATGCGTCTTCAGCGCTATGCGGCTGCGGCAGGCATTCGCGGCAAGGTGAGTCCCCATGTACTTCGCCACAGTTTCGCGACGCATCTCCTGCGCTACGGCGCGGATCTGCGTGCGATTCAGGCCATGTTGGGGCACGAGGACCTGACCACCACACAGATCTACACGAGTGTCAGTGACCATCGGCTCAAGCAACTCCATGCCACACATCACCCACGCGGTCGTCAAAAGGCTTGACCGACCTTGTCAACGGTGCTGGCGGCGCTAGATTCGCGGCCCAGTCGAGGAGGCCACCCATGAACGCGACGATTCCAACCGGTGAGGCACTTCTGGAGGCCATCGACAGGCTTCGTGAGGAGCGCAATGCAGTCATCCTCGGGCATTACTACCAGGAGCCAGAGATTCAAGATCTGGCGGACTTTATTGGCGACTCACTGCAGCTCGCGAAGGCGGCTCGAGACACGACAGCAGATGTGATCTTGTTCTGCGGGGTCCACTTCATGGCCGAGACGGCCAAGATCCTCAATCCCGATCGTATTGTTCTTGTGCCTGACATGGCCGCGGGCTGCTCGCTCGCAGATTCCTGTCCTGCCGACGAGCTGGCAGCCTGGAAGGCTGCGCATCCAGACCACCTGGTGGTGAGCTACATCAACTGTACGGCGGGCACGAAAGCGCTGTCCGACATCATCTGCACGAGCAGCAACGCCGTTCGTGTCGTCGAGAGCCTTCCTGCAGACCAGCCCATTCTCTTTGCACCGGATCGCAACCTTGGTGCGTACTTGGTCCGCCAGACAGGTCGGGAGATGGATCTCTGGCCCGGTACATGCATCGTCCATGAGACCTTTAGCGAGCAGGCCCTGCTCGACCTGAAAGTGCGCCACCCTGCTGCCAAGGTGATCGCACATCCAGAGTGTGAGCCCCAAATTCTGCAGCACGCAGACTTCATTGGCTCAACCAGCCGTCTACTGGCCTTCACCCAGGACACTGCGAACGACACGTTCATTGTGGCCACCGAGCCCGGCATCATTCACCAGATGACGCGTTCGCGTCCGGATGCGACCTACCTGCCGCTCCCCGGCGCGGACGAGAGCTGCAACTGCAACGAGTGCCCCTTCATGCGGTTGAATACGCTGCAGAAGATCTATGTCGCCCTTCGTGATCTTGAGCCACGCATCGAGATGGATGAGGCGACACGTCTTGCGGCCCTGAAGCCTCTTCAGCGGATGATGGACCTCGGCTGATCAGTGGGGGGCGGTTGGGGCGTCATCTGGGTCCATGTCCTCGGTGAGGCCCCGCTCCATTGTGACGGAAAACGCGCGCGTCACGGGTGGCGTCTCGATGGCATCGAGCCGTGCGAGCAACCATTGGGGGATGGCTCCACGGTACTGAATGCGCGCCGGAAGGCCCGGCTCCAGCGTGAGGCGGAGCCCCAACTCGGACGCCTGATACCTAAGGACATCTTCGAATTCCGAGAGGAAGAGGGTGAGGTGGGAGATGTCGCACGCCTCGTTGGACCAGCGTTCTCCGAAGGTGATGTGCCATCGGGGACGTGGCGCGGCCCTTGGCGCGATGACATGAACCTCAAGCGTCAGGGTGTCTTCGGCCGAGGCGGGCAGAATGAGGGGTGTCTCGTTGCACAAGGCCTTCTTGAGCACGCACCAAGAGCGAAAGTCGTGGATGCTTGCAAAGCCATCGTTGTGCATGACGGTGGCATGGCCGCTCAGCGTGCCGCGTTGCGCGGGGTCGTCGGTGGTGCCAAGAAGGAGTGTCTCGGCCGTTAAGAACCGACTTGAATCCATGCACTTCAGCACCCCAAGTTCGCCGTTGGGCCAATGCGTGACGTGCATGTCTCCCAAGCGATGAGGCGTCCCGATGAGTCGCGCAAGCGGGTAGTCGTCCGACGGGGACACGGCCTCCATCTGGGCGAACAGGTTTGCAAACGTCGACCCCGAGCCAGCCTCAAGCTGAAGAATGAGCGTGTTGTCGTGGCGTAGCATCGAGACCGTCGGTATTCTCATCCACGGGACGTCGCTGGGGCCCCGATGGTCGGGAGCCACCGACTGACGATCCCAGCGGCTATACCAAGGAAAGGGATAAAATCCGTGCATGTCGGTCAGACGATTCACGACACGCTTCAGGCCCTGGTGGGTGGCGAGGTCTCGCTCCTCATCGGTCAGCAACACACCGACAAGCGCTCCCTCCGCCTCGCGCGGTGGTGCATTCTTGCGCATTCGCCATCCTTGTCCGACTTCATCGAGGCGAAGCCACCCTATGCCACCCACGCGGGTATGGAACGGGCGTTTGCCATCGCCGAACGTCGCGATCGTGCCGGGAAGGACGGGTGAACCGGACCGCGCGAGCTCACGAAAGTGATGCAAGACAATCGGGAGATGGGACCAAACGATGTCTTCATCGGCCTCGGTCGCGGGAAGCACGGCCAAGAATAAGTCCTGCTGGCCATAGGCACCTTGGTCCTCGAGCATCATCATCATGACGCGGTCCGTTCGCGGCGGAAACGCGCGAATGCCATCTTCGATCACCACGCCCGGACGGTCTTCACTCATGCCTGCTCACCCTGTGCACCGCGGTATCGTACACCATTCACGATGTGGACGATGTCAGCGCCGACCAGAAATGGTCTACGGTACTGCAGTTTTCAGGGAAGGATGCGCTGGGATGTGGACAGACCCTTTGTTCGTCTAGAATTTGTTAAGGTGCAGGAGTGATGTCAGAGGCGTGGCCTCGCGCTGCAACCTCAATGACAATCCCCCGATTTGGAGATGCCATGCGTTCGTTTGCTGTGAGTTGGCTCGTGCTGCTCGGTGCGTGCACCACCGAAGTGGTCCTCAATCCCTGTGAAGGAGAGCTCGACCTCGAGTTCCTCCAGCCGTTGCCGAGTGCAACGATTGTCGAGGGATTTGATGTCGAAGTCGAAGGTGCTATCGCGCTGACATGTGGCCTCGACATTCTCGAGGAAGCGCAGAAGGTGATCTCCTCCGATGTCGACGGTGTGCTCGAGGGAGAAAGCACCTTTGCTGCAGGCATCTACAGCCTAGCCACAGGTCCACTCTCGGTAGGACCCCACACGCTGACGTTTACGGTGGCGACCGATGCTGCAAACGGCACGGCCACGGTCGATGTGAACGTAGTGGAAAATGTAGCGCCTACCGTGAGTATCTCAAGCCCTGCAGGGGACGCACCCATCGATGGCTTGGTGCGTGTGGAAGCCATGGTCGCCGACCCGCAGGAGCCCTTGGAGTCGTTGACCGTGGCGTGGACCCTCGATGGTCTACCCGTCCCTAACAGTCCCACGGCGGCAGACCCCCAAGGCGCGGTGGTGTTTGATGCCGATGTGGCGGAGGGGTGCCATACCCTCGTGGTCACGGTGACCGACATGTTGGGGCAGCAGGGACGCGATGAGGTACCGTTGCTGGTCTTCGACAAGGCCACGGACACCACGGCCTATGAGTGGCTGACCGATGCGGACGGCGATGGCTGGGGAGACCCCGAGACCCTCACCTATGCGTGCACCAAGCCAGAGGGCGCTGTGCCGGTCACAGAGCAGACCGACTGCAACGATGCAGACGCTGACGTACGACCCGGCGTACCGGACTACTGCCAAGATGGCATTGACTCGGACTGCAGCCCGCTGACACCGGCGAACTGCTCCCCGAATGGCGATCTGAGCACCACGGCCGCGGGCGCTTACACCGATGCATCGGATGCTGCCGTGGGGGGCGACCTGAACAAGGATGGCATCGACGATCTCGTCCTGAGTCAGGAGGATGAGGCGGTGTTTTACTGGGGACCCGGACTGGGCACGCTCACCGAGGATGAAGTGGTCCTCGGCGCTGACCTTGGCCTCGACAACAAAGACAAAGACGGTGTCTTCGGACAGGCCATGGCGGTGTTGGACGACATGACGGGCGACGGTGTCGCGGACCTGGTGGCCGGTGTCCCCAACAAGGGCTTCCAGTGTGGGCAGTCGACGCAATCCCCCCAATACTTTGGTGAGGTCGCGTTGTTGGCAGGGGATGGCATCACGTCGGGCCGTGTGGACGGCTTCAACGTGAACGCGGGCTCCCAGGCCGGCACCTACCCGATGAAAGGATTCGGGCCAATTCAGCCCGGCGAGGCCCTCAGCCTCGGCGTGCCGATGGGCGAGACTGACGTGAATGCTGGCTGCGGCAACGTGATCGATACGCTGGGGAGCGCCGTGACCAAGGTCGGCGATATCGACGGCGATGGGCTCTCGGAGTTCGCCGTCGGCAGCAACCGGTACCGCAATACCGCCAACGGCGTGGTGTTTCTTATCCTCTCCACAGACCTTGCGGCGAGCACGGCAGAGGCCGTGGAGGACTTCAGGGATCTAGCGCGCTTGACGCTCACGGGCTTGAACGGCGAGCAGCTCGGAACGGCGATCTCGTCTGCAGACGTCGATGGAGACGGTAAAGGTGACCTGTTGGTAGGCTCCCGATCGGTCAATGAGGGCCGGGTCTATGTGGTGCTTGGACGCGATGTGCCGGCCAGCAGCGCCGAGGTCGCGGTCACCGCCCTTGCAACGCTCACCTTCCATGGCATGGACGGCACCGACGGTCTCGGAGCGGGCATCGCAGGTCTCTGGGACATGGATGGCGATGGCGACGACGAGTTCGCACTGAGTGCGCCGGGGGCCGATGGCGGCGCTGGGGTGGTCTACATCGTTCCCGGATTCTACGAGGTGAATGCCGAATACGATATCGAAGACACCTTCAATCCGTTGGTCACGCCCAACGCCACTTCAGCGGTTCGCTTGGTGGGGGACAACGAGGACGCCCTCACGGCGGTGGTCCAAGCGGGAGACGTCAATGCGGATGGCACCCCCGACCTTCTGGTCGGCGCGCCTGGGAACAGCGCCATTGGAAGTCTGGGTGCCGCTTACCTCGTCTACGCGGGGCAGGGCTTCCTCGGAGACCTCTGGGACACGCAGGGTACGGCCATCCCTGAGGTGTCCTTGCCCATGGTGTCTCAGACGACAGGTGGGGCGAGGTTCTATGCCCCTACGTCCAACCAGACCTTTGGAGAGGTGGTTTCTGGCGGCTTTGACTTCAACAACGACGGCTATGGGGACATCCTCGTCGCTGGAAGCGTGGGTACCTACATCTGGTGGGGCGGGGGCACCTGATCCCATGCTCGATCGCCCAATCCTGAGGTAGAATTCTCCCACGGCGAGAGCTGGTGGGGGATAGGTCATGATGAAGCCACGGACATGGGGCGTTCTGCTGTTGGTGGCATGTGCGCCCCAAGACGGAAAGAGCCTGACCATCGCTGGTGTGGTGGACGAGACAGACCAAGACTCCGTCGTGCAGCCAGACACACCACCTGCAGACACGACCGTACCACCTGCAGACTCGGGGCTCTCCGAGACCGGGGTGGACACCGCCAACGCACCCACCGACCCGGGAAATCTTCCCCCCATCGCGCTCATCGTTGCACCTCTTGACGGCGCGACAGTCGACGAAGGCTACCTCGTGGAGCTCACGGGCTTCGCCAACGATGTGGACCATGACCGTAGTGAGTTGACATGGACCATGGTCGGACCCGTCAGTGCGTGCGGTGGCCTCGTGTCCAACCCCGACGGCGAGGTGGTCTGCGAAATGGTGGTGCCCCTCGGCGCGCCCGACATGGACGTCACCTTCACGGTTCTCGATCCCGAGGGTGGGGTGGGAGAAGACATGGTCACCCTCACTGTGGTGCCCACGGGGACGCCAGGCGTGATGCTGTCCGTACCACCGGCGCCCGCGTACTATAGCGATCGTCCCGTTTCCCTCTCGGGTCTCGTCTCGGATGCAGAGGACGATGCGACCGTTCTCGATCTGCTCTGGACATCCACCCTTGATGGCGTCTTACCGCTACCCGCCAGCGCAGATGCCACGGGGTTTGCGGGGGGAAGCACGCTCTTGAGCGAAGGGCAGCACGTCATCAAGCTGTCGGCGACAGATACCACCGGTCTCACGGGCACGGATGAGGTCCTGCTCACGGTGGGGCCTCCGAATACGGCGCCCTCCTGTGGGTGGACGGCTCCAACCACGGGTGCGCTGTATGTCCCCGGGACGCCGGTCACGCTCGAGGCCCAGGTGAGTGACCCTGATGTGGCGGCGACCGTGCTTCAGGTGACATGGACGAGCGACGTCGATGGCGTACTCGGGGTGTCTACGCCGTCGCTGACAGGTGATGTGAACCTGCAAGTGGCCAGCTTGTCGGCACAGCCTCACCAATTGACCCTCCTGGTGGAGGATGAGCTCGGTGCGGCATGCACAGACACGGTGAATGTGGGGCTCGCGACGCCACCCACCGTGCAGTGGGCGCTTCCGGAAGCCAATGCCGTGTTTGAGGTGGGGGGGGCGGTAGACCTGCAGGTGCTGGTCGCTGACGATGAGTCTGCGCCTACGGCCATTGACTTGGTGTGGGTGAGCAGCATTGACGGCCCACTCTCGACGCAGGGCCCAGACGGCACCGGAGTAGCGGACGTTGTGGTGAGCAGTCTCTCTCCGGGAGACCATGCGCTCACGGTCACCGCGACCGACCCGCAGGGACTCACGGCTACAGCGTCACGCGACATCCGCATTAATATTCCACCCGTGCTTGGGTCGGTGGTCGTCAGCCCGGCTGCGGCGGAGGTCGGAGAGGATCTTGTCTGCTCTGCCGCCGCCACAGACCCTGACGGATCGCCTCCGGCGTTGTCTTACAGCTGGAGCAATGGGGCGACGGGTGCCGTGCTGACCGTCTCCTCCAGTGATGCGCCAGGAGCGGTGCTAGAGTGCACGGTCACGGCAACGGACGGCGACGGGGCGTCGGTCTCGGGGGTTGCGGGGGCCACCGTGATCAACAGTCCACCTACGCTCTCGAACGTCGCGATCTCTCCGGTTCCGGCGTTCAATGACAGCGTCTTGGTGTGTTCAGGAGACGGGCTCGACGCCAACGAGGGGACACTCCCGGTCACCGTAGCGTGGGGGAACGTCACGACCGGCGTGGCTTACGGCGCGGGGCCCACCCTTGCGCTGTCGGCTGGTCTTGCAGACTCCCTCGATACCATCGGGTGTGAAGCCACGGTGACCGACAGTCAGGGGCTGACGCAGGTGGTCACCACCAGCACGACGCTCGCCAATCGCGATCCGGAGATGAGCCTCGCTGTGACCTCGTCCGATCAGCCAGCGCTTCCCACCAGTACGCTCACATGTGCAGCGTCAGCCAGTGATGCGGATGGTGATGCCATCATCGTTACGATGGGTTGGCTTGTCGACGGTGCGCAAGTGGGCCCGTCAATCACCGGCACATCACAGACACTCTCGGGCGCCTTTGGGTCAGGGAGTGAGGTGTCCTGTGTGGCGCTGGTGGCCGATGGTAAGGGTGGCAGCTCCGACGCCATAGAGACGCTCACGATCGGTGGGTCGCCACCGGTGATCGATGACCTGTCGTTTGAGCCAGCGATTCCGCTCACCGACGACGACCTCACGGCCGAAGCGGTGGTGTCCGATGCCGATGGGGACATGGTCACGCTCACCTACACCTGGAGTGTCAACGGCGTGCAGGTCCAGTCAGGAGCGAGCAGCACCCTCGATGGGACGGTCTGGTTCGCTCGTGGAGATACGGTCGATGTGGTGGTCATCGCCGAGGACACCACGGGCGAGTTTGGTGCGGCCACGCTGTCGACGGTGGTGGGCAACACCCCACCTGGCGCACCCGTGGTGGAGATCAGTCCAGATGCTCCCGAAGAGGATGACGAGCTGCTCTGTACGGTGACCACCGCTTCGGCCGACGCGGACAACGACAGCGTAGGCTACACCATGACGTGGACGGTCAATGGGGATCCGGTGGACGCCGCTGTCTTGAGCGAGACGGTCTGGCCCGGTGATACGGTCGATGGCGGCGAAGTGGAGCCTGCGCAGGTGTGGTCATGCACGGCGGTGGCCAACGACGGCACGGACAGCGGTGGCTCGGCCACGGACACCGTCGAGACCGAAAACCCTCTCGAGGGTCAGGACTGCACCATCGTCGCCGACGGCGGCTCGGTCTATGGGTTCTGCGAGGACCAAGTGACGTGGTACACGGCGGAGGACATCTGCGATGATGCTGGCGGAACGCTGGTCACCATCAACAATGCTTCCGAGAACGCCTTCTTGCTCTCCACGGCGCTTGCCCTGCGGCCTGATACGGCCACCGATGGCAACGTGGCCTGGTGGATTGGCTACACCGATGAAGATTCCGAAGGGAACTTCGAGTGGGTGAGCGGCAGTAACTCCGGCTACACCAACTGGAACAGCGGTGAGCCCAACGACGCGGGCTTCGGCGGCGAAGACTGCGCCGTGCTCTCGTACTTTGGCGGTGATTGGAACGACCTGCCGTGCTGGTTCTCGTTCTCGTCCTATCAGACGTTTATCTGTGAGTTTGACTGATCGGACGCGTGAGCGCCCGCACTCTGCGCATAGGTGGGGGTAGGAGGAGAGGAGGATGCCCACGAGCCTTCCGGACGGCCCACCGGGCCGTATACGAAATACATGGCGCATCATGTCTGACCCTCGTCAGGCATATTGCGATTTTCAAAAGCGCTATGGCGATATGTTCACGGTGCCAGCCATGAACGGCACCGTGGTGGTCACCTGTACGCCAGCGGGTGCGAAGGCGGTCTTTTCGACCCGGAGCGAGGACACCCGTCCATTTGCGGTAGAGGCGATGCGCCCCCTCGTAGGGAAAGACTCGGTTCTGGTCCTGCACGGTCAGGAGCACTTTCGCGAGCGTCGCGTCCTGATGCCGCCGTTTCATGGGCCGCGCATGAAGGCCTACGGGAAGACCATCCAAGACATTGCTCGCGAACAGATCTCACGATGGTCCGACGGCCAGACCATCGTTGTGCAGGATGAGATGCTCGCCATCACCTTTCGCGTCATCATCCACACCATCTTTGGTGTGTCCGATGCGGCGCGGGTGAAGGCCTATGTGGCAGCCATCACGCACTTGGTTGACACACTGAAGCCCATGTTTGTCTTCTTTAGGGCGGCACAGCATTGGCTTGTACCTGGCTGGACCGCGTTTAAGCGGGCCGTTGAAACGCTTGATGCCATGCTCTATGAGGACATCAGTGACGCCCGTCGGGCGGAACCCAACGAGAGCATCTTGTCGCTTCTGGTGGCGTCCACCTATGAAGATGGCACCCCGATGCCAGATGAGGCGATTCGCGATGAGCTGGTCACGCTCTTGTTTGCGGGGCACGAGACGACAGCGGTAGCGCTGGCCTTCTGCGTGGGGAGACTCCATCGGCATCCCGAGGCGGCGGCGTGGCTTCGTGCAGAGATCCTCGCGGCCGATGGTACGCCCGAACACCTCTCCACCTGCGACGCGCTCGAGGCCTTCTGGAAGGAGACGCTGCGGCTCGACACGATTGTCCCCGACGTGCTTCGGGTGCTCGAGCGAGACCTCGATCTGGAGGGCGTAACTGTTCCGGCCGGAACCAGCGTAGCTGTAGCCATCGAACGGGTACATCGAAACGAAGCGCTCTATGCCAACGCAGAGGTGTTTCGGCCCCAGCGATTTCTAGAACGCCGGTTTTCGCCCTTTGAGTTTATGCCATTTGGAGGGGGAGTACGGCGCTGCGTGGGGATGGCACTCGCCACCTACGAGCTGGAACTCGTACTCGCGGAGCTCGCGAAGGGGCCACGTCTTGAGGTTGTCTCGGAGGATCGGTACATCAGAAGAAACTTGGTCATGGGCCCCTCAGAGGGCGTGCGGGCAGTGGTGCGCCCACCGGCGTGATGGCCTCATGGCGTCGTGAGTTGGACACTCCCCGTAAGGAGTGTGTTCACCCCGTCTGTGCTTGGCCCACCAGGCGCCGCGTCTACTGGGGCGGTGCAGTTCACCATGCTGTTCTGCCCGTCGCTGGTTCGGCCACCGCCAGAGCAGAGCGTGGCTTTTGCGAGGGTCGCGTTGTCGAGGCAGAGGTTGGTTCCCCCGACGCTGTCGACATTGCCATCGCAGCTGTTGTCGATGCCGTCGCAGACTTCGGTGTTGCCCGGAAACGCTGCGGCGGAGGCATCATTGCAGTCGGTGCCGCCGCTGGCCACGGACAAGAAGCCGTCGCTATCGGAATCTTCGCCGTCAAAGCCATCACAGTTGCTGTCGACAAAGTCCCCCGCGGTGTCCGGTGCTCCGGGATAGACCGCGGCGTCGTTGTCATTGCAGTCCCCATCGGCAACCGAGAGGGTGTCGCCGTCACGGTCGAGCGTGGGGTCTATCGATGTGCCCGCCGGAAACACGTAGGTTCCGATAACGTTGCTGACCTCGTCGGTGCCCGGGGAGGCCGCCTGAAACGCGATGTCGGTGGGCAAGACGTTCGGCATGTTCAGCGTTCGCGTGCCCTGGCCGGAGGCATTGGTGGTGAAGGACCCGGGCACGAGTCGCGCCGCAGGGCGAATGCCGAGGCATTTTGTGGCGAGCTGTGGGGGGCAGGGACCATTGCCCACACCGTCAAACGAGTAGAGCACGTAGATGGTCTGATTGGGCGGTCCGTTGGTGACTGTAAACGTCAGGGGCTGACCGGGTGCGAGCACCGACACGTCCAGCTCAAAGTCACCAGGCGGGGGGAGCTGTCCACTGGGCACGAGCTGGTCAGACGCCCAATCGGAGCCACCGGCCCAGCCGTCGGACGCTGCGTTGGGGGTCACTTGGCCACATGCAGCCAGCAAGAGAAGGAGAGACAAGCGCACGAGGACTCCACCGGTCGATGCCCCATGGTAGCACAGAGGAGTGGGTAAGCCCGTCAGCTTGTTTCTGCGGCTTCAGGGTCAGCGCCCACTTCAGCGTGTGCGGAGTGCGCATTGGCGATGCGTTGTCGAAGCGAGGCCACATCATCGAACCACGCCGCGACCTCGGGGCCTACCTTCTGTGCAACCGTCATCTTGTTGATCTGCAGCACGATGGCTTCGGGGTAAAGACCCACCAAGGGGTCGTGCGCGGCGTGCGCGTCGAACAGCGATGTGATGTACATCTGGAGTGCCTCGGCGTGTGCCGGAGGGAACAACGTGTCCCAGGGAACAGCCTCGGGAGGAGCCACCTCTGGGTTTTCGGGGAGCATCGCGAGGCTGTGGCCGTGAGGGTAGCTGATGCCGATCGGGGCGGACAGGCCCGTGGGCTGCCTCACGGTCCATTGATACGTGTCGGGTTGACAGTGTTCGAAGGTGGTCGGAACGTCGTCAATCACGCCATGGAAACTGAAGCCAAACTGTCTGCCCATAAACCACACCTCTCTCCATGGCCGTTGGAAGCCTAGAGGTAGGTGTCGGCGAAGGGAGCGGAAAAAGTAGAGGTGCCACCAAAACGGAAGCGACAAACCTGTCGTGCATGCAATGAAGGCTATGTCGGATGACAGCGATATGTCAGATGGATACGTTATTCTGCAATACACAACAAAGATAATGCCGATCGATATCGACGCTACGCCGCAGGCGAAGACGAAGAGCTCATGCAGTGAAATTCGGACCACCTGTCCTCCGTCGGGGTTGGCCCTGCGAGGTGCCGCGCGGTGAGGTAGAAGTAGGCCACCTTCGAGGGAGTCGCCACGTGAACAGTCCACACCCGCACTTTCCCCATCTCTTTGAGCCGCTTGACCTCGGTCATGTGGTCCTTCCGAATCGCATCCTCATGGGTTCGATGCATGTTGGGCTCGAGGAACAGTTTGGGCCACTCACCAAGCTGGGGACCTACTTGGGTGTGCGTGCGGCGGGTGGCGTTGGGCTCATGGTCACGGGCGGCTTCTCGCCGAGCATCGAGGGTTGGCTCAAGCCGCTCGGTGGGCGCCTCACCAACCGGTGGGAGGTCTACAAGCATCGTGCGGTCACCGATGCGGTGCACGCGTCCGGCGGCCGTGTAGCACTTCAGATCTTGCATGCGGGCCGCTACGGCTACCACCCCTTCAACGTGGCGCCTTCGGCGATCAAGTCACCGATCACGCCCTTCGCGCCGCGCGCGCTGTCTGCCCGTGGGATCGAGCGCACCATCGCCGACTACGTCAACTGCGCGGTCATGGCCAAGAAGGCCGGCTACGACGGCATCGAGATCATGGGCAGCGAGGGCTACCTCATCAACCAGTTTCTCGTGAAGCGCACCAACGCCCGCGACGATGCGTGGGGCGGCAGCTTTGAGAAGCGGGCCCGCTTCGCGGTTGAGATCGTCAAGCGCACCCGAGACGCGGTCGGTAGCGACTTCATCATCATCTTCCGGCTCTCGATGCTCGATCTTGTCGACGATGGGAGCACTTGGGAGGAGGTCGTTGGCCTTGCCCGCATGCTTCAAGATGCAGGGGTGAGTATCCTGAATACGGGAATTGGCTGGCATGAAGCCCGAGTGCCGACGATTGCCACCAGCGTGCCACGCGGCGCCTACAGCTGGGTCACCCGTAAGCTCAAGGATGCCCTTGCCGAAGAGATTCGCGTGCCATTGATTACGTCCAACCGCATCAACATGCCTGACATTGCCGAAGCCATTCTGGCGCGGGGCGATGCCGACATGGTCAGCATGGCTCGACCGCTCCTCGCCGACCCAGACTGGGCCATCAAGGCCAGAGAAGGGCGGGTAGATGAGATCAATACCTG
Source organism: Myxococcota bacterium (assembly GCA_049889515.1). GTDB lineage: Bacteria > Myxococcota_A > UBA796 > UBA796 > JBMHDG01. The sequence goes on from JBMHDG010000010.1 coordinate 28,670, forward strand.
CATTGCCTGCAACCAGGCCTGTCTCGATCACGTCTTTCAGAACAAGAAAGCCAGCTGCTTGGTCAATCCGTTTGCCTGCCACGAAGACGAGCTGGTGCTCACGCCGGCCGCAACGCCCAAGAAGGTCGCCGTGGTGGGGGCGGGGCCAGCAGGGCTCGCCGCAGCCACCAGTGCAGCCACCCGCGGCCATCAGGTCACGCTGTTTGAAGCCTCGGACCGCATTGGGGGCCAGTTCAACATGGCGGCGAAGATCCCTGGGAAGCACGAGTTCTGGGAAACGCTTCGCTACTTCAAGCGACAGCTCGAGCTCACGGGGGTTGACGTTCGGCTCAGTACCCGGGCCGATGCAGATCTTCTCGCATCCGAGGGCTTCGATGAGGTGCTGTTGGCTACCGGCGTCCTACCGCGCGAGATCACCATGCCGGGCATCGACCACCCGATGGTGCTGTCCTACGTCGATGTCCTCGCCGGCCATGCTGAGGTTGGGGATCGCGTCGCGCTCATTGGTGCAGGCGGTATTGGGTTCGATGTGGCCGAGTATCTTGGGCATCCTGGAGAAGATGGGCCACCCGACCTCGACGCTTACCTTGAGACATGGGGCGTCGACCGAGCCTTTGAAGCGCGCGGCGGCCTGAAAGATCCCGAGGATGAACCTGCCAAGCGGCGCCTGTATCTCTGTCAACGCTCCGAAGGAAAACTTGGGGCGAAGCTCGGTAAGACCACGGGGTGGATCCATCGGGCATCCCTCAAGAAGCTGGGTGTGACCATGCTCCCCGGGTGTGCCTACGAGCGCATCGATGATCAGGGCCTGCATCTCACGGTCGGTGGGCGTTCTGAGGTGCTCGAGGTCGACAACGTCGTCATCTGCGCGGGACAGGTGTCCCGGCGTGAGCTTCAGGCACCCCTCGAAGCGCGCGGGCTATCTGTGCACCTCATCGGTGGCGCGGACGTAGCCGCTCAGCTCGATGCCAAGCGCGCCATCGACCAGGGCACACGCGTGGCGGCGCAGCTCTGATCACCGGGTGAGAAGCGTCACAGTGTCGCCGGTGATCTCCACGGCGGCTGAATCACCGCCGTAATGTGCGGCCATGCCGACATCGACGCGCCACACCCGACCGTCGCAGGCGGGGTTGGCTTCGTCTTGAACCGTGTGGCCCACCACCATGCGATCCGCGCCCAGCAGGTCGAGGGCATTGGTGAGCTTGGTGCAGGAGGGGGGCTCATCATCATCGGAGTAGACGCGGGTCCAGACGGGCGCATCGCCGCTGACCCACGGGTCGGGCTTGGCCGCTTCACCACGCATCCACGCCTGCACCTCGGCGTTGATGGTGTCGATGCCGGTGCGCGCATGGCTGGGGAGTACCCCGCCGTGCACAAAGACCGTGCCGCCCACCTGCATGATCATGTTGTGGCCCGCGAGCATCATTGCGTAGGGCCCACCTGGACGAAAGGCCGCGGCACGGCCCCGCTCCCGCTCTGGCAGCTTCGCAAGCACGGGGTCGGCCTCATCAAAGGGGGTGTCTTCAAAGTCGACGAACCCGCCATCGGTCACGTACCGAAAGTCGAGCTCGACGTTCATGGTCTCGTGGTTGCCGAGCAAGGGGTAGAAGCCGCCACCAGCCGCCCACGCCTCTTCGCTGAGCCGCTCGAACAGGTCGAGAATGGCTTGCTCGTCGTCGCCCCGATCAAGCTGGTCGCCCGTCTGAACCACCACGGTGGTTCCCCCGGCCCAGTGATCCTCACCGTCGATGAGTCCGGCGAGACGCAGCACCCTGCGTGTGGCACGAAGGTCGCCATGAACATCGGCAAAGCCGACGAGGCGGTCAGGTGCAGGAAGTACCGCGGGGGGAGGGGTGGTCCAGGGCCCACGAACGACGGGCTCCTCACCCACGGGGTCCGTGCCCACGCTGCGGGCAGAGCAGCCGACCACCAGGGCCATCATCAGGGGCAAGAAGCGCGTCATGGTCAACCTCATTGGATGTCTGTGGTCATCTCGAGGCCATCGATCTCCACGAGCCCCTCGCTGGCGAGCGTGAGTCGCGTGTGAAACACGGGCCGTCCATTCGTGGATGCCCGCAAGGCCACCGTGAACGGCGTCCATGTGTTCCCTGGCACGATCTCTTCGACCTCTTCGTCGATAGGGAATGTGCCCATCTGTTGACCTCGGGTGTCGAGAATGACAGCGAGTGCGCCGGGTCCTCGAGCGAACCCAGAGACGACGATGTTCTCACCGGGGAGCACATCGTTGGGCTGGTGGACCTCGGCATCGGTGAGCCGCAAGACCCAGTCTCCGTCTTTGGCATCCTCGACCCTGCGCCGCTCGACGCCCTCGTCACCTGCATACCGCCACGCAAAGCCACCAAAGGGGGCCTGACGCTCGAAGGAGCCGTTGGCGAGGTCACCCTCCTCTCCGTAGCCGTTCAAGATGTCGACGGGTGAACTGTTGAGTCCTACCTCTTGCTTGAGGTGGGTGAGCAAGGAGGTCGCCATGCCTGCATGGTCGGTCTCACAGCCATGCCACTGCTCAAAGTACCAAGGGAAGATGGCCACGCTGAAGTTGTCATCCTTGAACAACTGCGTGAGGCTGGGGGTGTCATTCGCGGGCTCATCACGGTCCCAGCCCTCGGCGTTGAATGCCACGATGTGGGCGGACGGATTCGCGTCACGCACCTCGCGCAGGAGCTCGAGGTAGTTGGCGAGCAGCTGATTTGTGCTGCTGGTGTAGATGTCGTTGGCGCCGAGGTTGATCACCACGAGATCCGCTTCACGGCGGTTCTGGGCCAGCGGCGTGTAGACACTGGTGTCGTCAAAGCGGTCCCAGCGAGGCGCCTGTCTGGGCAGCGACGTGAGGGTCGCGCCGGAGACGCTGATGTTCTCATGCGTTCCGCCCACGGCTCGTGCCACGAGTGCCGGCCAGGAGAAGGTGGCGCCACGCAGTGATTGGGCACCCTCATCGCGCTCGCTCATCAACGAGACGCCTGCCGCGTTGGAGTCGCCGAGGACCAGCAGGTGCGGTCCGTTGGCTTCTGGGGCATCGAGGATCTCGAGCCCTTCGACCTGCCACGCGAGGAGGCTCACGGGGTCGGCCGCGTAGGTCTCTTTGATGAGCGTGAGGGTGTGTTCACCGGGGGAGAGGACTTCGGGCAGCTCAAACCACGTCGCCTTTGGGGTGACCTCGAATCGCCAGCTCTGCGCCGGATCGTCGTCGACCATGAGGCGCACCCACTCCGAGGTCTCGGCGGTCCGCAGCTGCACGCGAGACTGCTCACCCACAAAGGCAATGCGGGCTGTGCACCCTTGCCACGTGCAGTGCAAGGCATCGTTGTTGCCCGCCCATCGGCCGCTGATGGCAATGTCCGAGATATCGACATCGAGAACGGTAGGGGTTGTCGAGGTGCCGCTCGTGACCGGCTCGGCGGGCTCGGTACCCACAATCTCCAGCTGTCCGGAGTCGATACAGGCTGACAAAACAACGCTCAACCCAAGCACTGGCCGCATAGAACCCCTCGCACACACGGTGCAATGTAGCGCGTCTTGCGCAGTAGCGGTGGGGGCGAAGCGTTATGGGGCCACGGGGAGTGCCAGATGCACACGCTGTTCGCACAGGGCGTCGAGAAGGCGTGGGGAAATCGTCTGATTCTACGTGACGTCTCCATGGGCGTGTCGCCGGGCGATCGCGTGGGTCTCGTGGGGCCGAACGGATGTGGAAAGTCGACCTTCTTGAGCATCCTCGCGGGGCGTGAGCCACACGATGGTGGCCGCGTGGTAACCGATGGTCGCGTGGTGTTTCTTCCCCAGATCCCAGAGCTGGGGCAGGGTACGGTCGACGATGCGATGAAGCTGGCGACCGCGTGGCACGCCGATCTGTTGGCCCGGTGGCAGCAGGCCCTCGACAGTGGCGATGACCGCGCTGCGGCGGCCCTTCAAGATGAGCTCGACCTCAAGGGGTGGGAGATCGGACACGAGGTCGACGCGATGCTCGACCGCCTTGCTGCGCCAGGTCGGGAGCAACCCGTCTCGGGGCTGTCGGGTGGGGAGCGCCGACGCGTGGCTTTGGCCCGTGCGCTCTTGCAGCGCCCCGATGTGCTCTTGCTCGATGAGCCGACGAACCACCTCGATGCCGAGACGGTTGACTGGCTTCAGGCTTGGATGGAGAACTACAGCGGCGCTCTCGTGCTCGTGACCCACGACCGCTACCTCCTCGAGGCCGTCGCCACGCGCATTGTCGAGATCGAAGATGGCGTCGCCGTGCCCTATGAAGGGAGCTACGCCGACTACCTGATTGCGCGGGCGGAGCGGCAAGCTGCGCTCCAACGTGCCGAAGACCGTCGCCTGGCCATGATCCGGCAAGAGGCCGAGTGGGCGAGCCGTTCTCCAGCAGCGCGCAGCACCAAGCAACGGGCGCGCCTCGACCGGCTCGAGGTGCTCCGCGACCAACGCCCCCTCAAGGCGCAGGAGACCTTCTCCCTCGAGTTCGAGACGGGCCTGAAGATGGGGCAGACCCTGCTTGAGGCCCATGGACTGTCCAAGGGCTTTGGCGAACGCGTGCTCTTCGAGGACCTCGATCTCACGCTGCTGCGTGGCGAGCGTATTGGGGTCGTGGGGCCGAACGGTGCCGGTAAGTCGACGCTCATGAAGGTGCTCTGCGGTCTTCTCGAGCGAGACACGGGTACGCTCTCCATCTCTCCTCGGGTGACGGTGGGCCTGCTCGATCAGCACCGCACCGGACTGACGCTCACGGACACGGTCTTCGAGGCGGCGGGAGGCGGCAACGATCGGGTCGAGATTCGTGGCCAATGGGTGCACGTGGCGGGGTTCTTGCAGCGCTTTCTCTTCAAGCGACAGATCTTCGATCAGCAAGTTGGAGCGCTCTCGGGGGGCGAGCGTGCGCGGCTCCTGATGGCCCGCCTGATGTTGCAGGGTGCCAACCTGCTCCTCCTCGATGAGCCCACCAATGATCTCGATCTCATGACACTTCGGGTGCTTGAGGAGGCTCTGCTGGCCTTTGATGGGTCAGCGCTCATCGTCACGCATGATCGAGCGTTTCTTGATCGCGCGTGCACCTCGATCCTGCACCTGCGCGGCGATGGCGGGGTGACACGCTACGCCAGTCGGCAGCAGCTTCAGGCCGCAGAGCAGGCCCGTGCCGCACAAGAGGCCGAGCAGCGGGCCGCTGAGCGACGCGCGCAGGAGCAGAAGTCCCCGCCGCCCGAGCGGAAGCGACGCGATCGCAAGCGACTGTCCTTCAATGAGAACCGAGAGCTTGAGGGGCTCCCCGATGCCCTAGAAGCGCTCGAGCAGGCCGTAGAAGACCTAGAAGGGCGTCTCTCTGACCCTGCGACCTACCGAGACCCAAATGTCGACCCCGCGGCCCTGACGGCCCAACTAGAGGCGCTACAGACGCAGGTCACAGAGGGGTGGGCCCGCTGGGAGGCTCTGTCCGAGCGTGCCGAGGGCTAGAAGTCGAGGTCCTCGAAGGCCAACTCGGATCGGAACGGCAGCGGGATGGCCGTGAAGCGCGGATTGATGGGGTGGTCGTCTTCCGCGATCATGAGCGAGGGAGGTAGGGATGGCGCGTCGGTGGGCACCCGCCAGACCCCCGTCGTCCCATCGGGAGGAAAGTCAAAGCCCAACGGTTGGGATGGAAACCAGAGCTGGACGTTGTCGCCATTGGGGTCGTCGACCTCGACGACGAGCTCCAACACATCGCCGGGGGCGTAGAGGATCTCTCCGTCGAACCCGAAGAGGTCTTCATCATAGAGAAGCCCATTGAACGACACGATCTCGGGGGGCTCGTTGCTCGCCACACACCCCACGCAGCCCAAGAGGAGTAGCAGCCGGGTCATTCGAGCACCTCGATGGTGTGGACACGCCACCCAAGATCGCCCACGAGGGTGAACTCGGACTCAATCGGGTTTCGCTCATAGACGACGGCAACCTGAAGGGTGCCGGAGGCATCCTCAGGGATCTGCAGGCGGTTGGTGGTCATCTGCCCGCCGAGCTTGGGGCTTGCGTCTTGCGCCACGGTCAGCCCAGTACCCCAGAGTGTCCCGTCGGTGGCGTACCACTGGTAGTCAAACCAGGTGAGCTCCTCGAGATCTGCATCGGTGTGGAGCGTTAGGCTCACCACATCGCCCGGCCATGCCGCTTCGGGCCCTTCAATGTAGGCTTGGACGTCGAGTGCACTTCCCGTGTCCTTGCGCGTGAACCGCGCTCCGGGAACGGTGATGAGTGGAACATCCAAGACACCGTAGGCTGGTGTTGGGTCGTTGCCCCACGTTGCGGTGGCCCGCAGCGGGATCCAGCTCACGCAGCGCCCGTCGAGGGCCTGTGACCCGCCGAGATCGATGTTGCATTCCGGTTGACTGGTGAGCTCGGGCAGCTCCGGGACTTGCCAGCGAGCAAACTGGCCCGTGCCTACCTGCTCGACGCGTTCGCTGTCGAGAAAGCACCCGAGGTCAAGAACGTCGACGGGAACATCTTCCCGGAGCCCGCAGATGTCGAACGAGAGGTCGGTCATTCCGCCTTCTTGAATGCCTTCGGAGGGGCCGAGCACCAGGGCAGACAGATTCACCCGGTTGTTGGCCACGACCAAGGGCGGATCGAGGTTGATACCCAGCACTCGGGGCCTGTCCGTGATGTTGTCGAGGGCGACAAAGACCTGTTCGTCGAACAGATCGGCGTTGAGGTTGAAGCACCCAGTGAGGCCGACCAGCAGTGAGGCCGTGATCATCACGAGGCGAGGGGTGTGGGAACGCGGTTGCATCAGAAGTCCACCTCAAGGCCGAGGTTGGGGATGATCGGAATCCAGATGGCGGGCACAAGGCGCGCATAGTTCGGGGTGTAGGTCGCCAACAAGTAGTTCTTCTGGTTCGTGGTGTTGGCGATGTCGAGGTAGACGCTCCAGCGGGCACGCTTGGCCACGAAGGTCTTCTGAACCCGGACATCCAGCTGAAAGAACACCGGAAACCTCGCACTGTTGGTCTCACCGGGCTGGGGTACCCAGAAGTCGTACCAGGGGTTCCACGCCTCATAGAGAGGTGTGTAGGGGTGCCCACTCGTCACCCGCGCACGTGTGGACACCTGCCACAGCTGCGGCGCGTTCCATGCGGCAACGGCGGTCGCGGCAACGGGCTGGTCTCGGTCTGCCGCGCGCAGGGTCCCATCGGGCCACTGTCGCAGACTGCGGCTCAAGGTCAGGCTGATCCATCCAAAAAACCGATGATTGGGCCGGAACCGCAGCATGGTCTCGACGCCGAACGCCCATCCCGGGAGGGCTTGGTAGACGGGCCGGAGCTCATCTCTGGCAACCACGGCGCCATCGTCGTCAGCCAAGGTCGACACCAGTTCTTCGCCCACGGCAATCGTGGGTGCGAAGCGGGTGCCATAGAGGGTGGACTCTAGGCTTAAGCCGCTGGGCCAGCGCGCTTCGACCCCGGTTCCAAGCTGCACAGAGCGGTGGATGGGAAGACTGGGGTCACCCAGCAGTCGCGCCGTCTGCTCGGGGCGCGGGAGCTGACTGTAGGCACCCGCAAAGCCTGTCCAGGTGACCACGTCACTCGCCTCATAGCGGACCCCGATTCGGGGTTCGGGGCTCCCATGCAGCTTACCTCGGAGCGCGTATCCGGAGAGTCGTAGGCCAGGCATCAGGTGCCAGCGGCCCACGCGGCCTCGTGCATCGACCCAGGCATGGCTGCGCAGGCGGCTGTGCCCATCTTGGGGGACGGGCTGCTCGGGCATCACGAGATTGCTGTAGTCTTCGGCCACCACGCGTGAGAGCACGGCCTCCGAGCCCACATTCATGGACCAGTCCTCGGGGAGCGACAGCGTCCATGCATGGCGAACGTGGGCTTGGCGTTGCCGAACCTGTCCAAACTCCACGCCCTCTCCGAGGAGCCCAAGACCTTGCAGCAGGTTGCGTTGGCCATCGGTGCCGATAGCCACCCAGGTGTCCGCACGATGGGCGCCGACCTCACGCTGCCAGCGCGTCCGGATCCGCCAGAATCCCGAGCTGTAGAGTTGCGAGGGGTCGAACGCGAGGCTGACGTCTGGTTCAGCCTCCTCGCCGATGCGGAAGGTGAGGCGGTCGGCCGCGCCGATGAACAGCACATCGACCGTATCCGGACCCTGATCATAGCGTGCAAGAACGGTTGCGTCGCCGTACCAAGGCTCCACGTACGTGGCATCCTTCCAGCGGTTTCCTTGGGCGACGGATGCGATTCTGCTCGAGAGTCCGACGAGGCCACCCACCCAGCTGTAGCGCCCGCTCACCGCGAGAGACCACGGGCCGACGCGGGTGGTCAAGCCCACTGATCCATCGAGGATGTCGACGCCTACGCGCCCATGTACGCCGGGCTGTACGTCCTTCTTGAGAAGGTGGGTGTCGACCACGGCTTGAGAGCTGGCGCCGTAGCGTGCGGGGGCACCCCCGGGGATGACCTCGATCTCATCGACGAGGTCTGGAGGAATGACGGACCGACCCAGCAAAAAGTGAAACAGGTACGGTACGGGCAGGCCGTCCACGAGTACGGCAGTGCTTGAAGAACTCGCGCCACGCACCACCAGCGAGCCTTCGACGCTGGAGGGCCGGGCCATGCTTGGTAGGCTCTGAAGCGCCCGTATGGGGTCACCAAAGGCGCCCGGAACGGCGTCGAGCTCCTCTCGCGTAAACGTCGAGGCCTGCACCGCGCTGGCCTCTCCTGCGCCATAGACAATGACCTCCTCGGCCCAGCTCACTCGGTCCAGGCGCAGCTCGAACATCAGCGTCTGCCCGGGTCGTAGCGACAGCTCGGCGGTCTTGGGAAGGTGTTCGGGTGAGGAGGCCTTGAGCGAGAGGCTGCCCGCAGGTACGTCGAGCTGAAGGCGTCCCTCGTTGGATGCGGTGTAGGGCTGGCCGTTGATCTCCAGGTCTGCCGCGATGGGTAGCCCCGAACCCCGCTCGAGGAGCACCACCTCGAGGGTAGCCGCCTCTTGGGCTGCAGCCACGGCGGGTGCACCAAGGAGCAAGGCAGCGATCGAGGGCAGCAGGCTCACGTCATCTCACGAAGGGGGATGTGGGCTGCCCCGTCACTGGGGCGTGCAGACGTATTGGTAAAAGAGGCCATAGGCGTCGGTACACGTGCGATGCGCGACCGAAAATCCCGCACGGTGAAGCAGGGACTCCCACTCTAGAACATCAAGTTCGTAGACGTCGCGGTCTTTGGCGTCAACATCTGCTGCGTCCAGTTGATCGAGACACCACAAGCGTGAAATGGCCCACCAGCGGGCGCGCAGGTCGTCGTCCGCGTCGGCCCGCTGATCGATGTCGTCGAGCAAGGAGAGCATGCACCGCCGAATGTAGGAGTCGGCGAGCCGGTCACGCAGGTAGGGGTCCCCCGATCTCAAGGCCAGCTCGCAGAAGATGTCGGCCTCATTGAGCAGCAACATCCCGTGCCGCGCCCGAAGGGCAGCGCGCGCCCGCTGGAGCACATCGAGCTTTCCGGGGCCCGTGAGGCCGTGGCGCTCACGCTCCTCACGGTCGCGCCCAGCGACGTGGTGTAGGGTCAGACTCATGACCACGAGGTCGGCATGCCCCCAGTCCTCGACATCCTGAACGTGCTGGACGCGCGGTGTGACCTGCACCCCCGAAGGCAGATGGGCGCCCACGAGCGTTGCGGGCTCCTCCATTGGATCGATGACGACGACCTCACCCTGCGTGTCGGTGGGTAGCAGGTTCATCCAGAGCCGACCGTCGCCGCCACCAGCTTCAATGATGCGCACCGGGGTACGTCCTCCAAGGTGGGCGGAGATGCGTGCGCGGTTGGCCGCGTAGAGGCCTTGTACAACACTGGATCGCGTCCACGCGTCAAAGAGCGATCCTGCACCAAATCTCGTGTTCCAGGCCTCATCGAGGGCGAGTGTGGGCAGGGTCGCGCGTAGGGCGTTTAGCGCGGTCAACTGGAGATGCCGTGGACGCGTGAGGATGGCCCGAAGCTCTCGCGCCGTGGTGTGCGGGCGACCGGTCATGGGTCGACGTCGTCCATGGTCGGCACGTCTGGGTCGATAGCGGGCGCGCCGTCGAGCGCACGCACGAGGTAGCTGTGCACGAGGTCACGGGCTTCGGGGTCGTTGAAGATCACGAAGTGACCGCCGCGCTCATATTGGGCCAAGCCCGAGGGCAGCGTCTGGCCTGTCCAGGACTGAACGGTGGCCTCGATAGGTTCGCCGCCAAAGAGTGGGACGTCGCTAAGGCCAGCGAGGGCATGCCCCTCGGCACTGCTGAAGCGCTCCCCCACGAAGGGAATGCGCGCGGCAAGCGCGAGCGCCACCGACGTGCGGTAGGGCGTCTGCTCATCCCGAATGCCGCTGGTCATCAGGGCTGGCACGACCGTCGAGGTCTCATTGGGCCGAGCCGACCACGCGGGGCCGTAGACGATCGGATCGGTGGGCTCGACCAGGCTCTGCAACATGCCCATGACCGGATGCAGGGACTCAAGCGGCTCATCTTCGGCAAACGCGAGCAGCTTGCGGGCGAGCTCGGGAATGTCGTAGCCGTCTTCGCGCTCGACGAGCGTGATGTTGAGCTGTCCGCCGCCACCCGAGAGGACCATCGCTTCGATCTCATCGCCCATCCATGGACCGGCCATGGCAGCGAGGGTCGCCCCTTGGCTGTGACCCATGACTGCAACCCGCGTGGGATCGAGAGCCACCGTGCCGTTGTCACTGTCGAGCTCTAGCGACTGATGGGTGAGCCCATCGATCAGGTAGAGCATCTCGGCCACGCCTTGACGATGGACGCCCAAGGCGCTGTCGGGATTGAAGATGTTGAACGAATGAAGATCGGTCTCGGTGGTGGGGGTCTGTCGGGTGCCATGAAGCGGGAGGTCCATGCCGACTGTGACCACGCCAGATTTGGCGAGGTACTGGGCGGGCTCGAAGTCACTCTCGCTGTTGGCATGGCTTCGCCAGTTGCCGCCTGTTCCGTGGAAGTATGCGACCACTGGCCACCCGTCTTCGGGCATGGTGTGGTCGGTTGGCACCGTGACGGAGATGCGGACAGGCTCCCAGTCCTGAATGATGGGCAGGCCGTCTTCGCGGAAGCGCATCGCTCCGCCTTCGGTGGCGTAGGGCTTCTCGCCCTCGAGGAAGATGGGCATCATGATGTCGGTTCGCCACACGGTGTAGGCCGTGTAGTCCTCGACGTGGTCGAGTGGCTCATCATCGAGGGCAGGTGGTGTGACCCGGTCATCGAGGAAGGCGGCAATCCGAGCCATCTCTTGCGTGGGGAAGCCGGTGGTAAACACGGTACCGACGGCCAGCTGGTCGCGGCCGAGCCCAAGAAACGGTAGTGCGGTGAGGAGCGGCTGCAGGTGCGCGTCGCTGACGAGGGCGTCTTGAAAGTCTTGGGAGGGCTGCAGCAGCGCTGTCGTGGCGACCGCGGCGTAGGTCGTGCCCGGCTCGAGCACAAACCCGTGAATCGGGGACAACGCGAGCAGGTTGCCGGGGAGCCACGTACCGTCGTCATCAAAGAACCGCGTCATCAACGGCGTGCGCGTGCCGAACTGCGCCGAACGAGGGTCAATATTGATGAGCTGCAGCGGGCTGTAGGGAAGCAACGACTGTTCAGCAGTGGGCAGCACGAGCGGGTTGATGACCCCGTCGAGGGGCAGGTAGATGGGGGCGGTGGCCGAGTGGCCCGTGCGCTGCTCGCCCATGGCGATGAGCTCGTCCATCAGCGCGAGGCCCGTGACATTGTCGAAGTCGCTCCATCGTGGTGCACCTGACGCGGTCAGGCGGCCATCGCTCGGCCATGGCGCTTCGAAGAACGTGCCGTCTGGTGTGTACAGGCCTGCGGGCTTGGTCGAGGACGGGTCGACTTCGGGGACGCAGGCCAACAAGAAGGGAAGGACATACAGAGGGAAGGTGGCGCGCAAGACATGACCTCCTGACCAAGACCACACGGCCTGGCGAGGCCTACCCCGTACCATTGATGGGCCCGCGCGTCCCGTCCCGGGTTAGAGCAGGGCGGTGGAGGTGCCGTGGACGGCCTTCGAGACGAAGTCGCACTGGTTGGAGTCGCTGGTCATGCCGATGCAGCGGGTGTTGCTGCACGTGCCTTGGCCGGTCTTACCCACCGCGGTGGGGACTCGGGCGGTCTCGTCGTTGGCGATGGGGCACGGTTTAGAGGGGTCTGGCCGCAACGGGTAGGTTCGCTCCAAGACCCTGTGACGCTCGACCCGCTGATGGGCTCCGTGGCCGTGGCCAAAGTGTGGTCGCGGGTGTCTCCGAGGCGCGATGTGTCCCCGCGACGGCCCGTGTGTGCGGGTACCCAGATTGGTCCGATGGCTGCGGCGCTTGCGGGCAGGCTGGTCAATGGACCAGAGCTCAACCAGCTCGTGAGTCGGCAGGGTGCAGTACGCGCAGAGGGCACCCCCGAAGAGCTGCTCCTGCATCTCGCCGCCCAATCGACTCAAAAGCGCGTCATCAATCGTCTGGTCGATGCCCTGTGGCGGCTCGATGGCGCCTTTGCGGCCCTCTTGGCCACGACCGATACACTTGTGGCGGTCCGCGACCCCCGTGGGTTCAAGCCCCTCGTGATGGGGCGTCTCGATGGCGCCGTGTTGTTTGCCTCCGAAGATGTGGCCATTCGAGCGGTAGGGGGCGAAGTGGTGCGCGATGTGGAGCCAGGAGAGATGATCTTGGTCGACCCGCGCGGCATTCAGACCACGTTCCCGTTCCGACATGCGCCGTTGAGTCCCTGTGCCCAAGAAGTGGTTCAGCTGGCACGTCTAGGCGCCAGCGTCGGTGGGCGCTCTGTCTGGCAGGTGCGCGAAAAGCTTGGGAGTGCACTCGCAGATGAGGGTCGAACAGACGCCGATGTCGTGATCCCCATGACGGGCGACGACACGCCAGCGGCGGTCGGCTTGGCCGAGGCGCTTCAGATCCGCTGGGCGCGTGGTGTCCTTGCAGCACCGGGGGTCGGAACACCCAGCCCACGGTCCGCCCACGCAGAGGGGTGGTTTGCGGTCCCGGATGTCGTGGCCGGAAAGCGTGTGGTCTTGGTGGCCAGCAGCTTGGGTACGGGTGTCACGCTGCGTGCGGTCGTGAAGGCCTTGCGGCAGGCGGGGGTGGCGACGGTCCATGTGCGCATGATCACGCCACCACTGCGGCGCGCCTGTCCCTATGGGGTGGTGTGCCCGAGCACCGATGAGCTCGCGAGTCAACGCGGCCAGGTCGGTGCGTCAGCCTATGGGGTGGAGTCCATGCGGTGGCTCCGGCTCCCGCAGCTGCACAAGGTTCTGCGGACGTCTCCCGATCAGGCAGTCTGTGACGGCTGCTTGTCCGGCGACCTGCCCATTACGCCACCATCCGACGATCAGCTGGCCTTGTTTGAAGGCGTCAAGCGACGCACATCCACCTGAGGCTAGACCCGGCCGGGCCCGATGTTGTCCCAGCCCATGAGCGTCGCCACCAACCGGTCGACACCAAGGGCAATGCCGACGGCCTTTGGTAGGCGGTCCACGGCGTCGAGAAAGGCCTCATCGATGGGATGAGGCCGCTGCCCTTGCCGCTCTTGTTCAGCTCGGCTCGCCACGCAGCGTTGACGTTGCTCGACGCCGTCGCGGAGCTCATCGAAGGCGTTCGCGAGCTCGATACCGTTCAGGTAGGCCTCAAATCGTTGGGCGCGTAGCCCTACGGGTGTCTGGACCACGCGTGCGAGCGCGGCTTGAGAGGCCGGCCAGTCGCGCAGAAACACGGCGGGCGGTAGGGCGGGTTCGACATCAGCCACCCACCGTCGGAAGAACGCGTCGTCCCATGTTGCGTCCTCAGGAGAGAGTTCCTGCGCACGACACCCGAACGGGTTGAGCCCCGTGGCATGTTCAAAGGCCTGCTGAACGGTCCAGCGTTGGAAGGTCGGCCGGGGGCGGTCGAGCGCATCCGCGCACACGCCCACAAGGTCTTCGACCTCATGTTGGAGATCATCGAGGTGACCACCGACGCGGTACCACTCACACATCAAGAACTCACGCCGATGCCAGCGCCCGTGCTCGTCATCGCGAAAGCAGGAGCCGATCTCGTAGACACGGCCGAGCCCCGAGGCCACCACGCGTTTGAGGGCAAACTCGGGCGACGTGCGTAGGTACCCGTCTGCAGCTTCGAGGGCCACGAGGGTGGGCTCCATGGCCGGAGAGGGCACAAGGACGGGTGAGGGCACTTCTAGGTACCCCTGCTGGTCAAACCAGTCGCGCATGGCCCGCAGCACACGCGCACGCGCGCGCAGACCGCGGGGATCGATCACTTACGGACGCGCTCGACGTAGCTTCCGTCGCGGGTGTCGATCTTGAGGACTTCGCCGGTCTCAATGAAGAGCGGCACGTTCACGGTCGCACCCGTGGAGAGCTCTGCCGTCTTGGTGGCGCCCTGCGCGGTGTTGCCCTTGACGGCGGGCTCGGTGTACGTGACCTCGAGCTCCACAAAGTTCGGGAGGTCGATGTTGACGGGGTTGCCCTTGTAGAACAAGACCGAGGTGATCATCTCGTCGAGCAAGAATCGGGTGGACTTGCCGAGCACCTTCTCAGAGATGGCCACCTGCTCGAAGGTCTCGGTGTTCATGAAGTGGTAGTCTTCACCGTCGTTGTAGAGATACTGCATGGAGCGCTCTTCGACGTCGGCAGGCTGCAGCTTCTCGCCAGTTCGGAAGGTACGCTCGACGGTGTTGCCGCTGAGCAGGCTCTTGAGCTTGGTGCGAGTGAAGGCCGTGCCCTTGCCAGGCTTCACAAACTGGAAGTAGGTGACAGTCCATGGCTGGTTGTCGAGCTCAATCTTGAGGCCGTTTCGGATATCACTGGTCTCGTACATGGTAGGCCTGTCCTGCTGGAGGGTTGCATGAGGCGCCGTTTGTATCACGCCGCGACGGGGAGGCGAGGCCAGGTTGTGGGGCGCCCCGAGGTTCTTGAAGCCTACCCTGAGCTAGAATCGGTCTGGGAAGCTGCGGATCAGCAGTTTCCGATTGGTATCACAAGGAGCTGGTGGGAACGCATGCGGCAGGATCCCAGCGGTGCACTCGCGCGCCAAGCGCTGCCCGCCCCCCAGGAACTGACCGCCCACGAGGGGGACCTGGCTGACCCGGTAGGCGATGCCCTGCGCAGCCCGGTGTCGTGGGTGGTCCATAAGTATCCCGACCGGGTGCTGTGGTTGGTCACCAAGCGGTGCCACCTGTATTGCAGATATTGCTTCCGTCGTGGACATGACCCGGAGTCCCGTGAGGACCCCACCCCAGAGGCGTGGGAGCGGGCGGTCCACTACATTCGAGAGAGTGGGGCGCGAGAGGTCATCTTGAGCGGCGGCGATCCGCTCGCGATCAGCGATGCGCGTCTCGACACCGCACTGCAAGCCATCAAGACGCCCTCACTCCGTCGGGTGCGCATTCACACGCGAGCGCCCATCACCTACCCACGGCGCGTGACCGCCGAGCTGGTGGACATCCTGAAGGCGCACCGCCCGCTGTGGGTGGTCGTGCACGTCAATCATCCACGGGAGCTCAATCCCGACGTCGATGAGGCCCTCGCACGCCTGACAGACGCGGGCCTTCCGGTGCTGAACCAAGCCGTATTGCTCAAGGGCGTCAACGACGACCCGGCCGTCTTGGCCGAGCTCTGTGAGGCCTTGGTCGACCGACATGTGCGGCCGTACCATCTTCACCACACCGACGCGGCGGTAGGCAACGCGACGTTTCGGGTGAGCGTGGCGCGTGGGCTGGCCATTGTCGAGGCACTTCGCACCCAGGTGAGCGGCCTGGCGTTTCCGAGGTATGTGATCGATCCGCCCGACGGGCAGGGCAAGCGTGATGTGGATGCCTACGTTCGCCAGATGCGCGTGTGACACGTGGCGCCGATTGTTGTCATGAGGGTGGCAGTCGGCGTCGTCAGGGTGTATTGTTTCATCGAGGGGTCTCGCGATGGGCTTTTTCGATTTCTTCCGGCGGTCCAAGACGGCACCTAGCGCTCCCGAGGCGCCTACAGCGCCCGCGGTAGACGACGTCGTTGGGCCTGCTCTGACCGACCCGCTGGGCGCTGCGGAAGTTGGTAAGCCATACGAAGGGCCAGGCTACAACGAACGTGTGGGCAAAGGCCTGACCCTCGGATCAAAATTGGGCGCGGTTGTTGGGGTGTCCGGCGCCACTGGGGCAGGTGCGTATTTTGGCAGTGCTGCGCTTGGCGCAACCACTGGAGCGGCATCATCGATCGCATCCTCGAGCGGTGCAGAAGCCGGTGGTCTGCTCGGTCTTATCGACGGTGGTCTCACATGGCGCAATGCAAATAAGCGAATCACCGAGGGAAAGAAAAATAAAGACGACGGTATGGTGGCGCTTGGTAAGGAAATCCGGACCCAAGCCAGGGGCGGTGTGGCCCGCGGAGTCCTAGATTCTACGGCCACGGGACTCAAAATCGGCGCAGTGGCCCAGGGCGGCAAAGACGCGGTCATGACGGCCACGAATGGGGCATCCTATGCCGCAAATGGCTTGAGTATTGCAGGTGCCGCCACTGGGATCGCTGGGGGTGCTATTGGCCTCGGTATGGCTGCGTATGAAGGTGGTAAAGCAGTGGGCCGCTACCGAAAGGCCAATAAGGCGGACATCCAGACCGCCAGAGGGAAGAAGTGGCAGGCCCATATCAAGGGTAAACAGGTACGAAAGGGTGGTATTCAAGCACTTAAAGCAGTTGCGGCCGGCCTGGGAATTGCCGCTGGAATTCTGGTGCTGGCGAGCAATCCCGTTGGATGGGCCATTGGAATCAGCGGGGCCATCTTGGGCCTTGGCGTTCTCGCGGCGAAAGGAATTACAGCGACCAGAAAGAAGCTGAGGCGGCGCAAGAAGATGGCTGCCAAAAACCCGAAGGCTGTGAACAACAAGCCGAAGGGGCAGAAGCTCACCAAACTGCCATGGTACAAGCGACTGTTCTCCCGGGGAGGAAAAGACACCCAGGCTGCCGAGGATGATGCCAAGTCGGTCATGGAAGGCGCAGGTGTCGACGAAGAAGACGCTGCGGAGGCGGCAGGAGCGGGCAACGAAGAGGCGGTCGCAGAGGGTGATGAGGCGGTCGAAGATCCGGAAGAGAGCGCGCAGCGAGGGCCCGCCCCGCCGCTGCAGCGCTCAAATGGGCGCCGTAATCTCTTCGCCAAAGAGGAGCCTGACCCGGAGAAGTCGAAGCGCGCGAAGGCTAAAGCGATGGCGGATCAGGTGGCGAAAGAAGCCGGAAAGAGCGCTGAGATCGCCGGCGAGATGATCGCAGCGCTCCAATACTCTCCGAAGCTGGCACTCTCCGAACAAGATCGAGAGGCAGCGGGTCCATTCGCGGGATTGGCGGAGAGTATCAACACAGGAAACCCTGGCGTTCCAACTGCGTTTTCCCCTGCGGAACAAGAGTACCTAAAGCAGCGGAAAATGGCGAACCCAGTCACGGGTAAGACGATGGAAGAAGAGGCCGTGAACATGGTCTCGGAGAGCGAGAAGTTGGCCCAGGATGCCGAACTTCTCATCAATGCACTCGGACTCACGAAAGTCGAAGCGCTCTCGGCGACCGGGCAAGAGGTCCTTGAGAAGCGCATGAGTTCGTTCGACGGAGCGTAGCCGCCCGATGCATCCAGACCTCACAACGCCAGAGGCTGCTGCGCAGCGCTTGGCTCATGACGTGATGGTGCACGTGGTGCGTAAGCCCGGCACGCTGCGTTTGGTGCGGGCGCTTATCCCCGAGGGCTGGGATGCGGGGCTCGTCAAACGCCACATGGAGGCAGCGCTCGTCGACAAGGGCTTGTTCGGTGTGCACGTGCACCTCGACCACACGGAGGGTGAGCCTCGTCTGTTGTCGGTGCTGATCGATCGCTAGGGTGCGCGCCGGCTAGACGGCACCTTCTTGATGGTCGAGGGCCTCTTGGGCGGGCTCAAAGACAATCTCGCCGTCGGTGAGTCTTGCGACCCAGTGGCCTCGGCCGGTGCTGCTCTTCAGGACTGCTTCACCGAGTGGCTCTCCGATCAGGGTGTCGACCGACCGCAAGACGGGCCGTGCACCCGTCTGGGCAGGCGGGCACTCCGCCACAATATGCGCGGGCACGTCGGGGTCCCATGTGAGCGTAATGCCAGAGGTGGTGGCGCGTGCAGAGAGCTCCTCGAGTCTCACCCGTACGATCGCCTCCAGGTCCTCGCTCGCGAGATCGTTGAAGGAGATGACCTCATCGATCCGGTTGAGCAGCTCGGGCGAGAAGTAGGGGCGAACATCCTCGAGCGCTGCGGAACGGGGGTCTGTGGTGTCGGAGCCGAAGCCCATGCGGTTGCTGCTCCGCGCAGCGGACCCAGCGTTGGTCGTGAGGATAAAGAAGGCCTCGCGTGCGCTCACAGTGCGACCCTCGGAGTCTGTCGTGACCCCCTCATCGAGCAACGGGAGGAAGAGGCTCTGCACTTCGGGGTGTGCCTTCTCGAACTCATCGAGGAGCACGACGCTGTAGGGCTTTCTGCGCAGCGGGCCGGAGAGAATGCCCTCATCGCCTTGCTTCGAGAAGCCAGGGGGTGGACCCATGAGCCGGGTTGCGGCGTATCGGTCCGAGAACTCGGACATGTCGATGCGAATCAGGGCGTCGCCCTCGGGGAACAAGAAGTCCGCCACCGACTTGGCGAGCTCGGTCTTTCCGACGCCGCTCGGTCCTTTGAACAAGAACACGCCGCGTGGGCGTTGCGGGTCGCGTAGGCCGGCCTTGCTGAGGCGAACAGCGTTGGCCACATGCGCGATGGCCGTAGATTGACCGAAGACGCAGTCACCGAGCGCATCGGCAATACTAGAGAGACGCTCCCGCTCCTCGGCGGTCAGGCTTGTCACGGGAATACCTGTCTTGTCGGAGACGACACGTGCGACCGTCTCCGCATTGACCCCTTCATCGCCTGAGAGACTTGCCTCGGCGCAGGCCTCATCGAGCATGTCGAGTGCCTTGTCGGGCAGGCGTCGGTCGGGCACAAAGCGCACGGCCATGTCGACGCAGGCACCCAGCGCATCGTCGTGAACTTCGACACTGTGATGCGCTTCGTATCGACCCTTGAGGCGGCCGAGCAGCTCGATGCACTCGTCGCGAGAGGGCTCATCGATCTGAATGGGCTGAAACCGTCGATCGAGGGCGGAGTCGGACTCAAAGTGCTGACGGTATTCGTCGAGGGTCGTGGCGCCGATGACCGTGATCTCGCCACGGGCGAGGGCGGGCTTGAGAATGTTCGCAGCATCGAGAGAGCCACCCTCGGTCCGCCCCGCACCCACGAGGGTATGGATCTCATCGATAAAGAGCACGATGCCCGGCTCACTCGACGCCTCTTTGATGATCTCGCGCAGGCGCTCCTCAAAGGTGCCGCGGTACTTGGTGCCCGCCACAAGCGTACCCATCGACAGCTCAATAATCTTGAGACCCTTCAGCTTTTCGGGGCACTGTCCATCTGCGAGGCGCTGGGCCACACCCTCGACCACCGCGGTCTTGCCCACGCCTGGGTCGCCGAGGAGCAGGGGATTGGCCTTGAGGCGTCGCACGAGCGTCTTCATGACCGCGCGCATCTCCTTCTCGCGCCCAATGACTTGTGGGAGCTTTCCGTCGGCCGCGAGCTGGCTGAGGTTCCGACCCTGCTCATCGAGCGTGGGTGTGGTGGACTCTGGTGCTTCTGGCTCGGGGGCCTTGGTGGCGCCGGGCTTCGAGGTTGGACGTCGTCGTCGTGTGGGACGCGCGGCGGCATCCCCACGGCGGAGCTGTGCTTCGCAGTAGGCCTTGCCATCGAGGGCAAACTGGGACTGCGGCTCGATCTCAAGCGCCTTGTTCCAGAACTCCATCGCCTCATCGAAGTGCTGGAGTGCGTTAAGCGCAGCGGCCTTGCCCTGAATCGCGAAGGCATGGGTCGGTCCTACGGCGAGCGCGCGGTCGAACCACTCGAGACTGGCGTCGAAGCGGCCGAGCATGCGCATGCACTCGGCGCGGCCGGCCAGGGCATAGAGGTAGTCACTCTTGACCGTGAGCGCGCGATCGTAGGCATCAATGGCCTCGTGGTACTGCTCATTCTTGCGATAGGCCTCGCCGATGTTGGTCGCGGCCTGAAAGTGGTCGGGCTCGATTTTGAGGCACCGTTCATAGGCCGAGATGGCCCGACGGAACTGCCGGTCGTCTTCGTAGGCCATGCCGAGCCGAACGGCGGCTTCAGCGAAGGTGTCGTCGATCTCGAGGGCGCGCATAAAGCACTGGATGGCGGCTTCGTACTTGCGCTCTTTATGGTAGCTGCGGCCGCGGTCGAGCTCATCTGCGGCGGCTTCCCGACGGTCGTTTTCTTCGTCATCAGGTGTGGTCGGAGGCCCGGCTGGGACCGACTCGCTGGTTAGGTCGTCCAGAAGCCGGTCAAGGCCGTTTCGGACCGCGAGGTCACACTGCGCCAACCCCTTCAGGACATAGACCGAGCTCGGCTTGAGGTCCCGGGCACGCAGCCAAAGTTCACGCGCCTGGTCGAAGTGCTTGAGCGAGGTGAAGACGGCAGCCTTGCCGCAGAGCGACGTGAAGTCTTCGGGATTCTGTGCGAGTGCCTTGTCAAACTCGAGCAGTGCCTCATCGATCTCACCGAGCATACGGAGACACTCGGCCCGTCCAGAGAGGGCATGCACGATGTCGCCGTGCCGCTGAATGACCTCGCCGTAGGCATGGAGCGCCTGCTTGAAGTGGTCCTGCTTTCGTAGGATGTCACCGCGGCGGCAGCCCGCTTCGAGATGGTCTGGCTCGCGGGTAATGGCTTGCTCAAACGCTTGAAGCGCCGGCTCGAGCTGGTCTGCGCGCTCATGTGCAATGCCGATGTAGAACCACGGGTCGGCCCAGTCTTGACGAATACCAGCGGCCTGCTTGAAGGCTGCGATGGCCTCCTTGTGGCGATCTTGCTGCAGCATCGACTTGCCAAGGTCGAAGTGAATGCGGGCCACACCTCGCACAGCAGGCCGTGCCGTGCCCGACGATGCGCCCATCCGGCTGACTTCGATCTCACAGCGTTTCAGGCCGCGACGGGCCGCTGCATTGTCTGGTTCGAGCTCGACGATCTGTCGCCAGAGCGGAAGGGCATCGTCGTAGCGTCCCATGGCGTTGAGCGAGGAGGCCTTGCCGCGGAGCGCCGGGACATAGTCGTTGTCCACTTCGATAGCGCGATCGAAGGTCTCAAGGGCCTCGTTGTTCTGATGGGAGAGACGTAGGGTCTCGGCCAGCCCAGTGAGCGCCGCAACACTGCGTGGATGCTTGGTGAGGGCGTCTTCGTAGGCCTCGGTCGCTTCATCGAACCGGCCAGCCTTACGGAGGGCATCACCAATGCGTGCCGCCGATGTTTCGTCATGGGGCGCAACGGCCGCCGCAGCACGAAAGCTCTTGAGCGCGTCGTTCCAGCGCCGTGCAGCCATGAGGGCATCACCCATGGCGAGGTGGGTGGGCAGGTGCTCGGGCGCGACCTCGAGGGCTGTCTCCAAAAACGGAAGCGCTTCACCGACGCGACCATCGGATGCCAAGGCCCGGCCCCACGACAGCGGACGCATGTGGGATTCTGCAGGGCGTTGAGGCATGTCGGCCGGTGCCGGCGCATCGCTGCGATGTCCACGAAGTGCCGTGGCTCGACCGGATGTGGCAAAGGCATCGTTGGGCTCAAGCGCCAAGGCGGCATCCCAATCTTGTAAGGCCTCGGCCCATGCGCCAGTAGCGGTGTGACAGGCGGCACGCCCACGAAGCGCAAAGGCATGGTCGGGTAGCTGCTCAAGCGCTGCGTCGAAGTCGGCCACGGCCTCGGTGTACCGAGCCAACATTCGGTTGGACTCGCCACGACCTGCATGCGACCACGGGTTGCCGGGGGTGATGGTCAGGGACGTCTCGTAGGCATCGAGGGCTGCGTAAAAGCACGACGCCTGGCGGAGACACTCGGCGAGTGCGGTCGCCGTATCGCCATGGTGAGGGTCGAGATCGTTCGCCGCACGAAACGCATCGACGGCACGGGTCCACTGATGGCTCGTCTCATAGGCGCGCCCGAGCTGGTAGGCTGCATCGAAGAACTGTGGGTCGACCTCGAGGGCATCGGCAAAGGCGCGAATGGCCTCGTCGGCTTCTCCCCGCTGCTGAAGCAAGAGGCCACGTTCAACGAGAGACTGGGCGTGGTTGCGTCGACTCATGGTTTCTCCGAGGCCCCAGAGCAGTTCTGCCGATCATACATCGAGCATCTCGACTTCGGCTGCGCGTTCCATGATGAATCGAAAGCGCGCGCTGGGGTCATCTCCTAGTAGATCGGTAATGGTTCGATGAGCCTGTTCGGCATCTGGAATCTGAACTTGAAGGAGACGCCGACGTTCGGGATCCAATGTGGTCGAAAACAGGGTCTTCGGGTCCATTTCGCCGAGTCCCTTAAATCGCGTAATCTCCGGCTTGGCGCCCTTGCGGAGACCCGCAATGTACCGGTCTTTGTCGGCGTCATCTGTCGCCCAGTACGTGTCTTTACCCACATCAATGCGATAGAGTGGGGGCTGTGCGAGGTAGACGTAGCCCTGCTCGATGAGACTCGTCAGGTGCCGGTACAAGAAGGTGAGCATCAGCGTCGTGATGTGATGACCATCGGTGTCGGCGTCCATCAGGAGCACCACGCGCTGATAGCGAAGCCGATCTTCACGGTAGGCTTCGCCGATTCCGCACCCTAGCGCCGTGACGACATTGCTCAGCTCCTTGTTGGCGAGGACCTTTGCGAGTGACGCCTGTTGGGCGTTGAGGACCTTGCCGCGGATGGGAAGCACGGCCTGAGTGCGACGGTCGCGTCCCTGTTTTGCAGACCCACCGGCGCTGTCACCCTCGACGATGAAGAGCTCGCTCTCCTCGGGGTCGGAACTGGAGCAGTCGGCGAGCTTGCCGGGGAGGTTGAGTCGGCCGCTGGTGGGCGACTTTCGGCGGACGGCCTTGGCAGCCTTTCGTGAGGCTTCTCGGGCTCGCGCAGCTTGCACGGCACGCGCTACGAGGATCTCTCCACGGCTCTTGTTGTCATGAAGCCACTGCTCGAGGACAGGCCGCATGGCGCTGTCGAGCCCGGGCCGTACCTCGGGGTTGTTGAGACGGTTCTTGGTCTGTGACTGGAACTGGGGGTCGGGCACGTAGGCGGAGATGACACTCACCATACCCTCGCGCAGGTCTTCGGCTGCGAGCTTGACACCCTTGGGTGCCAAGTTGTGCGTGTCGATGAACGAACGCATCGCCTTGACGAGCGCATCGCGCACGCCCTGCTCATGGGTTCCACCGTCTCCGGTGGGGATGCCGTTGGCGTAGCTGAGGAGCTGCTCTCGTGGCGATTGTGTCCAGGTCATGGCCAGGTCGAACCGAAGGGAGCTGTCGGGCAGCTCCTGCGACAGCACGAAGGGCTGCTCGACCACACGGGGGGCGCCCGCTCGGCTCACGAGGTGCTTGAGGTAGTCCTCGACGCCACCATCATGCTGAATCTCGTGACGCTCCTCGCTGGCATGGTCCTTAAAGAGGATGCGCAGGCCCTTGTTGAGGTAGCCCTTGATCTGCAGCGCGCCGAGAATGCGCGCGCTATCGAACTCTACGCCGTCAAAGATCTCGGGGTCGGCCTCGAACTGAACTGTGGTGCCATGACCGCGAGCGGCACCCACCACCTCGACAGGGCCCTGCGGGCGGCCCCGGCGGAAGCGTTGCACATGCTCCTTCCCATCGCGCTTGACCCGCACTTCGAGGCGTGTGGTCAAGGCGTTGACGACACTCGCACCGACGCCATGGAGCCCACCGCTGGTCTTGTAGGCGCCCGCGCCAAACTTGCCGCCAGCATGGAGGCTGGTGAAGACGACCTCAAGGGTGCTGACCCCCATCTTGGGGTGAATGTCTACGGGAATGCCACGGCCGTTGTCGCGCACGGTGACGGTACGGCCCTCGGCATCAAGCTCGACCTCGATGCGTGAGGCGTGGCCGTTCATGACCTCATCTACGGCGTTGTCGACGATCTCCCACAGCAAGTGATGGAGCCCGTCGTTGTCGGTGCTGCCAATGTACATGGCCGGGCGTCGGCGAACGCCCTCAAGGCCGGTGTGGACTTCAATCTGCTGTCCGGTGTAGGCGGTGGTGCTCATGCTTCCTCCTCCTCATCGGGTTGGCCCAGCCAGATGTCCAGCTCCCGCGTCCAGGGCTCGAGGCCGCCACGCCGTAGCAAGCGCTGGCCACGTGCACCACGCGACCCGGCATGCTGGCGCGGTGTCACCTTGACCGTCCGGCCATGTGTGGTGACCACCTCGGGTCCGGTGCCCGCCGATGCACTCAGGTCGACGGCAATGACGTGATCATCGTCTCGGAGCTTGATGGCGGTCGTGCCCTTACCGGCGGCCTTGAGCAGTGGCGCTTCGAGGAGGGGGAACGCGAGGAGGTTGGCTTGAGCGGTCGCGACACATACATGCTCGAGGCCACCGGCTGCTGCAGCGAGCAACACCTCATCGTTGGCGCCAAGCCGTGCAAATCGACGCCCGTTGCGGGTGCTCAGCTCGGCGAAGGGGGCCAACGCAAAGCGCTGGATCTTTCCGAGCCGGGTGATGGAGGCCACGTACGGGCCGCGCTCGTCTTCAGGGATCTCCTCGTCGACCAAGGCGGGCAGTGCCGCAAGGGCGGGAGAGCCGTGCACGACGACGCCAATGACCTTGGCGCCATCGTCGAGCTTCACGGAGGCGCTCAGCGGGGCTCCGTAGCCAGAGGTTGAGGCAATGTCTCCCACGCGAATCGTGTGCGCGCTGCCGGTGCTCATGAAGAGGGTGACCGCATCGGTCGTGGTGGCCTTGTGAAGCCAGCCGATGGTGTCGCCATCTCGCACGCGAATGCGTCCGACGTCGCTGAAGCTGTTCTGACGCTTGATCCATCCGTCGCGGGTCACGACGACAAAGGTGTCTTCGCGGACAATGTAGGCGGACTCATCAAAGGTGAGGTCCTTGACGGGCTCGCCGACCAAGGTGCGTCGCTCGTCGGCGTACAACTCACGCACCTCAAGGAGCTCTGACTTCACCCGTGCCCACATGGCGGGGGTGTCTGCGAGGAGCGCTCGAATTTCTGCGGCAGCGGCACGTTTCTCGTCGAGCTCATCGAGCACGAGCGCAATCTCCAGTCGCGCGATGCGGTAGAGCTTGAGTTCAAGAATGGCCTCGGTCTGAACCTCATCGAGCGGGAATCGGTCCATCAACTTGCGGGCGGCGTCCTTCTTGCCTTCGCTATGCCGGATGATGCGAATCACCTCGTCGAGGTCGGCGAAGATGATGGCGAAGCCCTCGAGGAGGTGGATGCGCTCCTCGAGTTTCTGGAGGTCGTAGGTCAGTCGACGACGCACGGTCTCGAAGCGGAAGTCCAGCCAGTAGAGCAGGGCAGAGCGGAGATCGAGGCGCTCGGGCACACACACATCAGGGCGGTCCGTGGGTACGAGAGCGTTCATCTGGACGGGGAAGGTCGTCTCGAGTGGGGTGCGCTTGCAGACCCAGGCCATGACCGCGTCGGGGGAGGTGCCTTGCTTGAGCTCGAGGACAATGCGGACGATGTCCGTGCTCTCGTCTCGAACATCGATGACTTGGGGCAGCTGACGCCGTGCGACAGCATCGCCAATTTTCTCGACCAACTTGGCCTTGTTCACGGCGTACGGGATGTTGTCGATGACGATGAGCTGCCTGCGGTTGGCCTTCTCGATGCGCCATGTACCTCGCAGGCGTACAGAGCCGCGGCCCTCGGTGTAGATCTCGAGCAGGCTCGCGCGGTCGTTGAGGATCTTGCCACCCGTCGGGAAGTCTGGACCCAAGACCATGTTCATCAGCGCGTCGATGGTGAGGTCGCGGTTGTCGATGAGGGCGGCGGCAGCAGTACAGACTTCGCCGAGGTTGTGCGGCGGTATTCGGGTCGCCATACCGACGGCGATACCCTCGACGCCATTGATGAGCATCTGCGGCACCTGTGCCGGGAGCACAATGGGCTCGAAGCGCTGCCCGTCATACGTGGGGCGGTAGTCCACGGTGCGCTTCTTGAGCTCTTGCAGCAGCTCTTCGGCAAGCTCGGCCAGCTTGCACTCGGTGTAGCGCATCGCCGCTGGCGGGTCGCCGTCGAGGCTACCGAAGTTGCCTTGTGGGGTAACGAGGGGGTACCGAAGGCTGAAGGTCTGTGCCATACGTACGAGCGCGTCGTAGATCGATTGGTCGCCATGCGGGTGGTACTTACCCATGACGTCACCCACGACTGCCGCCGACTTCTTGAAGCGCCCCGAGGGATGCAACGAGAGGTCGTGGAACATGGTGTAGAGGATGCGTCGCTGGACCGGCTTAAGACCGTCTCGCGCGTCGGGAAGCGCACGAGACGTGATGACACTCATGGCGTAGGCGAGGTAGCGCTCACGGGTCGCGTCGTGCAGAGAGACCGGCTGCACGGAGGACATGGGGACTCCGGAAGTCAGAATGGCGGGAGGGGTGAGACGCAGGAAACGTCTTACGAAGGGAGGGTGATAGGGTAGCACATCCGCGGACGGATGCACCCCACGAGGTGGCATTGCAGCCATCCTCTGGTACATTGGCGAGGCTTGTCTCGGGGAGGGCTGTGATGGTCAGATTTGGGCGTATGGCGCTTGTGAGCGCTCTGATAGGTGTCGCTGGCTGCGCACCACCCACCTCTGCTTCATGGTTGCAAGGTGGTAGTTATCGTTGGACTGCGTTCAATCATCGGTTGTCCCACTGGACACTTCAGCTCGGTGAAGGGCAAGCCTACGTGGCGGTGGTGGGGGGCGCATCTACCACGGCCACCGTGTTCGATGAGGACGGAACCTGCATCGACAGCACATGCTTTGAGCTCCCCGTCGTCGACAGCTCCACCGTGGGGCTACGCGTTCAGCAGGCGGTATCGTCCACGATTCAATTTGGCCGTGGCCGAGTATCCATGGTCGCAGATGCGGCCGGGGCCACCATGAGCACCAAAGTGGGCCTGGGGCAGACCGTGGATGCAGACACGCCGGTTCGCGCGTTTATCGCCGGCTGGTCGTTGTCGACGGACCGTCCTCTGTCCACCGAGGCAGAAGCCTTGTCCTGCTATGACCCACGGCATGGATGGCACCCGCGCGCGTTTGCAGTCTCGCTCGACCCCGTCATTGCTGCAGACGGCCGCTCGGTCGACGTGGCCGTCACCGGTCGGTTTGAGGCGGGTCCGTCTCAAGAGGAGGAGCGTGCGTGTGTGGATGCCATCGCCCAGTTTGCCGAGGTCGACTTGGAGGTCGATCTTGTGGTTGCCGTCGGGGGCGATGCGGATCGCCGCATCGCCGTGGACCAGCAAGCCGCTTGGGAGCATCGCGACAAAAAGGGTGCGTTGATCCCCCAGCCCCAACCCACCGAGGGGACCGCAGCCGACATGGACGCCTCCCTCGCGTGGGGGTGGAGCAGCCTCGCGTGGGACTTTCAGACCGATGATCCGGAACGTGGTGCGTACTTGCGCACGGTATTGTTCGATGCAGACCCGTCTACGAACACGGCCCTCGGGTTTGCGAACAACGAGTCACCGATCACGCAACTCTCAGGATTTGGAATGGCGTTCTCGGGCGTCCTTGAGGGTGTCGGCAGTGACGATATCTCATTGACGACGTGGAATGTTGGGCTCTCCGAGCTTCCTGCGGCACTCGACGATGAGGGGGCTGCCGAAGTGACGACCGTGCCGTTTGGCGAACCGATTACCGACGTGAAATGAACGCGATGACCTTTCCCTCGTCACGTGCGAACATGATGCTCAGGATGATGGCGTCTTTCTGAAAGCTTGTGGCGTAGATGCCACTCGGCAGCCCTTGCGCCTGCGTGAGCTCCCATCCACCTGCTTTGAGGGTGGACGTCCAACGGGCCGCGGCCTCTTTGGGCGTAGCATCCGGCAAGATGTACGACGTTCCTGCCCCTTCTTGATCTTTGTGTGTGGCCTCTGCCACCGGAAGCTCAAGGTCAGCGAGCTGCCCATGGGCAGGGACGAGGCCCGGTGTGCCCGAAAGGCCGCATGCGCCAAGCAGCAATATCCAGAGTGCAAGTGCGTTCATCGTTCGATCAATGCCTCGATGGCGTCGGGGTTGGTGGGCACGGCTGCCGTGAGAATCTCTGGTTCGCCAGCTGTGATGTGAACGTCGTCCTCGATGCGGATGCCGATGCCACGAAACGCCTCTGGCGCCTCCATATCGCCGGGTTGGATGTACAGCCCAGGCTCCACCGTCAACACCATTCCGGGTTCCAAACCGCGACTCCGGCCATCTTTGCCATACCTGCCGACATCATGGACATCGAGGCCAAGCCAGTGACTCGTTCCGTGCATGTAGAATCGCTTGTAGGCCTTCGTCTCGAGCACCTCATCGAGTGTGCCCGTGAGAAGTCCGAGATCTAGCATGCCCTTTGCCAAGGTCTCGACGGATGCGTGGTGAACGTCGGTGAACGTCGAACCGACGCGACATGCAGCAAAGGACGCGTGCTGGGCTGCCAACACCACATCGTAGAGGTCGCGCTGGGCAGCGGAGAATGTGCCGTTGGCTGGCCATGTTCGCGTCACGTCAGCCGTGTAGAGCCCAAACTCACACCCTGCGTCAATCAACACGAGCTCACCGTCTTGAATGACCGACCGGTTCTCGATGTAGTGGAGGATGGTCGCATTGACGCCTGCGGCGACGATGTTCGTATAGCCAGGACCGTCGCCGCCCTCGGTACGGAACGTGTAGTCGAGAAGGGCATCGAGCTGGGCTTCGTTGACCCCCGGTCTTCCTGCTTGCATACACGCGATATGGGCTTTGACGGTGGCAGATGCCGCATGCCGTAGCATGTCCAGCTCCGCCGGGTTTTTTCGTAGCCGAAGGTCATGGAGGAGCAACGACGGCCGATGGAAGGTCTCCGGTACATCGGACCCATTGTACCGCGCTGCCCGCGTTGCGGTTCGGACGGCCTTCATCACAATCTGGTCGTGAGCAGGCTGGTCGGCAAACCCATAGTGGAGGGTCCGCACGCCTTGTAGAAGTCGTGGGAGCTCTGCACTCAGTTCCTCAAACGAAAAGGCTTCGTGCGCGCCAAAATCGGCGACGGCTCCTTTGGGGCCCGCGCGCCGTCCGGTCCAGATCTCTGCCGCTTCGTTCTTTGGCTGAACGAACATCGTCACTGGGGCCTCGCCGGGGCGTAAGAACACGGCGACCTCTGGGTCACGCCAGCCTGTCAACCAGTACACATCGGAGTGTGCCCGGTAGCGAAACTCGGCGTCGCCATTGCGGTGGTGGAGTGGCCCGCCAAAGACGAGGAGCGCTTCATCATCGGCGAGACGCTCCAAGACCGCTGCCCGGTGGGCCGCAAAGTCCGGTTGGGGTGTGTTCATGGCAGTCCTCCAGAACAGCCCCTATCCGGTCAGCGGTCGAGATGTCGGTCGATTCAAGGGCAGGGGTCGCCCATTTCCGCGGCGGTATCTTCGTAGGTGGTGCCGTTGTCGTCTGAACCGTCCGCATCGTCGGAACGCACCGTGAACACGGCCTCGATGTAGAGCGCAGACCCATCATCGAAGCTGATCAAGAGATCATTCGATCCGGCCCTCGCGTCGAGGGGAATCCGAAGCGTGAGGAGCGCTGTAGCTTCATCTTTTTCCGCATGCGCCAACACCTCGATCATCGCTGGCCCATAGAACTCAAAGTCGGTCGCGTCGGAGAGGTCAAGGTCCCCGGTGGCCTGCAACTCGGCGATGAGAACATCCCCAGGTGATGCGAGGTCGGGCGTCATGACAGCGGGCGTGTCGGCGTCACTTGAAGGACCATCATCCGTGGTGTCCTGGCCCCCAGACGCGCCTTCGTCACTAGGTCGCATGTCGGAGGAGCCATTCAGGGCATCTTCATGCTCAAGGATGCTGTGGTCACGGTAGACGACCTCTTCGGAATAGATGATGCAGCCTGTCAGCGTAACGACCAACGTCATGGGTAGAAGCAATCGAACCATTCTGCCCTCCATCTCTCTTGGACTGGTGTAGACGCGGGCATTGACGACACGGAGTCATGGCTATTCACCGACCAGGAAATTTATTCGGCGCCTGGAGGTGTACAGCGGGGTGCTCGTGCGCATGTGTTGCGATAAAGAGGCCTGTTGTTCCGAGCGAATGAACCGCGATCAAAGAGAGTGAAATGTCGAAAAATCAGCCCGAGAAAGCCTATAAAAACCTGCCGTTTCTCAATTCTCCGGGCGCGAGGCCGATCCGTATTTTGTGCGAATACGAAGAGCCGCTCCAGCGGTTCGAGCAATACAACATCGACGATACCCTCGTGTTTTTCGGGTCAGCGCGTGCGAAGCCCCCTGCAGAGGCAGAACAAGCCCTCAAGGATGCTCGCGCAGCGGACGACGGGTCTCCGGCAGCCCGCAAGGCGGTCAGTCGCGCCGAGGGCGGGGTCAAGTTGGCCCGCTACTACGACGATGCCCGCGAGCTGGCGCGCCGGCTGACGGCGTGGTCCATGTCGCGGCAACATCTTGGGCGGAACTACCTCGTGTGCACGGGTGGCGGGCCTGGCATCATGGAGGCCGCAAACCGCGGTGCGGCGGATGTGGCCGGTGGACGCTCAGTCGGGCTCGGAATCAGCCTGCCCTTCGAGCAAGGCGTGAACGAGTGGGTCACGCCGGAGCTGGCCTTTGAGTTCCATTACTTCTTCACGCGCAAGTACTGGTTCATGTACCTCATGAAGGCCATGATCGTGTTCCCGGGTGGCTTTGGAACCCTCGATGAGCTGTTCGAGTGCCTCACGCTGATTCAGACCGGCAAGATGAACCAGCAGATTCCGATCATGCTGTATGGCACGTCTTTCTGGGAGGGACTGATCGACCTTGAAGCCCTCGCGGATGCCGGTACGATCTCTCCAGAAGACGCGGACATGGTGTTCCGCTGCGATTCCGTCGACGAGGCGTTTGACTGGATCACGCGTCAGATCATCGCGACCGAGTCCACCTGACGGCGACGTCGGCTACGCCCAAAGAAGGGCGTAGCCACTGGTGGGAGCTAGTCGTCGAGCTCGAACAGATCGTCGAAGTCGTCGTCCTGCTTTGGCGCTGGCTTGGACGGCTTCTTGGCCTTGGCCTTGGCCTTGGGGGCCTCTTCGACAACGTCGTCGAAGGACAGCTCGATATCGTCCGATTCGTTGGACTTGGAATCGGCGTTTGCTGACGCCTCGCTGGTCGTGTTCTCGCCCTTCTTCTTCCGCCGACGCCGGCGCTTCTTCTTCTTGGGTGCGTCTTCGGATGCCGGTGGGGCATCATCCGCCTCGAGCAAGTCGTCGAGATCCTCATCATCGGAACGACGCTTGCGATCGCGACCACGCTTGCGATCGTCTTTGCGGCGGTCATCTCTGCGCCGGTCATCCTTGCGGCGACCCCGACGTCCTTCGGCCTTGGCCTGCATCTTGGCGCTTCTGGCCTCGGCGATCGACTCGACGGCCGAGATGCCGTCGATCTCAGCGCGACGCTGGCGGTCCCACTGGAAGAACGCGCGAAGCGCGGCGGCGAGGAGCATCTCACCGTCGGGACGCTCTTTCAGTGCCCGAACGGTAGGAAGGTACGACTCGAAGACGAGGTTACCGAGTGCGGCTTTGATCTGCTCGGCTTGACGCTCCACCCGCTTTCGAACCGCGGTTTCGTTGTCTGGAAGCTCACGCTGAACAAAAGCGATCTGGTGCTTGCTGACCAGCGTCTTTCGGGTGTTCATGTCGCTACCACCGACGAGGCTGATTGCGGTGCCCTTCTTGCCGATTCGGCCAGTACGGCCTGTTCGGTGAAGGTATACGGCAGCGTCCTGCGGAAGCGCGTAGTTGATGACATGGCTCAAGTTTGAGATGTCGATGCCGCGTGCGGCCACATCGGTCGCGACGAGGAACCGGACCTCACCGGACTTGATGCGGCGCATGACGGCCGACCGTCGTGCTTGCGAGAGCTCACCAGAAATGAGCTGGACGTCGAGACCTTGTCGGTCGAGGTAGGTGGCCACCGTGGCCGTATCTTCGCGGGTGTTGCAGAAGATGATGGCGCTCGTAGGCTCTTCATTGTCGAGCAGGAAGAGCAGTGACCGCACCTTGTGCATGCCGGGCTGCGTCTCGTAGATGATGTGCTCAAGCAGCTCTACGCCATCGGCATCAGTCGACAGAATGATGTCTTCATGGTCGGTGAGGTAGCGCTGGACCAAGCGCTGGGTGTCGTCGCTGATGGTGGCGCTGAAGAGCAGGACCTGGCGGCCCTCTTTGGTGGCGCCAATGATCTTGTTGACGTCTTCGAAGAAGCCCATGGAGAGCATCTCGTCCGCCTCATCGAGACAGACCATCTCGACATCTTCGGGCTTGAGGTTGCCTCGTCGAATGTGGTCGAGGATACGCCCAGGCGTACCCACGAGCAGCTCGGCACCCTTGGACAAGGCCTCTTCTTGCGGACCCATCGCGACACCGCCCACGAGGAGCGCCACCTTGACGTCCTTGTGTCGGGCGAATGCTGCAGCTTGTTCGGCTGTCTGCATCGCGAGCTCACGTGTCGGCTCAAGGATGATCGCGCAGGGCTTACGTGCCCCGGAGGTCAAGCGCTCCACAATGGGGATCGCGAATGCGGCAGTCTTGCCCGTGCCCGTCTTGGCACGAACGATCAGGTCTCGGCCGGCGACAGCGGCGTCGATGGTGGCCGCTTGGACCGGTGTGGCGGTCTTGAATCCATGCTCAAGGACCCCGCGAAGAACCTCTTCGCTGATGGGGAAGTCGGTGAAGTCCCGGTCCGAGACGTAGTCGGAACCTTGGGGAGATGTGGTTTCTGCTTCTGATGATGGGGCCGGTGCGCCTTCGCTTTCCGGCGTGTCGTTTTCAACCATGTGTGGTTTGCTCCGTATGATGGCCGCCTCGCCAACCTTTTGGGCGCGGGCCACTGTCGGGGCGGTCGTAACGGCAACAGGCGTGTTCCGCACCTTGACCGGCCTCGGGGCGGACAGTACACGGAGGTCTCGAGGGCGAGGGGAGTGGTGTGCACGTCGCAGTAACCGGCGGGACAGGATTGATTGGACGCGCGGTGGTGGCTGCGCTTCGTGCACGCGGTGATCGCGTCACCGTGCTGTCTCGCCGAAGCAGTGCCGACGATGACGTCATGACATGGGATGCCTCTCGTGGTGTCGCAGGTGTGAGAAACCTCGAAGGCCTCGACGCTGTGATCAATCTCGCGGGTGCACCACTCGCTACCCGGCCTTGGACCGCCAACCGGCGCGAGGTTCTCCTTAACAGCCGCGTGGACGCTACAGCTGCGATTGCGCGGTCGCTCGCAAAGCTTGACGATGGCCCTTCGGTCTGGGTGGGCATCGGCACATTGGGCCGTTTTGGTGACAGGGGCGACGATTGGGTGACCGAGCAGGATGCGCCGGGCGAGGGCTTCCTCGCTGACTTGGGCGTGCAGTGGGAAGCGGCTCATCAAGATGCCGCGGACTTGCTTGGGGCACGGTGTGCGACGCTCCGGCTGTCGATCGTGCTCTCCGAAGATGGCGGGGCGTTTCCGCCGATGCTGGTGCCCTTTCGGTACGGCTTTGGCGGCTGGTTGGGAGATGGGCAGCAATACACGCCCTGGATGTCTCGACGCGACGTCGCGAATGCCCTGCTTCATCTTCTTGATCATGAGCTGCATGGACCGTTCAACGGAAGCGTCCCAGAACCTATCCGAAACCGTGCTTGGTTCGAGGCTCTGGGTCGCGCGCTCGGCCGTCCTGTCCGGACGCACGCGCCAAGTTGGGCGCTGCGGGGTGCGCTTGGTGACTTGGGTACGGCAATTTTTCTGTCGTCCTGCCGTGTCGCACCCACCCGCCTTCTTGAGACGGGGTTTGTGTTTCAGGATGACGACCCCGAGGCGGCATTTCGTCGCCTCCTCGCGCTGTCTTCGGAATGAAGTAGCGCTTGGTGTGAAGGCGCTCGCTTAGGCGCTGCGCACCAACTCAATCGCGTAGACGGGCTCGCCCTTCTTCCGGAACTTACTCTGGTAGTTGGTCTCAATGTCGTCGGCCCATGGGGCGCCGTCGTTCTCGACGTCGTTGCTTCGTCCGGTGATCGTGAGCGGTAGGGCGGGAAGCGGCTCGCCGTCCGGACCGTGTTGGAGGAGTTGCTCGACGCGATCGACATTGGGACGGTGGTCACTCTTGAGTCGGAACCACCCTCCGGGTTGGAGGAGGGTGCAGACATCCTCAAGAAACCACCGTGAAATGAGGCGGTTCTTTTCGTGTCGGGTCTTGGGCCACGGGTCGGGATGGTTCACATAGAGGCCCGCGAGCGCCCCGGGCTCAAAGAGGTCGTCGAGGAACGCGGCGTGGTACCGGGCTATCCACGCGTTGTTCAGCCCGGCTTTGTTGATCTTGGTCGCGGTCATCACGGTCCGCTTGTACCGAATCTCGATGCCCAGAAAGTTCCAGTCGGGGTGGTGCGCTGCCATACCGGCGAGAAAAAAGCCGTTGCCACACCCGATCTCAAGATGAAGCGGCGCCTCACGGCCGAAGAGTTTGTCCCACTGGCCACGATGCTTCCACGCCTCATCGGCCGGTAGTAGCGGGCGGCCAAACGTACGATGAGACGTGAGGTAGGGATTGGCATCAGGACATGGAAACGCGTCAGCCGGCCGGTCGTGAAACCGTGGGCGCGTCGCGTTGGGCTCTGGCTGCTGTGGAGTGGGGCGCTGCATGAGAGGATCCGTGTGGGTTGCACGGCCCGCTTAACGCTTTGCGTGGGCCCGCGTGGCCTCGGTGAGCATCGCGCGGAGTACCCGCCATGGGCCGGTATTGCGCGGGCAGGCGGGCAGTGCATCGAGGATCTCGCGGCCATAACGCTTCTCGAGAAGCCTGCGGTCGAGCAACAAGACAGCCCCTCGGTCGCCACGGTGGCGAATCAAGCGGCCGAACCCCTGGCGTAGACGCAGGATGGCATCCGGGAGGGTGTAGGCGAAGAAAGGACGCTCACCGCGCCGCTCCAGAAGTTCGAAGCGGGCTTCTCGTAGGGGGTCCGTGGGGACGCGAAACGGCAGCCGCGGAATGATGACGAGCCGTAGCGCCCGACCTTTGATGCTCACGCCCTCCCAGAAACTGTCGGTTCCCACGAGAATGCCACTGCCGGAGTCACGAAAGCGCTCGAGGAGCGTCATGCGGGACTGCTCGCCCTGAATGAAGACCGGAAACGTGCCATCAAGCCCCGCGCGCAGTGCATGCCCATACGCTTGGACAGCACGATGAGACGTGCAGAGAACGAACGCGCTCCCTCGGGACGCTTCTACGGCCTCGACTAGCACCTGCGCAGACGCTCGAAGGAAGTCCCCATCGTTGGGTAAGGGCAGATCTGTCGGGAGCATGATGGAGGCTTGTCGTGCGTAATCAAAGGGACTGTCGTGAACGGCCTCGGTCGCGGGGTTGTCGCCCCACAGTCCCACCCGAGATTTCCAGAACCCAAAGCCGCGACGAACCGACAACGTGGCAGAGGTGGCGACAACACCATCAAACGGGTCCCAGAGGATCTTCTGAAGGGTCTTGGCGGCTTCAATGGGTGCGAACGCAATCCCGGCGACGGGGCCTCTGCGGCGGTCTTCTCGGACCTCAATCCAGCGGCAGAGACCGTCGTCGTTGGGTTCGAGAAAGTGCCGAACGTTCGCGGCGTAGACGCCCAATCGCTTTCGTGATCGGTCGATGGTCAGTAAGGCATGAACTTCTCGTTCATTCAGCGGTCGCTCTCGAAGCAGGTCCGCTGCGGCATCGAGCGCGAGCGCAGCCTTGTCAAAGCACCCAGAGAGGTGTTGAAGGGATGGCTCGAGGTGTTGGGTCCAGAGGTCGCTCTCGAGGTGGTCTGGCGTAATGCGAAGGGTGCGAATGCCGGGGTCGAGGTGGCCTGTCAGCTCACCGAGAATGCGTTCGGAGCTCGAACGGGCGTCTGCGGCGGCATCTTGAGCTGCCGAGCTCAATACGGCCACCTGTTCGGCGATGTCATTGGGCACGTTGTGGCTCGCTCGCGCCATGATGACCAAACGCTGCAGCGCGCCCTTGCGACGACGGGACGAGAGCAGCGGGGAGAGGGCCCGACGGACAGCATGGTGGGTCACGCGCTCGGTGGCGGCGCCGGTTGCAACGGCTTCGAGATGGTGGGCCTCGTCGAGGATGATGCGGTCAAACTTGGGGAGCACACCCTGGCCGATGTCGGCTTTTAATACGAGATCGGCCATCAGGAGTGCGTGGTTCACGATGACAAGATCCGCAGCTGCAGCGCGCCGACGAGCACTGTAGAAAAAGCAGCTGTCGTAGTGGCTGCAGCGGGTACGCAGGGTCAGGTCTGCATCCGAGTGCACCTTGTCCCAGAGTGACGGTGGAATCGCGAAGGGGAGCTCGGACCGTGAGCCCACCCTCACGGAGGATGCCCAGGCTTGAAGGTCGGCCCGTGCGGCCACTTCATCATCCTCAAGCTGGTCCTCGTCGGTGTCCATCAGCACATCGAGGCGCCTCTTACAAACATAGTTACCGCGCCCCTCAAGAACCGCGACCTTCAGATCAAAGCCCATCTTTTTGAGCAGCGGGAGGTCGGAGTTCAACAGCTGCGCCTGCAGGGCTCGGGTGTGGGTGCTGATGATGACCTTGGAGCCATTTGCCTGGGCCCAGAGCGCGGCGGGGACAAGGTAGGCAAGCGACTTGCCCGTGCCCGTGCCTGCCTCCACCACCAGTGGCCGTGGATGCTCGAGCGCATCGGCGACCTGATGGGCCATGGCGACCTGTTGCGTACGCGGCTCATATCCCTGAAGGACACGGGGCAAAGCCTCGTGAAACATCGCGGTGAGTGCATCGCGGTCGACAGGGTGGGCTTCCAGCACCCAAGGCTCGACCACCCATCTGTCCTTGGTGACCTCGTTGTTCACGATGATGAAGCCGACGCCATTCTGCCCATAGGTGCTGGCAAGGTTCAGGTCGGGCTCGCTGGGAAGCAGTACGCCCGACGGATGGTTGTGGACGACGGCCTGACCCGAAGAGGGTAGGTCGAGGATGGCCGGCACGGCTCCATGGTGACCGCGCGCAAGAACGGTCACATCGGAGACCTTCTTGTCGACGATGTTGCAGACCGCGAAGACCTCGGCGCCATCAGCCTCTTCGATGGCATTTCGAAGCTTGAGGGCCGCAGCTGTCGTGAAGCGCAGACTCAAGGCCGGAGTGCTCGGATGTCGAGGTGTAGGCCGTCATGCGCACACGTGACGTGAGGGAAGTGGGGTCTGGCCTCTTCGGCAAAGGCCTCTACGCGTGGGTGCCGTTGGCTGAAGTGAGACAGCAACAGGTGATGCGCACCGGCCTTTCGGGCCAACTGGGCCGCATCGGTGGCGGTCATGTGCCCCCGCTCATGCGCCTCGGTTTGGTGTGTGTTGAGGTAGGTGGACTCACAGATAAGCAGGTCGACATCTTGTGCGAGCGAGAGGGCGCCTTCGCAGGGGCGTGTGTCCATGACGAAGGCGATGGATTGCCCCTTGATGCGATGGGCTACATCTTCGATGCGGACCACGCCGGTGGCAGAGGAGACCGAACCTTCTCGCTTGAGCTCTCCGAGGATGGGACCGCTGAGACCACGCTCCTTGGCGAGGGTGGCGTCGATTCTCCAATGGTCGGACTCCTCAAGACGAAATCCCCATGTGGTCACGGTGTGATCGAGCGGGGCCGTGCTGAGGCATGTGGAGCCCCACGTTGCGATGGGGCCGGGCGTGGAGAAGGGCGCTGCGGTGACACCGCTTCTGTCTTTGAAGATCGAGGCGTGACGCAAGCGCTCATAGTAGGGCTGACCGGAGGCGTGAAAATGGCAGGGTGTCTCGCGACCATGCTCGTCGAGCGAGAGCCGCTGCACGACACCCGGTAAGCCAAGGCAATGGTCACCATGAAAGTGCGTGATGCAGATGTGTTCGATGCACGCCGTGGATACACCGTACATGGTCATTTGGCGTTGCGTACCCTCGCCAGGGTCAAACAACAGGCCGACGCCATCCCAGCGCACCAGATAGCCATTGTGGTTGCGCCCACGCGTGGGCACCTGGCTTGCGCACCCCAATACCACCACGTCGCGAACGGACATGCCTCCCTCCGTGTGGAGCGTATCGCGGGAGGCGCTTCGGGGCAGCGCTCACGCGGCGGCGGCGAACTTCTCGAGCGCTGCGCGGAGCTGCTGCCGATTCAGTGGCTTGGGTAGAACCAAATTCATGCCGGAACTCAGCGCCCGGTCTTGCTCTTCTACATTCGCTGTGAGCGCGATGATGGGGACGGCCGGACCGTAGTGGTCGCGGATGGCGCGTGCGGCCTCAAATCCGTCCATGACAGGCATCTGCAGGTCCATCAAGATGGCATCGAAGCGGGTGTGTTTTGCGGCGGCTACCGCCTTGGCCCCATCGAGTGCGGTATGGGCCACCATGCCCATGGACTTCAGTGCCATGCTCGTGATCCGCAGATTGAGCTCGACGTCGTCGACAACAAGCACCTGTAAAGGATGGTCCGTCGCTGTCTTGCGCTGTGGCGGGACGGCCGAGCGTACGGGCGGAGAGTGTCGAGGTTCGGGAGCAGCTCGTCGGGGCGGCGGGGCCTGGCGTGGCGCGGGCGCCCGAGGTGGCTGTCGATTGGTGTCACGCGGTACGGGGGCTGCAGTGGGAAGAATCGTGGGCGCTTGCTTTTTGGGACGCGCGTCGGCATCGAGTGCGCGAATGTAGCTGGGGAGGACGAGGGGGACTTGAACCGTGGGATGCGCGGACGCTGATCCTGGGATGGTGCGTACCACTACAGGAATGGTGGCCGTTGCCCCCACACCATCATCCTCACGGTCGCGACGAAGATCGAGGACGTTGGAGATCTTCATGCGCGCCAGCATGGCGTCTGCCCGGGGCACGGTTGTGGCGCGTGCAACAGCAACACCAGCGGCCTCGAGCTGCCGCTCGACGATGGCCAGTTCTGTGTCCTCTTCGCCGACGAGCAGTGTGGTGGTTCCCCGGATGGGAGACGCATGGCAGACGTCGGTGTCATGCTTGACCCAGATGTCGACCGTGAAGACGCTGCCCTGGTTCGGCTGACTCTTGAGGGAGATGGTGCCGCCGGTCTTCTGCAGCAGTTGACGAATGACGGCAAGACCGAGCCCTGCGCCGTCGCGCTGCCGGTTCATGCCTGACTCTGCCTGCGTGAACTCGGTAAAGATCTTTCGTTGGTCGGCCTCGGAGATGCCAATGCCCGTGTCCTCCACGAGCATGCGGAGACGAATTTCGTCATCGCGTCGCTCGCCCACTTGGAGGGTCACGACAACATGGCCTGACGTGGTGAACTTGAACGCATTGCTGACGAGGTGTTCCACGACGCGCGAAAATGCGTGCGCATCTCCTCGCAGCGACAAGGGGAGTCGCTCGCCCATCACGAGGCCGCCAATGACGTCAGTGGACTCATGCTGGTCGAGGGCTCGCTGCACAATGGCGTCGGGCGCAAAGCTCACGAGGCGCTCGTTGTTGTTGCGCTGCGCGCGGCCCGCAAAGGTCATCACATCATCGACCAATCGGGTGAGTTGGTCTGCGCACTGGGACGCCGTACTCAACAGGCTCTGTTCGCGACGGCCGAGGGGCGATGCCTGAAGTTGATCGAGCATGCCCACGACCCCGTTCAAGGGGGTGCGGAGCTCATGCGCCATGACCTGCACAAAGCGTGCTTTGGCACCGTCAGCCAGCTCAGCGCGCTCTCTGGCTTGCTCGATGCGTTCCTGCATCATGCGATGCTCTAGGGTCTGGGCGAGTCCCCGAGCCATGCGGAACAGGAGCCGTTGTGCGAGGTCAGGAAGCGGCCGGCCGTGCGCCAGTGCGAGCAAAACGCCTGCGGGTTGCTCTCCCGTGTGAAGGCACACCAGCATGGCATCGGCACGTTCGTGAAGCTCAAGCTCGATCTCGCTTAAGCGGATCGGGAGACCGGGTTGGCGGGTCATCCGTCGAACCCGTGGTCCGGTCAGAAAGGCGTCCGCGTTCCAGTCTCGAGGCATACCCAGCCGAACAAGACAGGTGGCGGTGGATAGCGCACCACCTTCGCACGACCAGATCGCGACAGCGTCCAAACCAAGCTGTTCGGTCAACGTCGTGGTGGCGGCACTCAAGAGCTGCGGAAGGTCCGTCGCGGCGCCAAGGGAGAGGGAGAGGTGGTAGTACGTGGAGAGTTCTTGTGCGCGCCGGTCAGCCTCACGCGTGCGCGCGAGACCTCGTGCAAGCGCGCGGCCAAGCCGGCGTGGGAAGGTTCCGAACTCGGTGGCATGAGCCCAGGCCTCACCACCGGCGACGAGCAGAAAGCCAAGGCATCGACGCCGTGCCTCAAGCGGGATCAGTATCCACTTGATCGTCGGGTCTACGCCGAGGTGCGTCAGTGTCTCATGGATGACTTCGAGTTCGGACTGATGCGTGTGAAGCTGTAGCGGTCGGTGCTCCGAGATCCCCGCGAATGCCGCCAAGAGCGGCCCGGGTAGCGTATGCTCTTCACCGCCGCTCTGTGCGGCGAGGGAAAGGTGATGTTCGCCGTCTTCGTCGCTCAGGAAAACGGCGACCATATCTGCGTGAATGGCACGGCGCGCGCGACGGCAGAGGGGGGCCAATGAACGTTTGACGTCACTAGCAGCCGAGACCTCTTCGAGGAGGTCGCAGAGCAAGGAATGTGCGGCCGGGGGTAGGGTCGTCACACCTACATCTCCTGTGACATCAGTTGTTCTATCGGTTCGCGCTCGAGGGCCTTGAGGGAATATGCCTTGCCAATGATGTACCCTCCGTCCGACGAACTCCGCGACCGTCTAGTTGTCTGGTATTCGCAACATGCCCGTACGCTGCCTTGGCGTGAGGCTGTGTCGCCGTACCGTACGCTCGTCAGCGAGATCATGCTCCAACAGACGCGTGTGGACACGGTTGTTCCGTACTTCCTTCGGTTCATGGAGCGTTGGCCACGCCTTGAGGATCTGGCGTCGGCCGACATGGACGAGGTGTTGGAGGCCTGGGCGGGGCTCGGGTACTACCGCAGGGCCCGGTCACTC
Organism: Myxococcota bacterium; assembly: GCA_049889515.1. Lineage (GTDB taxonomy): Bacteria > Myxococcota_A > UBA796 > UBA796 > JBMHDG01. Next base: position 69,741 of record JBMHDG010000010.1, read on the forward strand.
GTCGCCGCATGCAAAGCGGCCGAATCGTTGGGCGGGCTTCCGGACTCGGTCGAGGCACTGAAAAACCTGCCCGGTATTGGGCCCTATACGGCGGGTGCGATCGCGAGTATCGCGTATGGCAAGCCCGTGGCCGCAGTCGATGGGAATGTGGAGCGGGTCATCTGTCGTGTGGATTTGCGGAGAGGCAACCCGCGAAAAGCACCCCTGAAGCGCGCGCTCACCGCACGGGCCGAGGAGCTCTCACGGGAGGGAGTGGCCTCCGAAGTGACGCAAGGATTGATGGAGCTTGGCGCGACGGTCTGCATGCCACGGGTCGCGCACTGTAATCGTTGCCCATGGCATGATCTCTGCCGGGCGCATGCCGAAGGCGCAGCGCTCGAGGTGCCCGAGCTTCCCAAACGTAAGCCGCCCAAGGCGGTCTCGGCCGTGTGTGTGTTGCTGCAGCATGAGGGGGGATTGTGGTTTGGGGAGCGTCAGCCGGGCCTCCTCGGTGGTCTCTGGGGACCGCCGATGTCGTCCTTAGATAAAGACGTGTCGGGCGAGGCGGCCGCTCGCGCGCTTGTGACCGAACAGGGCGTGATCCCCTCGAACGTGGCGCGCGTGGGCAAGGTGACCCATGTCTTCACCCATCGACGCCTGTCATTAGAGGTGTGGACCGCGTCCTTTACGGGGGCTCCTGACGTCGATGTCTCGCAGTTTGTCGACGCACGGTGGGTGCACCCGGGCGTCGAACAGGTGGCCCTCTCCCGGTTGACGGAGAAGATTCTTGAGGCACGTGCACGGAACCAAGAACCGATGCTGCCCTTCGAAGACCACGCGCAACCATGACAAAGTGCTACCCAAGCGGGTCGAAGTGTGGTTGATACAGTGCTAGAGCCGAACGCTCCGGAGGGTGGTTTGGGGGCAACAACCGCAGCGGTGATCATCATCGGTGATGAGATCCTGAAAGGCACGTTTCCAGATGAGAACGGGCCCTACTTCATCCGTCGATTACGCGAGCTCGGCCTAAAGCTCGGGCGCATTGTCGTGCTGCCCGATGAGGTGGAGCTCATCGCCGCTGAAGTCTCACGATGCGCATCCATGTACGACGTGGTGTTCACCACGGGCGGTGTGGGACCCACGCACGATGACTGCACCTTCGAGGCTATCGCGCGCGCCTTCGACCAACCGCTCTGGATACATCCTGAGCTTCGTGCGGCGCTCGACCGATGGGTGGAGACCCCCGATGCGGCCATGCTGCGAATGGCGACCATCCCAAAAGGGGCGGTCTTGGAGCATGTGGAGGGGCTGCCTCATCCCACAGTCCGCGTGGCGAATGTCTGGATCTTCCCCGGTGTGCCTCGAATTCTAAAGATGAAGTTCGAGGCGCTCGCGCCGACACTCGCTGGGGAGGCGGTCACGGCGGTCCGCGTGTATGCACGCGACCATGAGATGCTGGTGGCAAAGGTCCTTGCAGAGATCGACGCCGCGTTTCCTGACGTCACGGTGGGCAGCTACCCGAGATTTGGGGAGACCGAGTTCCGGTTGATTGTGACGCTCGAGGCCGCGAACCACAGCACGCTGGAGCCGGTGATTGCGAAGCTTCAACACGTGCTGGATGTTGTGCGGGTGGACTGATGGGTGGCACGTACGCCCTCATCGCAGGCTTGCATGTCTCTGGCGCCTACATCAGCGGGTGTCGGGTCACCTTCGGACGGCGCCTCGTTGTCGGGGAGGGGGGAGACCTCGACGTGCCTCTGCCCAATGGCGTGTCCTGGTTGGTTCATGGGGAGTGGAGGGACCACCGAACAGTGGTGCTTCATGACGTGTTGGGTCGTGAGACTGTGCTCACCCCGGACCAGCGCATCAGGGTGACGCTCGATGATGTGGTGGTCAGCCTGAACCTTGTCCAGCAGGTGACTTTTGGTCGGGCGAGGCCCTGGACCCTTGCCACCAACCTGACCGTGATGGTCGGCATGATGCTGGTGATGTCATCGCTCCAGCAAACTGCATTTCTCCTCAACCGTCGCTGCGATGCAGGGGCAGCGCTGGCTGCCATGACGCGTATTCCTGCGGCGTACCGCGGCCCTATCGCAGGCACATTGTTGCAAGGATGCGAGCAGGACGAAGCTGCTGGCCAAGAGGTCATGGCCGAATACATCGCGCGGCTTCTGAAGCGAGACTTGGCCGGCGAGGAGGTGGGAGAGCAACGTTATGAGGAAGACAACCTCGACGATGACGCCCTCGTCAGAGACGATGGGATCTGGTTGCCGGCCGGAAATGATGGGCCGATGGAGGCCATGGGAGGCGCACGGGACGTCGATAAGACGCCGGTTCGAACCCCCGAGCCATCTGTCGCAGCGGCTGCCCGAGAGGAGCCATTGGAAGCCGAGGATACGGTCGAAGATGTCGCCATAGAACCCATCGTCGACGCGAAGGAGCCGACGGAAGCCCCCGTGCGCACAGAGCAAGCGGAGGCGGGGGGTAGCGAGGGGAGCTCTGCGCGTGATGAGGGCTTTGATGATGCCGTGGCGGATGCGTCAGCGGATGACAATGCCGAGGCTCCCGCCGAAGAGCGCGAGGGATGGGGCTTTAAGGACTGGATTGATGTGCGCGTCTTGCAGCGAGACCGGGCCGTGGCCCAGTCGGTTCAGCGAGATGCGGCCGCGCGTGTACAGATCGACCCGAACGACGTCGTAGCGCTTGGCTTGCTGGCGTACACGCAGTACCTCGCGAACGACTATGAGGCGGCCGAAACGACCTTCGACAAGGTCATCGAACTCGATCCGAATGATGCGGCGGGGTACAACAATAAGGCGTTGGTGTATAAGCGACGTGGGCAGTATGATATCGAAGAGGGGCTGTACCGGGTGGCGCTCGCGCTGAAGCCAGACGACTTCACGGCGGTGAACAACTTGGCCGTCAACCTCGCCCATCAGGGGCGGTTCGCCGAAGCGCTCGCCTACATGAAGCAACTCGAGAGCGTCGACCCGGATGACCCGTACGCCGACCTCCATCGTTCGAAGATCCATGCAGCGATGGGGAACGACGACCAAGCCTTGTTTTACCTTGAGCGCGCCGCAAAAGGGGTTTGGGAGCTTGATACCTTTCACCACATCGAGTTTCGACAAGACATTCGACTCGATCCGGCGTTTGGGAAGCTGAGAGAAACCTCAAGGTTTCGAGACATCATCCGAAGGTTCTTTAGAGAAGACACACCGGAGTAGCGCGTGCCCATGAACCAACAGCTAGCCGTGGTGTTCCGACGTGAGGAGACGGTCGTCTCGAACGTCACCATGCGCCCGCGCGATGGGCAGTGGCTGGGTGACCAGGAGGCCGCGCTGATGGGCTTCCCGGGGCGTGTGCTCCAGCTGCAGCGCACGGGTGACAGGTGGTCACTGGGGGATCGGACGCTCAAGACGGGCGTGACCGAGACCTTTCGGCATGGGCCGTTTACGATCGACGTGGAGCTTGTGGTTCCGACGTACCGGTTCAGCCGCCGAGGCTGGAGTACGCAGCTCGGACTCGCCGTGGCGCTTGGCGCGCTTCTGCTTGGGCTGGGGTCGGTGGATGTCGTGCGAAGGGTGGATGCCCATCGTCCCGATCTCACCGAGGCTATCATTGGCCTACGGACTGCGGATGTCGCCGCTGAACAACCCATGCAAACCCCGGTCACCGTGCCCCGGACTGAGCTGATCGAGGTCGCGTTTGAGGTGAATCCTCATGTGCGAATCCCCGCGGGGCGGGCAGTGAACGTCCGAAAATGAAGTGACGCCGGCGCACGGACATGTCATGTCGATCTCGGAGCGCCGTGGAGGTCACGTGTCAGCGTCGAGTGCGCATCACTCTGCAATATATGCTGGGTCCTTTGACCCCGTCACCTTGGGACACGTCGATGTGATTGAACGTGGGTCGCGGCTGTTCGATAAGCTCTACGTTGGCGTAGGGTTCAATCCTGCGAAGAAGAACTACGTGTTCGACATTGAGCAGCGGCTCGCATTTTGCCGAGAGGCTGTGCAACACCTAGAAAACGTCGAGGTCGTACCGTTTTCGGGTCTGTTGGTACGGACTGCTGAACAGCTCGGGGTCACCGCGTTGCTGCGAGGCATACGCGCCTTATCGGACTTTGATCTCGAGTTTCGGAACGGACTGGCGAACCGTGACCTTTCGGGTATCGAGACGGTGTTTCTCCTCACCACGCCGAGCCATATTTTTGTGAGCAGCTCGCTCGTGAAAGAAATCGCTCAGCACGGGGGAGACGTGAGTCGGTACGTTCCGGCGACGGTGCATCAAGCGCTGCGGGCGCACTACGGGACATGAGGCATTGACGCAACGCGACTGAGGGTTGACGCATGTGTGGAATTGTGGGCTATGTGGGTGGAAAATCAGCACTACCAGTGTTGGTGGAAGGACTCAGGCGACTGGAGTACCGCGGGTACGACTCGGCTGGCGTCGCGCTCACAAGTGGTGAGTCCCTCTGGTGGCGAAAGTCCGTCGGCCGCGTCGCGGACCTTGAGGCGAGGCTTGCCCAAGCACCCGAAGGAACCATCGGCATTGCACATACCCGTTGGGCGACGCACGGCGGCGTGACCGAGGCCAACGCGCATCCTCACCTCGACGCGGAACAGGGCCTTGCGGTGGTGCACAACGGCATCATTGAGAACATGAGCGGGCTACGCGCCATGCTCTCTGAAGATGGCGTCCAGTTTAGGTCCGAGACGGACACCGAGGTGTTGCCGCACTTGATCCGTCGGGCCTATGACGGCGACCTCATGGCGGCGGTTCGGGCTGCGCTGGCGCGGGTGCGAGGCACCTACGGCATTGTGGTGATGTCCAAAGAGCATCCTGGCGAGCTGGTGGTGGCCCGCAATGGGTCACCGCTGGTGATTGGCGTGGGTGACGGCGAGTCCGTCATCGCGTCGGACCCGCAAGCGATCGTGGAGCACACGCGGCGGGTGGTCTACCTGCAGGACCGTGAGATCGCACTGGTGACCGCCGATGGTGTTCAGGTGCAGCGTCTCGATGGCGAGGCCATTCAGCGCAGCACCGAGATGCTCGAAGCCGACTATACGCTGGCGAGCAAAGAGGGCTTTGAGCACTTCATGCTCAAGGAGATCCACGAGCAGACACGGTCGGTCCTGCGGTGCCTGCGTGGGCGCGTCCAACCCGAAGAGGGCAACGCGAAGCTCGGCGGACTGAACATGACGCCCCGAGACCTCGTGGGCATCAAGCGCGTCATCATGATGGGCTGCGGCACGAGCTACCACGCAGGCATGGTGGGCTCGATGGCCATCGAGCGTCTGGCGCGTGTTCCGGCGCGTGCAGAGCTCGCCTCGGAGTTTCGGAACCGTGCGCCGATCATTCCACCTGATGCCCTGTTTTTGGCGATCTCCCAGTCGGGAGAGACGGCCGATACCCTCGGCGCTGTTCAAGAAGTGCAGCTGAAGGGTGGTGAGGTGATGGGCGTGGTCAATGTGGTGGGCTCCACGATCGCAAGGCGGTGTGGTCGGGGGGTTTACGTGCACTCGGGTCCCGAGGTCGCCGTAGCCTCTACCAAGGCCTTCACCAGCCAAGTGACGGCGCTCTTGGTGTTCACCTTGATGTTGGCGCGCACACGCGACCTGTCCCTGACGGAGGGTAGGGCAGCCGCGCGAGCCCTTGAGGCGGTACCGGGCCTCGTCACCCAGTACCTGCAGAATCCAGGCCCCATTGAAGAGGTGGTTAAGCTCGTCCAGAACGCCGGCTATGTCCTGTTTCTTGGTCGCGGATTCAGCTATCCGGTGGCCCTGGAGGGCTCGCTGAAGCTGAAAGAGATCGCCTACATTCCCTGTGAGGCCTACCCCGCAGGAGAGATGAAGCACGGCCCCATTGCGATGCTCGAAGAGGGCACGCCGGTGATCTTCTTGATTCCAGATGATGGGCAGCGAGACAAGGCCTTGTCGAACCTCATGGAAGTGAAGGCGCGAGGAGCCACCGTGTGTGCCATTCACACTGCGGGTGACACCGAAGTCCGTGATCTGGTGGAGTATTCCATCCCGATTCCGAGATGTGCGGAGTGGGTCTCGCCGCTCCTCACCGTACTGCCGCT
>JBMHDG010000011.1:0-248428 GCA_049889515.1 Myxococcota bacterium
TGAAGACGCAGCCGCTCGGTACGGGTGACGCTCACCTCGAACTCGGGCACGGACAAGCAGGTCTCGGCCCATGAGATGTTCTCGACCGACCGCTCCACGATGCGCGGATTGACCAGCTTGAGCAGCCCTGCGCCGTCATGGCCACCGTTGCCGCTGTCGATCACCACCAAGCGGCGCCCATCACCCACTTGGGGCGCAGCAAGCCCCACGCCCGGAGCCGCATACATGGTCTCGGCCATGTCCGAGAGATGCGCGTCGAGCGCCTCACCGAACTCTTCGCCGGTCACATCGCGAGCGGGCTTGGTCAACACCGGATGCGGCGCTTCGATGATGGTGAGCAGGGCCATGAGGTCCTCCAGAGGCCCGCGGTATAGCGCGGAAAAACGCCGCCTTCAAGACGTCACGGCGGACGATTTTCACGGTTGATCGATCTTTTCTTGAATACACGCCCCGGGCCCGCGTCGTAGCCGCCGATTTTGGAGGTCACCATGCGAAACGCCCTGCTCCTCTCCCTCGCAACGCTCGCGATGTCCCCGATGGCACTCGCCGGCGAATCTGCGGACGCCACCCTCAACACAGTCGAACGTGCCCCCAACCACCGCGCGTCCAATGGCGCTCGCGCGAGCAGTGGCCGAAGCAGCAACACCGCTAACGTTCGACGCTCGAGCAACAGCCGTAGCTCGAGCAGCCGCACCACGGTCGTGCGCCGCTCCAGCTCTAGTCGTCCTGTCGCCACGCGGACCGTGGTTCGTCGACCGACTCCGCCACGTGCACCCCCTGTCAAGGTGGTCCACACCCGGCCCGCGCCACGCGTCGTGGTTCACCGCCGACCTGCACCCCAGGTTGTGGTTCGGACACCCCCACGTCGGATCGTGGTGTCCCGTCCGAGTCCTGCCCACGGCGTGTTCGTCTACGGACCTCGGCCTTCGACGCACGTGAACTACCGGTCCAACACGCCACAGGAGGTTCGCCCTGCCGACCTGCCCAAGCGGCACGTTGACCGTGACGACACCTTCGCCATCGGACTGCGCAGCAGCGTCCTCGTGGGTGGCTACAAGGGTGGTGATGCGTACGGGGACTTCGGTCTCGGCGTCAACCTGCGCTACCGACCCGTGGAGGCCTTCGCGGCTGAGCTCGCCATCTCTCATCACAATGAGGAGTGGAACCCCGAGACGCAGCGGGCACAGACGACGGGCCAGGCCAGCGGCATGCTGTTCCTCTCCCCATGGAGTCGCCTCAGCCCCTACGCGCTTGCAGGTCTCACGGTGAACGGACGTCACATCGATGACGACGTGGCCTTGGCTGGCGGTGACGCTACGGTCAAGGGCGAGGGCATCCTCTGGGGACCCCACGCAGGTGTCGGCCTCGAGATCGCGCTCGGCGAGAACCTCGCCCTTGATGTCGATGCCCGGTACACCGCCTACGTGAACCAGAGCAGTGAGGACATCAGCCACCCCGGCGCGCTCACGGTCGGTGGCGGTATCGTCGCCCACTTCTAGCACCACGCACGGGACCAGGGATGAACACCCCCTGGTCCCGGTTTCTGTTTGAAGCTGACCTGTCTGAACCGCGCACGGGCGTGTTCGCACCTCGCAGTGAATGCGCCCAGGGTGTGGGTTCCCGCCTCTCCAGGGCAACGCGCCGGTTCAGGCAGGTCGGTCTCCTCAGGACGGTCGGGTCCAGTGGCCGGAGCGTCCTCCGGACTTCTCCTCGAGCGACACGCCACCGATCGTCATCGAGCGGTCCACGGCCTTCAGCATGTCGTACACGGTCAGCAGTGCAACACTGACAGCCGTGAGCGCCTCCATCTCCACGCCCGTGCGGCCCGTCGTCCGAACGGCGGCCCAGCACCGCACCCCCTCCTCGGACACCTCGAACGTCACATCGCACGCAGAGAGCGGCAGCGGATGGCACAGCGGAATCAGGTCAGACGTCTTCTTCGCACCGGTAATCCCAGCAATCTGGGCGATCGTGAGCACGTCCCCTTTGCGGGTTCCCGCGTGTAAGGCCGCACGTGCCTCGGCGCTCAGCGTGATGCACCCCGTCGCCACGGCACGTCGTGACGTCGGCGTCTTCTCGCTCACATCGACCATTCGAGCGTTACCGTTCTCGTCCAGATGTGTGAGCTCTGCCATGGCATCCTCCGTTCGACGGTGCTAACCGCCGCGCCTGGGCTACGCCGTCGGAGAGCACCATGACGAATGAGATCCCTGCAGTTCGCCTGCTTCCAAAACGCGACAAGCGCGTCGCAGCGGGTCACCCGTGGGTGTTCAGCAATGAGATCGATGGCGACGTCAAGGCCCTGCCTCCCGGCGGGACCGTCGACGTCTTTGACAGCCGAGGAAAGCACCTCGGACGCGGCTACGCCAATCCCAAGTCCCTGATCTGCATTCGACTCCTCTCCCGGCGTCGCAAAGAAGACATCGACCACCCTGCGTTTTACGTGGACCGGCTCCTCGAGGCCAAGCGCCTGCGGGAGCTGCTCTATCCGGACCGAACTGCCCTGCGTGTGGTGTTCAGTGAGGCCGATGGCCTGCCTGGCCTCGTGCTCGACCGGTACGACGACGTGATCACCGCCCAGATCTCCACCCTCGGGATGGAAGTCCGCAAGCCGCTGCTCGAGGAAGCGATTCGAACCGTCTATGCGCCGCGCGGCGTCGTGCTCCGCAACGAGGCGCCCGTCCGAACCCTCGAAGGGCTCGAGCGTACCCGCGGCGTCTGGTGGGGCGACGTGCCTGACGAGGTCGCGTTCGACGAAGGGGGCGTGCGCTTCACCACGGCACCGCTCGGGGGTCAGAAGACCGGTCACTTCTTCGATCAGTTCGACAACAAGCGCTGGGCCGCCTCCCGCTGCGAAGGCCAGACCGTCCTCGATGTCTACGCCAACACGGGTGGATGGGCCCTGCATGCCCTCAAGGCCGGCGCCACCTTTGCCACCACCGTCGACAGCGATGGCAGCAATGCCGACCGCGCCATGGTCAATGCCGAGGCCAATGGGGTCGCCGACCGCCTCCAGTCCATCCACGGAGAGGGCAAGAAGGTGCTGCAAGCCTTGGTCGGTGAGGGACAGCGGTTTGGTGTGGTGGTGCTCGACCCACCCGCCTTTGCCAAGCAACGCAAGGCCGTCTCCAGCGCCCTTCGCGGCTACCGCGAGATCAACACGCTCGGTCTGACGCTCGTCGAGCATGGGGGCATGTTCTTCACCAGCACCTGCTCCTGGCACATTCTCGAAGACCGGTTCCTCGACGAGGTGCACAAGGCCGCTCGGGCCGCGGGCAAGCGCATTCGCATGGTCTACCGTGGTGGCCAAGCGAGCGATCACCCGGTGCTCCCCGGCGTACCGGAGACCCGCTACCTCAAGTGCTTCGGCTTCGTGGTGCACACCGGCGCCTAGCGCGCTCTACAGCTCTTCGGCGTCGATGACCGCTGCTTCGGCAGGCGCCACCGAGAACACATCTCCGCGTGTCTCGGGAATGTCCTGCAGTACGCCCGTGACCTCTCGGCCGAGAATGCGCGTCCGATAGCGCACCAGAATGCCCTCGCCGTCGTACCAAAACTCGTGATTGCCCTGCGGAGACTTCCACGCCCAGCCCGTCACATCGACGGTCTTGCCGTTGATGTTGAGCTGCTCAAGCCCGAGGGAAGAGATGGCACCCTTATAGACCTCGCCCGTCTCGGCAGACAGCACCGCGAGCTCGTCGTAGCGGCTCAATGGCCAGCTGCTCGCAGGGTCCATGAGATCGACCGTGCTGACGTCGATACGGCTGACCGCTGATTCGCGTGTGTTCTGATGGCGGGGCGTGGCCACGGTGATCAGCCAGGTGTCGGGGGTGTAGCGCACTTGCACTTCGCGAGGCGTGCCGTTCTCATCGATGACCGAGTGAAAACTCGCAGGGTCTCGGCCTGCAAAGGCTGTCACACGCTGGCGCCACTGGAAGGCCACTGGCCCCACGGTCGCAGCCACACCGGTCTGCACGGTGAGCTTTCGAGAGGCGTCGACGCCATCGTCTTGATCGACCGTGACCGTTCGCGTGCCGACCCGTTGTCCCCCCAGCTCAATGTCGTAGGTGTAGGACTCGGTGCCCGCCATGGCCGTGGCAAGCAGTAGCGACATCAGCATCATCATGGCTGCTCCGATTCGAAGCCGGGGGATGAATGGACGTACCGCTCATCTCACGGCTTCGCCACCAGAAGTCGCAACCCCCCTCCCCGCATTCCATGATGCGGAGGTCACGTCGCGAGAAGGGCCTCTTCAAGGTCACGAATTCGGTCACGCAGCTCCGCTGCCTCCTCGAACTCGAGACGACCGGCAGCCTTCTTCATCTCCTTGCGGAGCTCGTCGATGAGCGTGGGGATCGCCTCACGGCGCGGAAGCGGCTTGGCCTGCTCGGCCTTCCGTCCACCGCGACCCTTGGCACGCTTGGCGCGCTTCTCGACGGTATCAGCCTCTGCACCGATCATCTCGGCGATCGACTGTCCGATATCTCGCAGCACCGTCTTCGGCGTGATGCCATTGGCTTCGTTGTAGGCGTGCTGAAGCTCGCGCCGCCTGCGGGTGACCTTGATGGACGCCGACATCGCGTCGGTCACACGGTCCGCGTAGAGCACCACGTGACCCTCGGCATTGCGCGCGGCACGCCCGATGGTCTGGATGAGCGACCGCTCGTTGCGCAAGAAGCCCTGCTTGTCGGCATCCATGATGAGGACAGTCGCCACCTCGGGCAAGTCGAGCCCCTCGCGGAGCAGGTTGATGCCCACGAGGACATCGAACTCCCCCAGCCGGAGGTCACGCAAGATGTCCGAGCGCTCCACGGTGTCGATGTCGCTGTGCAGGTAGCGGGCGCGTACCCCATGCTCCGTGAGAAAGTCGGTGAGTTCCTGCGCCATACGCTTGGTGAGCACCGTGATCAGGACACGAAACTCCCGCGCCACCGTCTGCTTGATGCGCTCTAGGGCATCGTCGACCTGAATCTGGGCAGGCACGACCTCAATCGTCGGGTCGAGGAGGCCCGTAGGCCGGATGATCTGCTCCACCAGATGATCGCCAGCGAGGTCCTTCTCGCGATCGCCGGGCGTGGCCGACACATAGATGGCCTGCGGAACCACCTCCCAGAACTCCTCTCCCTTGAGAGGGCGGTTGTCGAGGGCGCTCGGAAGCCGAAAGCCGAACTCCACCAAGGTCTCCTTACGGGCGCGGTCGCCGCGGTACATGCCCCCCACTTGGGGAACCGCGATGTGGCTCTCATCGACGACCAAGAGCCAGTCCTTGGGGAAGTACTCGATGAGCGTAGGAGGTGGCTCGCCAGGAGCACGCCCGGAGAGGTGCCTCGAGTAGTTCTCGATCCCCTTGCAGCGGCCGAGTTCTTCGATCATGTCGAGATCGAAGAGGGTGCGCTGCTCGAGTCGCTGTGCCTCAACGAGCTGCCCGCGCTGCCGTAGCTCTTCGAGACGTCCGATCAGCTCCTCTCGAATCGTCGCGACCGCACGGTCGAGCTTGTCTTTCGGCGTGACGTAGTGGCTCGCCGGAAAGATGCAGACCTGGTCGAGTTCGTGCTTACGGGTGCCCCGAAACGGATCGAACGCCGTGATGCTATCGACCTCATCGCCGAACAGCTCGATCCGCACGGCGACATCGTCGTCAGAGACAGGAAAGATGTCGATCACATCGCCACGCGCCCGGAACGTACCGCGCTTAAAGTCCATCTCGTTGCGCTCGTATGCGATCTCCACAAGCTTCATGAGGATGTCGCGTCGCTCGACCTCTTGGCCGCGCTCCAGCCGCAGCAGCATGCCCTCGTAGGCCTCGGAGCTGCCGATGCCGTAGATGCAGCTGACAGACGCCACGATGATCACATCACGACGCTCCAAGAGGCTCTTGGTGGCCCGGTGCCGCATGCGGTCGATGGCGTCGTTGATGAGCGCATCTTTCTCGATGTAGGTGTCGCTCGAGGCCACGTAGGCCTCTGGCTGGTAGTAGTCGTAGTAGCTTACGAAGTACTCGACTGCGTTGTTCGGAAACAACGCCTTGAACTCCGCATAGAGCTGAAACGCGAGGGTCTTGTTGGGCGCGAGCACCAAGGTGGGCTTGCCCGTCTGGGCCACCACGTTGGCCACCGTAAAGGTCTTGCCGCTGCCCGTAATACCGAGCAGCACCTGGTGATCGAGCCCAGCGTTGACACCCTCGACCAAGGTCTTGATCGCCGCAGGCTGGTCGCCAGTGGGCGAGTGAGGGCTCTCCAAAGTGAACGGATGGGACCCTCGGGGACCGCCCACCTCAGACTGCATTGGCGGCCAGCGCGACATCAGCCCTCGCGACGAAGACGAACGCCACTCGCGACGAGCTCGTAGGTCACCGTGGCGTCAGCTGGTAGTGCCGCCTCTGGCATGGCGTCGGGCTTGGCCGACTCGCTCTTGAAGTGCTCGACGGTTGCTGGGTCGATGCCCTTGGCCACCACCTGGCCTTGGAACTGGCCTGTGCGCCCTGTGCCCTGCATATCGATACCGAAGGCGTGGTCTTTCATCATGACCCGCATCGACCGGGTACCGTCGGTGATGACGCTCCAGCACCCCTTCTTCTGGCAAACATCGGCAAGCTCGCCCTCGACGACGAGGTCGGTGCCCACAAAGCTTGCTGGGTCATCGAGAACCGTCTTGGCCGCAACGACGGTCTCGATGCTCACGCCCTCGCCGTAGACATCCCACGCAGCATCTTCAGCTGCGGCCGTTGCAGGTGCCGCTGCTGGCGTTGCCGGCTCGGCAGCCTCAACGGGCTCTGCTGGCGAAGCTTCGGGTGTCGAGGTGGCGCTTCCGCAGGCCACAAGAAACAGAGCAGTAGAGACAACGATTGAACGCCACATGGGGACTCTCCATCACAGTGCAAAGGTCCGCGGCGTGTAACACGATCAGGGTTCGTCCATCGCATCGAGCAGCGGGTCGGCAGCGCCCTCCACCGCAACCTCTTCCGCGACGCCTTTACGGAACCGCACCAGGAACAACACGGCACCGACCACCATGAGGCATAGGGCCACACCCTGACTGCTGGTCAGGCCTCCCAATGCTGCGGACGCCTCTGCCCCCGCCGAGAGGCCCTCGCCCGCCGTCTCCCACTGCACCGCGTAACCCCGGTGATCTCCGCGATAAGCCTCGACCGTCGCGCGAAGGGCGGGCTCGATGAGCAGCGTCAGCGCGGCCAGCTGACCATCGAACCGTCGCCGCTGAAAGAGCCACAAGAGCAGACCGAGCAAGCAGAGGTTTCCGGCGAACAGCCATAGCTGTGTGGGGTAGAGCGGAACATCGGTGAACCGTGCCGCCCCGCCGTAGAAGACGTTGCTCATCCAGGGTGCGTGGGGATGCACCAGCACTTGGCCCTCGAGCATGCCCTCGGGCAGTAGCGACGTGGCCGGGTGAGCATGCGGGATGGGAATGCCATGGCAGCACCCCGCAAAGAAGCACCCCAGTCGCCCGAGCGCATGACCGAGCACGATGACCGGCGCGCCTATGTCGAGCACCTTGAGCGTGGGAAGCCCGATGGCCTTGCACGCCACCACCAGGCCAAGGCCACCGGCCACCGCGCCACCGTAGAACGCAAAGCCCCCCGTCATCGAGAAGGGATTGCCCGTCGCGAACACATAGAAGGTCTTGGCCCCGATAAAGCCCACCACCACGGCTACCACAGACGCCACGCCGAGCCTGCCCCTGTCGATGCCGACGCGGCCTGCAAGCTCAAGGGCGAGAAGCTGGCCCAAGACGAGTGCAATCAGCACCATCACGCCGTAGGGCGCTACGGGGGGCAGATCAAGACCGGGCGGGCTGTCGAAGAGAATGGGCCACATGCCGCTTCGTTATCTCGCCGACATGGGACTCGCCGTCCATTGCGCGGCCAACGGCGTCGATACGGGTTCACACTCGGCCGCGAGCGAGGTGTAGCGCTGGTCTCCAAGCACGAGATGGTCCATCAGCGGGATGCCCAGCGTACGCCCTGCGTGGGCGGCACGGCGCGTCACAAGACGATCTTGTCGGCTTGGACGGGCATCGCCGCTCGGGTGATTGTGCGCGAGGACCACCGCGGCCGCACCCAAGGCCACCGCCGGACGAAAGACCTGTCGGACATCGACGACCGTAAAGCAGGCCGAGCCGCGGGTGAGCGTTCGAATCGCCACAACACCATGGCGCCGGTCGAGGTAGAGTGCATGAAGCTCTTCGTGCTGCAGGCCCACGAACCGATGCTTGAGCTGCGCATAGGCGTCTGCCGCATCACGCACTGGATGGACCGCAGGCGCCACCTCTCGGGCGCACCTCAACCCGAGATTCAACGCCGCATGGAGACGCCTTGCGCCCTGGATGCCCAGCCCTTGCACGCTGGTGAGCTCCCGAGGCTCGAGTGCAGCCAGCTGACCCACCGACCCCCATTGCGAGAGCAGGGCCTGCGCAATGGGCCTCCCCGCCGGCCCGCCCACCGCAACACCCAGCAAAGCCAACGCGTCGCTGCTGCCCGGTCCATCCCGCAGATACGCCTCGGTATGCATGCCTCCCCCCACTAGCGGGAGAGGTTACACGCGGCATGCCAACGCGACGACGCGACTTGCACCCATCCCATCGGCATCGAAGACGCGAGATGTCGGTCATTGACGGTCACCGCACCCACCCATGTCCTTCAAAACGGGAAACAGGTAAGGTGGCCCCTTGGTCCTCGATCCCGGAGATGACCCGTGAGTTACGAATACCGACTCGAGGCACCAGAACACCTCACCGATAGCCAGCTTGAGGCTGCCCGTGCATGGTTCGCGAGTGTAGAAGATGCGGTCGTACATTCCGACGACTTGGAGACCTGGTACCTTTTCGCAGATGTACCGGAACGAGACCGCCGACTGGCGCGGTGGCGGAGGGACACCTCAAAGAGCGACTACCTGACGTCGTTCATCGTCGTCCGACCAGATGGCGCTGCGCTGTCCTTGGTCGAAGATGATGCCGATCGGGTAGCCGTCGCGTTTGCGACGTGGTGGCTTGACACCTTCGGCGGGCGCCTACTTGACGCCGGTGCCGTCATTTCGCCCACAGCTCTCATGCCACCCGAACATGGTGCTGAATAGAGACCACCCGGATGGTGCCGCAACATGGCAGCGCAAACGACACCCGCAGATGTCCCCCTACACTGTAGGGACGCTCATCCGCTACCGCTCGGTCCCTGTCCGTGACGGTCACCATGGGCCTGCCGTACGTACTGACGAAGCGCTTCGAGTTCCTCCCGAAACGGGGCTTGGACAACGGGGAAACGGAAGCCCGACTTCGGATCGAGATCGAAGGGCATGACGCGGAAGCTGACGGCGAACCGCTCGCGTTTCCACTGAGAACGGCAGAACAACCGCACAAACTTCTCGATATGGTCGACGAACCGCCAAGCATCGCCGTCATAGCGGCTGGAGAACTCGGGCCAGAGGCGCTTGAACAGGGTCTCGGGCTCTTCACCGAGTCGGGCAAAGTGGTCGGTCAGCCGATCTAGGACGGCAAAGGGCATCAGATCGCCCTCGTCGGTCTGGACCTCGTCCGGTGGCCGGAGCTCGGCCGTGGCCGGTGTTCCAAGGACGAAATCGAGGCTCTCGAAGCCATACGCATCGCGCGCCCAGTGCAGCCACGCGGTCAGCAAAGACTTGGGCACATTGGCCACGGGGGCCAGCCCACCCGACGTGTCGCCATCCATGGTCGTGTAGCCGACCGCAACCTCCGAGAGGTTGCTGGTGGTCAGGAGTACCCGGGACTTCAGGTTGGCGATCATCCACACCAGCGAGCCGCGAAGTCGGGCCTGAACATTCTGCAGGGTGATGTCGTGCGCTGGTGTCTCCCAGCTGAGTACGGTGCCCATCATCTCACCCGCGAGCCGATGGTGGACGTCGACCGCCTCCTGCATCTGCGTCTCAAGGTGCTCAGCGCCAAGCTCATGCGCCAGCGCCGCGGCGGCACGTTGGGTCGCATCACCCGAGTGGCCCGTGGCGAGGTAGGTCGTGACGAGCACCTCATGAACCAAGGCACGCAGCTCCTCCGGTGAAGCCTCCGGGTGACGATAGGCCATCAGCCGCTGCACCAGCACCGCACACAAGGCCGAGTCCCGCCCCCCGCTCAGTGCAAGCGCAAAGCCCGGCACGCCGGTCTTTCGCAAGTACTCGCTCATGCCCATGGCCAATGCGAGCTCCAGCTCCACCATCGCATGGTTCGCGGCAGACACGTGGGGATAACGGGTGTGCCACCACGCAAGGCTAGCATCGCCCCACCCTTCGGGGGTATTCGCGGTCTCCCAATAGGCCGGGGGTGCCTCCACCACATCCTCTTGAGCGACAGCGATCCCGATCTCTACCGTCGTGGGCCCCTCACCGAGCGCCCCATCCCAGGCCTCTTCAGACGCCTGCTCCCGCCAGCTGCCTTCACCATGCCGTGCGCGAAGGATCTCGTCGATGGAGATGTCGGCCGTGGTCACCACCACGTCCTCGCCAAATACAAACCGTGGTCCCTCGGCGCAGATCTCACCCAAGCAGCCCACCAACGACGTACCGTCGAAGATGAGTCGCGTGGCATCACAGCCCATCAATGAGGTGAACACATAGGCGCACTTGTCGGCACGGCTGATGTCACGAACGAAGTCCCTGCGCACGCGGTGCTTGCCGACCACAAACCAACTTGCCGATGCATTGAGCACCACATGGGCCCCAGCACGTGCCGCCGTCGACCCGGGTCGTGAGCCCATCCATGCATCTTCACAGACCTCCACCGCCACCACGAGGCCAGAGGAGGTGCGAAACATCAGCGAGCCCAACGGCAGCGTCTCACCCGTAGGCGTATGCCATGCCGCGACGTGACCGCGACGCCAGCCCTCGTACCAACGGCTCTCGTACTGCAGGTCGCCGGTGGCGAGGTTCTCTTTGGGCACCACGCCCACCACTTGGCCATCCGCCATCATGGCCACCACGTTGTGCAGCACACCCTCATGGCTGATGGGAAGTCCCACGGACACCATGAGTCCGGCCGTATGTGAGGCGAGATCCTGCACCATCTCCCAGGATCGGCGAAGCGTGCCCGTCATCAGAACCCGGTCGCCGAGGCTGTAGCCACTGCATGCGAGCTCGGGCAGGTTGATAATCGTCGCACCGGCAGCCCGCCCTTGCTCTATGGCAGCCATCAGACGGGCACGGTTGCCCGACCAGTCCCCCACGCATTGGTTCACCGCCACGCTCGCTACACGCACCCGAGCCATCTCAACCTCTACCGCTGGGCCCATGCTAACCCGCTGCTCCAGCGTTGAACCTGTGGATACTTTCAGTGGATTACGAGTGATGGGCTTGACGCGTCCAGACTTATTTCTTCATTGTGTGGGAAGACCCGCGTTTGGAAACGAACCCACCCGTCCGTCCGCCTGTGGACAACTCTGTGGGATGAGACACAATCCGCCAAATTCTCGGTTTCATCATCGTGGGGACCCCACGGCCCCCAAAAATCCACATACGGTGATGCCCTGCAAGTCGCAGTGGGTATGAAACACGGTGCCAAGCGCCTTATTGGACGGTCCATTACACATGCCGAACCCGACAGGCCTGTGGATAACTTTTGGGACAACTCCGCGATCCCCGACAATCCACCTCTTCCGACCGGATTCTGGCACGAAGGCCTTCCCGAACCGGCAAGCGATGCCGCGGGCAACTTGGGACAGGTTGCAGCGCTTGCGGGGAATCCCACCCACCCCATCATTGGGCGAATCCAATCATCGCCCTTAAACCGAAACAATCACGATATTCTATCGAGGCACCCCCACACCAGGCCTGTGGATAACTTTGGGGAAAGACCTAGGACCGTTCGCGCGTGCGGCTAAAAATGTCGTGTCGCCGTCACATTTCTGTCGCAGGTCTGGTGAACCGTCGGCTAGGGTCGCCGGATTTTTTTCAGCGCGGCGTCGAGGTCCCAATCGCTGTCCCACTCGGATGTGTGACACGAGGTGCAGACCGCCTCAATGACACAGACCGGGCAGCTCTCTCCGAGTCCAACGATATCATCGGCGGAGCGGGTCTCTGCGTGTCGTGCGCCCGGACCATGACAGGACTCACAGCCCACGCCTTCATCGGTTCGAAAGGCGTCCACAGTGGTTCCGGGAAGGCCGACGGTCTTGGGTGTCGCGTGACACCGAACACACGCCACATCCTCGCGAGAGGCCCCTTCGAGATGGGCCATCGCTTGGCCATGCGATCGCGCGGCGCCAGAGGCATGGGCTGACGCGTGACAGGTTTCACAGGTCGATGAGCCGACGTACGCACCGGTCTCAAACGCGAACAGGCGCTGCGGCAGCTCGCCCAGCACCACAGCCTTTCGGCGCGCGCGCCATTCATCATCGGACAGCGTGTTGGCCGCAAAGTGGTCGATCATGGGTATCGCGAGGGCGGGGTCGAACCCGATGCTGTGCTTCTTGTCGTGGCACGTTTCACACTGGGCCGCTGCATCTGTCCGCTGACCGTCATGGGGCCCACCGGGGCCGTGACAGGCTTCACACTGCACGTTGACGAGGTCGGTGTTGCCCGGCGACCATCCGCCCGATGACGCCCCTGTCACATGACAGCTCGTACAGGCGGCATCGGTGTGATGCCCATCACGCTCGAGCGTTCGCCACGCGCCCGCATGGTGGGTCAACAGCCAGCTCTCTTGTTCCTGCACATGGCACATGGCACATGCCCGGTCGCCTTGGAACTCCCCAGGTCGGAAGGCTGACCATGGATTGGCTTCAAGCCGCATCTCCACAAAGAGATCAAACCCGGGCACATAGGGGTACCAGAGGTCTGCGAGGACCGGGGTCCCCCCCTCATCCAACGTCACCAAAATGGCGGACGGCGTGGAGCGGGCCCCCATCGCAGAGCCGATGGCGCCGCTCTTGTCATGGAGAACCTCGAACGCGACCCCATAGGTCTTCTTCCATGCCTCGATCTGGGTGGGGTCACTCGAGGATGACGCCACGCCAAGCACCTTGGCACCTCGAGCGACCAACCGGCCGTGCAGCGAAGCCACCTCGGGGGTGACATGGGTACAATGCGGACACCGGGGTGAGAAGTAGAACAACAGCGTCGCCCGGTCGAGGCGCGCCATCACCTCTTTTGGGAGGTTCACCGGAGAGGGTGTCTCCGTGACCGGCGTGAGTACCCGGCTTGTATTGACGGCGGGTTCGCCCGTCGTCCATCCCCGTGCAGCCTCACCCGCAGCCCACGCCACCCCTGCCATCACGACGACAAGGAGCGCGACCGCACGGCGAAGGATCATTCCTCGTCCCCGCCGTCTGGGCGTACGGGCCGGGCTACCGGTGCGTCGGGCTCGTCGGCCGGCGCTTCCGCGTCGCGGGCTTCCTGTTCACGCCTTCTCTCTTCGGCCCGCGCTTCGGATGCTCGACGGCGCTCCTCGCGCTCGGCCTCACGACGAGCTTCCGACTCGGGGTCGATGCCCATGCGATAGTCGCGCGCCTCTTCAGCATACCGACGTGCCCACGCCAAGTAGGGCTGCGCCTGCACGGCGCCAAGAAATGCATCGAAGGCCGACTCCCAATCGCGAGACTCGCGGTAGGCCAAGCCCTCCTCATACAGAAGCGCTCCGATCTGCTCTTGCACGGCCACGAGGTCACGCTGGTTGTGCTGCCACGCACGTCCTCGGCGAAGTGGCGCAATCGCATCGAAGGCATTGACCTTCTCTGCGGCCACGAGTGCCCAGCAGCGGGCAAGCTCGGGGGCAATGGTCTCCCGATGCTCATCATGCCACCCGGTGGCCTTGGGAAGATGATGACGCGCCAACCGGAAGGCCGTCTCTGCGCGATCACAGTCCCCAGTTTCGATATGGGCCAGTGCGCGATCGAAGTCGGCTTGAGCCTGACGTTCCCCAGTACCTGACTCACCGATCACGAGGACGTCGGCAAAGCGGACTTCACCGTTCGCGACGCGCGGCTCCACACCGTTGAGGCCCGCAACTACGGCGTCAGCAGGAAGGGTTGGCCGCTGGAGCTCACCCTCGCTGTTCATGATCTCCGACCCCGCAGGTACGATCGCGCCCGTCTCGTCAAACAGGACGAAGCCGAGGTCGTAGGTGCCAGGCTCAAGCGTTCGGGGCAGCACGACGGTGTAGTTGCCCACAAAGATCTCGCTCGCCATCCACTCGGTGGGTTCGAACCAGTCATAGTTCAGCGCCACATCGAACGTGTGCACGGCACCTTCATCGTTCGACAAGAAGCCCAAGACACGTGCCTTCGGTGCCCGCTTCGGGTCGAGGTTCTGTACAGCCACCTCGACATAGAAGCTCTTTCCGACACTGACTTCTGGGCTCGGCACGTCAAATCCCGCGAGCACCCATCGGTCGTCGAACGGTACCCGGTGGACCCGACCGAGCCGCCACTTGTTCCGTAGGAACAGGTCACGCCGGATGTGGTTGCCAATGTGGTAGGCCGTACGACCCGCTGGGTAGCCGGGAACCTCGATATATCGAGACTTCCACTCCACATACGTGGGGATCCTGCTGTTGCTCGCCCAGCCGCCGTGGACGTGCGCAAAGTCGGGATTCTCCTCGTCGAACACATACTCCCGCATGAACGCACGGTCACCGAAATCGTGGTGGGCGATCGAGACGTCCACCAAGCCGGCCATGTCGACCATCTTGTGCTTCGACCAATACAAATGCGCGCCCATATCGACATCGAGGTTGACGACATAGCCCTCTTTGCCGATGCGATTGATGATCTTGTCCGAGTAGTTCACGCGGTTCTGTACCGAGAAAGGCCCCGTCTCACGTTTGCCGAAGAACCAGTCGCTGTGCATCAACCAATACGGAGCGGCCGAAGCGGTCACAGCGACCGCGACCAGGCCTGCTGCCCAACTCCACCGCGGCGAGCTGCGCTTAAACACGCGCCGGAGCAGCGCGTCGGTCCCACCTGCGAGGTCGTCGATCGCGATCGCCATCAGCACGGGCAGTGGCACAGACACAAAAGACAGCCAGCGGAAGCCCTTCATCCAGTCACCACCGGACCGGATGCAGAAGAAGAGGGAGATCAGGGCCATGCCCCAGACCAAGACGCGGGCGCGCCACGCCCGCCCACCGACCGAACAGAGCGGCGCCAAGAGGCCCACGGCCAGCAGGCCCCATACCCGGTATTCATCGAAGTCATCAGGCACCGGCAGATCACGGGGCCACCAGCTCAAGTTGTTCGTGAGCAAATCGGTCTTGGGGTAGATGAACAGACCGGTCGCGAGCACCAAAAGCGCAAGGTAAGCCCACTTTCTGAACGAACGGGTTCCAACGACACCGAGCAGCACAGTCGGTGCCACCACGTAGGAGCCCGTGTCGAACAGCCAGTTCTTCACGTACTTCCAGCCGGCCGTGTTCCATGCGAACGGACGGAACTTCTTCGCGCCCAGCTTCGCGTAGTAGGTGTTGGGGAACAGGTAGGCGAAGTAGTCGTACCTGACGACATGGTAGCTGATGAACGGCAGGAAGAACATCAGCAACCAGGTGATGGTGGGCTTCAGTCCACGTCCCGCGCGAAGCGAGAAGACCATACCGAGGAACCCACCCCAGGCCGCATACATAATGGCCTCTGGGCGCGTGACAGCCAGCCCAAGAAAGAAGACGGATGACCACGGGATACCGCCCCGACGCGCCTCGACGAGCGTTCGCCAGACACCCCCGGCAAGCATCAGGTTGAACAGCGAGTTCTCGAGTCCAGAGGCGTTCCAGAACGCGAATTGCGGGTAGAGCGCAAGGAGTACTGGCGCGGTCAGTGGCGCCCAGCTGTGTTCATCGTCAAGCGCCTCGACGGCGATCCGCCACACCATCCACACGGTGAGGGCGCCAAACACCATCGCCATCCACTTGGAGCTCACGAAGCCCGTGACGCCGAGCGACCACTCCCAGAACGCCATGAGGGCCACCCAGAGCGGATTGCTGTAGCCCTCGATGCGCTCCCCACCAATAAAGGCGACGAGGCCATCGCCCATGGCCCAATTGCGGCTAAACGCAAACGAAATCGCAGCGTCTTCAATGTACCACTCCCACAAACGCCAGTCTCGAAACTGCGGGAGCGACCATCCTTGTGCCTTGAACGTAGGCCCTGCCTGATGCAGCATAGACCCGCCCACGGAGAGATAGAGGACCACACCTGTCGTGATAGCGCGCGCCCAGCCCATCTGGGTCTCGCCCTTGGGCCGTCTGAGCCAGACCACCGTCGGCACCACAAGAAGTAGCGGAAGGATCAAGATGGCCCACAGCAGGTAATCTTCGCTGGGAATCCATGGGTTTGCTGCGATCAATACGGACATCCCGTCTCCGCATGCGGCCCTCGTTGGGCGCAGGGTCTCAACCAGAGTGTCTTATGACTCCGGACTCTCGCGGCTCGTTATCGCGTCACGAGCGCCTACGCCTGCCGCGACGTCCATCGAGACGGCCAATCCGCCCCCCCGCATCGAGGTTCTGGGATGCCCGCATGCGTTTCCGGATTCGCCACATGCGGTCGGACCGTGCCTGCCGCCAAGCTTCTTCGAGGGCGGACCACTCACCGTTCGGGAGATCGTCAGACCGGACCACCATCATGGCCGCCACACGGAGCGCCCGCGTCAGCGAAGCATCTTCGGGAAGATCGTCGTGGTCGAGCAGCTGGACGAGCCTCGCCGCCAACAACGGACGTCGAGCCGCAAAGGCGGCATCGACCGCTTCCACGACCTCTTCGGCAGACGCCGCTTGCATCCGCGCAAGATAGGCGTCTTCGTCTGGTTGGCGACGCTCGGGAAGACTCACATGGTCTTCGGGACAGTACCGTTACCGGCCTCTGCGGAGGCAGACTGTGCAGCGGCCATCTTCTTCTTCATCTCGGCGAGCTGTGCCTTGGCAGACGCGCTCTTGCTCTTGGCCGCAATTTCACCCAGCTTGGCGTCGAGACTCGACCCCGAGATCTCCTCAGCCACATCGGCCTCGGCAATCTTCTTGTCGACCACCGTCCGAATGTTCTCGAGTGCCTTCAAGTCGCTCTTGGTGGAGAGGCCGGACATCATGTCCTGAATGTCGCTGCGCGCCTCTGCGTTGGCGAGCGCTGCGAGCTTCTCTTCCATCTCACGCTTGAGTTCTTCGATCTCGCCCTGGAAGGAGATCAAGCCCTGCTTGGCCGTCTCGGCCTGACCCTCGACCTTCGTCAGTTCAGCCCGCAGGGTTTCAATCTGCTCGACGAGCTGGTCCTTCTTTTCGATGAGGACAATCGCGACCTCATCTTCACCGGACTCGACCGCCACGGGAATCTGGGTGTTGACCTCCGCGAGTGTGGACTCTTTCTCTTCGAGTTCCTTCTGGAGCTTGTTGCGGAGGTAGACAATGCCGCTCACGGCCTTCTTGAGCTCGCCATGCTGCTTGATCCGCTCATTGATCGCAGCCTCGTAGACGGCCCGAGGATTCTCGGCCTCGAGATTAGAAATCCAGAGGCTCAAAAACCCGTTCCAGAGGTTGGCCAAGCGCTGAAAGAACCCCATGCTGTCACTCCTGCCTATCGGCCCCAAGGTACGTTCGACCCGTCAACCCTAGCGCACGGGTCACGCGAGCGCACCCACGAGTCGCCATCCTACCCATGCACCGCAGAGGCACGCCGCCGCGGTAGCCGTCCACAAACCTATGGCACCGGTGATTTCTCCGGCCATCAGACGCATAAATACCTCGTGATTGAAGGTGCTGTACGTCGTCAGCCCGCCCATGAGTCCGGTCGCGAGCAGGGCGCGAGCGTTCGGCGAGAGGTCGATGTTGTCATGCAGCATGCCCGCCAAGATCGCGCTTCCGACAACGTTCACGCAGAAGGTACCCCATGGACTGCCCACCCATGTGGACACGAACATCCGCAGTACGGCACCGGTTCCGCCCCCCAAAAATGCGGCGATCATCGCACCCGGACCCATGTGCACCTCCCTGTCCATAGACCGGATATAGCGCGTTGCCTCCCGACACAGGTGACCCCATGATGCCCTCCATCACTGTCCTGATGCTCAGTACCGCGATGAGCCTCGCCCAAGACGCTGCGTCGTTCTCTGCCGTCGCCGGCGAGCCAGTGATGGCCTACCCCGGGGACGTGGTGGTGCTGACCGCCGCAGGAAGCACCGGCCCTGGACAGCGCCCCCTCGCGCTCGAGTGGACCCAGACCCGAGGACCCGAAGTTCGGTTGACCGACCCCACAGCCGGCCGTCCCACATTCACGGCGGAGCAGCCCGGGCTTCACCAGTTCGAGCTGCGGGTAGGGCGCGATGGCGTATGGTCCGAACCGGCCACGACAGATGTGGTTGTTATCGATCCCGATGCTGCGCGTCGGTCGTATAGCTGCCAAGTCGCTCCCACGGCTTTGGCGTGGTGGCTGCCGCTGTTGTGTGTGGGCTACCGCCGGCGCTGAGCGAGGCGGGTCGCCCCAAAGGCCAGTGCACCTGCAATCGCCCCACCCAAATGGGCGAAGTTCGCAATAGGGCCAAGAAGCCCTGTAAATCCGGCCAGTCCAAACACGACCAAGATGATGGCTGTCGTGTCATCAAGACCAATGCGATCGGAGGGGTCAAACCTGCCCTTCAGCCAGAGGTAGGCCGCAAGGCCGAACACGATGCCCGACAGTCCGCCAAAGCGGGGACCGACCATCACGCCCTGAAGGACATTGGAGAATACACCGATGAAGAGACTTAATCGGAGCAGATGACCACCACCCTTTCGCCACTCCACCGCGTGCCCCAGCATCCACACCCAATAGACATCAAACAGCAGATGCATCCATGAAAAATGTAGAAATACGGGCGTAAATAGCCGCCACACTTCTCCGCTCATGACCTCTGGGAACGCGCGAGACGACCACACGTTGGACAAGGCGAGCCACTCATACACAGGGAGGTTGAGGTCGAGCAGGAGAACCGCGCTGGCCGCGACAGACAGACTCGCGAGCCCCTTGGTCACCCAGCCCGGGCCCTCGGCATCTTCGTAGGACCTGCGCGCCTCGTTGATGCGGCGGGCGTAGCGACGAGCGTCTTGCGCGGCGGCTGCGGCGTTGCGCTGCCCCTCACGTTGGGCCGCTGCAAACTCGGGTGACCCGGGATCTGCACGCCATCGAGACAGAATCTCTCGCGCATCGTCAACGCGACTATCATCGATAATCCAGATGGTCGGAACATCATCGTCCACACGGATCTCGGCCGTAATGCCCTTACCGGCGAGAACGGACACCAGTGTGGCGGCCTCGGATTGTGAGCTCATGGTGGTCAGACTGCGCATGACATCGATGTATCACCCCGGGCGCGCGTCTGCGTGGTAGGGAGGCTATGACGACTTTTGTTCACCCAAGCCCCGGCTGTCTCCTTGGCGTTCGTCTCCGGCCCATTTCAGATCTCCGAAGTGCTGGGTGAAGGTGCGTTTGGTGCAGTATTTGTCGCCCGGGTGGTCGATGACCCCCTTCAGCGCAAGATCGCCCTCAAAGTGCTCAAGGCAGAGTACTCCACCAACCCCAAGGTCCTGAACCGGGCGCGAGACGAAGCCAGGCTCCTCTCTCGGATTCAACATCCGAGCATTGTGCGGGTCGAGCGCCTCGTCGACCTCGATGACCGACCTGCGCTCGTCATGGAGCTCGTGCATGGCGTCAGCCTCAAGCGTCTCCTCGATCGCTACCCAGAGGGCCTACCGGTGGCCGTGGCGCTTCAGGTCATCCGGCAGACCTGCATCGCGCTTCATGTCGCCTACCATGAGGGCTTTGGCGACGACAAGCGGCCGCTCCGCGTCATTCATCGAGACATCAAGCCCAGCAACATGCTCCTCTCGGTCCACGGCGAGCTCAAGGTCGTGGACTTCGGAATCGCCACGGGCCAGTTCGCCGAGCGCGAGTCCGAGACCGAGTCTCTCGTCATGGGGAGCCGGCCCTACATGGCACCAGAGCGTCTCGATGGTGCCACAGATACGCCTGCCGTCGATATCTACAGCGCCGGCATGTCGCTGTTTGAGTTGCTTGCCGGTAAGCCACTCAACCTGAGCATCAATCCCGGTAGCCACCAACGCACCCTCACCGAGGGCCTTGACCGCCTAAACCTTCGTGGACTGCCTGCGGATGCGTCCGAAGATCTCCGCCAGCTCATGCGCCGTATGTGTAGCTACGAAGAAGACTTCAGGCCCAGTGCGCGAGATGCCGCCACTGCGCTCGGTTCGATCCTTGAGAAGATGGGCGGCGGCGAGCTGCTGTCGCTCCCCGACTTTGCGCGCGACGTGGTTGTGCCGCTGTACAACGCACGGCCACGGTACCCCGTCGACAGCCGGCACGAGATGTTTGGCCTCGTTCAGCGGGAATCCACGCCCACCGTGAGCCGACAGGTCACGAAGCGTCCCGTGCTGTTCCTCAGCACCCTGCTCGTGCTCGTGCTCGTGCTCGCGTCGCTCTCTCTCGCCAAGGCGCGCCGTGCCCGTACCGAGAACAGGGTTCAGCGAGAGGCGGCCACGCTCGCTAGCGTCATGGTGTGGATCCCTTCCGAGGTCACCGCACGCGTGGGCACCAGCATGTTGGCTGCACCGGGCGTCCTCCGGTTGCCTCCGGGTCCTGCAGAGCTCGACCTCACGGATGGGAACACGGTACTGACCTGTCCTTTTGATGTGCGTGACGGCATCGCCATTCGCTACGTGGTCGACGCGGGACGGCCGAGCATCAGCATCAACGACGGTCCCGCCGTCGCCTGCCACCCCGCGGAATCAAATTGAGCGTCACGCTTACCGCTCGAGCGCTTACCCGGCGCTTTGGTCGTCATCACGCCGTGACCGAAGCCTCCCTGTGCTTACAGACCGGCGACGTCTGTGCGCTCATCGGACCCAATGGCGCGGGCAAGTCCACGCTCCTTCGCCTCCTCGCAGGCGTCATCGCACCCCACGCCGGTCAGGTTGACCTTCCACGGCGAGAGGGAACTCACCAAGCGCCACGTATCGGCTACCTGCCCACAGACCCCCGGTTTCGAAGCACCAGTCGTATCGGTGCCGTCATCGAGGACCATGCCGCGCTTTATCGCTGCGCGTCCCCGTGGGAGCGCCCCTGCACCGAGCCGTTTCGCAGTGTTCGACAGGCCTCGATCCGCACACTCTCTAGGGGCTGGCGACAGCGGCTAGCATGGTGCCTGCTTCAGCTGACCACGCCCGATGTCTGGCTCCTCGATGAGCCCTTTAGCGGACTTGAGACCCACCATGCCGACGCATGTCTCACAGAGCTGGCGCGCGCTGCTGCCCACGGCGCCATCATCGTCCTCGCTACCCATCAGCCCACCCGCTTCAAGGGTGTGCTGACCCATGTGGGATCGATGGCGGCGGGTCGGTTGGCTCCGCTGGTCCCACTCTCCAAGGATCGCGTCGAGCTGTCCCTCGAGGTCGAGCAGGGCATGGACCGTCTTTTGCCGTCCCTGATGCAGCTTGAGGGTCTTGTCATGGTGGCCACCCGTCCATCTGGATGCTCGGTGCAGATCGATCACGCGCATGTGCCTGCGCTTGCCAAGTGCTGCGTGCCGTATGGTCTCCGTTCGATGGAGACGGTCTTTCCACCCACGGTTGGGACAGCGACCCATGATTGATCCCCACATCGTTCGGGTCTTGCTGCGGCGCGAGCTGCGTGACCAATGGCACGATGCCCGCGGCTGGTGGCTGTTGTGCGCTTGGCTTCTCGTGGCGGGGCTGTTGTGGGCAGGACTGCTCAGCGCCTTTCTGCTCGACAGCGCGGCGGGCAGCAGCCTCCCAGACCCCACCATGCAGCAGCTGGTGGTTCCGTGGTGCGGGAACCTCACTGTGATCCTCCTCGTGATGGTTCCGGCGCTGTCCATGCGCAGCTTTGCAGAGGAACGGGCCGTCGGTCGTCTCGCGCACCTCCTGTTGTCTCCCGCGAAGCCCGCAGAGGTGCTGCTGGCGAAGCTGCTCGCCCTCGTCGTCTCGGTAGCGGTCTTGGTGGGTACTGCGGCGCTCTTTCCGGTCACGATCATCGGCTGGGGCGACCTCGACCCCCGCTGGACCACTGTCGCCCTCGGCGCGCTCTTCATTCAGGGTGTCCTCTGCAGCATGTGGGGTGCCCTCGCCTCGCTGTCCTGCCGAACACTCACGCAAGCCTTTCTCCTCTCCTTCTCCGGCTGCGTCCTCTGGTGGTTGCTGGGGTGGGTAGACCCCAGCCCGACGTCCCTCGCATCCCAACTCTCGCTCTCGGGGCACCTCCGTGACCCTCTGCAGGGCGTCATCAAGATCTCGGACCTTGCGTGGCTGCTCGGTGCAGGGGTGGTCTTGTGGGTCGCAGCCCTTGAGCGCCTTCGGCTGGAGCCTTGGACATGAGCCCGACGCTGCATCACCTGGTGCGATGGACGGCACTCGCAGCGCTGGCGGGCACAGCCGTACGGTGGAGTCTTCTTGGCACACCCGACCTCCTCGTACGCCTCCTCGCAGGCGTGGCAGGTCTCGCGTGGATCATCGATGGCCTGCTCCCCCGGGAGACAGACGCCCACTGGGCCGCCATGCGACGTCGTGAGACGCGGGTCCTCTTCGCAGGCATCGCAGCCTCCCTGTGCTTTTTTGCTGGCCGACACTGGGACCAAAGCTTCGATCTCACCACCCCCAAGGTCTGGCACCCTTCTCCCGAGGCCAAGCGCGTCGTCGGCCAGCTCAGCCAACAGATCGATATCGTCGTGGCCTTTCCACCTGGCTCCCTCGAGGAGCGCGCGCTGCGGCTCTTTTTTGATGCGCTGACGGATCCGAACATCCGCGTCATGTTCCTCGATCCCCAGACCCAGCCCGCCCGCATGGAGCAGCTCGCGCTCGATAGCCCTGCCCTCATGTTGAGCACCGAAGACAGGCGTGAGGTCCTACGCCTTCGCCTCGATGAGACCGCGATCCTCAATGCAATGATTCGGCTCGGCGCTGGTCCACCACGCACCCTGTGCTGGACCCAAGGCGCACAAGAGCCCGGTCCCGACGACCTCACGCGGCCGTCGGGCATGGGGCGCGCCGTGCTGGCCATAGAGGGACGCCATACCGAGGTCCAGACCGTCACGCCCGGCATAGGCTCGCTCGACCAGTGTGATGGCCTGATCTCGGTGAACCCAGCAAGCACATGGCCCGCACCCACCGACGACATCCTGTCGGACTACCTCGCCTCCGGTCGTCGATGGGTCGTGATGACCGAGCCCGGAACAACGTCCGACGCACACCGCCTGCTCGCGACCCTTGGTCTTCGTGTCGATGCAGGCCTTGTAAAGGACGCAGACCCTCAACGGCGTCCTGCCGGAACTTCAGATCCGGCACTGCTCTCGATCCCACCAGGTGCCACACACGTGCTGACACGCGGCCTTACCCAGCCGCTGCTCTTCTCAGGTGCCAGACGACTCGATGCCGCTGCGGAGCACCCCGCATCGGTCGTGCTCCACACCTCGGACCTCGGCTGGTCTGACCTCTCGCCATCCGAGGAACGCCCCGTTGGCCACGAAGCACGCGGCGAAGTTGCGCTCGCGCTCACGCTGGGGCCGAGCGACAACGTCCTCGTGACCGGTGATACATCGCACATCAGCAATGGCTGGCTGGAGCGCAGCGGAAACCTGGACTTCTGGCTCCGATCGGCCGAGTGGGCGGTCGATGCTCCCCTGCCTGCGCCCGCACAGGCGGTCACACCCGCACTGACCGGCATGACCGTCAGCACGTGGCGGGCGCTGGGGCTCACCTACCTCCTGGGTATCCCCGGCATGCCATTCCTCATCGGACTCTGGCTGCGGCGTCGCGACCTGATGACGCACCCACCAGCGTAGTCAGCCGAGGAGCTTCCGCAGCTGCATGCCCAACGAGAGGTTCGAGACCTTGAGTTGGCCCATGGTGAACATCATCATCGAACTGTCTGGATTGTCGAGCAGCTTCGCGAAGTGCTCACTCTTTGCGGACACCACGCATCCAGGCGCATCGTGCGTACCCCGTGTGATCGCTCCACCCGGCTGCGTCAGGTCGACGGTCCAGTTGCCCGCATCACCGAGGTCGAACTGATAGACCGCATTGATGCTCTCTACGATTTCTGGCGCTTCGCTCAGCCGGTTGGGCAGGTAGCTCTCGAAAAACTCTTGTACGTCAGCCATGGTTCGCTCCAAGTCGCCCCACCTGTACCCGCACATTGACCGTCCGGTCAACTGGTTGTTGACGCCGCCGCGTCGCTCATCGGTGCACGCCCCACGCTTCCCGTCCAGGACCCTGTTTCTCGCCCAAATCGAGGTGCCTCGACCATGTCACGAATGTCTTGGGCAGGCATCCCCACACGCCACGCAGCGAGCGGGAGGGCTCGCATCGCCATGGACACATCCCCGAAGAGATCTCGCGCCAGTACAGCTACGTCCCGCGGACTGCCACCGGGTAAGGACCACCGTACAGCCTTGCGCTGCACAGCCGCCCTCATGGCAGCGACAGCGACGTCCTCGGGCACCACACGCACAGGGTTCACACGGGGCACCCAGAGCGTCCGACCCCGTTGGACCTCAGCCGCCCACGCCTGAGCCCACGCATGCTCTACCCCCCACGTGGGCCCCAGCCGCAGCGTCGACCACCCTGGAAGCCGGTCGGGGAGCGGCGGCTGCTGACCACCGCTCTCGAGTACCCAGAGGCCGCGGGACACATGAAGCGGCTTGATGATCGCTCCCGCACCAGCCACGTCTTCGTCGGGTCGCACCACCACATAGGCCGTGGTCGCGCCCTTGAGCGCAGACAGCACACCTTCACCAGTCGCCAGACAGGCCCGTCTCCACGTCAGCGCCGCCACCACTGGCGTGCGAGAGGCGAGCACCGTCGGCCCCTCCTGCTGGAGGGCATAGGCCAGCGCCCGGGCAAGTCCCGAGGCCCCAAACACCACGTTCACGCAGTCAGTCCCAGCCGCTCAAAAAACTCGGCCATCCGGGGTTCCTCGACAAAATACAGGCCGAGCGGAGCATCGTGCCAGCCATGCCAGTCCGAGCCGCCCGTACGGAGCAACCCGTAGCGCTCACAGATCCGTGTGAGCTGCCGCGCCTCTCCGCGCTTCAACCTCGGCCTAAGCACCTCAAGACCATCTAGACCGGCTTCGGCAAACGTTTCTACATAGGTCATCACCGCCCGAAACGGTGGATGTGCCCATGAGGTGACCGCTCCCGCTTCTTTCGCCACACGAATCGCTTCGATGAAGGTGAGGTCGACGGGCGCCACATGTTCATGCCGGTAGCCCACGTAGCGACGAAACGCGTCCCGCATGTTCCGCGCATGCCCGAGCGACACCAGCTCTCGTGCGAGGTGATGTCGTGTCAGGGAGGCCTGTCCGGCATGTGCATCCGTGGACGCCGCTTCGAGTCCGGGAACACCCAACGAATGCACAGCACGGTCGTAGCGCTCGGCCCGCGCGGCTGTTCGATCACGGCAAAATGCCGCGAATGCCTCGGGAACGACATCGGGGAAGTACACGAGAAGATGGAATTCTCGCCCCTCATGTACGCCGGACATCTCGGCCGCTGCGAGGAGGTGCACCGTGTGGCCATTCACGTGATGTGGACCGGGCCGTAGGGCGCCCACAAGGTCGTGGTCCGTGATCGCAACGACATCGAGCCGCGCCGCTGCCGCGCGCTCGAGCACCTCTTGCGGAGAGTACCGACCGTCCGAGCGGCTGCTGTGCATGTGCAGGTCTACGCGCCGTGCCTGCGACATTCGTAGCCTCCGGGTAAGGGGGCGTCATAATCTCCACAGAACCGTGGGGCCAACCTCATTGTCCGACCAATGGTGCGCGCCAGCAGAGGCGGTCGGTAAACTGCCCTTCTGCGGCGTCGACGTAGTCTTGAAGCGTCCAACCCGTGACGGGCTCGACGCCATGAAACGGCTTCCACGACGACACGACGCACACACCATCCGCCACCACATGGGCCCGATACGACCCATCACCTGTCGCCAGCGCCACTTTCTCGCCCGCGTCCAACCCAGGGAGCAGCGCTTCGAACACACCGGACTGCTCACGCACCACCAAGAGATACGCCGCATCATCCACATCGACGTCCAGCCACACCCCTCCGCGCGCTGGCGTAAGGCCACCCATGAGCGGAAACACCGCCTCGGTCGGGGGTGGTGGCTGCATGATCCACCAACACAAGCCCAGTGTGGCGATGGCGATCGCCGCTGCAGGACCACCGCGCACCGGGCCAGACCGCGGCTCTGGCAGTTCTACCAGCCCCTTGACCTCGCCCCATGAGACGCCACGCACCGCCAGCCGCGCATAGGACACAACGGGCCCCACGAGACCGTGATTTGTCCACGCACCCGCCGCATCGATCACGACACCTCGTACATGGTCACGCCGCGGACGCCCCGCCTCACATGCACGCACCAGCCGCGCCCCCACTGCAGCTGCATCGGAACATTCCATGAGCATCAACTTACCGGCCAGCTGGGTTGACCGTCCCTCGAGACTTCGGGTCAAGGCCGCGACGGTCGTTCGGCTGTCGCGTGACATCTGGACCGCCGCCACACGTACCGATGACTCCGGCCATGTGCGCCGCAGCGGTACCACGAAGGCTTCTCGGGCCATGTGACCGCTCTCAAACAGCGCTTGGGCACGGGCGGCACGCGTACACTCCGAAGCGCGTCCCGGGTGCATGCCATCGACGATCTCGATCAACGGCGGACCATCGGGCGGCGCCATGGCTGCAAGCCTACGAAGAAGGACATCCAGTCGAGGACCAGACCACGACTCGAGCGACGTACCATCGGCCTTCGCAAGATTCCGCAACACCTCTCGAAGGCCCTCTCGGCTTGCTTCAAGTGCGGCGAGCTCCACGTCGGGGGCGGACGCGAGCTGCGCGAGTGAGAGGCCATCTGCGTAGTGGTACCGCAGGAGCCACCGTGAGAGCGGGACGAGATCACGGACCAGCGCCTCTCGCCAGGATGCCGGTAAGGGCATCTCAAGCTCGTCGGGAAACGCCTCCTCGTGCTCTTCGCCACGCGCACGGGCCACAAATTCTCGGGTCAGGTGCTCCGCCCGATCGACGGAGAGCGTAAGGTCTTCATCGCGCGGCAGGCAAAGCCACACATGCAACAACGCCGTGCGGAGTACATCGGGCTCTGGTGCCACCTTGAGCGACACCATCGTCCATGCCACACGCACGAGGACCGCCTCATAAACCTCACGCTGAATCTCCGAGCTCAGGTCCACGTGCTCCCCCGACAGGTGCTTGATGTCCCCTAATCGGTGCACGCGCCATCAGAGTGTCCGACCTCGGCTTTCCGCCGCACAAGACAGAGCGACACGATGCCCAACACCTGCTCCCTGCCCAGCACGGTGGCCGCCGCCTGGGCAGATGCGCCGGTGGTCACCACATCATCCACCAGCATCAGGCATCCTTCGGGCCGCGCGCCACGCACGTAGAGCTGATCGGTGAGGTTACGAAGACGCGCTTCCCTTCCGAGGCCCCGCTGCGACGAGCCGCGATGGCGGCCCAGCACGTCGGCGACCGGTAAGGCCCACTGCCGGCCGAGCGTGTGAGCGACCACCGACGCGGGTGCAAATCCACGCTTCCAGATAGACCACGACGTGCTTGGCACCGGCACGAGCGTCGGTTGAATTCCCCCCATCTCGGGCATCGCGCGGGCCATCGCCCTTGCGAGGACCCTCAACGCTGCCCCGTCCGCATCGTCCTTCGCGCGTCGGACGCCGACGCCAACCGCAGATCGGTACGACGCCCACGCCAACACATCGGGGACGCCGTTCCCCTGACCAGGCCGCCACATTCGCCCCCACGGCATGCACGTCGCACACAGTTCCCCACCCACCGCCGAACAACAGACACAGACCGAAGGCCAGAACACGTCATTCCCCCACTCCCCCACGTGTCTCGGAGTGGATCGCGCGGCCTCGACGAACGTTCTTCACCTTCCGTCGGGTACGCGCTGTTGGGGCTCGATCCGGTTGCGGACCTGCGTTAGCTGCCCCTCCAACCCTCGGAGGACCCATGAACGCCCCGCTTCGCGTCGCCGTCACCGGCGCTGCCGGAAACATCTCCTACTCGCTGCTTTGGCGCCTGGCCTCCGGCAACTGTTTCGGGCCAGACCAGCCGATTATCCTTCAGTTGCTTGAGATTCCGCCCGCCATGTCGAAGCTCGAAGGCGTGGTCATGGAGCTCACGGACTCGGCCTTCCCACTCGTCCAGGGCATTGAAGCGACCGACGACGCCAAGAAGGCCTTCGACGGTGTGAACGCCGCGTTTCTTGTCGGAAGCCGTCCCCGTTCTGCCGGCATGGACCGAGCCGACCTCGTGGCTGCCAACGGCCCCATCTTCGTCGGCCAGGGTGAGGCGCTCAACCACTCCGCTGCAGCTGATGTGAAGGTCATCGTCGTCGGAAACCCTTGCAACACCAACTGCCTCATCGCAAACGCGAACGCTCCTGATATTCCCGCAGCGCAGTTCACAGCCATGACACGGCTCGACCAAAACCGCGCCGTCGGCCAGATCGCCAACAAGACAGGCGTCGCCCCCGCTGCAATCGAGAACGTGGCCATCTGGGGCAACCATGCCGACACGATGTACCCCGACATCTCGCTCGCCACGATCAACGGCAGCCCCGCCGCTGGTGCCCTCGACGAAGCATGGCTTCGCGGTGAGTTCTTGAAGACGGTCGCGACACGCGGCAAGGCGATCATTCATGCGCGCGGCGCAAGCTCGGCAGCCAGCGCAGCCAGCGCAGCCATCGACCACATGCGGGACTGGCACCTCGGCACCGGAAACCGCATTGTCAGCATGGCCGTGCCCAGCACGGGCGCCTTCGGCGTACCCGAAGGGCTCGTCTTCAGCTTCCCCGTGCGCTGCTCCGGTGGTGCATGGGAGATCGTCGAGGACTTCCCCATCGACGACTTCGCACGTGCCAAGATCGAAGAGAACGTCAAGGCCCTCGAAGGCGAGCGGGCCGCGGTCTCCTCGCTGCTCTAGTGCACGCTCCGAGGGGCCTTCAGGGCCCCTCCTCCAACAGCGTCGGTGCCCAGCCGGTGGGCACCGTGACGCCAAGCAGGTCGAGCACCGTGCTTCCTACCGAGGCAATGCCGGCGTCGGACACATCGTGTCGTAGGGTCTTCTTGCAGGGCCCCACCATCGCAAACGGCACGGGTGCGAGGGTATGAGACGTCTTGGGAATAGGCGTTCCCGCCTCATCGGTGAGCACCTTCCCACCAGAACGCTGGACCATTTCATCGGCATTGCCGTGATCGGCCGTGACGAGCAAGACCGCTCCGTGTCGCGCGGCGGCCTCCTGGAGACGCCCCAGCTGTAGGTCCACCGCTGCCATGGCGACCTTCGTGGCCTGCAGGTTTCCCGTATGCCCCACCATGTCTCCGTTCGCGAGATTACACCGCACAAAGTCGTAGTCACCCTGCGCCAGCGCTTCGATCACCACGTCGGTCACCTCCGCGGCCTTCATCCATGGAGCCTCATCAAAGGGTCGGTTGTCACTCGGCACCTCGACCCACCGCTCGAGCGCCGCATCGATAGGCGCCGCACGGTTCCCATTGAAGAAGTAGGTCACGTGGCCAAACTTCTGGGTCTCGGAGCAGGCGAAGCTGCGCAGCCCATGGGCCGAGAGTTGATGGCTGACCGTGTCATCGATCTGGGGTGGCTCGACAAGATAGTTCCGTGGCACCTTCAGATCGCCATCGTACTCCATCATACCCGCATAGAAGACGTCATCCGGCCGGTTTCGCTCGAAGTGTGAGAAGGACTCGGCGTCAAAGGCTTCGCTGATCTCGAGCGCCCGGTCCCCGCGAAAGTTGGACAGCAGGACCGCATCCCCAGACCGAATCGGGCCTACGGGCTGGCCGTCTTGCCCTGCGATCACAAAGGCTGGCAACCACTGGTCATCCACATCGGGGTCCTCGGCGTAGTAGGTCGATACCGCCTCACCCGCGGAAGCGAAGATCCGCCCCTCGCCGTGGACATGACAGTTCCAGCCCCGTTCCACCATCGGCCAGTCTGCACCATAGCGGTCCATCGTCATGTGCATCCGACCGCCGCCAGACGCAATACAGGCATCGACGCCTTGGTCGCGCAGCGACGCAAGCTCGGCCTCAAGCACCGTCAGGTAGGTCAGTGCCGATCTTGGTGCCACATCCCGACCGTCGGTGAGCATATGCACGCGAAGGGTCTTGACGCCATCAGCCGCCGCCCTCCGCAGAAGCAGCAGCAGATGGTCGATATGGGCGTGTACATTGCCATCGCTCAACAAGCCAATCACGTGCAGAGCCGGTCTCGCCGTGAGGCGCTTCCAGCAGGGGGTCTCAAAGGCCTCACCCGACCGAAGGGCAAGGTCCACGCGCTTGGCACCTTGGTCGACCACTTGGCCACAGCCCAACGCGTTGTGTCCCACTTCGCTGTTGCCCATGTCTTTGTCCGAGGCCAGACCGACCGCCGTTCCGTGGGCACGGAGCGTTCGCGCGTGCGCGCCGGCCATCAGCTGGTCGAGATGGGGCGTATCAGCGCCCGAGACGGCATTATCCGGACGGTCCTCTATCCATCCGACACCATCGAGAATGCATAGAACCACCGTGTTTTTTTGAGCTTGGGCCACACGAACCTCCGAGACAGATTCCAGGGTGTGCTGACGTCGGGTTAACCCTGCCCCATCCCACGCTGCGAGGCCATGTTGCACAGATTCGTTTTGGTTCATGTGATGCTCAGCGCACTCGGCTGTCAGCTCCTCCTCTCCGCCCCGGAGATCTCAACCGTACAGCCACAAGCGGCACGGGTCGGCGATGGGGTGACCGTGGTCGGGGCCCACATGGATGATGCACGCCTGGTCCTGGGCACCACCGAGGTCGCATACGAGGTCATGTCGGATGGCTCCCTTACGTTCGAGGTGCCGCCTACGCTAGCGCCCGGACCCGCGGTGCTGCGCGTCGAGACACGCGGGGGGACGGCAGAGCAAACGCTGCAGGTCTGGAGCATCGCGACCGAGACACCGTGCAACAAACGCTACCGACAAGACGTGAACTTCTCGACCCACAGCCGGAGTCTGCAACTCAAGCGGGAGCTCATCACGGGCGAGTCCAGCTTGGAGACCCTCGACCTCGATGCAATCACGGGTCTCGTCATGCACTCCAGCAGCTCGTGTGTGGCCGCATGGGCCGTGCTCGACGATGCCTCGCGACACTTGATCTTCGATGACGCGCCCGCCGAGGACACAGTGTCCAGACTCCAGTCTCTCGCCGATGCGATCGGAAAGCCGCTCACCGAGGAATCTTGAGGTTCCACATCATCTGGGCCTGACGCGTCGCTTGGGTCTCCATCGGCACGTCTTCGACAGAGCTGGCCACACAGCCGAGAAACGAACGGTACTGCTCATCGTCTTGAGGTGCCGTGATGTCTGACACGTAGGCCAGGTCATCGTCGCTCACCTCGAGATGAACCATAATGGTCATTCTCCCGTCTTCTGGACGGTTGGCACGGTCGTACCCGCTTCCTGTCCAGCAGGCGTCGACCTCTGGCTGACGCTCCCGAAACAGCAACGACAGGCCGCGCACGTCAGCCGGAAGCGTCTTGCCGTCGAGCGTCTTGACTACACCGAGCTCGTCGCGCGAGGTGATGGGGGTCTTCGGACGCTCCACGGGTGTGCTCAGGGTGCGCAGAAGATCTGGCGTGAGCTCGGACGGTAACGTGGCACGAACGTTGGACGTCACGGCGGGCGCACCAGACGGTACGGCTTGAAGCGCCGGTGCCGGCAGCGCGACATCGGCTGGCGGCGGTGGGGCATCAGCGACCCCAGGACCCGTGTCCGGTGACGCACTCATCATGACTGCGAACCCAAGCAGACCGCCGACGGCTCCCGATACGATGCTCCACTGTCTGGGCTGCATGGTTCTCCCGTGATGGGGTCAGATGACGAGCGCTTCATGGCGAGACGTATCACGACCGAAGGCAAACTCCGCGAGGGGGACCTCACCCGTATCGAGCGTCACTTGGGCGACGTCTGTTCCGGCCTCCGCGAGGTGCATCCCCACCTCCGCTGTAAATGGACCGAACATCGCCCCATGACCACTGAATCCTACGAGACGAATCACGTTGCTGAGGTTGGGATCGAACCCAAGATAGGGATTGTGGTCAGGTGTGGTCGCATAGTAGCCAGCCGTCGACGCGGTCACGCCGTCGAACTCGCCAATCACGGAGCACGCCTCGCACATCTGTTCCCACGCCAGATAAGGCCGCGCCTCAAATCCACCTTGGTGACTGTAC
This sequence comes from Myxococcota bacterium, assembly GCA_049889515.1. GTDB lineage: Bacteria > Myxococcota_A > UBA796 > UBA796 > JBMHDG01. The sequence continues at coordinate 32,256 of JBMHDG010000011.1, forward strand.
TGTGGCGGGACCTCGTCTTGGTCCTCACGGGAGAACCCCTCATGAACTTCATCATGATGGCTCCAGCCCATCAACAATGAATCGGCGTTCTCCGGCCGTCCATAGGCACCCGAGGGAGAGATGATCATGGGCCAGGCTGCGAATTCCTCCGCCGATACCGACTCCCCACGCGCGACTATCCAGAGATACCTGCGCAACGGTGTCATGGGAATTGGCGTCGTCCCTAGGACTGCGGACAACTGATTGGTCCAGGCGTTCGTACAGTCAAAAAACACATCCCCTTCGACGCGCCCCTGCGGCGTCACCAAGGCCACCACACGACCGTTGACCACCTCGGCAGAGCGCACGGGTGACCGCTGCCGAATCACACCGCCAAGCTCGCGAACACGCCGTGCTCCTTCGTTGTAGACCAGTGCAGGGCGAAGGAAACCATCCGTGGGACACCACGTGCCCCCGACAAGCGTCTCACCATCCGCTTGGGGGAAACGCGCCCTGAGGTCGCCCGCATCAAGCGCCTCGACCTCGCGAAGACCCGCCTGCCGCTGAAGGGCGACGAGATCCTTGGCCACCGCATAGCGCTGTTGATCGTCGTACAGAAACAGGTAGCCGTTCTGCGCGATGACAGGCTCGCCGCCTTCTACCTCTCGCGCAAACCGCTCGTAGAACTGCACGGCAAACCGCATGCCTCGCACGGTACCGAGCGTCGAAAACTGCTGCCGAATGCCTGCGGCTGTACGGCTCGATGACCCCGCGCCCACGTGCTCGGCCTCGAGCACCGTCACATCCCAGCCTTCGAGAAGCAGGCGTCGTGCGGTCAGTATCCCGCTGATTCCAGCACCGATGATCACGGCTCGACGTGACGATTGCATCAGGACCCCTACGTCATCACACGCCCCATCGTATCAGGCTGCAGCAAGAGCACGCGTGGGCTTTATGTCCAGAGACGAAGATCGATCCGACGCGCGCCCGTGAGCGGTTACTAGACGATCCACTCTGGCGCGTGGTGAATAGCGGCAGGGCGATCCGACTCTGGCGGATCACCCATGCATTCCCACGCACCGTCCCGGTCCCCGAGGGTAAACCATGAGCGAAGCCATCCCACTTACGCCCAAGACGTCTTCCCAAGCACCCGAGCCCACTGCCGAGGCGCTCGTCCGTGCCTACACCCAAGCCGTGCGGAGTCGAATCGTCGAGGAGCACATCGTGCGCCTCGTCACACGCGGCGAAGTCAAGTTCGCCATCTGGGGTACAGGCGAAGAAATCCACGGTACGGCCACGGCTCTCGCGCTCTCCCACGTCACCAACAAAGACCGATTTGGCTTCGTGCCACACTACCGCTCCGGATCGCTCTGTAGCGCGTGGTGTGAGTCGCAGGGCGTGGAGGACTTCACCCTCAAGATGCTCCGCCAGCAGTTCTCCAAGGGCACCGATGAGATGTCGGGCGGCCGACAGATGGTCTACCACCTGCACATTCCCGAAGCAGGCATCCTCCCCGTTCAGTCTCCAGTCGGCATGCAGCTAGGTAAGGCTGCTGGCTACGCCAAGGGATGGCGGTTCAAGGGTGTCACAGACGGCCTCTCCATGGGTGTCATCGGCGATGGGTCCACGGCCGAAGGCGACATGCACGATGCGATGAACGCGGCCTCGGTCTGGTCCCTACCGATGATCTTCCTCGTGACCGACAACAACGTCGCCATCAGCACCAAGCCCCACGAAGGGCGGGGCATCCAAAACTACGAGACCTATGCACGTGCCTTCGGTGTAGAGCCCTTCACCTGTGATGGGCGCGACTTCTGGGATTGTTACCAGACGACCTACGATGCTGCGAAGCTGGCGCGAGATGAGCAACGCCCCGTCCTCATCCACGTCAAGCATCTCCCGCGCTTCAATGGGCACAGCTCGGCCGCAGACGTGACCTTCGACCTCTCCCAAGACGATCCCATCATCAGCTTTGGAGAGAAGCTCGTCGCGCTTGGCCACCTGACCAAAGACCAGATCATGACCCGGATTGATGGGAGCGGCCGAGACTTTTTCAGCCATCATGATCTCGGCGCCATCGGACGTACCGAAGACGAGCATGTACGCGCCGTCATCGACCAAGTCCGCAGCGAGCCTGACCCCGACGTGAGCACGGTGGCGACACATACGTATGCGCCATTCCCCGACCACGCCGAGACGCCAGCCGGCGCTGGCCAGACCAACATCAGCTACGCAGGCGCCATTCGGAGCGCGCTCGACAAGCTGATCACCCGGCAAGGTGGTGTCACGATCGGCCAAGACATCGGGCGCCTCGGCGGCGTCATGACCGCAACAGCGGGCCTCAAGGCGACACATCCGGAGAAGGTGATCGACGCGCCGCTCAACGAACCACTCATCTGTGGCATCTGCACCGGACTCTCCCTCCATGAAGATCTGATGGGCCTCCCCGAGATTCAGTTCGGGGACTACAGCCTCAATGCGTTCCACTGGCTGGTGTACTGGGGCACCCTCCATTGGTCGACCCTCGGCCGGGCGAGCGCCAAGCTCGCACTTCGTATGCCCACCGACCCCTTCGGTGGCGGTGCGATGTACCACTCGATGAGCGTCGATGGTTACTTCACGCCGATTCCAGGTCTTGTGGTGTGCATGCCATCCACGAGCTTCGATGCGCATGGCCTCCTGCTCTCGGCAGGTGACTACGACGGTCCTGTCGTGTTCCTAGAACCGAAGTGGATGTACCGTCAGACCCTCGGCCCCGCATTCCCGGGCGAGCCCACCGACACCTCCGACATCAGCGCCATGAAGAAGCGCATCATGCGCGGCGAAGTCCCCGACCTCCCCGATGTTCATGTGCCATTCGGAAAGGCCGCCGTGCGGCGAGAGGGCACCGATGTCACCGTGGTCTCTTGGGGACGTGCCGTCTGGACGGCCATGAAGGCCGCAGCCAGCCTTGAAGCCGAAGGCGTGAGCATCGAAGTCATCGACCTTCGCACGCTCGTTCCGCCAGATCTCGAGACGGTCTACGCCAGCGCGGCCCGCACCGGCCGACTCATTGTCGCGGCCGAAGACCGAGATTTCGCTGGGTTCGTCCGCACCATTCAAGGCAAAGTCGCCGAGAAGTTCCCCGGCATGCCCACGCGAAGCCTCGGCCAAAAGAACATTCCCGCCATCGCGCAGAGCCTCCTCCTCGAAGACGCCACCATCCTGACTGCCGATCAGATCGCCACCGCCGTGAAGGACATCACCGAGGTGGCGGTCCAGGGTCGGTCGACGGTGCAGTGGGTGCCCCACCGCTTCTGGATGGACTGACGGCGCCGCCGCAGGGCTGTACTGGCCACGATGGCGCGACCCAGCCCTCGTCCTCCCAGCCCACCGGAGGAACCCACGCCCCCTCGGCGGCCTCGAACACGCCGTACGGAATGTCGCGGGCCCGAGGCTTGTGGTCGGGATGCCATGTGAAGTGCCACCACTCCTTGCTGTAGTTCACCCATCCCTGGGCGCGCATTGCCTTGACGAGCAGCTGCCGATGCCGTGCCGCACGCCCCGTGGCGTTCGCGGTGTGCGAGGCGGGCGTCAAGGTGTCCCACGCGGTCCCCATGTCGAGGGATTGACCGGTGGCAAGGTCGAACAACGTCAGATCAACTGTGTTGCCCCGGTTGTGGTTTGACCGGCGTGCAATGTAGCCTTGGTCGAGCAAGGCCACGTTTCCCGTACGCTTGGCCCAGGCCACCATGGACAAGGTGCCACGAAGCGGCCGGTACGCGTCATAGATCAGCAGACCGAGCCCCTCGGCCTCCAGCGCTTCATGCACCCGTCCAAGCGCAGCGGCGGGCGCCGCTCGTAACCATACACCTGGTACGCCATAGCCCTGCAGCGGGCCGCCGGTAAAGTTGGCAGGCGTGTGGTACCGGATGTCCGTCCGAAGTCCAGCCACGACCGTCCGCACATCCGTCCAGCCATCAGGGACCGGAGACTCGCAGGGCAGGCCCCCCCACGCAGCCGTGAGCATCCATAGGACGATCACGAGATCCCGAACCGCTTCGTGTACGCAGAAAACCGCTCTGCGAGTTTCTCTTCGTCGAGGTGAAACATCTTTCCACTGTAGACATGACGTCCACGCTCATCCTGTCGATCCTGGGCGAGGTAGGCCTTCATGCGGTCAGGAAAGGCATCGGAGACCTCAAACTCAAAGTGCCGGCAGATATCGAGCACCACCTGCTCCGGATCCGCCACGAGGTCGCGGAAGTTCACATCGTAGAACTGGTGTCCCCGACCCGCCGCCTCTGCCCGGTCCCGAGCGGCCATCGCCCGCTCCACGCCCGTCACGAACTTGGTCCCTAGGTCCTCACCCACCGCAGCAGGATCGACCTTTCCGAGGAGCATACGGCGCGGGAGGGTCATCAGTGAGCAGTAGCTCGCCACGCTCTGAACTGGATTTCGATGGGTCCAGACAATGCACGCATCTGGGAACACGGCGAGCAGCGCATCGATGAACCAAAGATGCTCGGGACACTTGAGCAGCAGCTGGTCGTCTCCCGTCCCCTGAAGCAACTGCAGCTGCTCCCGGTAGTACTGGTATGCAGGCGTCATGTCGGTGGACCGAAGATGGTCGCCATACGTGGGCAGCCGGGTCTGCATGTCGAAGTTGAGGACCGAGAAGCTGTTGGTGAACAACGGCCAACATTCCTCGTAGGATGTGGCCGTGATGGTGTGAACATCACCCATCTCCGGTGCCACGAGGTAGCCAACGTTGACGAAGCGCTCGGCAATGGTCACGCGGCGCGCACGGTCTCGCTCGCGGTCCGCGAGCACCGGGTACGGGGTGGTGAGTTCCCAAAACTGGAGACCACGGCGGCCATCCTCGAGCGCGAGCAAGTTCTGCAGCAGTGTCGTCCCCGACCGAGGAAATCCCAAGATGAACACCGGCCGATGGATAGGGCGCGAGCAGTCTAGTGGATTCGCCTTACGGGCCGCCTGAATTCGGAGCCGATTGCAGACGGCCTTCACGAATGTCGTCCGCAGGAACACACGAGCCATGGCGGTAAGCGGCTGCCGTTTCGCGTCTTCGATCAGCACCGACATGGGCTCCAGAAAGTCGTCAGACCCCCAATCCTCAAGACCCGTCTTTCGGCGGGCCGCGTCAAGAATCGACTGCTGGTCGAGCCGGCCAAGCCCGAGGCCGAGCTGTTCAGCCACCCAGCAGAGGCCATTCAGCGCCTGAATGTGAGGCGGGTAAGTCAGCCGCTGAACCGTCAACGCATCTTTCGACAAGCCGCACTCCTCTCAGGTAGCCGGCGGTAACCGCTTCGGCGCCATGACGAAACCTCGATCCGGAGGGACCATTCCTTGTCGCTGATGCGTTGCGGACCGGGCTGCGTTGGTTAGCTCGCCGCCCAAGGGAGAGACGCCATCATGTTCCTTCGTTCACCACTGACCTTGTTCTTCGCCGCATTGTTCGGGTTCGTCTTCGCTGCTCCCGCAGAAGCTGGCTCCTGCGATACCTACTTGCGACGGGCCGAAACCGCGAAGGGCACCACCCTTCTCGCCGCCTACGACCGGCTCGCAAGCTGCGATGCCAACATGGCGCGGGAGAATTTCCCGCGGTTCATGATGCGTTCGGGTGATGTCGAGACCTTGGTCCCCCTCACCCTCAAGGCCATTGACCTCGGTGCCTTCAAGCAGGTCGGCAAGATGATGGAGAAGGTGCCCTACGAAAATCAGGTCGATGTCGCACGCGACGTCGGCAGCGCATGCGAGACCCAGCCCAGCGTTGTGACCTTTCTGCATGAGAGTGCCAAGGAGCTCCGCGGCACAAGCTTCACCCGCTGGGCACCAGCCCACGAGGCCTGCAGCGCTTCTGCACACCAAACGTGGCTCGCCACACAAGTCGCATCCCCACCGTCATCGCCCTACTCCGACCGCTACGATGCCGTCGTTCGCGCACTCTCCAAGCACCAAGGTGCCGCGGCGCTGCCCGTGCTCGAGAAGGCGACCATCCAGGCCGCCAAGGGCGGTCCATTCGCCAACCTCCTCGACCATATTGCACGGGCGGTAGAGCCCTCCAGCTACGGTGCAGAGATCCCGGAGGCCGACCGCGAGGCCATGCGCGAGACGTATCTTCGAATCGCCAAGAACATCGCCCCCGAGCAAGCCCGACAGGTGGCCGATAAGCTCTACACCCTGGGCGAAGAGGCGACAGCTGCCGGCCTCATCCCGTCCATCTTCCCCGCATCTGTTCAGGGCGACGGTACGATTCTCTGGGGTTCCGCCGCGATCGAGACCTGCGACAGCAAGGCCATCGTGCACTGGGCCACCTTCACCCGGCCGCCAGAAGTCTGGGCGACACCCGACCTTGTGGCGGATGCCATCCGTGCAGCAAAGCCAAAGCTCAAGTGCGACAGCGGTGACTGGAAAGTCGTCACCAGCGATGAGCCCCTCGCCAACCGAACACAGGTGCAAGCCTGGGCCGAAGTGCAGGCCACCGTGCTTGTGGGCAGCGGTGCCGACATCAAGTTCAAGGAAGAGAAGGGTTTGAGCCTCTAAGGCTCAGCCCAGCCGCACCACGTGGCAAGGACGCATCGCATCGACCGTGAGGCGGTCTCCGGCCAGGTACACATCGCCGTCAAGGTTGTAGGGCTCCCCTTCTGCCCCCCGCACCAGCAGGTGCGTGGCGAGCGCATCATGGGCCAGTGGATGCTGCATCGGTAGGGCCATCCGCACCCGCGGGAGTTCCAACGAAAATGCAGGTCCGGAGGCCCCATGTCCCACAACGTGCATGCGAGATGGGTCGTCGAGGCAGCGGTAGAAGGGTCGAAAGCCCAGACCTGCATCATCTACGGTGCCGGCGCCTACGACTCTCCATGGAGCCGTAGGCCAAGGAACTCCGTCCACCTCGATGGAACACCCCATGGGGCGGTAGAACGCACGCCCAAGCTCCGACCCCGTGAATGCGGCACCGACCATTCGCGCGAGCGTCCAGGCTGCCGCGAACGGGCCGCCCGAACCCGATGCGTTGTAGCGCTGAATGAAGCGTCCGATGTAGCCCATGCCCCACAGGAACCCATGACGCTGTCCGTCCACACGGAGCACACCCCGTCGTGTCGTCTCGAGCGCGCCAGCCTGACAGGCCTTCACCAACGCACGCAGGCGACTCGCCGGTGACCCGCGCTCGCCCATGCTCCGTGAGATGGTGTTCATGGTGCCCCCATGGAGCAATGCAATCGGGGGATGGTCCTCGCCGAGATGCCGCCGAAGGGCGCAGACGGTCCGTCCCACCGAACCATCACCGCCCACAATGCCCACGACATCTGGAGCGGAACCCACCCATCCCGCAATGAGCGCCTCGAGCTCATCGAGGTCCTGCGTGACCACCAATGCTTGTCCATCCGACAGGTGGTCTTCCAGCGCCCGCACCACCTGCGGTCGACGCCGAAGCAGCCGCGCCTGTGCGTTGGCGACCACGACCAGCTTCATCGCGGCAGCTCACGCCCACGGCCAAAGAGACCAAACGCACCACCGGTATGCCAGAACAACACCCTGCCCGTCAGGCGCCCGGCTTGCGCTTCGCACTTCAGCGCATGCATGGCCTTACCGGTGTAGACAGGGTCGAGGAGTATCCCTTCTAGGCGGGCCACCTCGGCGATGGTGGACCAAATCTCGGGCGTAGCAACCCCGTATGCTGGCCCTTGGTAGCCTTCGAGGACATCCCACCCTTCATCCGGAAGCGTAAGGCCCAGTCCACGGGCATCGTCTGCGATCGCCTCCACCCGCGCCCGAAAGGTGATGCGGTCATCACACACGGCCACACCCCAGACCTGCGCCGAGAGCCCCCCCATTGCCAGTCCCGCCAGCGTGCCTCCAGACCCCACGGCAACGAAGAGGTGATCCACGTCGCTCGCGTTCTGCGCCCGCAGCTCATCGCACGCGGCCGCGAAGGCACTCGAGCCCAGCGCGTTGCTTCCCCCCTCGGGCACCACCACCGGCCGACGACCTACGGTCTCCAGTTCTGCCGCCATCGCCGCCATGATGGCGTCCCGTTCATGGCGATATTCTTCTGGCGTGCAGGTTCGGAGCTGCGCACCCAACAGATGGTCGAGCAGCAGGTTGCTGTCTGGGACTTCGGGGTGCGTACCGCGCAACAACAGCACGGGCTCAAGCCCCAGCTGGCGACATGCCACCGCCGTGGCGCGACAGTGGTTGGACTGGAGACCACCCGTCGTGACCACCGTGTCTGCCCCTTCGCGAATGGCATGCTGTAAGAGGAGGTCTAGCTTCCTGACTTTGTTCCCAGAGAGCCCGAAGCCGGTGAGATCATCACGCTTCACCCGAAGGTCGATACCCCAGGCCTCGGAGAGCCGCCGGAGCGGATGGACTGGCGTCGGCAGTCGCGACAAGGGAAACATCACACGCACTCCCGTCGATGATACGGTCGATACCATGATGCGCCATCGGTCACGAACAGGATTCAAAGCCACACCCAACGTTCGCCCATGGTTGGACGAGTGGTGGGCACCCACGGCAGACGCCACCTGCGAAGCCAAGTGGTCAACCGATGATGTGCGTGTCGCAGTCACCATGGACCGGCGTACAACAGGCCCGAGCGGAGCCGCAGAGGTCTATGTCTATGCCCCATACATAGATGCCATCCGATCTACGGGCGCAGGCGTGTTGTTTGTGCCCCCGGGCACCCCGCTTCAGACCGTCGTCTCGTCGGCTCCGGACGCGCTTGTCCTGACGGGTGGCGCCACTGACGTGCACCCCTGCTACTACGGGGCCACGGTGGAGGGACGCCTCGACGACATCAACCATGAACGGACCAAGATGGAGCTGGCACTCGCCGCCTGGTCCATGGAAGCCGGAATCCCGTTGCTCGGAATCTGCGGTGGACTTCAAGTCACCAACGTCGCTGCAGGCGGTACCCTGATTCAGGACCTTCCCGCATGGCCCGCGCACGAGCAACCCACATCATCGCTTGAGCCCTGGCATGAGGTTCAGTTCGAGCAGCCGTTCTTTGGCTATGGACCGTGCGAGCGTGTGAACTCCACCCATCATCAAGCCATCGATCGGGTGGCGGACGGGTGGCGTGTCATGGGTCGTGCACCCGATGGCGTCATCGAAGCCATTCAACGCGACGCCGAGCCGTTTGCGGCAGCCGTGCAGTGGCACCCTGAACAATTGGGCGACCACAGGCTCTACCATGCGTTGGTCACTGCTGCTCGGGCCGCTCGGAGCTGACCGCATCATGTTCCGGAACCAAAAGAATGGTGACCTCAGACCCTGCGTCTCGGAGCACACGACGCGCTTGTCGATGCCCGAGTTGATTCGCAAGCTTGCGGATGTCTACCGTCATCGTGCGGTATCCAATGGCCTCTGCGCGAACCAAAAACGCCTTTCGGGGTGAGACCTCTAGCGTAGCCGGAACGGGGCTCATGGACCCATCTGGGAGCGTCAGCACCATGGTCTTTGGCTGCCCGCGGACCACGATCTGTGACGTCGCGCACCCAGAACCGATGAGCGATGCCGCGACGAGCATAAGACCCGTCAGCTTCACCACGAGGTCCACGCGGATGGGACGAGCTCACAGGTGGCGATGCCGTCTTCAACCGCAAACCCCCGCACCCCATGGAGCGCAGATGCAAGCTGCGGGTGGGGTACCTCGTCAGGCTGCCACCGAAGCGGACGCCCCTGTACCCAGCCCGACAAGTCCCACGAACCGACGGCCAGCCAGCGCGGCACGATCACCAGCGCCCCATCATCCACTGCGATCTGACCTCGAAGGCCTACGTTGTAGCACCCACTGTCCACGGGAATACCGAACCTCAGGAGCACTTCCTCGTCGACCATCTCCACGTCGGGATGGCGCAGATCAGAGCTACTGAGAAGAAACTCAAGCTCCATCGGGCCGATGGTGAGACGCTCGGCATCTGCGAGGTGGCCATCCACACGTCGCTTGAGCGCTGCAAGTTCATCAAGCGACAAGACTGCGCTATCTCGCACTTCGCAGTGCGGGCTTCGCAGGTGGCTATCCGCCCAAAACCCGAGCCCCGCAACCGCGCCTACGAGAACAGCAGACGCAGTGGCCAACCCCACCGCCAACCGTCGTACATGCTCGTCCACGCGGCTCCCACAATCAGGGCACCGGCGATTGGCCAGCACCATCGGTCACAGCATCTTGTTCGTCGGCGCTCATGCCGACTTTAGGCAAGATCAGAACGGAATATCGTCATCAGCGCCGCCGAAATCGCCGCCGCCACCGCCGCCGCCGCCGCCGCCGCCGCCATAGCTACCGCCGCCGCCGCCACCACCGTAGCTTCCGCCGCCGCCGCCGCCGCCGCCGTAGCCACCGCCACCAGACTCTCCGCCACGGCTCAAGAAACGAAGCGAGTCGCACACGACTTCGGTGGTGTAGCGATCTTTGCCCTCTTTATCGGTCCACTTACGCGTCGAGAGACGACCCTCTACATAGACCTGCCGCCCCTTGGAGAGGAACTTCTGCGCGTTTTCTGCAGTTCGGCCAAAGCAGACCACACGATGCCACTCGGTGTGGTCATCCCAGTTGCCCTCGCGCGTCTTACGGCGCTCGGTCGTGGCGATGCTGAGGTTTGCGACGACAGAACCCGACTGCGTGTTGCGAACCTCGGGATCGCGTCCGAGGTTGCCGATGAGAATGACCTTGTTGACCGTCATGAAGTGCCTCCCAGTGACTGCACCCACGTAACCGCAGCAGCGCTAGAGCCCACTGCTCATCAGTCACGAACGGCGTTCATTTCCGTTCTGGGCTGCCACAATCGGCCTACGCCTTCGACGATTGTCATGACTGGCCCAGCAGAATCTTGCACCCGGTCAGGAGCTACAGACCACCCCAACAAGACAGATGCCCCGTACGTCAGAACGGGGCGCCCGAGGTGCCGAACAGGGAGCACAAATCCCCCGCCATCACGGTGGCCGGCCACGACCATGCCCAGAACACATCCCGACACGGTATCGAGAAGCGGCGCACCGCTCTGCCCGTTCACCACTGTTCCCTCAATCTCCAACCAGTCCCGAGTCGCGTCGTGGATCGTCCGCCGGACCTCACCCAAGGCCTGAACAGGGCGCCCAATGGGTTCCGACCGTCCTTCGTAGCCCCAGATCACCGCAGCACGAGGACCGGAAACGTCCGTGCAGGCGACCCCGGCCTCTGTCCCCGGTGCATCGGTGGTCAGCCCCAACACCGCCAGATCGAGCTCGGGGTGCACCTGTTTCACACGCGCCTCGACGCGACGACCATCCGCCGTCAACATGGCCACCCGCTCCGCGCCATTCACAACATGGTAGGCGGTGACCCAGTGCCCTCCCATCAAAAAGGCCGTGCCCGTGGTGCCTTGGGTTGGCGTGGAGCTCGGTACCGCACCCCCCACGAGCGTTCGGTAGCGGTCGAGCGCCGGTAGCAACGGACGTCGTTGAACCTGGACCTGCGCGACCCAGCCCACCGACGCCTCTTCAGCCGCATCTGCAACGAGCCCACAGAGACTCACTAGGCAGATGAGCACACCGGTCACTGTTCCATTCCACGTGGCGAGAGGGGCACGCCATACTTCGCCACCACCGCATCGTAGTGGTCGATGATCTGCCGTACGTACGTTCGCTTCTCCCGGTAAGAGCCTGGGAAGAAGCTTCGCTTAAATCCGTGGAGCACCACATTCCGAAGCTCGGCCGGCGAGATCGTAAACGCATTGGTGAGCTTCTGGAGCTCGGTGGTGCAGTTGGTCCGAGACACGAGTCGATTGTCCGTACAGATGGTGACGCTCAGCCGCTCTCGAATCATGCGACCCACCGGATGATCTTCTACCCGTCGGAGGTCAGGCATCGTCTGCATGTTGCTTGTGATGCAGACCTCCATCGTGACCCGCCGGTCGGCGATGTACTCCACCAATTGCTGGACATAGCGCCGAGGATCGTCGACATCGTGAACGATCTCTGCGTCGAACAAATGCGTTCCATGCCCGATACGGTCAGCATTCAGACGGGTAATCGCCTGAAAGATCGACTCTGGACCGTAGGCCTCACCGGCGTGCACCGTCTTTTTCAGGAAGTGACTGTGCGCATACCGGTAGGCCTCTTCGTGATCACTCGCCGGATGCCCCGCTTCCGCGCCCGCGAGGTCAAAGCCCACAACGGGGACGCCGAGACGGTCCCGCGCATCGACCACGGATCGCGCACATGAGAGCGACGCCACACCGAACACAGCCTTCGCTGGCCACCCATCCAATACCCGCAACAGGTCTGCGTAGTAGGGCCCAAAACCAGCCGTGAACATGCGCATTGCGCACGCAATGATGCCGTATCGGAACGGAGGTTGGCCTTGCTTGACCGCCTCTGACCCCTCGTGCTCTCGACGCGCACGATCAAGCCCACGGTCCACGGCCGTCAAGATCTGCCCCACGGTCAATCCTTCCCGCACGAGAAGTTGGGGCGCGAATCTGACCTCGAGGTAGAGCGTGTTCTCTGCAATGCAGTCCTGCCCGAGCTCATAGGCCACGCGCTCCAGCGCTTCCGCATCCGTCAGTACGGCACATGTATACGCGAACCCATGCAAGTAGTCTGGGAGGTCACGGTAGCGTTCCTTGAACACCAGTTCCTCGAGACCGTCTGGCGTGTAAGACGGAAGATTGACCCCACGTTCTCGGGCCAGCTCAATCAGCGTCTCGAGCCGTAGTGACCCATCGAGATGGCAGTGAAGGTCCGATTTTGGCAGCGCCGCGAGCATGTCTGCAGCAAACGTCATGAAAGCCCCCCGAAAGCGCATAACGAATGCTACGACTGCCGTACACGACGGAACGTTGAGCCACCTTGAACACGTCAGTCGACAAGAGCGTCCCAAGCCGGCAAACTAACCTCGGTTGCCCCATCGCACTGGGGTTGCTACCACCCTCGTCCCTGCTACCGTCACCGAACGTGAGGAGTACCACGTGGAGCTCTCAAAGGCCCTTCGCGAGGCACTGGTCAACAACTTGGAGACCTTTCTCGACGCCCTGTCCGACACCCCAGACCCAGAGATGGTCGCGACCTATGTGATCGACCAACTCGAAACCTACGCTGATGAGCGGGGTATCGACGATATCGTCGTGGAATTAGAGGAGTCTGGCGCGCTCGACGGTTCGCTCCAGGACACACTCGAAGAAGAAATGAGCAGCAACGCGGACTTCGAGTTCACCGAAGAAGAAGTTGTGAGCCTCCTCGAGCGTGTCGGAGACATCGAGTGGGTCGATCACGATGACTTCGATGATGAGGACGACGAGTTTGATGAGGACGACGAAGAGTTCTGATGTCATCCTGCGGAGCGGCCCAACGCATGGGTCGTGTGGTTTCACCGGGCGCGTGCCCGCACCTCGCTGGGGCTAGGGAATGGTGGTTCAAACCTTTGAGAACGGCTTGCGCCTACACCACATTACACCCGCTGATGTCCGGGACATGACACCTCGGTTCGCGGAGGCCTATTGTCGGATCTTCGCCACTGAACCCTACAATGAGTCGTTCAGCATCGAAGAAGCCGAGCGTGTCTTTACCAGCCACACGCGGGCCTCTGGCAACATCACGCTCGTGATCACCGACGACGAGCGGGTCGTCGCGTTTGGCATTGCGATCCCGCTTGCTGCAGACGGCCAGGTCTCCAAGATCCTCTCTGGCCTCCTGCCCATGAAGCACACCATGTACCTGGTCGAGCTCGGCGTCTCGCCAGAGTACCGCGGCAAGGGACTTGGACGCCGTCTCGTCAAAGAGCGGGTCAAGCGTATCGACTCCGATGCCTATAGCCATGTTGTCCTGCGAGTCGCGGAGAATCGCCGAGCGACCGTTGCAATGTACGAGAACCTCGACTTCTCCGACATGGGCGTCTCCATGAACGTCTCCCGTCGACGTACCGATGGCGAGGTGCGGAGCGACAGGCGACACTTCATGGCGAGGGTGCTCTCCCAGGTCCGCGTCGACGACTGACGCTCACCGAGACTTCTTGCGCTTCTTCCGTTTCAGGACGATGGCGAGTACCCGCGCGACGGCCATGAACATGTCCTCTGGGATCGGACGCCCGATGTCGACCTGCGCATAGAGTGCACGCGCGAGTGGCCGGTCTTCTACACGAGGCACGCCCTTGCGCATCGCTTCGGTACGCAAGATCAGCGCGAGGTGATCGATACCCTTAGCCAAGACCACCGGTGCCCCATCGCGCTCCGGATCGTACCGCAGGGCCACCGCATAATGCGTCGGGTTGGTCACAAGGACATCGGCCTCCGAGACGGCCGCGAGAAGACTCTGCGTCGCGTACTTTCGCGCGAGGGCCCGTCGCTGGGCCCTGACCTGCGGGTTGCCGTCCTGTTGTTTGGCCTCATCCTTCACCTGTTGGTCCGTTCGCTTCAGCTGCTCAAACTGCCGGTAGTAGCTGTAGGCGTAATCACCGGCTGCAATGACCAACAGAAGTGGGGCGGCAAAGAGCACCAACGTGCCCGCTCGGCTCACCATAAAGCCCAGCAAGTCTGCGGGTTCCGTGAGCGCAAGCGTGGGAATGACCTCGACATCGCCCGCAGAGACCCACCACGCGACACCCGCGAGTACGGTCAACTTTAAAAGCCCCTTGGCCAGCTCGACGAGCGGCGTCCATGACATGTAGTGGTTCTGAAAGCCGGTGATCGGGTTCAGACGGCTAAGGTCTGGCTCCAGCGCTTTCGTCGCAAGCTGGCCTCCGGTCTGGCTGAGGTTTGCGATGACCCCCGCGACCAAGATGGCGGAGAGCGGGATCATCGCCGCCATGGCTGTGTAGTAGAGCGCTGCCTGAAACAACCCCACGGCATCTTCTTGCGTGAAGCCCTGGGCGCGTGGCTCCCATGCGATCTCAAACACGGCCACGACCGCGTCGGCCATCCATGCACCGCCAAGGGTCAACGCGGCGGTCCCTGTCAGGATCACGGCCACCGAACCAAGATCTGCCGACCTTGGAAACTGGCCCTTCTCCGCCGCGTCCTGCCACCCTTGGGCACTCGGGTCGTGTTTCTTCTCCTGGCCGTCGTCATCCGCCATTCAGCGCAATGCCTCAAGCATATCTGCAGCCTGGATCAGGCCCCCACCGACCACTTCAAGATGCTCACCGAGCATCATCGGGATGGCAAGCGCGAGGACAATGATGCCCACCACACTGGTCACGGTCATGCCCACACTGAAGAACACATTCATCCTCGGAGCCAGCTTGGCTAGCACACCCACAAACACGTTGATCATCCAGACCAACGCGACGATGGGTCCTCCTAGCCGTACCCCGACAAAGAACAGATCGCCGCCCATCTGGGTCAATGCCATCAGAGAATCCCACGGCACACCCGCGGCCCCCGGCGGTACCACCAAGAAGCTGGCCCGAATCAGCATCAAGCACTCGAGGTGCAGCCCTGCACCCAAGAAGACCGCGCCTGCCAGCAATGTGGCGAGCCGGGCAGGAACGCTGACGCTCGCCCGAGACACCGGGTCGAGCTGCTGGGCCATCGCAAGGCCCATCTGAACGCTCGCCATGTCGGTCGCAAACGTGATGGTGGCAAAGGCCAACTGCACCACGAGGCCAATCAAGGCACCGAGCATGAGCTCGAGCCCCATGGACAATGCGAGGTCGCCCACACTTACGATGGCGGTGGACGGCACGCCTGGCGCGATCAGCCATGCGACGGCGACGGCGACCATGACCCCCGTTCCACGTGGGAATCCGGCAGAACCCACCACCGGAAGGCTCAGCATCAGTCCCGAGACGCGGCCAAACACGAGCAGGACCGTCGCCCAGGCCGCTTCGGCCACCAACATCGCTAGATGCCCAGCTGGCCGATCTCAGCGTAGGTTGACTCGGCAAAGTCAACGAGCACGCTGAGAATCCAAGAGCCGCTGAGGCCGGCCACGGCAAAGACCGCCAGCATCTTTGGCACAAACACCAACGTCATCTCCTGAATCTGGGTCACGGCTTGCAGCAGCGACACGAGGGTGCCGACCACCAAGGCCGTGAGGAGAAGTGGACCGCCGCAGAGGAGCGACGTCCAGAGTGC
The DNA here is from genome assembly GCA_049889515.1 of Myxococcota bacterium. GTDB lineage: Bacteria > Myxococcota_A > UBA796 > UBA796 > JBMHDG01. The sequence continues at coordinate 48,287 of JBMHDG010000011.1, forward strand.
TTGCTGGCCAAGTGCCACGGCATCTTCGATGATCATGCAAACCCCTTGACCAGACCCGCCACAAGCAGTCCCCAGCCATCCATCAGGACGAACACGAGCAACTTGAACGGTAGCGACACCACCACAGGTGGGAGCATCATCATACCCATACCGAGAAGGACGGAAGCCACAATGAGGTCGACGACCAAGAAGGGAATGTACAGCTGAACCGCGATCACGAAGGCCGCTTTGAGCTCTGTGAGGACGAAACCCGTGACGAGAATCGGTGTGGTGAGCTCCGCCGGCGTAAAGCCTACAGCTGCATCTGCAGGCGTCACCCCTGCGAGTTCCACTGCGGTGTACACCTCATCTGCACCCGCGTGCTCCATCATAAAGTCTCGGAAGGGCTCGAGGCCCTTCTCAAAGGCCTCCGTGGTGCTGATCTCACCCGCAAGGTACGGGTCGACGCTGTCTTCCTGGAGCGTGGTCAGTGTGGGCTGCATCACCACCATCGAGAGGATCAACGACAGTGCGATGAGCACCTGGTTGGGCGGGGATTGCTGGAGACCCAGCGCCATCCGCAACAACGAAAATACAATGATAAATCGAGTAAACGGCGTCATGAGCATCAACATGCCTGGCACGAATGCCAGTGCGGTCATTAAGATGACCAGCCGTACGGACGTCGAAACCGCGGCCTCGTCGGAGGTATCGACCACTTCAGCCATGACCGTCTCGACAGAGGGCACCAGGTCCGCACCAGGTACGTCTTGGGCCAATGCTTCACCGCCGGAGAGTACCCCGAGCAGTGCCAGAAGCAGCAACGGTAGCCAGCGCGCCGTCATCGGTCGTCGCCTGCAGCATCAGCACGCGAAGCCATCAGACCACGAATGAGGTCACGGGCTTCTTCGACCGAGCGATGCGAACCGTCCTCGGGACGCAGACCCGCTGCAAATTCCGCGCGGTCTGCGCGCGGTGGCATAGGCGCGGGAGCAGCTTCACGTCCAGACGCAGCAGCCAGGCGACGGGCAAGCTCGGCCCCCAGCACAGGCGTGCCGCGAAGGTCGGTGTCCGAGTCTCCTGAAGTCGTCCCCCCATCATGTGCACGCGCCAACGCCGCAACACCAGAGGCTGGGGTGGCCGTGAGCTCATCGGACCCCTCGACGTCTGATCCCTGCGGGATCGATGAAGAGGATGTGCGCGCCTGATGTTCTTTGAGTCGTGCCAGCCGACGGGCCTTCAACTCCCGCTGAAACTGGCGACGCTCTTGTTCGGACGGACTCTGTCGTGCTGCAAGACGTGCACGACTGGCCGCAGAGATGGACACGACATCCTCTTCGTCCACGTCGAACGGGGATGCCTCCGAGACCTCCGCAGCGAGCTGCTCACCAAAGGTCTCGCCATACGACGGAGGCGGCGTCGCCGCCGCCGGAGCAACATCCGGCGTTGCTGGCAACAGCCCCTCAAGGTCAGCTGGCACACGTCGCTCGGCCATACTGATGGTCTGATCCGCGACGTCCGTGGCTGGACCCAAGTCTGTCACGAGCTCTGCACGACCACCACCCGTACTCACCAGCAGGCGACGCCACTGACCACCCGCGTCACGGACGTCGAGCATGACGACACGTGCATGACCTGGCAGTGTCGTCTCGCCCAAGACCTTCCAAGGGGGGCCGTCAGACGATGCAGGAACCGGCATAAAGCGGTTGCGGGCGGTCATGGCCAGACCACCGACGCCCATCAGACCCAAGAGAATGGGCCAGGTCGGTGACCACGGAATCTCCGGTGATGACGCGCCAATCTCGACACCAGTCGTCTCCACGACGCCCGGCGCTTCAAGCGCGACCAAGGGGTCATCGCTGATCTTCGCATTGAGCGCCTCGAGACCCGTAGGGAGCGCTTCCGGACCCATAGGCATAGGCTCCTGCGCACCCGCAAGCTGGGCGAGAAGTACGAGCCAGATCATGCCTCCTCCGGCCGCCCGACGAGCTCGGTGACACGTAGTGCAACCCGCTCATCAATGACCACAACCTCGCCGCGAGCGAACACCTGTCCACCCGCAAGGATGTCGAGTGGCTGGTTGGCAAGGCGGTCGAGCTCGATCACATGGTCCTTGGAGAGCTGAGCCAGCTCACGAACCGTCATCCGGGCCCGACCGAGCTCGACGACGAGCTCGATGGGGATGTCATTCAAGAAATCGATATCCGCGACGGCGTTGCTCACAGCAGCCTCCAATTCCTGGCACGTCCCCCTTTCGGACGCGGGCCACAGAAGTTGAGTCCACCGACGCACTTTTCTAAAAAAAACTCCGAACCCAAACCTAGAACACCCACGGAGCCGAGCTCAGTGGGGTAGGTCGATCAACGTCGCTGTGGACTAGACCTCGCCGGTGGTCTTCTTCTTGATCCGCACACTGCGCATGCCATCTCGCTCGCCCGCCTCACCCGTAAAGGCGACCTTTCCACCAATGCGAACAGTCACATCCTTAAGATGGCCGAGGTCGATCACATCCCCCTCTCGAAGGTCTTTCACCTTGCCAAAAGGTAGCCGGGCGCGGGACAGCTCGGTCACCACATCAACCGGCAGCGGCATCACGCGGGCCACACCCTCGGGAGTGGGGGCGCCATCGCCGCGAAGGCTCTCCGACCGCTGGGGCCAGAGCACACCGCTCGCCTGTGACGGCACAATGATGCTCACAAGACCGTAAGGATCATCCGGTGGTCCGAAGTCCAGGCTCGCGTCCACGACCGTCGTACCGCGAGGAAGATTGAACCGAATACGCGGATTGGCGGTCACCGCTTCGAGCGTGAACGATGGCTCGGTGGTGAGCTGGGTCGCCTCCGTGAGCGCCCCCAAGATCTCTTCGATGACGCGCTCCGCGATTCGGAGATCCACCGGCGTCAGCGGCCGGTAGTGGTAGAGCGGTGGGGCAGCCTCTGGATCTTCGCCCAACATCAAGCCCACCATTCTGTAGAGCATCGGGCCTTGAATCACGATGCAGCCAGGAATCCCACCCGGATTCAACGTAAAGGTCGCAAACGCTCCGCCCTCGTGGCCATAGAGCCGGTCGGTCACACGTCCGAGGCTTGCCACCTCAACCGTCCCGTATCGCACCGCGAGGTCACCGTTGATGCGGTTGACCAGCCGGATACGCGCGAGCCGCGCGACCATTCGATAATAGTCCTGGATGAGCCCAAGGACACTCCGATCGACCTTGGCGACCAATGGGCTAGAACGCTTGGATTCATCCATCATGACTACTGGACCACAAACTGGGAGAAATAAAGATTCTCTACGGTTCCTGCCCCGTCGAGAACAGTGTTCATACGACCGTGGAGCTCGTCGCGGAGACGGTTCTTACCAGCCATACCCTCGATATCGGCTCTTGTGTAGTCACTGGCTACGCTGACGACCTGGTCACGCAGACGAGGCTTGAGCGACTCGACATCTACGCCTTTGGCGAGTGCGATATCCGCGGCCAGATCAATGCGTGCGACGTGGCTGCTGCCCCGAAGGTTGATCTGCAGTCCACCGAGTGCGATCGGCGCCCGGAGCGCTGCAGCGCCACCGTCTTCGGCGAGACCATCCAGCTCCCCAGATGCGGCCATGCCCGCGGCACCGTACCCGAGCCCGCCACCCACGACGAGTCCGCCCATCAGTGCGATCACAAGAGGCATCCAGCCCTTTTTCTGTGGGGTCTCTTCAGAGATTTCGTCGGCCATGATGCCTCCTCCCATCGTACGCATCCCCATCGGTCAAAGTCGCCAAGACTTTTGGGAAGTTTCCACCCATTCAGAGACTGCCCTCGAGCGCACGCATGGCATCCACCGCATCGAGGTCATCGCCACGAAGGACAAACTCAATGCGCCGGTCCCACGTCGGATCGTCGCCATAGGCAGCGCCAGGCGAAAACTCACCACGGCCGACCGCCGCGAGACGCTCCCCTGGAACGCCCCGACGTTGGAGGATGTTCACCACTGCTGCGGCGCGTTGCGCAGAGAGCACCCAGTTGCGCTGCTCGTCACCTGTTCCATCGGTGTGGCCTTCGACCACAATCTCGATGTCCTTCCCCGCAACAGCAATCGCCACCTCGGTCAGCAGCTCGAAAGCTGCGGGATCAACCTCTGCAGCACCACTGGCAAAGAACACGCGGTCGTCGAGTGCGACACGAAGCTCTTGCTCTTCCTCGGTGATCTGAATCATGTGATCGCTGACGTGCTTTTCAAATGCCTCGCGCAGCTTGGGATGTACCGGATGCGGAGTCTCACGGGTGATGGACTGACTAGGGTAGGCCTCTTCTTCCCGGATACCGACCTGCTTATCGAAGAACGACACGATGCCAAACTCGGTCTGAATGGACGTGATCACGGCCTCAACACGCGTCATGTCATCGAAGTTGGCCATCGCCAAGAGCATCGCGAAGAAGGTCATCAATAGGGTGACCATGTCGCTGAATGTGGCCATCCACCCGGGGAGTCCACCCCGCTTCAGCTGTCTGCGAGATCGTGTACGCATCGTCAGGCCGCCACATCAAGACGGGCCGTTGGCGCGAGCGTCGCGTTCAGTCGCTCCACCATGAACCGCGGGTTTTCACCGTTCAAGATGCTGATCAGTCCCTGCGCAATCAGCTCTTTATGGGAGAGTTCTTCACGCGAACGTACGAGCATCTTGTTCGCGACAGGAATGCCCACAAGGTTGGCGAGGAGCGAACCATAGAAGGTCGTCAACAGCGCTACCGCCATCGCGGGACCAATCGCTGTCGGGTCACTCATGTTCTGGAGCATCTGGACCAGGCCAATCAGCGTACCGATCATACCCATCGCGGGTGCATAGTCGCCTACGCCTTGAAACACGGCCGCGCACTGGATGTGCCGCTCTTCTGTTCGACTGATCTCGTCGAACAGCACGTTCTCGATGGTGCTGGCCTCATGGCCATCGGCCATCATACGTAGACCGCGCTGGAGAAAGTCGTCTTCGGTGGACTCCGCTGCGGACTCCAGCGACAGCAGGCCTTCTCGCCTCGCACGATTGGAGAGCTCTTCTAGAAGCTGCACGGTACCGGCGGAGTCTGCCGGGTCGGTGAACAGCACCTTCTTGGCGCCGAACATGGCCGACTTGATGGTCGCGATGGGAAACCCAATAAAGACCACGGCCACGGTGCCCAGCAACACGATCAGGATGGATGCTGGGTCGATGAAGATCAGCAGCGACGAACCCACGAGAATCGCGGCGATGATCAAGATGGTTACGGCGACAAAACCACCGATTGTGCCCAAGTCCATCATGTCCCCCTATGCTCGTCCACGCATCGGGTCGGACCCAGAGACGTGGACTTGAGCAAGAAATGCCTAGAGCAGATTCACGAGCTGCTGAAGGGTGTCGTTGGCAGTCCGGACCACGCTGCTGTTGGCTTGGTAGGCGCGCTGGGCCTGAATCATGTGGACGAACTCGTCCTCAAGCTCAACATTCGCACGCTCCAGCGCATAGCTCTGCAGGTCGCCCCGGATGCCTTCACCAGGCACGCCGAGTGCGGGTTCACCGCTGTTGACGGTCTCCATCCAGAGGTTTCCACCTCCGCGCTCCAACGCGCCTTCCGAAGCGAAGGTCGCCACGGCCAGCTGACCCAAGACCTCTTCTTGGCCATTGCTGTAAATGCCGTAGATCTTCCCGTCCGCATCGACGCGCTGACTTGTCATCTCACCCATCGGGTAGCCATCTTGTGCGATGGAGAACGTCGTCGAACCCAAGTCAGAGTTCTGCGTCAACTTTCCTGCGCCATCGTCACTCGACCCAAGGTCAAACGAGATCTTCTGCGCATTGGCACCCGTGAAGTTCCAGGGCGTATTGGAATGCACCTGGCTGAAGTTCTGAAGCTCGCCATCGCCATCGAAGCTCACCTCACCGCTCGCAATCTCAAAGGCCTGCCCAGCCTCACCGGCGTTGCCGCCAAGCTGGAGTTCCCCGCCGTCTGCGAGCGCAGACCATGTCCAGGTGTTGCTCTCTGCATCGGTCTTCTCGAACGCAAGCACTACGTCATGGGCTTCGCCAAGCGAGTCGTAGACAGTGATCGAGGTGGTGTAGACAGAGTCCATGCCAGAGAGTTCATCCATGGTCGTTCCCGAAAGCCCATCAAGGCCAGCCGCCCGGGCATCCGCGAGCGCCGTCCCGACGTCGGACCCCGCATCAAGGTTCGCACGGAGCGTCAGCTCCGATGTCGCCTGGCCCGGCAACTGCAGCTGATTCAGTCGCAGGTCGCTAGGAACGCTCGAGGGGTCCCCGCCCACGGCATTGTATCCCTGCACCCGCATGCCGCTTCCGGTCACGAGGTAGCCGTTTTGGTCGACGTCAAAGGAGCCGTCTCGGGTGTAGTAGTTGGAGGTTCCATCACTCACCTGGAAGAATCCCCGACCGGAGAGCGCCATGTGCATCGGAGAACCAGAACCCGTGAGCATGCCCTGCTGAAAGCTGTAGGCCACATCACCATTGACCGCGCCCGAGCCCAGCTGCGCAGCACCACCGAGGGTGGCGACCGCCTGCGGAATCGCATCCGCAAAACTCGCAGAACTCCTCTTGTACCCAACCGTATTGATGTTGGCGATGTTGTCACCAATCACGGCGAGACTCATGCTCGAGGTGCCCAGACCGCTGGCCCCCACACGAAGCGTATTGAATAGAGACATCTGTTCCTCCTCGAAGGGTTCAGCTTTCGTTGTTTGCAGCGGTCAGCCGCAGAATATTTGCGACGGCCACGGGCACGCCACGAATGCTCAGACGGGGTGTCCCGTCGCTGTAGTCCATCTCATCGACGCGACCGATGATCCGTGTCTCGGTGTCGACGCCATTGCCTTCGGCATCTTGGGCCACCACTTCAAAGGTGTAGGTCCCGTCCTCGGCAGTACCGCCGCCCGTCATCGAACCATCCCAGCTCACCGACTGGCTGCCCCCGTCATTGGGGCCCATCGTGGTGGTCCACACGAGCTGTCCATCTGCGTCATACACATGAACCGTGGTCTCGTCGCTTGCACTCGCCGCATCCCACGCCAACTCCACGGGCTCACCGTCCACGAGTCCGACCGTGTCGCCCGTCGCCACCACTTCCTGCCCAAGCAAGTCCACCATGGCGGCGTTGTTCATCGACGTGATGCCCAGCGCGATGTTGTCTAGGCCACCCTGCAGCCCGATCAACTGTTCCACACTGGCAAACTGTGCGAGCTGGGCCACGAATTCCTCGTTTGCCATGGGCGACAGAGGGTCTTGGTTCTGCATCTGCGTCGTCAGCAGCTTCAAGAACGTGTCCTGTCCCATGAGCGAGTCGGTGCCGCCAGCTTGTCCGGCAGCTTGCCCCGCGCCCTGTGATGTCAACGCTGAAATATCCGACATAGGGTTGCTCCAAACGAAAAAGAGCCTTGGTCTCCCATGCCATCGGACAAACGGCCTGCGACTTTAGTGGAGATCGACCATTGCACCACTTTTTCCGATCAGCGGGCCATCGGGTCAGCAGGCTCCCGAGCGGAAACCAAGGGTGATGGACAAGCCCCACGTTCACCACTGCTCCGCGATCCTCGGCCGATCCCCAAGGGGTACCCGTACCGATCGCAATTCAGAAGAACGCCGTGCATCCTAAAGCCATCGCGATAGACTCGGGGCGCCCGTGGGGATGGACCTCGCGATGCACCCCAGACCACCACTCATCCCCTCGGGATCGTGGACATAGACAGTAGGCATATAGGAAAAATGGCAAAGCGGTTGTTCTGCGGCGGTCTCAGCTGGAATACCAACGACCAAACGTTGGCGGAGGCTTTCGCCCAGTTTGGAGAAGTTGCCGACGCAAAGGTCATTACTGACCGTGAGACGGGTCGTTCCCGTGGCTTTGGTTTTGTAACCTTCGATGATGATGCTGCTGCCGAAGCAGCGGTTGCCGCGATGGACGGTGCCCAATTGGATGGGCGGACCATCCGTGTCAACGAGGCACAAGACCGCGGGGGTGCGAGAGGTCCGGGTGGTCCCGGTGGCCCACGAGGCGGTGGACGAGGTGGCGACCGCAGGGATGGTCCCTCTGTCGGATTCCGTGGTCGCGGCGGTGGCGGCTACCGACGAGGTGGTCGTGATGATGGCCCCTCCGATGACAGGCGTGGCGGCGGCTACGGCGGACGCCCGGGTGGCGGAGGCGGCTACGGTGGTGGCGGCGGACGCCCAGGTGGCGGAGGCGGCTACGGTGGTGGCGGCGGACGCCCAGGTGGCGGCGGTGGCTACGGTGGCGGCGGACGCCCAGGTGGCGGTGGCTACGGCGGTGGCGGCGGACGCCCAGGTGGCGGCGGCTACGGTGGTGGCGGCGGCGGTCGCCCAGGTGGTGGCGGCGGCTACGGCGGCGGCGGCGGTCGCCCAGGTGGTGGCGGCGGCTACGGCGGCGGCGGCGGTCGCCCAGGTGGCGGCGGCTACGGCGGCGGTCGCCCAGGTGGCGGCGGTTTCCGCGGCGGCCCTGCAGCGGGTGGCTTTACCCCTGAAGACGAGGGCTTTGCCGAGGACAAGGTCCGACGGAAGCGCGACAAGAAGAAGAAGAAGCCTACGGGTCGCGAGAAGGCATGGGACGACGGTGGGCGTCAGGCCGCCGGCCGCCCGAAGATGCAGACCGGTGCACGTCGGAAGTCAAATCGGGTCGATGACTGGTATGACGACGACGATTACGACGACGAGTACTGATCACGATTGAGGATGGGTGGCAGCACCCATCCTCCACATTCCGACGCCAGACATTGGGCCACCGCGAGGGCAACCGCATCTTGTCCCGGTGAGGCGACCACTTGGACGCCCAACGGTCGGCCATCCTCGCCCAACCCGAGGGGAACCTGCGTCACGGGCAGCTCCAGGGCATTGAACAATGCGGTGTCGGCCCAATCAATCGGGCGGAGTTGTGGCGAAGCATGGTCTGGCGCCGGTCGCGGATGGGGGGAGCATAGCATGACCCCGCCCGACATCTGGGCAATGAGCTCCGTCCGCAGCACGTCCAAGGCCTGCCGTGCAGCAGCCGTACCGTCCGGCAACCACATGGTGACGTCTTCGACAAGACCCAGTAGGACTGCTGGAAGGGTGTGCGCACCACGCCCCACCAAGGCCGCGGGCAGATGCGGAAGAAGCTGCGACCGATGTTGGTAGCCCATCAGCTTGAGAAACCGACCGGGTCCTTCTGCTCCCCCGAGCGCACTACTCCAGAGCTGCGCCGCAGATGCACGAGAGGGGAGCGAAAAGGGATCGACGACAGCACCTCTCGACGACAGCACCGAGAGCGCCTCCTCCTGCCGGCGCCGAAGACTCGGATCACGTCCCCAAGACCATGGAAATCGACCGTCGATCACACGAAGACCCTCGAGGTCCACATCTGCAACCTGCGTTTCGAGCTCTCCCTCGGTGCGTCCCGCGAGAATTTCTAAAAGCAAGGGGAGGTCCTCGGCATGCGCACACATAGGCCCAGATGCCAAGAGCGCCTCGGCGCCCGCACTCGCGTTGGGAAACTGCCCTGTGTTGGGCACCCAGCCGGGGGTGGGTTTGTGACCAAAGATCCCGTTAAAAAAAGCGGGCATTCGAATGGAGCCACCAATGTCGGACCCGAGCCCAAACGGAACCACCCCGTGTCCCACAAGGGCACCCTCACCGCCACTGCTCCCCCCCGCAGTCCATCGGCGGTCGTAGGCATTGTGCGTACGGCCGTAGAGGCGATTCTCTGACTCCATCCACATACAGAGCTCGGACGTATTGGAGACACCGAGCACAACGGCGCCTTCGCTGCGCAGGCGGGCCACGGTCACCGCATCTTCCGTGGCTCGGGTGCCTTTCCGCCCCACAAGACCGGTCGTCCAAGACATGCCTTCGACGCCAAAGGCTTCCTTGATGCTGCAGGGCACGCCGCAGAGTCGACCGAGCGTCCCGGTCCCTGATGCACGCCGCTGGTCGGCGAGTGCAGCCTCACGCCGCGCATCTTCAAAGCGTGTGTCGACAAAGGCGTTCAAGTGGGCTGTCGCGCGTTCCGCCCGAGCGATCGCAGCATTCACCAGCGCCACAGAGGTCACCGTGCCCGCCTCCATCTCCCGCAGCATCCTCTTCGCACTCCACCCCAATCCAAGCGCTTCGTTCATGCCCCCACCTCGTCCGCACACGAGAGGCAAAACGGTGCCTCTGGTCTCGCCTTGAGTCGAGGAAAGCCAATGTCGTCGCCGCAGCGCACACACTCGCCATAGGTGTCATCCTTCAGGCGAAGGATCGCGCGTTTCACCTGAAGCGCCCGAACGTCCAAGCGTCGTTGTTCTGCTTGGGCCATGGCCTGCTGTTGCAGTGCATCCCCACGGCTGACCCGCCCCATGGCAGCCTGGTCGAGCTCGACGGTGGTCGCGCGCTGCGCCAATCGATGCAGCTCATGCACAAGCGTCTCTCGAAGCCGAAGGAGGTCTTGTTCAAGCACCTGTCGTTGCGCTTCGTCTAGTGGTTCCGGCATCGGTGCCCCCGCCAGCCTTCAGCGTAGCCACCGTGACCCACCGCCCCCACAAGGGGGCCCGGTGTTGACCTGCCGTTGACAGGCCTATCAGGCCAACCGGCTCACAAGGCGCCCACCACGACCGCGTGGTGTCACCTGGCTGTTTGGAACATTCACCCGACGCCGAACGCTGTAGCGACCGAGTGCCTTTCGTTCATTCGCGAGCCCCTCGGCGAGCTCATGTTCTAGGTCCTGAAAGGCGCCTTCCGCATCCTCTCCACCGACTTCTACATCGATGTCCACGGACGCCTCGTTCAGCTGAAGCTCAAGGCTGACCTCACCCTGCTCAATCTCTAGGCGTACGGTGCGGTCATCCACAACCTTCACGGCGTGGTCTGCAGCCACCTCGGCCTCTTCCCACGCATCGTCTGGCACCTCGGACATCTGGCCGGCTTCAACCGCCGTCTCGGACTCGACCTCAAGCGCCTCGCGCTCCGCCTCTTGGAGATCGGGGGCATCCCGGTCGGAAGCGTTGTCCGACGTCACACGCTGCATGCGCTGCGGCCGAACGGGCATGGCTGCAGCCGTGGTGGCGTCGTCCCCTGCGAGTTCTCCATTGACGCGTGAACCCGCCGTCATCGGTCCTGCTGCGTGTGTGAAGGTGGTCTCCGCAGCCTCAGCCTCCTGCGGTGCACGCTCCGCTACAGCCTCCGCAGGCGTTTCATGGCCCTCTGCAACCGTAAAACGGTGGCGGCCCACCCGTGGTTCAGCAGTGTGCGCCTGCTGCCGGTCAAGAACTTCGGCATCGAGGCGTTGCTGAGCCTCTTCCGCACCAGCAAGCATCACCGAGAATGGCTGAATACCAGCCTCTTCTTGTTCTTTTCGCTTGAGGCGCATCGCCTCCGGATCTTGCGCCAACGCCGTTGCTCCCACCTTCATGGCAGCTCCAGCTCAAGGGGCTCTGCAAATTGCTTGCTCACGCGCGACGCCACCCGTGCGTCTAGGGATGACATCATCTTGCCAGACTGATCGACGGACATCTTACGGAGGACCAGAATGGCGGTCTCTGGCTCGGACTTGAACAGGTTGGCGAACATAGCCGCAGCTTGCTTGGACCGCATGGCCTCGACCCGCTTAGCCATGCCCTTGATACGCAACGCGTGGGCTTCGTCGACCTCACCCAAATGGGATTGAATCTGCTCGGCCATCTCCGTCACGAGCCGTGCCCGCTCTGTCAGCTGTCCCTCGAGATCACGCAGAATGGTCTCTCGACGCTCCAACGACCGTTCCCGCGCCTCGACGTCGCGTTCGCGCGCACGTACCAGGCGAGCCATCGAGGCCTCCCCTTTGGAGGGCTCCCCACACACCGCTTCAGCGGATACCGGCGCCGCCGGCGCCACCACTTCGGCGTGGGCTACCTCTTCGGTACCACCCACGTGACCGAGGAACATGCCAAGGCCGAGCGCAACGAGCGCTTGAACCATTGTGAACCGTCTCATGTGTCACCTCGCCACCAACCTGCGGATGCAGCTTCGTCTAGGTGTTTCTGTTCCTGTTGAGCGCGCTCCCACGCATGGCGCTCCTGACGCTCCTCGAGAAGCTTCTCTGCGATGCGATGTTCGCGCTCCGCGTGACGCCAGACGGCCTGGCGTGTGGCCGCCGCTCGCTCGACCTGTTGAAGGCGACCCAAGGCTTGTCGACGTCCCATCTCCTGCCGTAGGGCGTACGCATGGTGCTGTGCCAACTCTCCGACCGTGCCAGAGTCTGCAAGCCCGAGGGCTCCACGGAGCTCGCGTGCGACATCCGCCACCTCGGCGCGCACCACCTCGGCACTGCGCTCTGCGGCCGCCCAGTCCATGCGGCGCGTCAGCTCCTCATAGGCACGAAGGCGTTTGATTTTTTCCAGCGTCGGGCTCACAAGCACTCCGGTTTGTCGGAACTTCGGTCGTCTCGCCGGTGGCTTTAGGGATAGATTTTTTGGTCCTCCAGAATCCACCGAAAAACCTCGTTTTTATCCAACGACATTTGTGCTCGTACTTCCGAATTCCTTGTTGCCCTCAACCTCCGTGCCTCCTGTCCGATGGAAGAGATGTTCGGAGGAACGATGTACGGGTTGTGGATGAGCGTCGCGCTCGCAACAACATGGACCATAGGGCCCACAGGGGACTCACCGACCCTCGCCGATGCCCTCGACAACGCTGTGGATGGCGACACCCTAGCGTTTGAACAGGGGACACACGTCGTCGATGCCGATCTTACCGGCCGCGAGCTGATGATCACCTCCGAGGCATGGCTCGCGACGCCGACGGTTACCCCCACCGCCTGGCCCGTACTCGTACCCGCTGCCGTAGATGCGACCATGCTCACGGTCACGAGCAGCCAAGTCGCCCTCGCCGGCCTGCGCTGGGAGACCGCCGAGGGTCGAACCATCGAGGCCGCCAACGCCGCGCTCACGTTGACCGACGTCCAGTTTCGGGGTCTCGGGGACGATGCATTGGATGGCGCTGCACTCTACGCGGTGGATTCCTCCGTCCAGCTCACCCGCATCGATGTGGCGAACCTCATTGCACGGGACGGGGCGCTCTACATCGCGGGCGGATCGCTAGACGCTGTTGACCTCTCTTGCAGCACCGTCGAGGTCTGGGGAGACGGCGCCTGCCTTCATCTTCGCGACACGACCGCGACGTGGGCGGGTGGCCTTGCAACCCAGACGGGTGGTGTAGGCACAGGACCTCTGCATGGGGGTGCCGTCTTCGCGTTGAACAGTACCCTCTCGCTGTCCAACCTCGTGTTCGACACCACCTTCGCCGTGCACGGTGGGGGCCTGAGCGCGCGGCAGTCCAATACCAGCCTCAACGATGTCGTCTTTGTCGATGCCTTCGCGCTCAATGATGGCGCTGGGGCGTACATCGAGTCCGGCGAGCACACGTGGGTCAACGTCACCATGTCCGGCGGCCAAGCCACCCGAGGTGGTGCCGTGGCGATCCGTGCCGGGGCCGAGTGGACCGACATCGGTGGTTTCTACTCGGACAACACCGCCAACACGCATGGTGGCATCATCCATAGCTTCCATTCCCACCCTGTCCTGACGGACAGTGCCATGGAGTTTGGTATCGCCGGAGGAGCGGGCGGGTGTCTCGCTGCAGAAGGCGGGACCCTGACCATGACTGGGGCGACCCTTGCGGGATGCACCGCCCTGGGAGACGGGGGTTCGCTTCATGCCTTGAACGTCACGAGCGGCCTAGACGACGTGGTGATGACAGGGTCTACCGCCGGTCGCCTCTCTACCGCGACCACGCAAGCCTCCGGCGGCGCGGCGTGGTTCAGCGGCGGCGCAACCACCGTATTCGACATGGCCACCTGCGCGACCACGGCCACCTCGACGGGTGGCAGCGTCTATGTCAACGGCCCGATGTCCCTGACCCAAGCGGCCCTGCTGGAGTCCCATGCTGAGGCGGAAGGCGGCGCATTGCGTGTAGGCCCCGCAGGTGTCCTCGACGCCGAACAGCTGACCGTTCTCGGATCTCACGCACCGGTTGGGGCCCACATGGTCGTTGACGGTGCAGTCTCACTCACCAACACGTTGCTCGCCGATGGCCAAGGCAATCCGGCCGTGGTGCCCTCGATGGCCACGGCGCTTCTCCATGTCGCCCTGTCCCACGATGGTGAGTGGTTTGGGGGTGGCTGGACCCCCAGCACGGCCGATGTCGTGCTTCCGTTCGCATGCAGCGTCCGAGACTGGTCGCCCAATGCGGTGCTCGATGACGATCTACGACTCGTAGGGGGAAGCCCCTGTATCGATGCGGGAACACCCACATTGCTCGACCAAGATGGGTCTATCAGCGATGTGGGATGGTGGGGCGGCCCCCTCCGGGAGCTCGCCGATGACGATGGTGACGGTGTAGCCGAGCACCTCGACTGCGACGATGCCGACGCAACGATCGGACAGGCCACCTTCGAGGGTATCGACCACGCCTACGATGGTATCGACCAAGACTGCGACGGCGAGGACCTCATTGATGTCGACCGGGATGGGTACGCATCCTCCACTGTCGGTGGGCTTGACTGCGCCGACGAAGATGCCTCGGTATCGCCTGACGCTACAGAAGTTTGGTACGACGGCATCGACCAGGACTGCGACGGCCTGAGTGACTACGACGCCGATGGAGACGGCCACGACGCGGAGGCCTTTGGTGGCGACGACTGCGATGACGCCAACGCCAGCATCTCACCGCAAGCCATCGACCTGCCCTACGATGGTCTAGATGGAGACTGCGATGGCCTCCTGACATGGGAGTATGACGCCGACCGAGATGGCATCGTAGCCGTCGGACACGGCGGTACAGACTGCGATGACCTCAACCCCACGGTCTTTCCGGGCGCACCCGAGTGGCCCTATGACGGCATCGACCAGGACTGTGATGGGATCGACCTCATTGATGTCGACAATGACGGGTTCCCCGGCAGCCTCACACCCGGAGGCGTCGACTGCGACGACACCCGTGCAGATGTCTCCCCGGTGGCTCAGGAAATCTGGTACGACGGCATCGACCAAGATTGCGATGGGAATGACAGCGACCGCGATCTCGATGGTGAGCCCGCACGTGAGGCAGGCGGTCTAGACTGCGACGATGATGACGCTGCGATCGGCCCACACGCCGAAGAGGTCTGGTACGACGGCATCGACCAGAACTGCGACGGTGCCAACGACGATGACCAAGACGGGGATGGCTATGCTGTCGATGAGGACTGCGATGACACACGGGCCATTGTCTATCCAGGAGCGCCAGAACTTCAGAACGGCGTCGACGACAACTGTGATGGCTTCACCGAGCTCGATGACCGAGACGCCGATGGTGTCGACGACTGGACCGAGTCGCTCTACGGCACCGACCCCCTCGCTGCAGACAGCGACGGTGACGGCAGGGGAGACCATGACGAGCTCCAGCCCGTTGACGCCGCCCCGGACACCGATGGTGACGGTCGCATCGATGCGCTCGATGAGGATGATGACGACGACGGCATCGCGTCTATCGACGAAGGCGCCATCGATATCAATGGCGACGGACAGTCCGATGATGACATCGACAATGACGGCATTCCTAACGCCTACGATCTGGACTCGGATGGCGACGGGTTCCTCGATAGTACCGAGGGCCTTGCTGACCTCGACAGGGATGGCATCCCCGACTTTGCGGACTACCAAGGCCAGCTGACAGGGGGTGGGCTTGGCTGCAACACGGCACCTGTCAGCCTCCCGATGGGGGGGCTTGCCCTTCTGTTGTTGGCCGTCCGTAGGCGCAGCACGGCGTTGGTCTTGCTGGCGACACCTACCGTCGCGGCTGCACAAGACAGCGGTGGCATCGACATCCACAACCACCACATTCTCAACACCTCCGATGGACTGCGCGGTCACCAACGGCTGGTCACCCCGAGTCGCGACACGGCGTATGGTGCTGCGCTAGCCTTCGATTATGCGTGGCGGCCATTGGTAGAACAGCTCCCAGACGGTCCCTCGACACTCGTGGGAGGGCTGACCACCGCCCAGCTCTTGGTGGATGTTCGCCCTCTCGCCGGCCTTCGACTCGCAGCAGCAGTCCCCGTCGGCATCGGCCACACGCCCACCGGGTCGTTTACTGGCCTAGGCGACCCAAGACTCGACGTCGCCTACACACCCCTCATGGCCAAAGGGTATCGACCCGGTGTGTCCGTCGCAGCCCACATCTGGGCCCCGTCCGGCAACCAAGCCCTCAGCTACGGCACTTCTCGCGCCTCCGTCGCCGCGACCTTGGCCCTCGAGGAGCGTATCGGTCGGGTGGGCCTCACCGCCAACCTCGGCGCTCGGATTGCGCCAGGTCCGCCCACGTTCGCCAGAAACGTGGAGACACGCTGGGGTCCTATGGTCGGGGTTGGGGTCAACCTCGAGGCCAACGACTGGGTGAGCGCAACGGTGGACGTGGTGTCCCATGGGTTGACCGGGTGGACCAACCTCCCTGTCGAGGCGAGCGTAGGCTCCCGCCTTCTGTTGCCCAAGGGACTCTGGGCACACATCGGCGTGGGCATGGGGCTGACCCAGGGACTGGGCGCGCCAGGCTTCCGAAGCAGCGCCGTCCTCGGTTGGGCGTGGAGACCCAAGGCGTCCCCCGAGGTTGGGCGATCCATCGCGCCAGCGCCAATGCCCGTGGTCCTCGACGAGGACGACACGCCGTCGGTATCCGCAGAACCTGAAGAAGATCCTGGTCTCGAGTCCGACGCGACATCCAACACCGAAGACATCGACGCCGTCACCGAGAATGACGCTGACTTGGTCGAGGACACGCCCATACCACAGGCAACCGCTGCTCCCCCAGACCTGTCTATTGCCGAGGAGCCCGTGTGGTTCGCGGTCAACAGCACCTCGCTGAGTACCACCCAGCGCACCCGACTCGATGCCATTGCCACGCTGCTCCAGACATACCCGGAGCTTGACCTTGTCCTCGTGGGACATGCCGACATGAGTGGTCGTCCGTCTCACAACGAAGACCTCGCACTCTCTCGGGCCGTTGCGGTTCGGCGCGCGTTGATTGCACGGGGCGTGGGTCCTCAACGCATCACCACATCAGGCGAAGGCGCACGCCAGCCGTATTCCGGCCCCCATGGCGATTCACCATGGGCGAGCGACCGCCGCGTACACATCCAGATCTTGCCGTCGATGGAGTCTCAACGATGACCACCGTTCCAAAAACCGAGGTGCCGCTCCCCGCACGGGCCGTGTCGACCTTTCTGCGTGAGGCCGCCGATCCGCGGGTCAGTCACCGGCAGATGATCAAGACGATCAGCGGACAACGGGCCCTGAATCAGTTCATCAAGAAGGCGTCGGAGTCACCACTGTTCCGAAAAGGACAGCCAGCACCGACCGTGCTCGAGGCGTCGATGCAGATCGGACGCCGTGCGCTGCTCGCGCTGTCCACTGCGTGGAGTGTACGGCAGCTCGGCCGACGCCTTGAACTCCCCGACACCGACTACACATGCTTTTGGGAGGGCAGTGTCCGACGAGGCGCAGCAGCCCTCCTGCTTGGTCGGCACATGAACTTCGACTGCCCAGAGGAAGCCTTTGGCACGGCGTTCATTCAGGACATTGGCCTGCTCCGAAGCATCGCGCAGCGGCCGGAACAGCTCGAGGCGTTCCAGCCGCTCTGGTGCTCACCCAGCGCGCGTCGGCGCGTGCATGAACAAGAACTGCTGGGTGTGCCTCATGACCGAGCCGCGATCGAGTTGTTTGAGGCCTGGGCCATTCCTGGCGTGATGGCAGACACAATCGTAGACCACCACAAGCCGAAGCCTCCGCTGCAAGGCAAGCGGGCGGAGCGGCTGCTCCTGCTCTGCCACACCGCCGACCTCCTCGCTGATGTCTTTATCTCGAATGGGCATCCGGAGGCCGTGAAGCTGGCCAATGAGGCGCTGGAGTACGCCACGCAGCAGGCGCCCATTTCCGTTCTCGAGCTCTGCTCCCAGATCGAGCAGATTGGCCCGCTCGTGGCTGACCTGTTCCAGGTACCCTTTCAAGCACGTCCGGAGATCTTCGTTGACCTCGAGTCAGACCGGTTGAAGCGCTCCACCGACGGAGACGAGCTCGCACAGATCAAGCGCGAACTCCGACGCGTGCGCAAAGAACGTGATGAACTCCACGCGGTCATGGACAGGCTGACCACGGAGCTCACCAGCCAATCGAACCTTGACCAGCTCACCCTCGTCTCGACCAGAGACCACTTCTTGAGCAGCGTCTCTTCCGCGTTGGCCGAAGCCAAGGAGAAAGGCTGGCCGCTCTGCGTCGTCGTGGCCTCTGTCGATGGGCTCTCGCCCATCAACACCGATCTCGGCCTGAAGGCCGGTGACGAGGTGCTCCGCGATATCGTGGGCACGTGGAAAGAACTCCTCCGGCCGAATGACCTCGTCGGACGGCTTCACGGAGACGTCTTCGCTGTGCTCATGCGCCGTACCCCCATCGATGGGGGCCTGGTCGCCGCACGAAGGCTCCGGCAGAGCATTGAGGAATCCGAAGCGCTGCAGACGCGACACGGCCACCGCGTGGCCGTCAGCGTCGGCGGCCGGTCGTTCCAGGCCGTGCGGCCCTATCGCGCCTCACGAGACAGCCTGATCGCCCACGCGGAGTCCGCCATGCTGACCGCGAAGAGCCGCGGTGGCAACTTGGTGGTCTGGCACCGCTAGCGCGCCGTAGGCATGCCAAACGGATGGGTCCACGTATCTTCGCCGGTGTTGCAGACGGTGTCGCAGACCTTGCGGGGCTTGAAGTTCGGCTTGGATTCCCACGACCAGACTTCTACGCCTTCGGTTGCAGCATCCGAGATCCGCAGCGTCTCGGGAAAGGCCCAACCGTCTGCCGACAGAATGAACTGCCACTTCTCAAGGCCCACTTTGGCGTCCTCACCGGACTCCCAGTTCTCGATGCACTCCAGCTTCATACCCGGCGGGTTGCGAAGCAGCTCGCCGGATGGGCAGCTCACGAAGATATCGAGGCCTTCGCCGCGAATATTGACCTCGAAGTCTCCATCAAGGTCAAAGTCCGCGTTGTAGTAGGTCACGATGAACTCGGTCTGACAGATCGCGTCACACCCCTGCTCCTCGGAATCTACGGTATCGGCGGTCGTATCTGCTGCGTCGTCGGAGCTGTCTCCCATCGAGCAGGAGCTTCCCAAGATGACCAACGGAATCCACCACATGTGACGCATCTCGCCTCCCAAAAAAAAGGCGGAGCCGTAGCCCCGCCCCGCATGCGTTGAGCCCTCGGGTCAGCTGTTGCGACGCCGACGAAGGCCGAGGAACAAGAATCCGAGTCCGAACATGCCGGCGCCGGCGCCACCCACGTGGCTGCAACGTGCGTTCTCGGCAATGCGAACCGCCTCAAACGTCGCGCCGGCGGCACCCGTGCCTGCAAAGCTCGTCACGTTGAGGACCACGGTGTACTCGCCCTTCTCGGCAAAGTCGAACTCTGGCTCCCAGGTCGACAAGCTACGAACAGGCGTGCCCGACGTGTCGCTACCTGCGAAGATGTCCCACTGCACGTCGGTCAGGCACTCGAACTCGTCGAGCTCGGTAAGGTTGCGAAGCCGGTACACGTAGTCTTCGACAGGCTCGATGCGGAACTCCACATCGGGAATCGCACAGGCACGGACGTACCGCTGACGCTCGACGCACTTCTTCCACTCTGCGCCAGAATCCGGGTAGCTGCCGTCGAAGCAGACACGCATCGAGTAGATGCCACCCTCGGTGTAGGTGTGAACCACAACGTCGTCCTCTGCAGGCGTGGTGCCGCCGAGGCCGACGGTATCTTCTGTACCATCACCCCACGTCCACGTGACGTTGGTCAGCTGCCTTGGGTCAGGGTGCGACACACGGCAGGTGAGGTCGAACGGCACTTCGCCGACGGCCTGAGTCTCGGGGTCTTCCGGATTGATCTCGCGGTTGCAGACGATGTTTGGAATACCCGCCGGTGCGGTCTGGCAGACATCGCCATCTTGGCCACCGAGAATGGCGTCGCAGATCCATGGTCGGTAGTGGTCGACACGCATGTGGCCGCCCACGCCCTCACCGCACTGCACACCGTGCGAGGTGACGGACACCTGCACGTAGGCGCCACCTTCGATGTCACCGATCACGCCCGGACCGCCCGAGTCACCCTGACAGGTGGACTTTCCGGTCTCGGAGTCACGCGTCTGAACCAAGTAGGGGTCATCACCCTGTGGGCCAGCCGTACGGATGATGGGCACATCCACAAAGCGCTTGGTGCCTGACCCGGGAGAGCCGTTTGGATCCCAGCGGGTCTTACCAAAGCCGATGAAGGTGATCTTCGAGTCGAGGTAGGAGTCGTCCATGGGCTCGCTGTTGAGCGCCATCACGATCTGGTCGTCCACCGACTCGGCGAGATGCACGAGTGCGACGTCGCCCTCAAAGCTTCCGACACCATTGTCGACGTCGGTGGCCTCGTCGATGACCCAGTCGGGATGGATGTACCAGCGGTCGGCGACCACGCTGCGCGTGAAGTTACCGACGCTGTTTCCGAAGGAGACGATGATCTGGTCACCGGCTGGCTCGTACCCAGGAACGTAAGGCGAGCCTGCAGGGTAGGCGGTTCCGACGGAGTCGATACAGTGAGCCGCGGTGAGTACCCAGTTCGGATGAATGAGCGAGCCAGTGCATGAGCTGCCGCCCGAGGAGCCGTTCATCGAGAGGTAAACGACCTCAGAAAAATCCTGACCAGAAACTTCTTCGCCGTTCACAATCTGTGCAGTGACATCATCTTGAACAGGCGCATCGATGGCGACTTCCGTCTCGTCCGAGTCATCGGACGCTGGAATGAGGTCACCCAGAGCAGGAGGATTTGCAAACGCGACGCCGGCACCAATAAGGGCGAATGCCGACAATGCAGAAATCAATGGACGCATGAGAAGGTCTCCTTGAGACGACCGGACGGCCGGATCAGGCCGCGATGTTCATAGACACGGCAGTATATATGACCTGTGGGGATTTCGCGACGTCAGCAGGTCGTCGATTCTTGGTTTCGGTGCGCCGCCTCACCGTCCGGCCCGCAGCCGTTTGCCCAAGATGCGCTCCGTAAACGAGGCCCGGAGGTAGAACCCTCGCGGTCGCTCTTGGACCCACTGGCCCTCCTCACCCAAGCCCCAAACCCGGGCCGCACCATCTGCGCCCTTGGGCCGCAGCTGCAGCACCTTCCCGTGGCGTGCCGTCAGGTCCCAGTACTCGCCGAGCGCAATCATCCCCGCAAGCTCTTCGTAGTCTTGCTGAAGCAAGGCTGTTTCCTCGTGATCTGGAGACCAAAACAGACCCCGTCCCACACGACGCTCGCTCGGTGGGCCGTCACCCAAGATGGGGATCCAGAGCACCCGCGAGAGCTTCCGACACACCCAACTCTCCGGCCAGCTCGTCGCCAAAGAGCCATCGAGTGGGGCAGTGCACACGTAGGTCGATTCCTTGGGGCGACCGTCTGGCCGCAACGGAATGGTCTTCATCTCGACCCCGAGATGAGGAAAATCGGGCGCCGCGCGTGAGGTCGCTGTCGCCCCCAATACGTCCTCCATCAGGACACCGATCCATCCCTTTTGACGATGAAGATCCTTGGGTGCGCGCAGTCCGATGCTCGCGGCTACCTCGCCGAGTGAGCGTCCCGAGAGTGCGCGCACCCGGGCCTGCAGGTCAGCCAACGACGAGGGAGCAGGCGGTTTCACCCCACGACCCCACGTCGCAAAACCGTCGCGGCATCGATGCCAACAGTCGGATACACCCGCGCCTCTGGAGCTTCGATGCGTTCACTCGTGCCCATCTTCATGCTGATCCTACCCGCCTGTCTCACTCTATCACCCTACACGCGTGACCCCGAGACAGACACCGCGGGTACCGACTCGGACCAGGGTGATGTACCCGACGATGCCGTCGATACCGATGACACGGTCGACACCGACACCGTGGAGGAACCCGACACGGACGTAGACACCGATGACGACGCACCGCCCATTCCATCGGTACCGATGCTGACCGAGATCATGGACGCGTCGGACGATGGCTCCATGAAGTGGGTGGAGGTTCACAACCCGGGAGCCAAGGACGTCGATCTCGGCGGCTGGAGCCTCGAGCTCTATAGCAACGGGTCACCGACGGCCTCGAACACGGTCGTCTTTGACGGGGGGACCCTGCTCCTCGCGAACAACTTTTTTGTGGTCGCGAACCCAGGCGCCGAAGATGACTTTCCTGTGGTCTATGGGCGCGACGCGAGCCTCTATGATGCGACGGCCAATGGAAACGGGGATGACGTCTACGTGCTCCGCTCACCAGGTGGAACCGTGGTGGACATCTATGGTGCGATCGGTACCGACGGCACGGACTCGGCCTGGGACTATGAAAACTCGGTCGTCACGAGAGCACTTACCGTCACCGGACCTACGCCGACATGGACCGCTATCGAGTGGTCTCGCGTCAAGAAGGTGAGCGCATCGCTCGGTCAGCCCTTCCTGCGGTGATGAAGGCGCGTCGTTGACACGATAGGCACGTCAGAGGAGGATATTGCCGTGGCACGAGCTCAACGGACACTGGTCATCGGTCTAGGGCTCGCTACCTTCGCGGCAAGCTACGTCCTCGGAACCACGCACGCGACACCACGGCCACCTGACCATCTCGTCATCGTTGTCCTCGACTCGGTGCGCGCAGATGCGGCGGGGGCATGGGGTCAAACACTTCCGACAACCCAGAGCATCAACGACCTCGCGGAGTCCGCGCTGGTGTTTCAGGATGCTCATGCACCCACACTCGGCAGCACAAGCAGCTACACGAGCATCTGGGGCTCCACCTACCCCGAGGCGTCGGGTGTGGGTCCCAACGCCGCGGCCTTCTGCACCAACGACACCTTCGACCTCCTCCCCACCGCGTTCCAGCGCGCTGGATTTCATACCGAAGCCTTGGTCAACACAGATGGCATGCGGCCCGACCTCGGCTACCGGCGAGGGTTTGACGACTGGAATGGCACGCCGGTCGACCGTGTGGGTCAAAAGCCACGCGCAATCCGCTTGAACTACCGAGAGCTGAAACGGTCTCTCAAGACGCTCTTCGCCCGCTGGAACCCCACCGAGCGACAGCTCCTCTATGTTCACCTCAACGGGGCGAGCCTTCCCCTAGAGCCCAGCTGGGAGGCGAGACGCCGCATGGAGCTGAAGGGTGAGAGCTTTGAGCCCCTTCGCGGCGCCGACGTTCGGGCGTACAACGACCTCGCCGCCGTGGGGGAGCTCGACTCCGCGATTCAGGAGCGGGTACGCCTCACCTACCTGGCATCGGTTTCCGATGCAGATCGCCGCGTGCGGCTCGTGCTCGACGCCCTAGAGCAGGAAGGACGCCGTGAAGACACGGCTCTGGTTGTCGTGGGCAACCATGGCGTCATGCTCTGGGAAGACGGCGCGTTTGGGACAGGGAGCAGTGATGCGATCGGTGCGTCTCACGTTCCCCTCATGATCCGAGCTCCAGGCGTTACGCCCGGCGTCGCACGGCAGACATTCAGCCTGGTCGACCTCGCCCCAACGCTCACCTCACTCATGGGGATCGAGGCGCCCGAGATGTGGGTCGGCCACGCTCGCGAGCTTACCCAAGAGGTCGCAAGCGGCGGGGCCTATGTTCAGTACCGAGACCGACACGCATGGGTCGACAACGGCACCACGCAGACGTGGACAGACGACCGCCCCGATGATCTCGGACCGAATGCACAACGCGTTCTCGCAGATCTCACGCCTCGAACGGCACCGGTGGCCAACCGTCCCTGTAAGACACCGCCGGCCAACTAGCGCCTTGCGAGGTGATGCCCCTAGGGCACCACACACGTCGGGTCGTACACCCACCAGGTGTTCTCACCAATGTCTGCATCGCCGCACAGGTTCGTCACGACAAGCTCTGGGACGCCATCGCCATCGAGATCCGACAGCGCATACGTCGGCGTGGCGACCGCACCGCAGTCGAGCTCACCGGTGACCTCCTCGAAGGTGTCATCACCTGCAAAGTCTGCGCCAGGCAGCGACCATGGCGTCGGTGCGGCATCGAAGCCCACCCCGGTGTTGCCATAGATCCACCAGACATCCTCGCCGATACCATCGGTCGCATCGCAGGAGTTGGTGACCAGCAGGTCAATGAACCCATCGCCGTTCGGGTCGGCCAAGAGGTACTCTGGCTGCGCATCCGTCGTCGTGCAGTTTTGACCCGCCGACGTGGTGTCGAAGGTCTCATTGCCGTCGTAATCGGCACCAGGCAACGCCCACTGGGTCACCGCCGTGTCAAAGCCGGCCGTGAGACCCACGATCGTCCCGAGGTGAACCTCCCAGTAGTCTTCGCCCTCGGCACCCGCGCCTCCGGCCGTACAGCGGTCGGTGACGACAAGGTCGACGAGGTCGTCACCGTTGATGTCGAACACTTCGTACGCCGGAACCTCGATGCCGCCGCCGGGGCAGAACAGGTCTGACGACAAGCTATCGAAGCTGTCATCACTCACGTATTGGGTACCAGGGAGCGTCCACACACCGAAGGTTGGGTTGAAGCCCGTTCCCGCATTTTGGTAGATCACCCAGTATTCTTCGCCAGCCAGGTTCGGATCGCAATCATCGAACAACACGAGGTCCACCGCGTTGTCGAGGTCGACGTCGAGCAAACCGTATGCAGGCTGCTGCGTGCCGCCATTGCAGTCGTTGTCCGCGGACGGACTGTCGAAGGTCTCATCCCCGGGGAAGAAGGCCCCTGGAAGGGTGAAGTCGACAGGCGTCGCATCGAAGCCCGTGCCGTTGTTGTAGTAGACCTGCCAGTAGTCCTCACCTACAGCTGAGTTGGTGCAGTCATCAAACACCACGAGGTCAGGAAGCGCATCGCCATCAAGGTCGAGCGTGGCCCAGTTCGGCTGCGACTGGAACCCGTTGCAGTCCAGTGAGCCCGACAAGGTGTCGAAGGTCTCTCCACCCGCGTAGGCCGCTCCAGGAACATCAAAGAGCGTCGATGTGGATGCGAACCCACCCCCGATGTTCTCGTAGACAATCCAGTGCTCCTCGCCCACATCGCCAGCGCCACCCGGGTCGCACAGGTCGAGCAGGACCATGTCGAGGTCACCGTCACCATCAATGTCGAGCAGCTCGGTCGCTGGTTCCTCGTCGCCACCCGGACACTCCAGTCCGCTGGTCAACGTCTCAAAGGTCTCGGCACCGGCGAAGTCTGACCCGGGAATCGCAAACGGCGTAGGTGCGACATCGTGCCCACACTCCTCAGCGTCCGAGGAGCAGTCCAAGGTGAGCGTCACGATCTCAGAGGCGCCCGAAACCGTCCCCGAGGCCGCCAATGTGCCATTTTCAAAGACGAAGTAACCACCGCCCTGCCAGCCGTTTCCGGCGCTGTCCGTAAACTCGAGCACGTACTCCCCGTCGACATCGACATCGATGGTCTGAACGCCAAACGTGCCCACGCTGCCCGGGGTGATCTCCGCCACGACGTTGCCAGAAGCGTCCGTCATCACGGCACCCATCTCCGAGCCGTCCGCGCCACCTGCAAGCGACAGGGTGGCCACGCACGGCTCATCGGTGTCGATAGGCACATCTGTGTCCGTATCGATCGGTTCGTCCGTATCGACAGGTTCATCCGTATCCACGGGCGCGTCGGTGTCCACGGGCTCATCGGTGTCCACGGGCACATCCGTGTCCACTGGCGCGTCCGTGTCCACGGGCTCATCGGTGTCTACAGGCACATCCGTGTCCACTGGCGCATCGGTGTCGACGGGCTCATCCGTATCCACCGGCACGTTCGTGTCCGTGTCGGAGTCCACCGGCACCGACGTGTCGATGGGCGGGTCCGTGTCGATCACACCCATGCTCGTGTCCATGGTATCCACAACGTCGGAGTCCGAGTCCACATCGCTATCGACGTCGGAGTCAATGTCGGAGTCCACATCGCTGTCGATGTCCGAGTCCACATCGCTGTCGATGTCCGAGTCCAGGTCGCTATCCGAATCCACAGGAGTGTCGGTATCGACTGGAGAGTCCGTATCTTTCGGCGTGTCGGTGTCGACGGTGTCGAATGGGTTGTCGGTGTCCGTGTCGTCGATCACGACAGGTGTGGGCTCGTCTGGGGGGTCGATGTTGCCTCGACATGCCGCCAGACTGATGATTCCCAAGCCCATGATCCATGTGGATGTTGCCTTCATGTTCAACTCCTAGACCCACCGTTTATCAGAAGAACACCA
Source organism: Myxococcota bacterium (assembly GCA_049889515.1). Classification (GTDB taxonomy): domain Bacteria; phylum Myxococcota_A; class UBA796; order UBA796; genus JBMHDG01. Next base: position 74,497 of record JBMHDG010000011.1, read on the forward strand.
CGGTACTTGTCTATTTTCGGCCAACCACAAGGCATCGAAGCTCGGTGGCGCCCCAGCCGCGGAGTCGCACCAGCCCGTCAACGGCGATACAGCCCCGTACCAAATACACACCGGAGCGATCTACGATGAGCCAATTTATTCGCACGGAACGACGAGATTCTTGCCTCGAAATCGTACTGGATAGACCCGATAAAAAGAACGCCGTGCTCACGGACATGTACGAGGCCATGACGCGTGCGCTTGAAGAGAGTCTTCAAGATCCTTCCATTTGCAGTGTCTTGTTCCGGGGAGAGGGTCCTGCGTTTTGCGCAGGCAACGACCTCAAGGATTTCGTGCAGACGCCACCTACGGGTCCCGAGAGCCCTGTGATGCGGTTCCTCGCCACCGCCGCGCGTCATCCTCTGCCCATGATCGCCGCCGTGCACGGCGCCGCCGTGGGTATCGGCACCACCCTGCTGCTGCACTGTGACTTTGCCTACGCGGCGACTGGTACGGTGTTCTCCATGCCGTTCGTGCCACTCGGCGTTGTGCCCGAGGCGGGCTCCAGCCTTCTCATTCCACGACGCCTCGGACGACGGATGGCCAGCGAGCTGCTGCTCCTCGGACGACGGTTCTCTCCTGATGAAGCCAAGGAAGCCGGTCTCGTCAACAGCGTCCACGACCCCGAGGCGGTGCTAGATGTCGCGCGGGCTACGGCCCACAAGCTTGGCGCGCTTCCTCAGCGGGCGCTCCGCACATCAAAACAGCTCATCCTAGATGCCGAAGCCACTGCGCTTCACCAGGCCATGGACCGAGAAGGCGAAGCCTTCGTCGAGGCGCTGCACGGCGAGGAGTTCCACGCCGCCATTCGTGCGTTCTTCAAGCGATAAGTGGTCCGTCACCGCAGCATGAGCAAGAGGCCAAGCGCCACGGTCATGGTGCTCATGAGGCTGACTGCCGCAGTCACCAAGAGACGATCAAAGGCATCGGAGCTCTGGGCGGAAGAGGCCTCCGCGCCATGAAGGTTTGACTCGGATGGCATGGACGACATGGCAACTCCCATCAAATGACCCATGGTCAATGTGCGGGATGAATCGCGGGGTCGCCACAGGTTTGTGACGCTCTTGAAATATTTGTCAAGGAGCCGGCGAAAGCTCAATTGGAATCGGCTCAAACCGCTTCATGACTTGCTCTTCGAGCGTCAGTTCTTCCGACTCACGAGGCACAGGAGCCGGAGACGGCTCGGTCACTTCGTCTACGACGCGTGGGTAGGCCGCAGAGAGGACCTCGACGCGTGGGGTCGCACGCGCCTCATCGACATCAAAGAACGTGAGCTCTACGGTGTCTTCTCCTACATGCGTCACCACTGCACCGAGATCGGGCAGCATCATGCCCGCGACCACCACAAGCTCCACCTCGTCATCGAGCGCAACCACGGCCCTCGGGGGCTGCGTGTGGGGAATGGTCGACACCACCATCAGCGAGTGCTCAACCTCGGTCCCAGCCGTCTCGGCTTCGTCCATCCACGGCTCCCCTGCGGGCAACGCCAGCGTCGAAGCCTGCTCCTCGAGTGGGGGCTCGTCAGGCATCGGGATCAGCTCCGGCAATTCCGATGAAGGTCGAAACGGATCGTCACCACCGGCCGCTGCAAGACTGAACGGATCGAGGTCGGACACCGGCTGCGTCACGGGCGCTTCATTGGCAGGCGCGTCGGTTGCGACCGCCGTGGACGGTTCCGCTTCGGGCTCGGGCTCGGGGCGAGGGGTCACCTCCGTGGGTGCGACAGGTGCGAGCGCGACCACATCCTCGGCCAACGGTAGCCCAGGCAAGGCCACACTCAGCGGTGCCGCAGGGACGAGAGGGGCTTGAACCACCGACCAAGCATCGGCATCAGCGGCTCCGGGCAACGGTTCACACGCCCCCACACAAAGCATTCCCCAGACCAGATGTCTACGCATGGACGCTCCCCGACTGTTCCGTGCAGCGTAGCCCGATCTCCTCTGGAATCAACGGTACAGCCCAGGCCATCCTGTCCAGAAAAACCACAGCGTGCAGGGGACCACCACCGCTACGGACACGAGCGCGAGGCTGGTCCGCACACGGGCCCTTCGCATCGCGTCCATCCAAACCCCGGGTTGTGCCAGTGCTACACCCACGCCAATCGCTGCCATCGGTTCCAACGGAAGCCGAAACCTGGAGATGCCGTAGAGGCAGGCCACAACGCCAAGCGTGTAGGCCCAGCTTCCCAGGGCCAAGACGCCAAACCTGCCGAGCCTCGGGGACCAGAGCGCAACGCATCCCCCAATACAGAGCACCAGTGACCACACCACATTCAGGCCGATCAAGAGCTCTTTCACCGCATAGGGCAGCCCAGGCCAGAAGCCCCAGCGGACGTGACGGGTCAGAAATGTATGGGGGTTGAGCGCCTGGGCGAGGCGGAGGGGCATCCTCTGAACAAACGCCGCGGGGTGCTCCCGGATCCACGCCACGGCACGCTCCACTTCGCACCGATCATGAGGTACAGCCGCAAGAGACCGGGGACAATCGCGCCGACCCGTCCGAAGGGTGGCCGCAAAAAGGTCACCGGTCAGCTGCCCATTCATGTAGTCGAAGGTCAGCGGAGCAAAGTCATCATTGCCCATCGCCGCCACGTGTCCGAGGGTCGCGTCCGAGACCACGAGGCCACCGTGCTGTTGGCTCGCGTGAACGCTGTAGGGGAGGACCACCACGGCCCATGCCGCCGCCAACGCCAAGAGGTGCCCTCGCATGGCACGAATCCGACGAACAAGGTCCAGTCGGCCCGCCATGGGCCATACCAACGCAAGCATCACGATCGGTGCGAGATAGGTCGCCACCCCTCGAAGCAGAACCGATAGCCCGAGAAGCAGGCCGACCACCCCGCCACGCCATGCGCGTCCTTCTGGTGCCCACATGACGGACCACGCCACACCGGTCAGCAACACCATGTAGACCGTCTCGGTCCAGAGCGTATTGGTGAAGAAGACGGCCGTTGGATGAACGGCCACGAGCGCCATCGACCATCGGGCGGCGCCGCGCGCTCCGAGCCGGTCTCCAATGTCGTACACGCACCAGAGCAGGGGAGCCGTCAGAAGCCACTGAAACCACTTCACCGCAGCGTAGTCCCCCGTGAACTGCTTCGCTGCGGCCATGAGCCATGGGTACAGCGGGGCGGGAAGCCATCCTTTAGGCGCTAACCCCACGCCGTTTCCAGCCACGACACTGTCGGCGACCTTCTTAAAGATGCATTCATCCCGAGTACACTCATCGACCGATGTACCCCAGACCAGCATCGGAATGAGCCGTAGCGCCAACCCAGCGCACAGCAAGCCCCAGAACCAGGCATCTCCTTTGGCCGTGCGTTGCAGGGTCCCTCCGTGCGACATGCGCCGTTGGGACATCTTTAGTCAAGTCGGAGGGTTCCTGCGAAGCACACCGACCACCAAGGCCCGGAGGTCTCGTTCATCCCTCGACCACTCGGCCATCTGCCGGCGACGACGCACCCAGCGAAATGCACCGAAGCCAAAGGCCAGTATGGCTCCGACCGCGAAGAGCACATCTTCAGAAAACAGCCGCATCCAGCGCAACGGACCTTGGGGCAAGCTCGCCCGCCATGCACGTTCAAGCTCGTCCGCAGGCTGGCCCGTGACCTCTTGAAGTGCCGCGTCCGCGGTACGCGCGCCAGCCGACATACGCCCAGCTACCGCGACCGTTGTGCCGGCACCATGGGCCCGATCCAGCCACTGCACAAAGTGTGCCGACGCCGCGTACGCCACCTGTGCACGGTACGCGTCCGCAGGGAACCCCTCGGTCAGCGACGCCAGGGTAGGAACACTCCCCGTCGCTCCTGCCGCGAGGAGAACCCGCACGGTGTCTGCATCCACTTCATTCGCAAACACCTGGGCGTACCCCTCCTGCAGCCATCGCGGAGGATGCTCGGGATAGAACGCCCGACCGAGCAGCACATGAACCAACTCGTGGTCCAGAACCTTTTTTATTGGCCTTGCACCTGGGTTTCTCGCCCTGGGAGCGCGCAAGAAAATGATACCCCGAACCGGCCACGCCGTCCCATCGGCCCATGAGGGTGGGCGCCCTGGCTGTAAGGACATGAACTGGTCTTGGTCTTCCGCCACATACACATGAAGGCGCTCACCCAAGGGCACCTTGAGGTCGCGTGAGAGCTCTGCCACGCGTGTCGAACCGTACGCCGCCAGCTCATCGAGCAGTCCCATGACTTTTCCGGGACCGCTCACCACCACACCAGACCCATGCGCTACAAGCCAGTCTTCAGGGGTCTCGGGGATGGGAATCGGGTCAAGCACCGCATCGTCATCGAGTGCGCGGATCTCCTGGGCATAGCCAGGAGCAAACCCGCTCACACACAACCACAGCACCAAGAACAGTCTCCACAACGGGCACTCCAATGAATGCCCACATCACTGGGCGGGGCGCCACCCAATGTGTACGCCAACACACCATCGGCAACCCGCTAGGTCGATCTCAATCGACCTGATGTCGAGCCAGTCTGACCGATCAGTCTTCGGTCGGGGAACTCGGCTCGTCAGGGGAATCCGCATCGCCATCAGAAGCCGCCATGTCCATCATGCCGGGTGGCGGCTCGTACCCTTCTGTCGATGGGTCCACGGCCCAGGGATTGTCAGCATCCCGATCCATCTGACCGGGCGCCCCACGATCGACCTGGCCCGAAGAACCCCGGTGCATTTGCTGGTGGGCTCCGGGCAGGATGCCGGTGCCACGCGGTCGGCCCGCCGCCTTTGGAATCCCCTCGCCCGGCAGCATTCCTTCGCCCGGCAAGATGCCCTCTCCCCTCGGCGTTCCCTTGTCGCGATCGATCTGGCCCGACGACCCTCGTTCCTTCATGGTGCCTCCCGTCATTGACACCCTACCGTGCACCGTCACGATGCGGCGAGTCCCTGCTGAATGACCTGCACTGCGCGCTGCACCACGTCCACCAGTGGAGCCGTTCCATCCAACACCCAATCGGCGACCCGACGCGCAGGGGCCACATGCACCTCGTGCATCGGCCGTACCGTGTCGAGATACTGCTGCACCACGCCCACGGTGTCGCGACCACGCTCTGCCACATCGCGCATGACACGCCGCGCAAGCCGAACATCATCGGGCACATCAAGATACAGCCGAAGGTCGAGCAAGTGCTGCAGTTCGGGTGCCGTCAGCACAAAGAGCCCTTCCACTAAAATCACGTCTGCCGGCGTCACGGCATCCACACCCGTCGCGCGCTGGTGCCGTGTGAAGTCATACCGAGGAAGCTCAACCGTGCGCCCGGCTCGGAGGCCCTCGAGGTGTTCCGCGAGCGCGGAAGTGCCAAGTGCCAACGGCTCATCGTAATTGTGCTCCGCAGGGTCGACGCCCTCGGGTACCGGTAGGTAATACCGGTCATGAGCCACGCGCAGTACCGACACCTCGCCAAGACCTGCCGCGATACCGTCTGCGACGGCTGACTTCCCGCTGGCACTTCCACCCGCGATTCCGACGATGAAGGTCACCCACGCCTCCGCTTCGCTGCGCCCGCTACAAGTAGTTCCCCACGAATCGACGCGCCAAGACGAACATCAAGCCACGGCGTGATGAGTTGTCCTTCGAGGATACAGCCCGGCATGAGCGTACACCGCTCTCGTACGCGAAGCAGGCCCGTCACACGACCGAAGACCAGCGCCTGCGCAACGTCGATCTCCCCGGACACCTGCGCATCGGCACCCACCTCGAGCAGGTCATCCGTCTCCAGACGACCCTCGAAGACCCCATGCACGACCACCGGGCCATCCACCACGAGGTCACCCTGATATTCAGCGCCAGGGCCGACAATGCCACGTGGCGCAGGACCACTCACTCCGCGTCTCGGAGCAGGGAAATCAGTCGCTCCAATTCCTCATGTCCCGCGTAGCCGATCACGATTCGTCCGGCGCCGTTGCGCTTCGGCTGAATTTGGACGTCTGTCCGCAAGGACTGGGCAAGGATCTTCTGCGCGTAATCGTAGGTTTGCGCCTTTTTTTCGCGCGCAACAGCACGCACAGGGGCAGGCGTTTTCACCACGGATGACACCAAGCGCTCGGTCGCTCGTACGTTCAGTTGCTGCGCGATGACCTTCGCCAAGACCTGCCGAAGATCGTGCGGTGCATCCGAGAGTGGGACGAGCGTCCGGGCATGTCCGGCGCTGATCTGCCCCCCCTGAAGTGCGTTCAACGCCACCTCCGGTAGCTTCAGCAAGCGGAGCGCGTTGGCCACCGTACTGCGCTTCTTCCCTACGCGACGCGCGACCTGCTCTTGGGTGAGATGGTACACCGTCATCAGCCGCTCGTAGCCCCGCGCTGCCTCCACCGCATCGAGGTCTGCGCGCTGTAGGTTCTCGATCAAGGCGAGTTCGAGCTGCTCCTTTGGCGCCACCTCGTCATTTCGTACGACGACAGGCACCTCGGTCAGGCCGGCCAAGCCGGACGCACGCAACCTCCGCTCTCCAGCGATCAGCACATACCTACCCGCGTCACGCCGGCAGACCAGAGGCGACAACACACCGTGCTCTCGGATCGAATCCGACAGCTCCTCGAGGGCCTCTGGGTCAAAGGTAGCGCGCGGCTGCTCCGGATTCGGAACCACTTCATCGAGGGGCACCATGATGAGCTGGGCGGCGCTCCCCCCTTCGTCATCAAGATCGAAGGCACCATCAGGGATGAGAGACGCAAGACCACGACCGAGGCGAGAAGCAGGAGGGGACATAGAACACCAAATGGAAGGAAGGAAGGCAGGGGCTACATTCCGCAGCGCGACATGTAGGGCGAAGAGTTCAAGGGCACGTTGACGTGGGTGGTCAGCCAGCCATCATCTGATCATCAGTGGAGACGGGGACAAAGGGCATCGCATGACGAGTGAGCAGCTCCGCGGCCAGCGCCATGTAGGCACGCGCGCCCGATGACCGACGATCATAAAACAAGATCGACTTCCCATAGCTGGGCGCTTCTCCGAGACGGACGTTCCGGGGAATCACGGTCTCAAACACCTCGCCACCAAACAGCTCCCGCACCTGCCGGTCGACCTCGCGACAGAGCTTGTTTCTGGCGTCCATCATGGTCACAACGATGCCCTCCCGACGAAGACGGGGGTGGAGGCCCCGCTGTACCGCCTTGATCGTTCGTAGCAGCTCACTCAGGCCCTCCATGGCGTAGTACTCCGCCTGGAGCGGCACCAAGACGCGATCGGCCGCGACCAATGCATTGACGGTCAACAAGCCGAGGGACGGCGGACAATCAATGAGAATCACATCGTACGCGTCGCGGACGGATGCAAGCGCCATCCTCAGTCGTAGCTCGCGACGCTTCGCATCCACCAACTCAACCTCGGCCCCCACAAGGTCGTTGGCTGCCGGAACAAGCTGCAGCAAGTCTTGTGTGGTCGGCAGCAACACATCTTTGAGTTCCCGGAAGTCCATGAGCACGTCGTAGATACTCATGTCAACGTCGGCACGACCGTAGCCAAGGCCCGAGCTGGCGTTCCCTTGGGGGTCAAGGTCAACCAACAGGACACGTTGGCCGAGCTGCGCCAGACAGGATGCCAGGTTGACCGATGTGGTCGTTTTTCCAACGCCACCTTTCTGGTTGGAGACCGCAAGTACGAGCGCCATGTTGTCGTCCTCTGCCGCGCATGGCGGTGAAGATGGAGGAGAGAGGAGAGGGAGGGGTAGGGGGAGTGATGGGCAGCGACATCGGGTGAGGTTCGCCGACGCATCACGGGTGGGAGCTCACCGTACCGTGAGCGGGAGCGGTTTAGCGCTGAAAAGTTGCACCGTCCACCCGTCGTCGATCGATACCGGTACCGTAGGTGCGCTACGGGCGGCAAGATCCGGGGTTTGGTCCCATGGCGGAATGACACGCAAACGACTGTTCCACGTGAAACACTGCGCGGCGCACGCCGCCAGAATCCCAGCACAATGTTCCACGTGAAACATCTTCATGCCTGGGAGGACGGCCTGACCTGTTCCACGTGGAACATCCAGCCTCATCACGGCCGGCGTGCACAACGAAACCCTTCACGCAACGGACAATAGTAGTGTTTCCACGGTGATCTTTGTGGTCGCCCCCCGCCATATGCTAGGGTGAGCCCTTGCGCAATGGACCACCAGCGTCGAGGATTGCACTATGAACGACATCGTCCGTGGACCCGTGGACAAGGACTGGATCGAACACCGTTCTACCCAGCACGTACGGTACGAAGAACTCGCGGGACTGAATGACAGCTCCCGCCTCGGCTACCTCCACGGCCCCGAGAAGAGCTGGACGGAAGAGGACGTCATCGACATCTGGCAAAAGGCTGCGAATGCTGCCAACCGACGTCGCGACGCCATCAACCACGTCTACATCCATGTGCCGTTCTGCAAGTCGATCTGCAGCTTCTGTAACTACGACAGGTTGCGCCCCTCCGAAGCGGGCCTGCTCAAGCAGTACACCGAGCGCGTCTTCACCTCGCTCAACCGCATCGGGCCTGTTGTCCGTCCCCTGAAGTGGCATACGCTCTACCTCGGGGGAGGCACCGCATCGGTCTTGCCCGCCAAGATGCTGAAGCAGATCTTGACGGGTATCGATGAGACCCTGCGCTGGCATCCGAACAGCACCCGATTCTTTGAATTCGACCCCGCAGTGTTCAACAGAAAGAAGCTTGAAGTCCTTCTCGAGCACGGGTTCGAGCACTTTAGTTTCGGCGTCCAGACCCTGACCTCTGCCGTCAATGAGGCCCACAACCGGGGACCACAGAGCCGCGACCTCGTGCAACGCCGGTTTGAGGAGCTGCGCGCGGCAGGGATGTACAACGTCTCCTGCGACTTCCTGCTCGGCCTCAAGGGCACGACGCCCGAGCAAATGGCCCAGGAGATCGGTGAAGTCCTGAAGCTCGCACCGCGGTGGGTGGATCTCTACTACCTCACGCCGACCCGAGAGTACGTCGCGAGCCACTTTGAGAACGACTACGAGAAGTTTTGGGCCCACATCAAGCCCTTCCATGACCGCATCCCAGAGCTCGCGAAGGCAGTGGCCAAAGAAAACGGCTTCCGCATGCGGCGCGGGCATGGCCACAACATCATTCTGTACCGACAGATGGGCGCGCACGAGCGGAACAAGCACAAGCGCGGAGGGATCTTCAGCTACACCCAGCTTGTCGACCAACAGCGTAGGCCCCTCCACTTGTTGGGGCTCGGCACCTCGGCACGGTCGCTCATCTTTGGCCAAGCCACCATCGAGTGTCGTGGCTCCGAAGAAATGGGGAATCCTGACGGGCACCACTACTACGTGGGTCATGAGTACGGAATGGCCGGTGAGGTTCGGTTGTTCCTCTCCCACATTCTGCGCGACAACGATGTGGTAGACCGGGTGATGTTCAATCGGATCTTTGGCGCCGACCTCGAAGACATCCTGCCTGACGCCGTGAATGCCTGGCGACACTTGGGCCTACTCGAGACCACCGACGAAGAATATCGCCTCAAGCGTGAAGAACGACGGCAGCGCGTTCGAACCCTGCTCTGGACCGTACCAGACGACGTCATGAACTATGAGCTCGAGCGTCATGAGAAGAACCTTGCGGCACAACGTCGAAAAAAAGAAGCCGACCAGAAGGGTAACCATGGGTCGAGATCACGCTGATGGAACAGCCCGCACCCCGTCAAGGCCTAGAGGCGCACCACAAGACGCTCCTCAACACCTGGCGCCATGCCATGAATCTCGTCGGACCAGGCGCAATTCAGCAACATTTCGATGATGCAAAACATGCGGCAAACGGCCTAAATCCGGAAGGGGAGTGGGCTGATCTTGGCACGGGTGCAGGGTTCCCCGGGATGGTGTGGGCCGCCCTCTTCCCTGGGCTGCGTATCGACCTTGTGGATAGCCGCCTCAAGCGATGCACCTTTCTCCAAGAAGTCCTCGACCGTGCCGGTCAACCAGAGGGTGTAAGGGTCCTCAAGACACGCGTGGAGGACCTTCCCGATCACGCCTACGACGGCCTGACCGGTCGCGCCTTTGCGCCACCCGACCGGCTGTTCGACCATGCCTACCGCCTCCTCCGAGCCCACGGGAGGCTGGTCATGTTTCTCCAAGGCGGAACCGAGCCGCCAGCGGACGCACGGTTCGCCCTCGAATCCTGTTCCTCGTACAGCATCATGGGACGCGCGAGACAGGTTGCCTTCTACCGATTGCGCGATCGGTAAGCGCCGTCATCCTCTGCGTCCGGCGCTCGCTGCTGCAACCATGCGGCCACCACCGAAAGCGCTGCTGGCGTAATGCCCGGTAGCCGAGACGCTGCACCGAGGGTCTCCGGTCGCGCCTCATGCAAGCGCTCACGCACCTCCATGGAGAGGCTCGACAGTCCGAGCCAGTCCATGTCTTCCGGCAGGCGGACATGGTCGAAGCGGGACAGTCGACGCGCGCGCTCTTGGGCACGTTCGACGTACGGCATGTAGCGTATCTCGCTCACCAACGGCTCGACGTCTTCTGGGGGAACGTCAGGGAGGTCGGGCACGAGCGCATGCACCTGCGCCCAGGTGATGTCCGGTCGCCGCAACAGGCTGCCCAATGTCGTCTGTTTCTGGAGCGGCTCAATGCCCACATCTGCACACCGTGCACGCATCGCTGCGGTGGGCCGCACCAATTCGTCCGATCGCGCCATCACCGCGTCCACACACGCACGCCGGCGTTGATGGGCCTCCCAAACTTCGTCCGTGACCAAGCCCAGCGCACGGCCATGCGGTAGCAACCTCGTGTCTGCATTGTCTTCCCGAAGCAGGAGTCGGTGCTCTGCACGGCTCGTGAACATGCGGTACGGCTCGCCACCCACACCCCGATGCACCAGGTCGTCCACAAGCACCCCGATATAGGCCTCCGCTCGCCCCAAGACCCACGGCTCTTCTTCGTCTCGGGCGGCATTGACACCGGCCACAAAGCCTTGCACCGCTGCCTCTTCATAGCCGCTGGTTCCGTTGATCTGGCCAGCGAGAAACAGACCCGGCATCTCACGGTGCTGCAGGCCCATATCGAGGTCCCGAGGGTCACTGACATCGTATTCGACAGCGTAGCCATACTGCAGGACGTCAGCGTTCTCGCATCCTTCCAGCGATCGGACCATGGCGAGCTGCACATCTTCGGGGAGACTCGTCGAGAGGCCGTTCACATAGACGCGCGGCGTTCCATGGCCTTCGGGCTCTAGGTGCACGAGATGACGCTCTCGCTCGGCAAATCGCACCACTTTGTCCTCGATAGAGGGGCAATAGCGTGGCCCCCGGCCCACAATGGCACCCGTGTACAGCGGGCTATCGTTGAGATGCGAGCGCACGAGGTCGTGCGTATGAGCATTCGTGTACGTCACGTGACACGTGAGCGGTTCTGGCCGCGAGGCCGGTGGGCTAAGCGAAAACCGACCGTCCGGCACAATGTCCTCTTGTGCCGGCAATGTGTGCCACGCGATGGTGTCGCGATGAAGTCGCGGAACCGTTCCGGTCTTCAACCGAAACACCGATAAGCCTCGCGCACGCAGATCTGCCGCAAGCTCAAGCGCTGGGGCATCACCAAGCCGGCCCCCAGCCTCTTGATGCTGGCCGCGGTGCATGATGCCGCCGAGGAAGGTGCCGGTGGTGAGAATGACTGCGTCAGCTGACACCTCCGTCCCATCACGAAGCGCTACCCCGATGACCCGACGCCCCGACCAACGCAGCGCCACCACTTCACCGCCCACGATGGAGAGTCCCTCCACATGGCCAAGCTGCGCCTGCATCAGCGCGGGGTACAGGTCGACATCGACTTGGGCCCGACTGCTCCGCACGGCCAAGCCCTTACGGGTGTTGAGGTGGCGAAACTGCACGGTGGAGGCATCCGCCACCTTGGCCATCAGTCCACCAAGGGCATCAAGCTCCTTGACCAAGTGGCCTTTGGCCAGTCCGCCAATCGCCGGATTGCAGGAGAGCCGGCCGATCGCGTTCGGGTCGTGTGTGACAAGCACGACGTCACATCCCATGCGCGCTGCCACAGCAGCCGCTTCACATCCGGCGTGCCCGCCACCCACCACGACGATACGGCGCGTCATGTAGCCCCCCAACGCCGCCTATCTCGCGAGCCCCCATGAGTCCGGCACAATGAGCAAGTCTACCCTACACCGCGAGCTGCCGGTCCCCGATGTGGCCGTCGGCATGCGCCTGGATCGGTTCTTGTCGGCACGATTCACAGATGTCTCTCGAAACACCTTTCTCAAGGGCATCAAGGATGGCCACGTGACCCTCGCAGCGACAGGCGCCACGCTCAGGGCCTCGTACCGGCTCCGCGGGTTAGATGTCCTCCACATCACCATGCCCGGCATTGCACCTGACACTCCGCCGCCCGCCTTCCCGGCCATCCTCCATGAGGACGAGCGACTCGTGGCACTCCAGAAGCCGGCAGGGCTCTTGGCCCACCCGGCAGGTACGAAGTTCGCATGGTCCATCATCGGTCTGGCCAAGGAGCGATGGCCAGAGCATCGCATCGACCTCGTCCACCGCCTCGATCGCGACACCTCTGGCGTCATTCTCCTGACCAAAGACATCGAGGCCAACCGCGAGCTCAAAGAGCGATGGCTCAAGGGTGAGGCGCGAAAGACCTACCTTGCACTCTGCAAAGGTGCCGTACCCTGGATGCGAGAGCACCTGCGCGGACCCATCGGGTATGCCGAGCAGGAGATTCGGGTCCAGATGGCCGTCCGCCCAGATGGTCTTGCGGCGCACACCGAGGTCTGGAGAGAAGGCGTCCGGTCCACCTCTCATGGTCAGTCGGTGAGTCTGGTGAGATGTAGACTACATACCGGAAGAACGCACCAAATCCGCGTTCATCTTGCCCACGCCGGCTTCCCTCTCCTCGGCGATCGCCTCTACGGGGTTCCTCCGGAGGTCTTTCTCGACACGCTGGCCCACGGGGCCCTCTCTCCGGACCACGAAGCGCTGACTGGTGCACCTCGTCAGGCCCTGCATGCAGCGCGCTTGACCACGCCCCACCCCAATGGGGGCGAGCTCACCATCGAGGCCCCTCTTCCACCCGATATGGACCTGTGGTGGAACAACACCGACGGTCTGCGTTGGCAGGCATAGGTCGCGGACCCCCTGGTCCACCCCCTCCCAGAGAAAGAAGCAGCGGGTCCGCACCCTGCGGACTCATCATCGCCCCTCGCCGCCCACTCTTGAGAAAAAGTGAGGCTCCGCTGTAAGCCCTGGCCCCCCGTGTCGTTCCGCCGGCGCTTACGCAAGGAGCTCCCATGCTGATTCATCCACCCCGCCTCCTCGCCGTCCTCGCGGCCCTCACCCTCTCTACGGGATGCCTCCACCGGGCCTCCGAGCCCGCTGCCCACGTGGACGCTGTAGGTTTCTCCGGCCATGTGGATGCATCTCCGGAGGAAACGCGCGATGCACCAGAGCTGCCCGCATCGCCCGGAGCGCCCTCTGATGACGGACCAGAGTCCGTGGCCGACGGTATCGCCACGGCACCGCCGCTCTCGAGTGGCGCCGCTTCGGCCGACGAACCCCTCTCGTCTGACGGTGACCTAGAGCCGCCCATGGCGCCCAGCACCACCACCAAGGCGTACCGGATGAGCGCTCCACCGAAGCGTAAGCCCATCAAGGGAGTTGGCGGTTCCACCAGGCGTAGTGCACCGACGAAAGACAGCCGGATGGAGAGTGTTCCCTACACGCCACCACGCATTGACACCACACCACTCAAAGCCTCGTTGACCGACGACAACCAACGCTTTGATGCCTTCACGGCCTATGTGGCAGATGCGCGGACGCGCTTGCCGTCGGGCAGCTGGCAAGATCTGCCGGTATCCCAGCGCCTGCCGGTTCGGGTCGTCGATAGCCTCGGCGCTCCCATTCCAAACGCCGTCGTGACGCTACGAGGCCAGAAGGACACGGCGTGGCGTAGCACCACACTTGGCAATGGCGAGACCACCGTCTATCCAGGCTTCCTGACGTCTGGGGGCTCCTCGTCGTTGAATGCGACTGTCTCCGCGGCGGGACAGACCATCACGGTCGCCCTCAATCCAGCGGGCCCCACCGTGGTGGAGCTTCCGGAGCCCGTACCAAGCGCCGATCGGATGTCGCTCGATGTGGCCTTTGTCATCGACACAACGGGCTCCATGGGTGACGAGATCGACCGCATCAAGGGCACGCTGACCTCGGTGGTGGCTCGACTCCAAGAACTGGACCAACCCGTAGACCTGCGTCTGGGTGGTGTCCTGTACCGCGACCGCGGCGATGCCTACGTCACCCAGAGGCTCCCCTTCACCACCGACATTGCAAGCTTCGACCACACCCTCAGGTCTGTGGTCGCTGACGGCGGAGGCGACACACCAGAGTCCCTCAACGCGGGCCTGCGGGCTGCCGTCCATGACCTCGACTGGCGAAGCGAGGGCGCCCGGGTTGCCTTCTTGGTTGCCGACGCACCTCCCCACATGGACTACGCCCAGGACGTCTCATACGGCACCTCGGCGCTGCATGCGCTTGGTGCTGGCATCCGTGTTCACACGGTGGCGGCTAGTGGACTCGACAGCGTCGGATCGTTGGTGTTTCGACAGATCGCGCAGCTGACGGCCGGCAACTTCATCTTCATCACGTATGGCTCCACCAGTGCGGCCGCTGCGAGCCACGGTATTGCGGACAGACAGATGCCATCCAACAACCTTGATCAGATTGTCTACGACCGGATTCGAGCAGAGATCGAAGGGTGGCGTTCCTAGTCAGCGACAGATGATGTAGGGGTTCGCCGTTCCTTGGTAGCCCCAAATACCCATCGTTCGAGCCACCTCTTGGTCGGACGGTGGGTATTGTGCATCCCACGCCTCCATGCGCGCCCGATACTCGGGGTCCAGCGACAGGTGACTGTAGCGCAGGTCCATATAGAGCAGCGCGCGCGCCGCTGGCCCCTTCTGCGCGTCCCGAGGCTCAAACACCTCGGTGTCATGCACGGAGCCCCCCACCGCCCAGTCTGGGTTCCCGAAGGCCTCGCCTAGCGGTAGGTTCGCGCGCTCCGAGTTGGCCAAGGAGTCCGTAGGGAACAGGTGGTGCAGGTCACAACGTGCTGTCCCATCGCCACCGCCGAGTGACTGCGGCCACGTGTGCTCCGTGTTCATGATGCTCGGGTCTGGCTTTTCGTCCCCTACAGGAACCCGCACGCCCGTATACACGCCCTCGACTTCACCATTTTGCTTGTCGAGCTGGGTGAACATCCACGTGGTGACCTGACTGTAGGCGTCTGCGCACGCCGAGAGCTGATCGACATGCTCAAAGAACGCATCCTCACGGCTCTCCAGCTGCAGTTGCACCCACAACCCCACATCATCACAGGCAGCACAGGCCAGCCCCTCTTCACCAGGAGCCTCGCCGTCACAGTCATCATCGATACCGTTGCAGCGCTCCAATGCCCCAGGGAATCTGGCCGAATCGGTATCATCGCAGTCGTCCTCACCGGCGTAGCCATCACCATCAAGGTCTGCGTCACCCGGAGGCTCTGGCGTGTCCGTGGTGTCCCCGACGTCTGGAGGCGTGTCCGTCGGACCAGCATCGGTGGATGTCGTCTCTCCACACGAACATGCGATCAGAACGCCCAAGATGGCGTGATGCTTCATCGTCACTCCGATCCCCCAAGATCTTGTGGGGTCCTCGGTAACACGACATAGGCCGTCCCCCGCTGCACCAACACCCCCACGACCCCACTGCCTCCCGGCGTGGCCTCCAACGGCCCCTCAAACGCACGATCCGACACGAGTAGCGCACTGTTAGTGGCCCAGAGCGCTTCGCCATCGCAGTCCTCGTCTGGACACGCTGCATTGGGCGCCAGCATCTCCAGACCCTCGATGAGCAGGAGACGCCCTACCCATGCCCCGGACGCTGCGACATCGATATCGACCACGAGTGGCCTTACGGGTCGCCCAGGCCCCAGCGGCGTCAGCACGGCATCTTCGAGCGCAACACGCCCATGGACGTCGCGGACCGCCCTTCCCACCAGCGCAACACGGTCGTCTACAGAGAGCGCCACCCCGCCATCGCTCGGTCGCGCCAACAGACCACGACTGAGGGCCTCTCCATCTGGGGACTGAAGCATGACTCCCCGCGATTCGCGCTGTATGGACGTCACAACCGTCAGCGCCGAAGCCACCCAATCGCCATCCTGTGCATTGGCGGCAATTCGTGCCAATGCCCACTCCTCGGGCCGCCCAACGCAGGCCTCGACGGTTTCGTAGGTGGCATCAATGCACTCTGCGTCCGCATCCGCACAAAACGATGCGTGGTACCCCAGAAGAGGACTCGCGTCGTCGCCCGCGCAGTAGGCCTCTGTCAGTTGCTGGGGTGCAAAACGACAGTCAGACGCATCTGCAAGGGCCAGCTGCTCTGCCTCGTCGACCAGGGCATTGCAGACAGCTGTCGTCATGCACGAAGACAGCGCGGGTAGCAACAGGAGGTGGGTCATTCGCATGGTGTGGCCTTAACCAGAAGTCCCGCGGTCTGTACCTGACCTCAGGGTGACTGCAGATCGACGACGAGCGTCTGCCCCGCGGCAGGACGCACCAAGCGTGTCGGTCCGTTGCGGACCTCACCCGAGGGGTGCTCCCATGCGAGGCCGACACGGCACGGCATGTCCTCCACCGGAAGTTCCATGCCCTGTGTGAGCGGTACACGTGGCACAGAACACCCCTCAGCATAGGCGACCCACGGGGATGGGGGCGCCTCAAAGCCGAGCCGAATGGCGCGCGCCGTGTCGGGTGACCCCAGGACAAAGCATCGGTCCTTGGTCCGTCGGACCACCAATGACGCTGGCGACGCGGACGCCGCCTGAAGCAAGAGCCCCTGGTCGGAGGATGCCACCTCCACCGTGCCATCTGTTACGAGTCCCGACGGATCGTCCACGGTCGTTCCGTCTGGCCACCATCGCGCCACCTGACAGCGCACGGGCGCCGCAAAGCGGGCTGCCACAGGGGCAGAGACATCGACATGAACCCCACCATACCCCAGCCAGTCAGGCGCCCTGTCGAACGCAAGGATGGCGATACCGAGCCCCAAAGGAACGGCCCAACGCATCGTTGCTGGTACTTCTGTGTAGCTTCGCACGCCTGCCTCTAGGTTTCGGACGGCTCGCCGCGTCCATGTGACTCTAGCGCATCGAGCGCCGGCCAGAGCCGAGACCGAACCCAGAGCGCCTCTCCCATGACGTGGAGACCCAGCCACACCATCTGCCCGATGCCCCCCACCGTGAGGGCCCATGTGGGCGCGTAGTGCACAGCCAGGACGACCACCAGCGCGTGCAGAAGCAGCGACGCGAGCATCCGAAGGCCTACACCCGCGAAGTGTTTCCGCTCGAGCGGATGAAGCGGCTCCGGATCTTGCTGTTCCATCATCCAGACAAGTGGTGGTCCACGCATCAGGTGGAACACGAGCCCAGCGGCGACGAGCACGAGGTCGCCGACAGCAGGCATCAGGAGCGCCCACACGCCCGATTCATCCCACCAAGCGAGGCCACCAAACCCCACCACAAGGACCAGCATGCCCACGGAGTGCGCTTGAAGACGCCCCGTGCGCCACGTGCTCCACGCGGTCTCTACCACCACGAGCAGGGTTCCTAATACGACGGCAGGGCGTGCCCCCCAGGTCCATTCGACCCCGGTGAACACGCCCAGCACCAAGAGGGCAAACCCAAGTTGAACCCTTGGGTTTAGGCCTTCATTCACTCAGCATTACCGCTCAGGTCTTCCTCGGACCACGACGTTGCAGCGAACTCTTCGACCTCTTCAACGACACGGTACTGGACGAAGAAGTTGGAGTCCTCGTCGGGGTTGTCGACATCGCTGGTCACACGGTTGCAGAGATCTGCACCGTCAACCTCGACGAACCACTCGTAGCCCGCGTCGATGATCTCCACCTGTACGGTACGGCCCTGGAAGCCCACGAGGACACCGTCTACCCAGTACTGCGTACCTGTCTGCTGGTGGACGTAGTCGTTCTCACATCCAGAATCGATGATGGCTTGGGTGGAGAGCAGGGAAGTCTGCTCGTCTTCGTCCGTCTGGCTCTGGAACGGCTGCTCAAACACGCAGTCCTCGGCCACTGAGGTAGCTGCACCGTCGTAGTCACCGTTGATGAAGACCTGTACCTTGTTGGCGCGGAGGGTCCGATCGCCGATCGCAACATTCTCGCTGCCTTCGAACCGGTAGACGATGTTGCCATTGGTGCTCATCCACACGTCGCCGACGGATGGATTGGCCATCGTGAGCAGCGTAGGATCGTTGCGGAACGGTGCAGGGGGAATGTCAGCATCGGTGCTGCTGCAGTAGATGTCCTCGCACTCCAGCCAAGACTGATCGCCGTAGAGATCGAGGGGAGCGATCTGCACGTGGAACTCGTCCACGGCACGACCGACAAAGCGGCTAGAGGTCGATACGTCGTCGGGGATCGATGTGGTCTCGGTGAAGGTCTCTTGGTCAGCATCCGGCTGCTCGAACACCTCGACGCGGTTGGTGTTCGACTCCTCGGTCACCTGCTCGGCCACCACAGAGATGCCAATGCCACCGAAGACATCCTCACCCGGAATCAATGGGTGTCGGCTGACGGTGTTCCCAAGCACCTGAAGCGTCGTGTTTCGCACGCCCACCTCTGACACCGTGACGGTTCCGGAACTCGCGCCCGCGACATCACAATCGGAACCTGTGCCGAGCGTGCCCTTCTGCTCGACGGCGCCGGCCTCTGGTGTGTACTTCCAGAGTTTGGTGGTCGAGGTGATTTGGCTTGCGCCCGTGATTGTGGTGCCGGCCTTAAGCGGGGCAGGCGTGACCTGATCTGCGCCACCACATGCGGCTAGAAGAAGGGTACATACCGAAAGGTGTCTCATCATCATGGGTCTCCATCGCGCTCGCTTGCGCACATTTGTCATATCACGGTCAGCGCGTGTGGACGTCACCGATTGCAGACACCCTCAGTTTCCGCAGGCCTGCACCTGCATCCACGGTGCACCCGCCGACCGACTGAACGCTGTCCGGGGTTGAGACGTCACGGTCAGCGGCGGGCCCACACGAACATGCAGTGCGGCCGTATGCGCCTGCCAAGCCGATCCGGTGGACTGGAATCCATAGTCCACGCCAACCCGGACAAATGGGGTCGCCCGCCAGTCCAGTGAGGCGTGGACCGCCCCCCCCAAGAACAGACCGGAACCAATGTAGTTGAGCGGATCATCGTCCAACGACTCCGCGACAACGACCTGTGGACCTGCGGCCGCCCCCACGCAGCCTTCCCACCGCTCATCGGGTGAGCGGACCACCCCGTTGACCTGTGCCGCACCGAAGAAGAACAGCTCGGGCGAGAAGAACCCACCTTCACCGACTTCAAAGCCGTCACGCTGCTCGTCGAAGGCCATGGCGAGAAACGCGGCACCGACCGCGACCTCACCGAGACTGAAGGGGAAGGCGTGCTTGCCTCGCGCAGACATCTCCCAGTAGCCCACGGTCTCCATCTGCTGGCCCATGTTCCACCCGCCCGCGAAGGACATTCCGAGCGTGTCGAGGGCCGTCGGCGTGGCCCCCACATACCCACCGAGCGTGGTCCGATGGACACGGCCAAACACCGCACCCGACGCATCGCGCCCACCGACCCAACTCGTGTAGGAATCGGTCACCGCATCTCTTGAGGTGTAGGCTCCGACATGCACGGTATCGACAAGTCGAAGGTCCACTCCACCGTTCCATAGAGGATAGGCCGGCCCTCCAAAGCCCAGCTCGCTGACGCCCAACCGGGCCCACCCCGACACCGCACCCATACGTCCGCGCATCCCTACCGAAAGCCGAGCGCCAGCCGCGCTCTCCTGCCCATCCGCCAACAGCACGGGCACCGCTTCAAGGTCGAACCTCACGCGGCCAACCCCAAGATCATGCACGCGAACAGGCAGCGCCAGGGCCGACAAACGCTGCCGGCCGGCATCACCCGGGCGTGAATGGAAGGCCAGACCGCCAGAAAACTGGGGAATATAGAGGTGGCGAAGACGCGTCTTCAAGGCCCCGAGGCGCACCAGCTGGCCGGCATTCAGGACGCCGGGTGCCGGCCTCATCGACGCGTCTCCGACATCCGTTGTCGTGCCCGTGGTGCGTATCTTCAAGCCGTTCAGGACTTCGCGAGCATCCCCACCACGACGTGACTCGATGTGATCTTGCGCCAGCGCGAGCCCGACCTCTGCGTCTCGCGTGGCAGCCCACGTCGATACCAGCACGTCTCGGGCTTGCCCGTGCTGCCCACGCCGCGACAGCACCGCAGATCGGCCGAGCTGCGCCGCCACAAGGTCGGGTGCTAGCGCTGCGGCCTTGTCGTAGGCACGGAGGGCCAACGCACCATCACCGAGTGCAAGCCACGCCTCACCGAGCGTGACCCAACGGTCTGCATGGTCCGCGGCAGCTGCCTCGCGTGCGACCAGTGTCGACCGCGCACGAATCCGCTGGCCTCGGGCAGCCAGGCGGACGGCAGCCTCGGCATCCGCAACCAGGCGTGCTGTCTCATGGAGGTCCCCTAGCGCCGAACCACCCCGGGTTGCGGCAGCCTCAAACGTAGGGAGCACCTCTGCGGTGTTCCGCATGGCATGCGCTGCCCCCAACAGCGCCCGAAGTGCGGGCAGGTCGGTGAGGTCGTTTTGCAACCAGCGTAGGGCGTGTTCGTAGATGCGAGGAGGAGGGCTGTACTCCAGCTCTAGGGCGCGGAGCCAAGGGCGGACCTCAGGGACGTCCGGGTACGCCCTCATCACATCACGTGCCACGCGTAGGGCGGTCTCGAGATCCCCAGACAGGTGGGCTTCGCGGGAACGGCGAAGCTCCTTCCCAGCAGCGAAGGTATCCTTCAGCCCTGTCTGTTGCCCTCTAGGGGCCTCATCCACACCCACACGCGCCGCGTCTTGCTTCCCTTCCAAGATCAGCAACATGACCAGCGCGGAGCGGGAGGGTAGGTGCTGGGCATCCACGGCAAGGGCGCGACGATACTGCTTCTCTGCAAGATTGACCCGCCCGACGTCTCGATAGAGGTTTCCAAGGGCTAGCGCTGACCACGGCGTCGGGTCGATGTCGCGCGCCTCCCGAAACCACCGAACGGCATCATCGAGCTGGCCCATCCGCTGGGCCTGCTGGCCACGGCCGCGGACTATCGATGCCCGTGTGGTAGCCCGAAGCGCTTCATTGGGGCCCTGAACCCCTTGAGCAGCCCGACGAAGCGCCTCCTCAGCGTCATCGAACCGTTCCAGCCCGATCAAGCTGTTGGCCACACCGAGCTCGCTCCACGGGTTCCCCGGCTGCGCCCTCAAAGACTGTCGGTAGGTCTGCAATGCCCGGTCGGGGTCCTCAGCGCTCAACCACACCCCGGCGATGGCTCGAAGGGCCTCGGGGTCGTTCCATGCCCCTTGTTCCAACCGCTCCAGTTCTGCTACCGCATCACCGCGATCCTCTCCATAGAGCCCAGCTGCCACTCGATAGATCTCCGCGCGACGCTCGAAGGCACGGTGACGTTCTTGGATGTCCTCACGCGCCATGTGCGGCGCCATGAGTTCGCGAACCTCCGCTTCTCGACCGAGTGAAAAGGACAACTCGATCAATGCGCTCAGCGCCTCGACATCCCCCACATCGCGCACAAAGGCCACCCGATAGGCATCAAACGCAGCGTCAGGCTCTCCGCTCGCCCAAAGGGCCCCTGCGGCGCCCCTCACCACGGCTCCTTGGTCCGGAAGCATGGCGAGCGCTACGCCATAGGCGGCCAGGGCCTTGTCCAGCGCACCTTCAGCCTTGTCGTGCTCCCCCTGCGCGGCCCACGCCCATCCGAGGACTTCGGAGATGCCGAGGTAGCTGCTGCGCTCGGCGAGCGAGGGAAGACCGTCATGTGCGAGCGCGATGGCCTGCTCTGGAGCCCCCGCTTGCATTGCTGCATTGATGGCCCGTCCCAACAGCACACCGTCCGTAGGTGCAGCCTTGACTGCGGCTGCAAGGGGCTGCAGCGCGGCCTTCACGGCCCCCGCGTCCAGCAGCCCAAGCCCGATGCGCCGCGCAACGCCGGGTGCCTCGGGAATCGTGGCCCACACCTGTGTCAGCAGCGCAATGCGGTCTTCATCGTCAACGCGCACGGCCTGCTGGAGCTGCTCGAAGGCCTCCACACGGACAAGGAGGGCCGGGATGGTCCGCTCCGCCAGGACGCGGGCCTCGGCGAACTGCCCTTGCGCCGCAAGGATATCGACCAACAGTGGTGCTACATCAGGACGTTGTTGGCTCGACGCCTCCAGCTCGGACAGCACCTCCCACGCCGCAGAGAACTCCCCGTCCGCAGCGACCAAACGCCCGAGCCTCACCCGACCCTCGACCGATTCTTTGAAGGCCAACATCCTCGACACCACGGTCCGTGCCTGATCAGACAGCCCTGCCTCAACAAGCGCCAACGCGGCCTCATCGGGCCCACCAGACGGACGGTCCACATCGGCACCGGACGCAGCCATTCCGACCTCATCGATCCACCACGCGAGTGAGGCCAAGTCCCGGGCGGCAGACGCGTCGCGCCACGGAAGAAGAATACGGAGCGCATCGTCCACGTGGCCCGCCCTCAACGCTTCGCGTCCGAGCGACAGCGCTAGGTCGAGATCGAGGTCGCCAGGGTCGAGACGCGCCAGCTTGTTCAGCCCGTCCCTCGGACGATCGGAGCTCTGCAGCTCGGCGAGTGCATCCCGCGCCAGCCACACCGGTTCATACGCTGGGAGCGTGTCATAGAGGTCGGCCCATCCCGCACGTGGTACACGCTCGCTAAGCACGGTCATGAGTGCGTTCTGCACCTCATCATGTCCAAGGGCCTTCAGGCCCATCAGCACCGCCATGGCCTCGTCCTCCATGGACGCGTCCGTGGCCAGCTGGGCGCCGAGCTGCACACGCGCCGTGGTTGACGCAGGCGAGCGTGCGAGCTTGGCTGCGGCGGCCTCCCACGGCTCCTGTCCCCACGCCGACGCCAAGAGCATCGCCATCCAGCAGACCACGGTATTCACCTCGCCTCCACGGGACGTGCCACACCAAACCAGAGGGCCTGTCCGAACCAGACCCAGTTCGCGGCGTAGTAGTCGGTCCCGGCGTGCCCTCGGCGACCATGGCGCCCGACACGGGCTGGCTCGAGCCTGGCGATGTGACGACGAAGAGCTGCAACATCGTCCGGCCGGGTCACCGCCCACGCAGGAAGAAGCGCGCCATACCGCGCACGTGATTCATAGGGCGTCACGACCGCACCGCGTGGCCCCACGACCGCCGGAAGACGCAATTCGTCGTCTGGCTGAACCCCATGCTCACGGTCTACCTGCAACATCCGTTCGGCTTCTGGGGCCTCGTACCACGCGAGATCTGCGGCCAATAGCCAGGGTATCCGCATCGCCTCCCAGCCCGAGACCACCAGCCCCTCTGAACCCTCCGGCGCGGGGACCAACGTGTCAGCCTCCGTGTCCCACCAGCACCAGTCCGGCCAGGTACCGTAGGCCTCATGCGTCGCTTCCCAGACCCGGTAGCTCGACCGCACCAGCGCCAACCAATCCCGATCGCTGTCCACCTCGGCAAATCGGCGGAACGCAAAGGTCGCGAAGTACGAAGGGTTGAGCCGTAGGGGTCCTTCGGTCATGGCCCATGGGCCCGGGAGTAGGACCCGATCCATACCGACGTCTAGCGTCTCCAGGGTCCAGATCTCACCCAACAAGCGTATCGCCTGGTCACGGTAGTCCTCACGAGACCAGCGGTCACTTGCCTCGAGGAGGGCATAGGCCATCAACACATCGGCATCCGATGCGGGCTGCGCATCACGGATTCCCCAGGTCTCCGCGGAATCTACCCCCCAGTGCCATGCGGGAAGGGCTCCGCCGTCGCCGTTCTGCAGGTTGACCCTGGACCACTCCAGCACCAGGCCGAAGGTTCGCCGATCGTCGGACCAGACCGCGCGAAGTAGTGCGTAGGCCACACCTTCGCTGGTGGTCATGCCATCCCGTGCACCGTCCACCACGCGTCCATCATCCTGAATGTAGTCCTGCACATAGGCTCGCCAGTCCGCGTGCACCTGCCGGACCTCCGCCGAGACGGCACAGCCCGGCACGAGGCACACCAGCGCAAACCCTACGAGGGTCACCAAGATGCGCGGGGTACTCCTCATGTGCGGCCGCCACTTCGCTGCGCCCAGAGCGATACGGCCAGCGAAAAGAACATCGCAAAGCCAATGAGGACCATCAGGATCAGCCAACCAAACCGAGACGCCCATTGCTTAAACGCCTCGGCACCCGAGGCCTCGCCCACACGGACGGTGGGTCCAAGTCGGGCCGTCTCCACACGGAGCGGATCGGCGAGCACCATGTTGGCGATGTTTCCATCGAGGAGGGCAAGAAAGGCGCCGTCCGCCAGGCGCCGCGTCAGCGGAGGAAGGCCCTCGGAGGTCGGGCTTCGTACGACGAGAATACTTCGCTCCCGCTTGGCAGGATGTAGCGTCTGTTCGAGCCACGGCCGGTCATCGCGGACGGTGGCTTGCAGCACCTCTTCGCGCGCACCGTCGCGTTGGACACGCTCCTCCGACACATCCTGCATGACCAGCCGGTCCTCGGTCATCTGATCGTAGAAGCTGTTCTGTCCGCTGACCAACACGATGGCATGCCGGTCGGGGTAGCCACTCCAATCACTGCCACGAACGACATCAAGCTCGGGATCGCGTGTGTCCCGATGGCGCCCGAGGGCGGCAGCAAGGTGTACGACCGCCGCACCATCCTCGCGCGTCGGTACATCCGGGACAACGACGGTCGTCGCGCCTGCCTCACCTTCGAGGGTAAACGGCCAGAGCCCATACTTGAGCCGCCCGAGGTCGGGGAGCTCGGCGGCATGACTCCGCGGTAGCGTAAACCGGGTCGTATTGAGCACGGTGCCCCAGATGATGCGATCGCCGACACGCTCACAGCGCTCGTATCCCTCTGGGAACAGCTTCCATCGAATCTCTAGATTCGATGTCGGCTTCACGAGGTTTGCAGGGAGAATGACCTCAAGCGTGGCGTCCTGCTCACCCTCGGGATTGGTCAGACGCTGACTCGTCAGCGTGACGCCTTCAAGAACCACTTCGATGGCGCTGATCTCGGGATCGAGTCCTGTCCCGTAGGCATAGTGGAGTTCCATGGTACCCGATGAGCCCTTGAGGACAGCGTCACCCTCAAACCGAAGCGGAACCATCACCCGATCTGCATAGAATCCCGTGCGTGTCTGACTCTCCACCCCGACATCTTCGAGCGAGAACGAGGCGCTCATGGGTACGCGAAAGGGCCGACGCTTGCTGGCGGGTGGACGGCCCAGCGCACTTCGGATCACCGCCGTCGGTCCCGAGAGGGCAGACCGAAGGTTGGGGTCCACCACGGTCCGGGCAGCCCCCACCAACGACGCAGGGGTCGTGCCGGTCACCACCAACACGGCCTGGGTCGGGTCCGTCGGATTGGGTACCAGTGCGAGAAGGCCCTCGCCCGGCTCCGGAGTCACGCCCCCCAGAAGGGCGGTCAGATCGGGATGGGTGTCCCACAACGCCACCAGCACGGCATGACCTGTCGCCTCGGAGACGCGCTCGGTGACCTGATCAATACGAACACCGCGGTAGTCCGCCTCGCGACCGAGCCCGAAGCCGAGGACCGCGAGCGCGTTGAGCTCCGAGGGCGTAGGCGATGCGGGGCCGACCAACGTGAAGGCGACGTCACCGACACCGCTCTCTTCATAGAACGGGGCCGGGAGCTGGGCGAGATCTGCATCGATGACGCGAGGCCTCGCCGAAAGTTCAATGCGCGAGCCAAGACCTACGCGGGTCCAGAGGGCTGGGTCGAACGGATCTTCACACTCCGGGATGTAGTGCTGAACGGCCACGAGTCCGAGTTCGTTGTAGGGCTCAAGCATGTCCTCCGGAATGCTCGCGGAGAAGGAGCCCCCTACGGCGTTGGTCGCATCAAGCAGGACACTTCCGACAGCTCGGTTGTTGACCAACACGGTGAGCGATGACCGATCTCCCAGCAGCAAGGGGCTGTGCTCCAACTCCAGGTGTACCGTCCCATCCCCCGTGGCTTCCCAGCTGTCGGGAAATCGAAACCCGATGTCTCGTCGTGCAGCCATGCCGTCGAGCGACACTGGCGTCGCCTGAAACAGCGAATCTTGAAAGCCCAGCACCAGTGATTCCGAGGAGGGTGCACCGTCGACCACGGCCAGCGGCTCGACCTCGGGGGTCTCCGCAGCAACGCTCACACCGGATACCCCGAGGAGATAGCCCGCCAGTACGCGCCGAAGTCCAGAAGCAATCATGGGTTCATCCTTGCGCAATACATCATGGAACAGCTCCCACATCGCGAAGTGGAAGGGCCGCTATTTCGCGTCGCAACGCGCTGATCTCTGTAGAGACCACGTCTTCAGGCGCACCCATGCGCCACTGCCGGTCCAGCATGTGGAGCTGCTGCAGACGGGTCCCTAGCGCGCGCCCAAAGGTGGTGTCATGGCTCAACGGCCGGCCCTCTTCTGGTGCCGGGTACTCGTCGCGAAGCCGTCGAATGGAGAAACCCCAGTCCCGGGGCAAGGCGGCATCCCTTCGGATGTGCGCCTCCAGCCCTTCGGCGAGACCCACGGCGTCCTCACGAGCCAGGCGCTCTACAAGCACCAACGTCTCTTCCGCGGTGGCTGGGGCTGGGGCCTGCTCGATCCACATGGGCCAGAGCGTCAGCGTCAGCACTGCCACGGCAATCAGAATGAGTGGGAGCGCCACGCCGGTCAGCGCCGTATCCGCCAACGCGCGTCTGGAACCCGACACGGCGCCCACCGAGATCAGTGGCTGAGCAGGGTCGCTCTGCTGCGCAAGATGGTCGAGTGAGGCGCCGCAGTGGGGACAGCACTCCGTGGCCCGAATCAAGACATGGCTGCAGCTATGGCACTGCAGGACTGGTGTGTGCACACGCTCACGACCGCTGCGCTCACCGCCATCCTCCGGCGGTGTCGCCAAGAGGCCGAGATGAATCGCGGCTGCGCGAAACGGCGTACCCAACACGGTGAGCAAGGCCATCACGGGCCGGTCCGCGTCATACGTGGAGCCTGCCCATGTATTGGGCCGCCCGAACATCAAGCGGATCAGCCCGTGACGAACCACACTATCTACCTGCAGAAATCGTGCTCGAACCACGGTCTTTCCTGGTGCGCCCGCAAAGGCGCCAAGGATCTCCGCAGCCACCGAGACCTGCTCACCCTCGTCGCCCGTGATGGTCACGCGCACAAATTGTGGAAGTGTTCCCTCGTGATCCAGAATAAATCGGCCCCCCAATTCCGAGAGGTCCACCGTATGCCCCTGCGCACCCCACGCACCCGTGGGCACCTCATTGGTGTCAGGGAGCAGGGTGGACTTGATCTCAAGCGACGGCACCGCAACAGGGGCCTCCACGGACTGCGACACTGACGCGTCGGTCGCCAGTGGACCCGCGTCGACATCATCGAGTGGCGCGTAGCTGGACTCATCGAGGTCTTCGACATCGATGTCATCGTCCACCACGTCTACAGGCAACGCCGCAGTCTCGTGCAGCACCACATGGTGTTCGGAGGGTATTCGGTAGACGGCACGCCGCTGGGGCCGCTCCACCGCCACCGCGAGGGACGCGAGCAACAACACAAGGTTGAAGAAGTTCCAGAACAGGACCACCCCAAGCGTGAAGGTGTCCTCGGGGCGCGTGAACATCTTCCAAGTGCCCATGATGGTTCCACACATCACGAGCACGAGCAGCACCATCGTTACCCGCGCGATGCGCCAGTCAAAGGTGGTTTTATCGATTTGATGGCCCTTCGGCGTGACATTGAACGACCCGACCGAAGGCGCGAACAGCGCGACTGTGGTCACAAGTGCTGTGTAGGGGGCAATCGCCGTCTCATAGACTTCAGGCCAGAAGGTGTGCCGCTGGTTGCCATGCGCAGCGCTCGCGTTGATGTAGGCCAGCAACAGATGAGGCACCGCATACAGCAGCACGAGTGACACATCGACCCGAAGCGGATTGAGGTCGAACACGAGGTAGAAGACCGGCGCGACCAAAAAGACCAACCGCGGAAGACCGAACAGGAAGTGCGTCGCCGCGGCGGTATAGTTGATCCGCTGGGAGATGGTCAGACCAGCCTTCAGAAACGGAGGGTCTACGC
This sequence comes from Myxococcota bacterium, assembly GCA_049889515.1. GTDB lineage: Bacteria > Myxococcota_A > UBA796 > UBA796 > JBMHDG01. The sequence goes on from JBMHDG010000011.1 coordinate 102,715, forward strand.
GAAGAATCTGGGCCATCCCACGTGCCCATCGAATACGTTGACCCACGTAGGCGCCAAAACTCTCGGTCGCGAGCCCCGCCGCTTGTGGCAGGTTCAAGTACGCGCTGTCCCACCCGCGGGCGTGCATCTTCAGGGATGTATGCGCATCCTCGGTGACCGTCTCTACTGCAACGCCCCCGATCTCCTCGAGCGCTTCACGTCGTATGACCGCACAGCTGCCGCAGAAGAATGCGCTGTTCCAGAAGTCATTGCTCACCTGCACCAAATGGTAGAACAAGTTCTGCTCTGGCGGCATCACGCCCGCCTGGTAAAGGTTTCGCTCAAACGGATCAGAGTTGTAGAAGTGGTGCGGGGTCTGCACGAGCGCCAGCCGCGGATTCTGCAGAAAGAAGCCCATCGTCACCGTAAGGAAACTGCGGACAGGGGCATGATCCGCATCAAAGAAGGCAATAAACGCGCCCTCGGTCCGAGGCAGCGCCGCATTGATGTTTCCTGCCTTCGCGTGCCGGTTATCCGGCCGGTCGAGGTAGCTACACCCGACTTCTTCTGCCAGATCCCGCATCTCTTGCCGGCGGCCATCGTCGAGCAGGTACACCCGCTTGTTGGGGTAGTCCATCGCCATGGCCGAAACCAACGTCCGACGCACAATATCCACTGGCTCAGAGTAGGTCGGCACGAAGACATCGACCGAAGGGAGGAGAGACCGATCGAGCGGAAGGTCGACGGGCCTACGCTCAAAGAACACCGTGGTCTGAAAGTAGCCGGCGACCAAGACGAAGACCGTGTAGATCTCGGCACCGTAGAGCAAGATCGAAACCGCAGCATGGCTGAGGCCAGCGTCGAGATTCAGCGTCTCGATCCCACGCCAGATGATGTATCGAAAGCTCAACGCCACCGACAACACCACCGAGATGAGACGGAACTCCGGACGCACGAACGTCGCGAACAGCGCCGCGGCAATCGCCATCAACGACAGGGCCACATGGGTCACAATCGGAAAATCGGCCACACCGTAAATAAGAACGGCCAGCGCCGTCATCACGCTCAACAGCTGCATCAGCACACGCTGTCGGACGATTCTCTCGAGAAGGCGCATCGCCGGTGTGGGCATCCATGCGAAACCCGGAGGTGAGGGAGGAGGCGTCTGATTCATACGACGCTCGCACCACTAGGGACCGCACGCCCAAGCGCGAACGACCAGACTGTTGTTGACCCCACCGGCATGGAAACCCTTGTTGCAAACCATCCACGGGTGCAGCGTGGCATCCCACACACACCGTACCCCATCCGCCGATCTCGTCCACAATCAAGTATGATGGCGTTCGCCGCAGATCCTTTCGCATCCGCGCACACGGGAGCCGAGTGCGCCGCCCCGCGGGATCTAGCGGACTTACGCCAACTATCTCCCAGCCATCACGTTGCCCCGGCAGAATCCCCACATGAGCTCAAACGTAAGAACCACGCAAAGTACCCGAAACATGGCCTTCACACGGTGCACAGCAGCGCTCTTGTCCACGGCAGCCCTGACCGGGTGCGGCCCCGAAGCCTCCCCCACGTACGAGGTCTCCGCAGAGCTCGCAGGTCAAGAAGGTGCTGTCGTCGCGGGTACAGCGGTCTCCGGGAAACAAGCCTCCTTCCGTCTCTATCTCTTCGATGCACGGGGCATCCGCGTCAGCGGCGATGGACCGCCGGTGACGCTCGATGGAGCGCCTGTCGAGGCCACCTGGAGCGACGGTGTGCTTGAACTCGACGTCGACGCACCTGGTGCGCACCTTGTGGCGTCTGGCACGCTCACGCTCAAAGCTACCGCAGGTCTCGACTGGCCCGCTTGGGGCTTACCGCCCGCAGAACGCGCTCCGGGTACACCGCGCACCATGCACGCCGTGCCGGGGACGCGACACCCACGCGTCGTGACGACAGACGACAGCCTCTGGGTGTGGGGTGAGGGTCCTCCACAACCGGTGGCCCTCAACCTAGGCGGGCCCCCTATCGCGAGCCCGCTCGCCGATATCGATGGCGACGGTCTCCTCGACCTCGCGTTCGGAGTGGACGACGAGGTGCACCTTCTGCGAGGTACCGTCGACGGCTCCTTCGTTCGCGCACACAGCCGGCAGGTGTCAGGAACAGCGCTCGCGGACCTGCTTCTTGCTGACGTCGGAGGATCACCCGTCCCCGAGCTCGTCGTTGCGTGGGGTTCCGGAGGTCTCGAGATGCTCGAGCACACCTCCCAGTGGGCATTCCGTGGCCTCAAGCCACCTGCTCTTGTCGGAGAGCCCACGCGCTTGGCGTGGGGTGACTCCAGCAGAAGTGGTTCGCCGCAGCTCACCGTGATGACCGGCCCCAGTTCGTGGGAGCGGTTTCAGTGGCGCTTCGAGCGGTGGGAGGCCACGGGTCCCAACCTCAACACCACGCTCCCGCCGACCAGCCGTCTAGATGCTCGCTTTGACTTCGACGGTAACGGTGCCACGGAGATGCTGGCGATTGGGCCACAGAGCTCCCTCGGGCGAGAGATCTACATCATCGACATCACGGATGAGACCTTTCTCGTGGCCCAACGAACGCCCCCCGGGGGCTATGCCACGGCGGCCGATGGCGACGGCGACGGCATCACCGACCTCTGGACCATCGACGACGCCACCGACCTGCGCCTCTACCAAGAGTCAGCAGACGGCAACACCGAGCTACGGGTCGGGCAACTCCCCGAGGCGGGCCCTCTCTGGTTCGACGCAGACGCAGGTCAGATGTGGGTCGCGGGTCAGCACAGCTGGATGAGGATCTCCGGGTCTTGGTCCGAGGTGAGCGGCACCACCGCGTGGCGTCCCACGGGCGTCGACACCACCCTCGTTCAGACGGATGTCAGCGACATGGTGACCATTCCGGGCGAGACCCCGACCTGGCTCACCCTTGAAGAAAACACACCTTCGGCACAGATCGCCCGGTTCCGCCTCACCGAAGACGACACCTTGGCCTCACTCGGTACGCTCAGCCTCGAAGCCCTCGGCTGGACGTTCGTCTCGTGCGGCAACCGGACCTTCATCCGAACCTCCGATCGCATCGAGGAGGTTCTGACAGACGGTGTGCTCGCGCGCGGCAACCGTCTCGACCTCTCGCACCGTGATGTCACGTGCGGCCTCGACGGTTTGATCGTGACCACAGCCAAGGGCGTCTCACGGGTCACCTTCGAGCTTGACGCTGGGGCGCCGGACGGAACGACAGACCTATGGTCTGCGGCCGAAGCACAAGACGGAACCATACAGGCCTGTTCTGACGAAGGTTGCCGCGCCATGCGAACCCCTGACGGCATCGCGATCCTTTCCCAGGGCACCCTCTCCCTAGATGGCCAATCGTGGCCTGCCTCACTCATTGTGCAAGGTGACGTGGACGGTGACGACTCGGAGGATGCGCTTTGGCTGCACGACCACGTGCTCACCGTGCTCCGCGACCACGACGTGCGGTCAGGCCCACCCGAAGTCTATCAACTGCCAGCCCGAACCTGGCGCGCCGCCGGCTTGGCCGCTTCGACAGCGGGCGCAGTCGGCCTTCTGGCGCTCGATGACGAGGGCCGAGTCCACTACTGGTCCTCACAAGCCGCCAATGCGCGGCTCCGTGAACGCCCACAACGGTGAAAAATCTGTCTCCCGACGAACATTCCAACGCTCGATCTTCCCGCAGACCGGTCAGATCGGCTAATGCAGCCCTACTTGACCTGTCTTCGCGGTTGACCACGGGGCCACGACAAGCCTATACAGGCCCGTCTATCTCCGGTCGACTGCATCCCCTTGGAGTACGCATGCGCGCCCTCGGAATCCTTACCCCAGCCACCCTTGTTCTCTTCGCCTCCGCTTGTGGGCCGCAGAACGCTCAGATCACTGCCGGCGACTACACCGCCTACATGGCAGCGTCGCAGAGCCTCACGGTTCGAAAGGGTGACATCAACTTCGATGCGATCGAGAACCGACGCGCCATCGACTGCCGCGAGTTCGCCGATGCAAATGCTGCAGAGACCGAAGCACTTCGTATCGCGGGACGCGATCTCGTCTGCCCGGGCGACGATGGTGTCGGCAACAGCGACTGGCCACCTGCGCAGGAGGCCTGGCTTGGCCAAGACGGCTTCTACGTCTTCGGTGAGCAGCTCGACCCTTGGCGGGGCGAGGCGATCATCACCTCCGAGGGTGACGTTCAGATCGGCTTCCATCACAGCATCCCCGGCGGCGCCGACATGCGCTTCTCCATCACGGTCGACCCCGGCTTCCAGCCCACCATCTGCGAGCAGAACGAGGCTGGTGACGGCGTCGTAGCCAACAACCTCGATGGTGACTGGGTCGAGAACTGGACCCAAGAGTGGTACGACAGCAACGATCCCGATGGTGACCCCACTGGTGCCCAGGTCTTCAACCTCAATGCCTTCAGCTACCAGTTCGACACCACGTCGATCGACGCAGAATCAGGCGCCATCCCGACCTTCCTGCTCGACCGCTGGAGCCTCCCCGAGGAGTGGCGCGCAGGCTTCGCTCGCGCCCGTCTCGGCGATGATGACTTTGATATGCGCCGTATCCGTTACGGCGAGCCAGAGGCCTACATCGCCGAAGCCATCGAAGACGGCGGCCGAAACATCTTCACCACCGACCCTTGGGTCTGCGCCCTCAATGAGAATGGCGACCCCGAGGACAACCGTTGCTACGGCGACTACGGTCCATTCGTCTTCGGTCAGTACGGCGAGCTCGTCAGCTACGCGAACGACGTCGCCGACGAGGTCGATACCCAGCTGCACAACTTCGGCATCTGGCCGAAGAACGAAGACGGCACAGAGATCAACGGTCTCCCAGCCTTGCGCCCCACCGTCGAGAAGAACCGTTGGCGTCAGCGTGACGACGTGATCTCCGGCCTCGACAACTGGGTCGGCCTCAACTACGCCTGGGTCAAGTTTGACGCAGGCTCGCAGCTTGAGGTCGGCGGCGCCGCGTCGGGCGAGTTCATGGTGTTCTTCGACGGCACCGAGAACGCGTCCCGTCTTATCGTGCGCGGTCGCTTCGACGTCTCGAAGTTCAAGCAGGACACGTGGGGCACGCCATATCTCCCGACCATCAAGTTCGAGGAGAGCGGCACCACACCTTGTGGACTCTCGCCTGAAGATGCCTGATTGAGTCGGCGTCGACTCACCGAGCCACAAGACAGAGCACGCGCTGGACATCGTCCGGCCCGTGCTCTTTGCCGTTGTAGTCGGCAAAGGCTTCCATCACCTGCAGGTCAGCCTCGGTGATGACCCTGTCCCACTCGGCTGCTGACCAGTAGCAGAAGCGCTGACGCGTGGTTTGCACCTCTCCGCTGAGCCATCGCCAGCGGTTCTCCAGCGTACCCATGGGTGGCTCCCAGCTCATGGACTGGATGTTCTCCACCGGACCGCGCGGGGAGGGCAAGACCACACGATCGGCAGGAAGTGCTGCAGCCGCTTCGATGCCCGCCGGCAACACATGGTCGATGGCCAAGACCGACCGGCGATGCATGTGCGCACGGAGCCTGCGCAGCGCCAGACGAAGCGTCCGAAGGTCGGGCAGCTCATGCACCCCGAAGTACGGCCACATGATCAGCTCAAAGGACGTTCCGAGGGATAGAAACTGAACATCTTGGTGCACACATGTGACACGAGAGGCCAGCTCGGACGTCTGTTCCCCAAGACGCCTGCGCAGGACATCGAGCATGTCTTCCGACACATCCACCGCCGTCAGCTCCGAAACCGCTGGAAGCAGGGGCACCGTAAGACGGCCAGTGCCACACCCCACCTCGAGCACTCGTCCCGAGAGCTTCGTGCACAGGGCCGCGTAAAACCCGAGGTCCTCGGCATGTCCTGCATGGAGCACATCATAGAGTTCCGCTGCGTTCATTCCCATGGCTCCATTGCGGTCAACAAGGTCTCATGAAACAGTAGCTCCATGACCGCACACACTCGCTATGACATCGTTGCGTATCCCAGCAAGGCCTATGCCCACGCGCATCCTGACCGCCTTCACGCCATGGGCCGAATATTTGGGATGAATCCCGCTTCTGTGGCCTCTGCGCGCATCCTCGAGTTGGGATGTGGGGCGGGCGGGCATCTGCTACCGATGGCCTGTCATCTCCCCGAGGCCACCTTTGTGGGCATGGACGCCTCGCACATCGCGATCGCGCAGGCACAAGAACATGCAAAGGCCCTTGGACTCACCAACATCACCTTCCAACATGCAGACCTCAACACCTGGACCAGCGACGCATCGTACGACTACATCGTGTGCCATGGTGTGTACTCGTGGGTCCCTGATGAGGCCCGAGCCCACATTCTCAACCATTGCCGCCGGCTGCTCTCGCCGGAAGGTATCGCCTACATCTCCTACAATGCCCTGCCCGGGTGGCACCTTCACAAGGTCGGGCGGGAGATCCTTCGATGGCATGGCGAGCAGTTCCGAGACCCCGCCGAGCAAGTGGAACAAGGCAAAGCGCTTCTCGGCTTCTTCGCGGAACACCTCAAAGACAACCCTGCTGGCTATGCACAGGTGATGCAGCATCAGGCCGCCATGATGCGCGGCTTTAGCGATGCCTATGTGTTCCACGACTTTCTCTCCCCAGAGAACACCCCCTTTCGCCTCGTCGATGTGGTGCAGCAGGCAGAGAACCACGAGCTCCAGTACCTCGGCGACGCAGAGCTGGGTCAGATGTTGCCCGAGGGCCTCCCCGACGCCTTGCACGCGACACTTGACCGCATCGCCCCCGACCTCGTTCGGCTCGAGCAGTACCTCGACCTGCTCAGAGGTACGAGCTTTCGTCGATCCCTCTTCTGCCATGCAGACCGCACGCTCACGCGCGCGCTGACCACCGAGAGCCTCTCGGGACTGAGACTGGAATGTGGCGGCCAATCCTGCGATGAGCAGGTCGACCTCGCCCAACCGACGCCGCGCGCATTTGCCACGGGCGATGGCACGGAGCTCACTGTCCAAGACGGTGGCGCACAAGCCGCGCTGCTGTACTTGATCTCTTGCTACCCCATGTCAGCACCTACGGACCTCATCATGAGCACCGCGCAACAATGGCTGGGCGATACCCCACTCCATCGCCAGCGTGTCGGAGGAGCGCTCATTCGCGCCCATGCAGCAGGGCTGGTGGACCTTGTGGGTCGGGCGCGCGTCACCCTTGATCGTGTTCCCGAGCGGCCGCGTGTCAGCACTTGGGTGAGGTATGCCGTAGATCAGGGGGCAGAACAGGCTGCAAACCTACGACACGAGGTGGTCCCCCTCGATCGATTCGAACGGGTCCTCGTGCGACACTGTGATGGCTCCCGCACACTCGAACAGCTGATCGAACGCGTCGAGGCCGCCGTCCTATCCGGAGAGCTCGAGCTCACGGTGGATGGCACGGCGACGTCGGAGCCCGAGATCATCAGGTCTGGTGTGGCGGCCCTCGTACCGCGCAAGCTGGAGCGGCTACGACGTCGTGCAATTCTGGTCGACGCATCCAGAAACTGAACTTATGTTCAGTGCATGACGTATGCAGAGCTCGCAGCCCGATCCGCGTATTCGTTTCTTCAGGGTGCCAGTACGCCCGATGCTTACGTTCATGCTGCTCACGCACATGGACTCTCGCATCTCGCGATCGTCGACCGAGACGGAGTGTATGGCCTACCAGAAGCGTACAAGGCAGCCCGTGAATGCGGCCTAGAACTCATCTGTGGGGCATCGATCACCATCAGAGATCAGCCGCCCGTCACCCTCTTGGCAGAAAATCACACCGGATGGTCAACCCTCTGCCGACACCTCACACGTGCGCACCGCGACACCCCTAAAGGTACAGCGCAGCTCCCACTAGAGTGCCTCCTCGCTCAACCCGAAGGGCTGACCTGCCTGCTGCCTCATGGATGGGAGCCCTCGCAGGCACGCGCGCTTGCAGACGCCTTCGGTGAGCATCTCGAAGTGCTGCTCACCCGACGGGGTACAAGCCACGATCGCGCGAGGGCACGCCAAGCATACCGCCTTGCAGAGGCCCTCAACAGACCTGTGGTCGCCAGCAGTGAACCGCTGTTTCACCAGCCCGAACGCCGACGCCTAGCCGATACTTTGACCGCAATACGGCGGGGGCGTCGGCTCGACCAGCTCGGACGTTCGCTTCAACCCAACGCAAGTCGCGTGTTGCGCGACCCCCAGCAGTTTGCGGAGTGGTTCTCGGACTGTCCCGCTGCCGTTCGACGAACCCTTGAGGTCGCAGAGCGGTGTCGCTTTCGCCTCGATGAGCTGCGCTATGTCTACCCCCATGAGGTGGTGCCGAGGGGCGAGACCGCCATGTCTTGGTTGAGAACGCTGACCGCGGAAGGCGCCGCACAGCGGTGGCCACAAGGCGTCCCCACCTCGGTCGAGGCACAGATCGACCATGAGCTCAGCGTCATCGAGTTGCTCGACTTTCCAAGCTACTTTCTCACGGTGCACGACATCGTCCGATTCGCCCGCTCACGGGGCATTCTCTGCCAAGGAAGAGGGTCCGCTGCCAACTCTGCCGTGTGCTACGCCTTGGGTATTACCGCCGTGGACCCCTCACAGTATCAACTGCTATTCGAGCGCTTCATCTCACCGGAACGGGGCGAGCCCCCCGACATCGATGTCGACTTCGAGCATCAACGCCGCGAAGAGGTGATCCAGTACATCTACGAGCGGTATGGCCGGCATCGGGCCGCCATGGTGAACAACGTCATCACCTACCGCAGCCGCTCGGCCATTCGAGATGTGGGCAAGGCTTTCGGCCTCTCCCTCGATCAGGTCGATCATCTGGCACGGCGGGCCTCGGCGTGGCGTCACACCTCTGCAGCAGAGCTCCGAGAACACCTCGATGAGACCGAGCTCTCCGACAAGTCCCACATCGTGCAGCAGACCCTAGAGATCGCCCAGCAACTCGTAGGTCTTCCCCGACACGTCGGTGTTCACTCCGGTGGCTTCGTGATCTCAAACGGCCCGCTCATCGACCTCGTCCCCGTAGAACCGGCCACCATGGAGGGTCGAACCGTTGTGCAGTGGGACAAATATGCCATTGAAGCCTTGTCGTTCATCAAGATTGACGTCCTGGCGCTAGGCATGCTCACCGCCATACGCCGCAGCTTCGACCTGATCCGCGAAGCCACGGGGCGCGTGATCGAGCTCCACACCGTCCCACGCGAAGACCCCGAGGTCTATGCCATGTTCACGGCAGCAGACACCATGGGGGTCTTTCAGATCGAATCGCGTGCCCAGCAGAGCATGCTGCCCCGTCTGGCCCCAGCGTGCTTCTACGATCTCGTGGTTGAAGTTGCGATCGTGCGGCCTGGCCCCATTCAGGGTGGCATGGTTCACCCCTACCTCCGGCGCCGCCAGCAGCAGGAGGAGGTGTCCTATGCCCACCCCGACCTCGAGCCCATCCTCAGTCGCACCCTTGGCGTTCCGCTCTTTCAGGAACAGGTGATGGCCATGGCCGTAGCCGTCGGAGGGTTCACGCCGGGCGAGGCCGATGCGCTCCGCCGGGCCATGGGTGCATGGCGTCGCCGTGGAGGACTGAACGAGCTGGCACAGAAGCTCGTCAACGGCATGCTGTCTCGGGGCATCTCGAGAGACTTCGCCGATGCGATTCTCGAGCAGATTCGTGGCTTTGGTGAGTATGGCTTTCCAGAGAGTCACGCCGCCAGCTTCGCCCTCTTGGTCTATGTGAGCGGCTGGATCAAGCGTCACCATCCAGCCGCCTTCTGCGCTGCGCTGATCAACAGCCAGCCCATGGGGTTTTACCCGCCGCGTGCTTTGATCGGTGATGCCCAGAGGCATGGGGTAGAGGTCCGCCCCATCTGTGTGATGTCCAGTGCGTGGGACTGTACGCTTGAGCCTCAACCCCAGGGGCCTCCGGCGTTGCGCCTCGGTCTGCGCCTTATCCGCGGCCTCCAAGAGTCCTCCGGCGTGGCGCTCCTCCATGCTCGTGACAGCGCACCCTTTCAGCACCTGGCCGACCTGGCCCGACGCGCGAGCCTCCCCACCTCCGAGCTCCAGCTCTTGGCCGAGTCAGGTGCGCTTCATCAGCTGTGTCCCAATCGTCGAAAGGCCGTCTGGGAGCTGCAAGGTCTCTGGACAGACCTCCCTCTATTCGCCGCTACCACGCGGCATGAGCCCGTCTTTACGCCACGGCACACGACGCCTTCCGAGGCGCTGGCCACCGACTATGAGCGCGTAGGCTTCTCCCTCTCCAACCATCCAGCTGCCATGGCGCGTGAACATCTCCGCCACCGGGGCATGTCCTTGCCGACCCTCGCCGAGGCGTCAGCGCTAGACACACGCACACGAATCCAGCTCGTCGGACTGGTCTCAAGCCGTCAACGCCCCGGAACCGCCAAGGGCGTCATGTTCATTGCGCTAGAAGATGAGACCGGTTTGGCCAACCTCGTGATCTGGCCCAAGACGTTTCAGCAGTACCGAAAGGTCCTCACGCAGACGTCGATCCTCGGGATCGACGGTCAGCTCCAACGTCAAGATGGTGCGTGGAGCGTACTGGTTGAACGCCCATGGGCCCCCGAAGTCGAGGCCGTAAATGTGCCTGCAAGAGACTTCCGCTAAGCCTTGACGTCCGGCTTCTACGTTCTGTAGCGTGCATGCCCAAACCGAGGTCGCCATGCGCACTTTGATCATCTCCGTTTCCCTGCTCACCGCGGCATGCACCCCCGAGGTCACGCAGGACACCCTCGCACTTCAAGTCCCCATGGACAATCGTCGAGAGCCGGCCATCACCCTCGAGGCACCACCCGTTGTCGAACCTGGCACAATGACACAACTTGCCGGACGCGCCACCGATGCGGACCAGCCGGACCAGACACTCATTGTAGAGCTCTCCTCTGCACAAGACGGCCCACTTTGGCGCGGAAACCCAGGTCCAGAGGGAGACTTTTTTTGGGAAGGCCAGCTGTCCGATGGTCTCCATCTGCTGACCGCCGTCAGCACGGACGCTGCTGGCGTCAAGGTCGTCGCGCGAAGCAGCACGTGGGTGGGTGAGGTTCAGGGTGCCGACCGACCTCCCGTCTGCGCCATCCGTGACCTCAACTCCGAGACCAGTGGCCCCCCAAATGTGCTCGAGCTGAACGCTTGGGCGCGTGATGACGTCACGGTCGCCTCCGACCTTACCTACGCGTGGTTCGTCGATGGCGAAGGTCCGGTCGTCCTCGGAAATCACCTTCTTTACGTCGTGGACGCCGACGAAGAGGTTCTCGTTCGCCTCGAAGTCGAAGACCAGCGCGGCCAACGCTGCACCCAAGAGATCGTTCAACGGGTCATCGTTGACTGACCTCTTTCGGGGTCAGACTGGGCCAGACGGCTCACCTGCGCTATAACCTCCCGCAATCGCCGCCCCTATTGGGTCGCTGCGCGTGGGATCCCGATCCCTCCCGGAGGAGAGAGACAATGATGCAGAGCATGCGCCCCCTCGTACTCGTAGCCTTCGCTATGGCCTGCGACACCGTCGAGCCCGTGCCTTCGAGCACGCTCGAAACCCCTACGGCTATCGTCGAGACGGTTGTGCCCGAAGTCGAGACTGACGCACCAGACATCGCCGTTCCACTGCCAGACACAGATGAGACGGATGCACCCAACGATACGGACGACACCGACATGGAGCCGGGTGAGACAGGTACCGCCATGGAGACGGGTGACACCGCCGCTAGCGGCGACACGTCCGCCGAGGTGGATACCGCGTCGGCCGATACCGACATGACAGTCGACACGGGAACGGTCGATACCGCCGAGTAAACCCGACCATCGTTTGCGCCACCTCGGCGTCACGTAGAGTTATCCCCAGCACGCGCGCCATCATGATCGATAGCGCGCGTTTGCTCGTTTAGGGACCGGCAGACCCCAAGCCATTGTCCACAGGTTGGTGTCCGCGAAAGTCGGCATTCAATGATCGCAACGATCCATGCCGATCAGGTTATCCCCAACCCGCCCCGCGCGTTGGTCGAAGTTTTCCCCCGATAAATCGTGGTTTGACGCAGACATTCCACATCAGTACAACGGTCCCACTGGTGCAGACCGGTAGCCCTGACCTTTCCCCGCCGCTAGGACTCTCTCCTCCCGCGCCCCTGTTCTCCAGAGGCGTCCTGTGCTCCTCCAGATGGCTTCCCCGCTGTCTACGGTTTCCCCGACCTTGCACAGAGTCCACCATCCCCCTACGCGGCGGGGGGAGGCTCCGGTGACACCACCACGGGTACGCGCCATGACCATTGCAGCCATGCTGATCGCGAGTACCGGACTGGCATCTTGGTTTTGGCCGGGGCTACTTCCGCATCAGAAGATTCAGCTGATGCGATGCGGCGATGTCTCGTCCCGCGTCATGGTGAAAGCCCTACACCGTGGCCTCGACCTGCCGCGCTGCACCGAAGCGTGGTGGGCCGATCGCGTGATCCCTCCCCAAGAGGTGACCACGCTCATTGAGGACCTCGCCGCACATCAACCCACCTCCACCAATCTGGACCTCGCTCTCGGTCTCCAAGCCCTGCATATAGGCCCCACGGTGCCTCTCGGCGCGTGGTGGCTCGCCTCTGACCGCACCCATCCCCTTCATGCCCAGGTCACCCGCCAATGGTCCATGATGGACCTCAGCCTCGCCGACCCCATCGTCCAAGGCGCCATCCAACATGCCGCCCATGCCTCGCCGGGGGTCACCCTGACACATGAGTCCATGCTGGCCGCACCACCGCCAACGGACGCGCCGGAGCAAGACGTCGACCTCCAGATGCACCACGACGGACCACGCGGCCGTGGTCTCTCGTCACGGCCTGAGGGGCGGCGCGGCGAGAGCCCCCCTCCTCCCGCTCCAAACCTGCCATCCTCGGTCCACCCGCAAGGCGCCGACACGTGGCTGATGCTCCTGTCTGTTCCCGAGGAGGGGGCTCAACCATGGCTGCGCGACCTCGCTGGCGTGGCGACATGGGTCGCCGAGCATGAGGAGCCCGAGGCTGCACTCATGACGCTGCTCGCCACGCCCGGTCCATCTGTCCTCGCCGCCACCTCCGATCCCTTCGAGGTCCTGTACACCCGGCACGGTCGTGCGTCCGCCACCGCACTTTTAGGCACATGGATTGCAGAGCTCGCCCACATCGAGCTCGTCGTGAGCGACACCGGGGAAGGGTGGCGTCAGCTCGCCACCACGGAGCACACGCTTCATCTCTCGGCGTGCGGTAACCGCGCACCCGCAACTGAGGATGGCCGACGCCTCTCGCCATCCGACCTCCTCGTGGATGCGCTCGACAACCATCGTCCTACGGCTACACAGGAGCCTGTCGTCACCTCCTGGTTGGCACACCACCAAGGTTCCTCAACCCAACAGGACGTGAGGTTGCCCTCCATGCACCTCAGTCACATCCTGAGCCCGCCCCGTGGGTCAACCCTGAGCGTTTCCACCCAGCCATGTCCATAAAAGCACCCTTCTCATGGTCGTGGTCTCGGCACGGCACCTACATGCGCTGCCAGCGTCAGTACTGGTACGAGTACTACGGCTCCAAGAATGGCTGGAGTACACGAGCCTCGCCAGAGACCCGGCAACTCTACATCCTCAAGCGTGCACTCTCCCGTCCACAGTGGGTAGGGATCCTCGTCCATGAAGCTGCCGAACGACTGCTCAACGCAGCCAAGCAGGGCACATCCTTACCGCTGGACCAGCTCACAGTGGCCATGGTCGACAAGGCGACGAAGCAGCTTGCAGACGCACGAGCGCAAAAGCACAGGGATGCGCCCAAGGCCTATCAGGGGTTCATCGACCTCGAATACCAAAACGACCCCGGTGAGGACACGTGGTCAGCGACGATGGCAGACCTCCAACAGCAGATCGAAGCGGTCCACGATCACCGCCTCATGCAGCGGTTGCTCTCCGTCCCCTCCCAGATTGTCGAGGTCGAGGCCCTCGAGCGATTGAATGTGGACGGCCTACAGATCTGGCTCTCGATCGATGTCCTCGTCCGCAACCGAGACGGTGGGCTCATCATCATTGATTGGAAAACCGGACAACACCACAAGCCCGAGACCATTGCAGGGCAGCTGGCGCTCTACGGGCTCTACGTCCAACATCGGTATCGCGCACCGTCAGACGCCATCCAAGGTGCGATGGCCTTCACCCGAACCGGCGACTTTGAGCTCGTGCCGTTCAGTGAAGAGGTGGCATCAGAGACGCAGGCACATGCCCACGCCTCTGCGACGACGATGTTGGAGCACCTTCCCGACCCTCGCCGAGATGCAGCCCCCATCGACTCATTTCGCCAACTCGAGGAGGGGTCCGAACCCTGCCGCACCTGTCCCTACCGTGGGCCGTGCAGAGGCCAAGAGGATCGTTTTAGACCGCTTGTCCTTTTTTAGTCCTTGTCAGACATACACATGTTCAGTATGTTCAGGGTGTCTCTTCGAGGTACCCATGGACCGTTCCCTGTTCACACCCGTGCCCCTCCCCGCATCCATCGACCAAGTGCTTGCGATCAAGGGCGTTGAGCGACCTCACCATGCGTGGCAGCTGACCCAGTCCGCCACCTTGTTTGGGCAGCGCTACTGCGCCGGAACCGTGTTTTGCATTCATGAGCGCCAAGCACGCTCGGGCGAGCGCGTGGCCCTCTCCGCCAAGCGGGGCAACGCTCGACTAGGCACGGTGCAGCTCGGTGGCCGCCTCACCGGATTGCATGGCGAAGCCTGTAGTCCAAAGCGATGGCAGGTCCTCGGCGTGGTCGAGAGCATCTGGCAACAACAGGAGGCTCGCTGGCGTCCTGTAGGTCACGCCGCACATCGGGTCCCAGCACCCGCGAACCAGTCACCGGGCCTGCTGCAACTCCCCTTGTTTCAGGCCGCTTGAGCGGCCACTGGCGCTAGGTGTGACCCACCCACGCCTCACGCATCCGCGCGACACGCGAGGGGTCCAGAGGCCGGCCCAGATCCGCATCCTCATGTAGCCACGTCCCCACAATCGCCACATCCGCATGCTCACCGAGCATGGCCGCCCGCTCTGGGGTCACACCACTCCCAATCCAGAGTGCACAACGGGCCGCGGCCCTCACACGCCGCACGTCCTCGACACTGGTCGGCTGACCCGTACCACTGCCCGAGACAATCAAGGCGTCCGCGCGGCCCCGCTTCCACGTGTCCAGCGCAGCCTGCTCCAGAGACTCGTCGGTCAATGGACGTGCATGTTTCACATGAACGTCTGCGGCCACACGCACCTGCGCGGCGTCCAGCCGGCGCCGAAGCAGGAGCGTATCCCTCGCACGACCTGTCACCACACCCTGGTCGGTCACCATGGCACCCACGTGAACGTTCACACGCACAAAGGCCGCTCCCACCACCGCCGCCACCGACATGGCGGCCAACGCATCGTTGCGGAGCACGTTGACGCCTAGACCGAGGTCGGGCGCGACCTCGCGCACGGCGAGGCAGGCACGGGTCATGGCCGCCACCGTAATCGCGTCGCCCCCCTCAGCCGAAAACGGCGCATCACCCAAGTTTTCTACAATGATACCGTCCGCTCCCCCCGCGACGAGCGCCTGCGCGTCTTGCCGAGCCCGCGCACAGACGGCGTCGATACCCGGCGATGGGACCGGGGCTCCGGGCAGCGGCAGCAGATGGACCACCCCAATGAGCCGACGCCTGCCACCTAGGGCAAAGAGGTCAACCATGGGGCACGTAGATCAGCGGTTCGAGCACCAGTACGCCCTTCAGCGTGTCTGCTGGAGATTCCTCATCACTGACACCCTTGAGCTGGGCCTCGGTCCCGGCCAAGCCCACCAACCAGAGCTGAGTCGTGGAATCTTCTTGGAGGTACAGCCCGTGCGACGTCTCCCACGACACCCCTGCGGCTGCCGCCGGCCCATTGAGGGCCTTACTGGTGGGGCCCACCCCTACAAACAGCGTGCGCGGTCCGGTCCATGCACAGATCTTGTCGTCGATCGGCTCAATACTGACCGTCCATCCTTCGTAAAGGTTCTTTCGATCGCCTGATGAAAGGTCCGCCGTCTCCGCGGAAAGCAAGCGGCCCACGCCCGAGCAAGAGGAGCCACTCACGAGACTGTTCAACGCAAGGGTGGGGGTCTTGTCGTCGGTAGGCACCAACATCTCGCCATTATCAAGCGTCACCTGGCCGCCGAGACTCCAAAACACGGATTTCTCTGTCGCATCGACATCCTTATCAGGCGCAAGGGACTCATCGGGCCCAAAGCCAAAGGTGTCCAGCGCGCTAGACTCGGCATCATCTGCCATCAGGCTGAGGTCTGCACACCCGGTGGACGCGAGCGCCAAACACACGCCCACGATGCGCGAATATCGTACCAGCATGTGGACCCCCTCCGTCGCCGGATGCAGAAACCGCGCCAATTGCATTGTACCCCCAAATGGTCAGTCAGCCGTCGGATTTGTGGTCATCCCACATGCGGGGCCCGGACACGGCTGTCAGGGTTTGGCAGGCACCACGCTCGACAATGGGTCGATCGCTGAGGCGAGAAAGCCCCCCCAGGCCACCCAGTGCTGCTGGCCGTCCCATGCCGTGAGCGTACCTTGCGCGGGGAAGGTGACACCTGCTGCAGACCACCCTCCGGCGTCTTGGACGAGAAGCGACGGGCTCGCGCCTCCATAAGGATCGAGGTCGAGGAACCGCTCATCCGGCACGCCAAGTCCCAATGCCCGAACATCGGTGGTCCAGGCTGGCAAGGCGACCTCACAGTCCGTCTGCAGCATCACGGCACTGCCCGAAAACGACAACGTGCAGTCCGGGCACGCGGGTGTGGCATCACGCACCCCCTCAAACCGAACCAACGAAGCACACAGAAAGTGATTCGAGGTGGGCAGCTGCCCCTCTGGGGTGTCATACCAAGACCACGTGCTGTAGGCGGTGAGTCCCTCATCTTCCGCGGGCACCAGATGAACCGTCTCCACGCCTACCCGGGGTTGCACAGGAGCGGCACAGCCGCAGAGAACAAGCAGAATCCATGGCCTCATACAGGATGCTCCCTAAACCATCGTACCGTGGCAGCGAGGCCTTCTTCGCCGGAGTAGGGCGCATGCCACCCAAAGTCCTCGCGTGCGGCCGAGAGGTCGTACCAATGACTGGTGGCGAGCTGTGTCGCAACGAAACGGGTCATGGGCGGCTCACCGGTTAGCGGAAGCCAGGTCCACAGCCACTCCATCACCCGACCGATGCGCCGTGCCGTCGACAGCGAGACCGTGCGGTTCAGCGCGGGCTCATCGAGTTGGTGCAGGAGTCCCTTGATCCATGTCCACAGTGACACGGGCTCGTCATCGTGCACAAAGTAGGCGCGCCCCGCATTGCGCGAGCCTGGTGAGAGCGCATCTGCGGCCTGAAGATGCGCCGCCGCCGCATTTTCCACGTAGGTCAGCCCGACTCGGTTGGTCCCCTCACCAATGACCGCCAGCCGTCGCCTTCGGTTTCGCCCAATCACCCGCGGCAGCATGTGCGGCTCCTCGGGGCCGTAGACCAAGTGAGGCCGAAGGCTCGTGGTCGCCAACGCGTCGCTATTGGCCGCAAGAACGAGCCGCTCTCCCTCGGCCTTGGTCTGCGCGTATGGCGTGTCGAACTGCGACGGGTAGGGGCACTCGGCCTCTGTCTTACCCTCGGCATCCGACCCATCGAAGGTCGCCGATGGCGAGCTCGTGTAGACCAGCCGCGACACGCCTGCGGCCTGACATGCGGCGATGACCCGCCGTGTCCCCTCGACATTGGTGGCTTGGAACACCTCGAGCGGCGCCCAGTACGGCGGTAGTGCAGCCACGTGAAAGACGACATCGACCCCCTCGAGCATCGCCGCGAGCTGGCTGTTGTCCTGCGAGAGATCGACCACTTCGCACCGCGCACCCCACGCTTCGACCCGTGGGTAGGTGCGCCGTCCCCAGACGACCACCTCATCACCGCGCTGCAGCAACTGACGCACGATGTGGCGACCGACGTAGCCGCCGCCGCCTGTCACCACGACGCGGCTCACCAGCCCTCCACGCGCCCAAGCAGTGCATCTGCGGCAGCGAGCGTGCGTGACGGTGCATCTTCCATGACGTAGTGACCCACATCATCCCAGAGGTGCATCGTGGCCTTGGGGAACCGCTGCGTCCAGCCGCGAAGGAACGTGTGGTCAAAGCAGAAGTCCTCACCGCCCCAACAGATCAACGCGGGCTTGTCGCGAAGCTCGACAAGTCCAGCTTCGATGCGAGCGAGCTCGGCATAGCTTGGGTGACGTGGACGCAAGGGGATGTCTTCCACAAACCGAAGGGTCGCAATCCGGTTCTCCCACGAATCGTAGGGCCACAACAGCCCCGCCGAGGCTTCGGGACTAAGGCCCTTGGCCGTCGCGCGAACCGTCGCCACGCGCGCAAATCCGTTGAACCCTCGAACCGCCAACGGACCGAATCCAGGGATGCGACAGCTCGCGATACTCGCGGGAATGCGCTGACTTCGCCAGGCCGCGGTATTCGTGACCAGAAGCCCTGCAATGCGGTCAGGCCGCCGTGTGGCCACGCCCATTCCGATGGCCCCGCCCCAGTCATGGACGGCGAGGACGATACGCTCTACCCCCAACGTGTCTAGCAAACGCTCGAGGTTATCGACGTGATCTTGCAGGCGATACGTCCAGTCCTGCGGCTTATCGCTTCGTCCACACCCGATGTGGTCGGGCACGATGACCCGGTGATGGGGGGCCACATGAGCGATCATGGCTCGCCAGTAAAAGGACCACGTGGGGTTTCCATGTACCGCTACCAACGCCACGTCGGAACGCGGTCCCGCATCGATAAAGGCCTGTCGACCTCCCGGTTGGTCGATGTAGGACGGCTCCCATGGAAAGACCGCGGACAGGTTGGATGGCAGAGGCCTCACCACTCCACCCCGAGCATCATGCAGTTCAACCCGGACCCGATGCCCATCAACGCGACCGACTGCCCCTGCGCGAGCAGTCCCTGCTCCGCGGAGAGCGCCAGCGTGATGGGAACCCCGACACTGCCCACATTGCCAAGCCACGGGAACAGGCGCGGGGCGGACTCTGACGGCAGCCCGAGCTGCGAGAGCAAGGTGTCCGTGTGGGCCCGTCCGACCTGGTGGAGGCAGTAGGTAGAGGCCGAGTGGGGGGACCAGCCCAAGACATCCTGCGTCGTCTTCCACGTGGCATGCGCGAGCGACACGCCCTCGCGAAGCAACGCGACACTGTCGGTGTGCATCCCCGAGGCGTCACCCTTGCAGAGCCCGTGGTGTTCTGCAGCAGCGCAGGCAGCACCGCCGCGCAAGCGCCGACGACCACCCGTGTGGGTCGCGCGCGTCACCACTGCAGCAGCCGCTGCAGACCCCAAGGTCAACGTGGCGAGTTGGTCCCGAAACGACTGAATCGAGGCGCCTGGTCGACGAAGGGACTCGAGTGTGGCTTGGGTGACCGGCCGGCTGTCCTCGCTAGCCACCACGAGCGCGTGCTCCACTTGCCCCAGCGCCACCATATTGGCCGCCGTCACGAGGCCCGTCATGAAGCCCAGACAGGCATTCGCCACATCAAAGTTGGCACACCCCCGACCCAGACCCAGCTCGCCTTGAATCTCGCTGGCGATGGTGGGCTCGAGACGATGTCGGTAGACCGAAGTGCAGATCAGCGCACCGACCGCACCACCGCTGAGTCCAGCATCCGTCAGTGCACGACGCGCCGCGCGCACCGCAGCCTCGGTGTAGTGCTCGCCCGGGGCCCACTCGCGGCGTGCCGCAATCCCAGTGACAGCCTCCACCCATCCCGTGCGAAGTCCGAGCTTTCGGTACAGCGGCCCGAGCTCGGCCTCGATCGACGCCGTGGTTCGCTCGAGCGACGGAATCTCGGCCACCACGGCCCCTAGCGCCACGTCCGGATAGAAAAACCGCGTAGCAGTGGGCTGCATCGATAGCGATGCCGATGCGTGATGTGACGCCTCTGGCCTCACCATAGCTCCTCCCGGCCACGGCCCTTAGCGCACCTGTCCTGAAAACGCCCGCGGGAGGGACGGATTCGGTTCGCTGGCGCGACACATCAAGATACAGTGCCAGCATGTGGATGGCACTGCTGGCGTCGATGGCGTGGGGATCGCCCGTGGTACCAACCCCGGGCGGAGGTGGATGTGATGCCACCACCGATGCTGCCATGCTGTCTCGCTTCGCGCTCAGCCGCCCGCAACGCCTCCTCGAGGTACTTCCCGACAGCTGGGTGGCGTCGCATCATGGCGTCGGTGGCGCGCCCGACGTGACGGCGGGCGGCTTTGCCGGTGCGCACACGCAAGACGTCGCCGTGATGCTCTATGGCCTACCCCTGAACCATGTGGGTCATCTGCATGCCGCCGGCTGGACCGCCCTCGACGTGATTCCCACCTCGCTCATCCAACAGGTTCAGTCCTGTCGAGGCCCGTCTCGGGTAGACCTTGGGGCCTTCGCCAACAGCGGCTCTCTCCACCTCTCTCTCGAAGCCCCTCATCCAGGCTTCCAGTTCCGCGTGGGGGGCGGTACGGATGGTAGTGGCATGGGAAGCCTGACATGGCGCCCAAAAACTGAGGATTCCGGAACGTTTCTCGCTACCGAACTCGAGGGTGGCGAAGGCGTGGGTGGCTCTCGATCCTGGCGTCACTTCCGCGTCGCCGGCGGATACGCCGGTGGGGTAGGGGCCGTAGAGGGACGCCTGCTCGTGCTCCTCCATGATGGTGACTGGGAACATCCTGGACCGAGGCGTGCCGAAGACATCGCATCTAGCTCGGACTTTTACAGCGCCTACAGAACCACCTCCGGGAGTCTGGCTCGACAGGCCCTCCTGCTTGGCGACGTGCGGCGGGACTGGGCCCACGCCACCCTACGCTCCACCACATGGGCGCGCGTGCAGCACCTCATCCTCGCAGAGAGTTTCACGGGCGTGCTCACCGACACCGTCACACCGGGTGTGAATCGGGAACGCGCTTCGGGGGGCGAGCTTGGGGCAGACCTCCGCATCGATCGCAGGTGGTTTCGCGGGCCAGCCACACACATGATCGCCGCCGGGATCTTACTTCGCGGGCAGACCGACCAGCACCACACCGAGCAACTCGACCGAGATGGAAACGTAGTGGGACCCGTTGATCGGCGTGACCTCCAGACCACGCAGGTGGGTGCATGGACAGAAGGCGTCGTGGGACTGGCAGGCCTCGGACACCTCCGGATAGGCGGACGGCTCGATCGCTACGACCTGCGCACGGACAACGCCACGACCCCGACACGCTCGGACGCCCTCATTCTCTCCCCCAACGCGCGCCTCGATCTCGCGACCACGCCATGGCTCCGTCTCTATGCAGGCTACGGGCGGGCCCACCATCCACCGCTTCCGGGATCAGGCGGACGCACCGAGGTGCCCATCTTCGACCACGGACGAGGCGGTATCGCACTTGATCCCCTGTCATGGCTGTCGATGAGCGTCGATGCCTTCGGTGTCGTAGGGCAACGGGAAGTCGTACGCGAACCCACGGACCGTCGGGTCATCTACATGGGAAACACCCGTCGTGCTGGCCTCACGTCGGAGGTCCGGGTGCACGCCTGGCAGGCGCTCGATGTCATGGGCTCGCTCACATGGACCGACGCGCGCGACGACGCTGGGGGGCTTCTCTCCTACGTGCCACGATGGTCTGGCACGGGTGGGGTGGGGACCACACAACAACGGGTTGGACCCTTCCTGCTGACCTCGCAACTGTGGGTGCGGGGCATCGGTCGACGGGTGTTGCCTGGCGGTATCACCGACCCACCGCAGGCACGAACCCGCCTTGTGGGCCGGGTCGACCACAAGGCGTGGAGATTCGAAATCGAGATCGACAACCTCGTGCCACTGCGGGTGCGCGAAGCCGTATGGCTGGGCGCCTCGTCCTATGACGCCCGCCTCGCGACCGACCCGACAATGACCCGTCACCTTGTCGCCGGTGAACCGTTTGCCATGCGCATTTCCTTTGGAGCACGCCTATGACGCAGCGGCGCATCATCCTGGCCCTCTTGGGGGCCGCCTGCATTCCCTCGGGCCGAGACGAGGTCCAACTGCGCACCGCCATCGACTGGGTAGGGCTCGAAGACTCCGCGACCGACGTGGTGTGGACCGACGTCCGTGTGGTCTTCGGTGACATCCAGCTCTACGGGCTCGACGCCGAGGTCTGGGGCGCCGCATTGCCCACGACACAGGGCACACGTGCCCCGGTCACAGCGAGTCTCAATGCGCCCCTCATTGCTGACCTCGCCGACCCTCCCACTGCAGTTCTCCAGGGCCTT
This sequence comes from Myxococcota bacterium, assembly GCA_049889515.1. Lineage (GTDB taxonomy): Bacteria > Myxococcota_A > UBA796 > UBA796 > JBMHDG01. Next base: position 124,978 of record JBMHDG010000011.1, read on the forward strand.
GAGGGACCCGTTGACGGGATGAGGCTGCTGTTCGGCCAGGAACCCACACTCTCACTCCATGGCACCTGGCAAGGAGGCGAGGCACCCGTCCCGTTTGCCCTCGATCTCGCCATTCCGGACCTCGAGGCAGAAGCGCCGTGTGTGACGGAGGTGACGAACGGGACCTTCTGGGTCGTGATGACACCCGAGCGCTTGCTGTCCGATGTCGACTGGTCGACCGAGCCCTCCACCGAGGGTGGCCTTACGGCCGACGATGGCACGATACGGTCTCAGATCGTCGCAAACCTCACCCAAGGCTCGGCCTTCGGGTGTAGGGTCGATGCGACCCCCTAAGCTCTCCCGGAGGAACCATGCGCCCCTCGACGCGGTTCGATCGCCTGCTGGATGCGAGCATCCTGTGGTCCTTTGACCGAACCGGCTGGGAGCGTCATCGCAAACGGTTCACTGACGCCCCCACACGCGTGCTCTCGGGGGAAGAGGCCCTCGTCACGGGCGGCGGCTCTGGTATCGGGTACGCAGCCGCCGCCGGGCTGATCGCCCACGGTGCGCGGACCACAATCTGGGGTCGCCGCGCCTCGGCGACAGAGAGTGCTGCAGCCGCGCTTGGCGCAAGACCACTTACCGCAGACCTGTCTGACCTGGCACGCGTCACGCACCAGCTCGAGGCCTGGCGCCCCACCACGCCACTCACCGCGCTGATCCTCAACGCTGGCGCGATGCCCAGTACGCTCACGCACACCGCACAAGGACACGAGTGCATCTGGGCCAGCCAAGTCCTTGGGCATCTGCTCTTGCTCCGCACCCTCGCTGCCCGTGGAGACCTCGCCCCCGGATGCCGCGTCGTATGGGTGGCCTCTGGCGGGCTCTACCTCCAGCGCCTCGACCTGACAGACCTCACCTGGGCGCAACGCCCGTACAACAAGTATGCGGCCTATGCGAACGCAAAACGGGCCCAGCTGATCCTGACGTCGATGCTCCATGACGCCCTCGCAGACCACTCGCTCCACCTCAGCTGTATGCATCCGGGATGGGTGGACACGCCAGCGCTTCGCACAGCGATGCCTTGGTTTCAAACGCTGTTGAACCAAACGCTCCGAGACGCGTCGGCAGGAGCCGACACCATGCTCTGGCTGGTCACGACACGCGAGCCCGTGGCTGGCGGCAAGTTCTGGTTTGACCGTGAAGAGGTCCCCGCTCACCTGTGGTGGCGCACACGGGAGACACCGCAGGATCGTGCGGCGCTCTGGCGCCACTGCCACGATGCCCTCGCGCCATGGTGGCCACACGATGTTCGCGCAACGCTAGCCTCCGAGGGCGATCACCTCTGAAAACCGTGGCTGGCCTCGAAGCGGCTCGAGGTAGGCATCCTCGATGGCAAGGGCCGCCGTCGCTGGGTCGAGTACGATGGCCCGCTCCAGGTCGGCCAGCGCCCCGTCCAGATCACCCAAGAGGGACTTCTCGCAAGCCCGGTTGAACCATGCGGGCGCAAACGTGCCGTCCAAGCCAATCGATCGGTCATAGGCAAGGACTGAAGCCTCACGCTGGCCATCTAGGTCAAGATGAACCGCTTTGTAGAACCACACATCGGCCCGTTCTGGCTGAAGCGCCAGCGCCTCGTCGAATGCCGCGAGCGCCGGCGATAACTGCTGGAGGGCACCGTAGGCGCGCGCGCGCGTGAGATGAAGCGCAAAGGTCTGATCCGCATCGAGCGCATGCATGCGCTTGAGCGCAGCCTCTCCGGTGGCCACACTGGCCGTGGCATCCCCCTGTTCGAGCTGCGCACGCGCCAGTCCAAGACGTGCTGCCGCATGGGTCGCATCGACGGCCAGCGCTGCCCGGTAGGCCGTCTCGGCATCACGCCAACGCGCAGCAGCAGCGAGTAGTGCCCCCCGGGACACATGGAACCCCACATCCTCGTAGGGAAGGTGAGCGTCGAGGAGGTCAGCGAAGCGCGACACTTGTGCGCGATCCGCGATCGTCATCAGCTCTTCGATCCGTGCATCCACATCCTCGGGACCCGGACGGCCGTCTCGACCCTCCTCAAACTTCGACGCCGCAAGATGTACGAGGGACTCCACCTGTTCGCGATGTGGCCACTCCACGGGCGCGAGCGCAAGCGCCGTCAGGAAGTCCAGCCAAGCCGCCCCAGCATCGGCCATGCTCAAGCGCGCATGGCCTCGCTTGGCCCATGCTGTATCGGCATTGGGCCGCATCCGAAGCGCCGCGTCAAAGTCACGAAACGCCAGCTCCACCTCTTGCCGAAGCATATGCACCGTGCCTCTGTTGATTCGAACGAGCGGCTCATCTTTCATCGCAATGACCACGGCATAGTCTGCCAGCGCACCGTCGAGATCTTGGCGGCGCACGTGGAGGTCTGCACGGGTGTACCGAAGCGCCGGATCGTCAGGAGAGGCCTGCACCGCGACGTTGAGATGCCGCAATGCACCCTCATGGTCTCCCATCGCGAGCAGCGTACTTCCGAGGCCGAGCCGGTATCCGGGATGACCCGGCGCCCCGCGCACGGCCACCTGCCAGTCCGTCAGTGACCCTGGCATGTCACCCTGCACCGCGCGAAGTTCTGCGCGCATCGCCCGCGCCGCCGTGCAGTCCGCATAGAGCGCAAGTGCGCGATCGAGATCCGCCGAGGCTCCCGCGTGGTCATCCATTCCGAACCGGTGGCTCGCGCTGCGTACATAGTTCTCGAACAAACGTGGTGCGCGCGCACACGCCTCGTCCGAAAAGACCAACGCGCGATCGAAGCGGCGGCGCTGTGCCTCCACCCCCGCCGCCATCCAGAGTCGGACCACTTCTACGGCATCTTCGCGAGGGAGCAGCGAGAGCTCGTGACGTACGGCAGCCTGATCGCTTCCCTGGAGCGGGACTGCATCCCACGCCCCTGCACGAGCCGACGCGAGGACCCGTGCCTCTGCGTCTTCAGCCATGTCTTCAAGGCGCTGATCAGCACGGTCGAGGCGAAGCTCCGACCGCACCCATTGGGCAACGTCAGCGACGGTCCAGAGCTCGTCTCCCACCCCATGTGGCGCAGCCTGGAGGGCCTCGAGGCGCCCGAGCTCCACAACAAGGTTCCGCCACGACCCCTGACCCTCGGCAAGAAGGCTCGTGTGCATCGGCGCCAGCGCCAGATAGCGTCCATCCAGCTGGGGTGCGCGAGCAAACAACCACCACGCGAGACGCCACGCGAGGGCAGCATGGTCTGCGCGTTCAGGCATGTCACCACGCGCACACCGCTGCACCGCTACGGCAAGCGATGCTTCATCCACCACACCCGTACTCAAGGCTTCTTCAAGCTCGGATACCAATCGTGCGAGTGGGGCTGCGAGTTCCATGGTGACTCCCTCGTGCGAGGAACCCTACCTGACGGGTCATCCGCGCGTCCACAACCTGCGAAACTGCTCCATTCGGCGACGATTCATCCAAAGATCGTGGTAGCCCACCCGAGATGCACTTCCAAAATGCAGGACACCAGCCGTCGGGTCGACCACAAACTCCACATCGTCCACATACCGCATCAATGAGGTCGTGAATTCGAACCGCAGGTAGGTCCCGTCTTCTTCTACGAGGCGTGCACCAGTCATCCCAGCCACCACGCGTTTGACCCGCGCCACCAGACGCGCAGCATCGCCATCGACAGCAATCGGCTTGATAAACGCCGGATGGGTCTTGGCCACCATGGAGTTCACACAGTTCGGCTTCCCGGTTGGGCGTCGTAGTGTGCGTGGCGTCGCGTTCATGCGGCCTCCCTCGCTCCCACGTTGCCCGAGCCCGACGCCCTCCGCCGTCAGCTGGACCGAATGCGACAAGTCATGAAGTTCTGCGGTCGATGGCCCCCCTCCGCACGCGATGCTGAAGACGAAACAGCAGGGCCCCAGCCACGACAGCGAGCGCGATCGCCAGTCCCACCCAGATTCCACGGGGCCCCCATCCTCCCGTATGGGCAAGCCAGGCGCCGACCGGAAGTCCAATGCACCAGTACCCAAGCACATTGGCCAACGCCGGCCATTGTGTGTCACCAGCACCGCGTAGGGCACCAAAGGTGGTCACCTGAACCCCGTCAAACACCTGAAAGGCCCCCGCGATAGGCAGCAACGACGCCGTGAGTGCAACCGCAGCTGGTTCGCTCGGTAAGTAAATACGCGCCAGATGGGCAGGCACCGAGGTGTACATCGCCGCCGTGGCACACATGAAGCCCGCAGCCAAGGCAACCCCTGCCCATGCCGACCGTGCCCAGTCTTGACCCGCACCGACAAGGTTGCCCACCCGTGCACTGACCGCCGACCCGAGGCCCATGGGCACCATGAAGCTCAAGGCGCAGAGATTGAGCGCGGCCGTGTGCGCTGCGATGGCCTCTGCACCCCAGTACCCCACCAAAATCGTCGACGCGTTGAAGGCCCACACTTCGAGTGCGGTCTGCCCCCCCACGGGCAAGGCCACGCGGCCAACCCTGATAATGCCCGCGCCATCCCATACCGCCAGGCGATGGTCCAAAACCTCCTGCACAAGATCACGGCCCCACCAAGCCAGCGCCGCCAACATCAGCACACGAACGATCGTCGTGGACCACGCCAACCCCGCAGCCCCCATGGCCGGCACGGGGCCCGCTCCCCACACGAGCACCACGTCCGCCGCAAGGTTCACCACGTTGCCGGCGAGAAGTACCCACATTGCTGGTGTCATCCTGCCCTGCGCCTGCAGGCCTTGTCGCACCAGCGAAAACATGAGCATTGGCCAGACGCTCCAGCCCAACACAGCCGCATAGTCACCCGCCATGCCCAAGAGCTCAACGGGCTGCCCGAGCGCACCCAAGCCCCGTTCCCCGAGGGCATGCCAGAGGGTGATCGGCACCGCCAGAACGGTAAGAAAGCCCACCCCATGCGCCGTCGCCCGGCCACGCGCATCGGCAGCGCCTGCCCCGTGCGCCTGGGCGATGAGGGGATCAAGCCCCATGCACGCGCCGAGGCCCAAGATCACCATCGCGAAGCTCCAGACATGGCCGAGCGCCACGCCCGCCATGGGTTCAGCCCCGAGGCGACCCGCGATGATCATGTCGACGACACCCATGGTCATCAGCGCGAGCTGGCCCATGACGATGGGGCCCGCGAGCTGAAGGAGCCGCCGAACCTCGGACCAAAAATTTGGGGCAGCTTCGCCAATCGTCATCTGCGACCCTTCACCGTCCTGCAGCGTATCCGCAAACCTCTATCACCAGAACGCTACGAGCTCCTCAGCGACAAGCCCTTGCATGGTTTACCGAACGCTTGTTATAAAACAAGTGCTACGCTGGAGTTCACGATGAGCCTTCTCTGGTTCGCCCTCCCTGTCCTCATTGGCCTCGCTGGCATCTGGTCCCTCATTGTGGGTGGACCATGGACCTGGACGATGCCCGTCATTGCCTTTGTCCTGCTGCCATTGTTCGACTCGCTGCACCCCGGCGATGAGGTCAACCCCGCCGACGACGTCGGCCCATCCACGCTCCATGATGTCTTGCTGCTGCTCGTCCTCCCGATGCACCTCGCGCTGCTTGTGACGGGAGCATGGCACCTGTCGATCGGAGCCTACAGTGGTGGCGCGCTATTTGGCGCCGTCTGCACCATGGGCGTCTCTTGCGGCGTCTACGGTATCAACGTCGGCCACGAGCTCGGCCACCGGCGAGAGGCGCACCTCCAGACTGCCGCGATGATCTTCCTTGGCTCCAGCCTCTACGGACACTTCTTCATTGAGCACAACCGCGGACATCACCGCCGCGTCGCAACAGCAGAAGATCCCGCCTCCGCCGACAAAGGACAGAACGTCTATGCCTTCTGGGTTCAGAGCGTCGTAGGAAGCTGGACCTCCGCATGGGAGCTCGAGAACCAGCGCGTCGCTCGCAAGGGGCTACCGTGGTGGACGTGGTCCAATCAGATGGTGCGCGTGGTCGTGGGCCAAGGTGTCGCCCTCGCAGCCGTGCTCGTCTGCTTCGGCCCAGCGGTCACAGGAGCCTGGGTCATCGCCTCTGCCATGGGTGCACTCTTGCTTGAGACTGTGAACTACCTTGAACATTATGGCCTGCGGCGAAACCGCGAAGACCATGGTGGCTACGAGCGCGTACGGCCCCACCACTCGTGGAACAGCAACCGATGGCTGGGGCGCGCCGTGCTCTACGAGCTCACCCGGCACTCCGACCACCACGCCAACGCCACACGTCCCTACCAGGTGCTCAGGCATCACGATGAAGCGCCCGAGCTCCCTACCGGGTACCCGGCGCTCGTCGTCATCGCCCTCATTCCACCGCTATTTCGATGGGCCATGCATCCCTCACTCGAGGCCTGGGAGACGAAGATGCAAGCCACCCCGGTCCTTGCATGCCCAAGCAAGTAGACCACGACGCGCGGCGTCGCCATCTCCTGCAGACCTGGTTCGCGCTGATCGCCTCCGAAGGGTACCGCGCCGTCACCATGAGGTCCCTCGCACGCGCTGCGGGCGTCTCGACCGGTGCGGTCTACCACTACTTCAGCGACAAAGCGGCCATCCTTGACGCCGCGTTTGAGGCCATGGTCACAGAGGACCTCGACCGCCTTGCTCGCGGCGAGGTCGCACCACCAGACGCCGCACACCCGGTGGAGGGCATTCTCGCCTACGTGGACCTACACCGAGACCGGCTGCGAAACCTCCTGCTCGTGGCCATCGAAGTGTTGCGACACGAGCCATCCGACCAGAGCCTACACGCTGTGGCCCAAGCGGTTCAGACCTACCGCGAAGGCCTGGGTCGTGCGCTCAACACCACCGACCCCACCATCATGGACTTCGCCTTCCGCTATAGCCTCGGTCTGCTGATCCATGAGGTGCTCGACACCACGGCTATCGCTACCGAAGACGCGACCACCGTCGTGCGGCTGTTCGAGGCCTTACGGACCGCCTCGCACGCGTGACCTACTTGGCCGCTTCCGCCATCACGCCCGCCACATGGGCGTCGGCTTCCGCGAAGCTCAAGAACCGACCGCTGGCCTCGTCCCACACACTGCACGCAAAGCACGCCTTGATGTCAGAAAGCGCCCACGTCGTCCGTCCGGGGTTCTGAAGCTCTGGAATCTCACGCATGGCTTCCGGCAACCGATAGAACGGAATGCGGCTGTTGAGGTGGTGCACGTGGTGGTAGCCGATGTTGCCGGTAAACCAGTGCATGATGGGCGCCATGTCGAAGAAGCTGCTCGCCTTCAACGCCGCGTGGCCAAACTCCCAGCTACGTCGCCCACGAAGCTCTGCGTCCGGGAAGTTGTGCTGTGCGTAGAAGAGGTAGCTCCCCATGGCCGAGTGAATGAAGGTGGGCAGAAACATCGCAAAGAATGCGTTCCGCGCACCAAAAGCCAAGCCAAGCCCTGCGAGCACTGCCCACCACACCACGCCAGAGAATGGCGCTTGCCAGTGCTTCTTGGGGTCGCGACGGAAGGGTGCGTAGCACATGCCGATGAGGAAGGTCGTGAAGATGCCCAGCACAACCGTAGCGGGATGGCGAATGGCCTTCAGCTTGTGCCGGTCGCTCTCCTTGAGGCTTCGGTAGATGCCCAGGCTCACCGTGGGGTAGCTGCCGATACCAGAGCCCACCAACTTCGCGTTGTTGCGGTGGTGGTAGTTGTGCGTCTCGCGCCAGACACTCGGCACCGCCATGCAGTAGTACCCGACCAACGTCATGAGGGCCTTGCCGGCCTTGGACTTCCGGAAGATCGCGCCATGACAGTAGTCATGGTAGAAAATGAACGCGCGGATGGACACGAGGCCCGCCACGACCGACCCCAGAATGTCAGCCCAGATGTTGTCGGAGAGCAGCACTACACCGACCGCTGCCCCGTGAACCGCCATGGTCGTCAGCGCAAGGCGCCATGTCTTCGAGATGTCCTCGGTTGCGTACGCGTTGGACGCGCGAATCAGCTCGGCTTCACTGCGCAAGAGACCCCCAAAACAACGTGTCGTGAGCGCTTCTACCCAGAAATCTGGACCTTGACGAGCCGTTTTTGAAGGTTCAACCGTTCTGACCCGCGGGCCAGAAATGCAGAGTCGGGCAAGACCGGCCACTATCGGGATGCCGCCACCGAGTTGTCACACCTTCGCAACGGCTCAAAAACCCCGTCTTCCGTGCCAAACCTGCAACCCAGGGCGGCACGATCGGCAGGCTTACGCGCATGGCTTAGCGCGGAAACGCACCCGCGACTCCGCCATCCACGGGCAAGGACGCACCCGTCGTAGGCGTCGCTTCACGCGCGAAGAACACGACGGCCTCTCCCACGTGCGAACCCGTGACGCGTGCCCGCAGGAGGTTTCGATTGCGGTAGTGATCGGGAAGCTCGGCCTCCGTCAACCCCTTGGCGTGGGCACGATCCGCGCCGATCTCGCGCCAGAGACCACTCTGAACCTCCGACTCCGAGAAGACGGCATCGGGCGCGACCATATTGACCCGGATGCCATGGGGCGCGAGTTCGAGGGCAGCGATCTTGCAGAGCTGATGGGCCGCTGCCTTGCTCGCACTGTAGGCTGCAAAGGCTGCCCCCGGCCCAAACACGTTCTTGCTGCTCACCAGCACAATCTGTCCACCCGCCCCCTGCGCCTTGAGGTGTCGTGCGGCTTCGCGAACCGTCAGGAACGTCCCGTTCGCGTTCACCTCCATCACTCGGCGCCAATCCCGCTCATCGAGGTCGGCGATGGTTCGAGAGTGCGCGATGCCGGCGTTCGGGACGACCAGGTCCACACCTCCAAACGCGAGGCTCGCCTGCTCAAAGCCCCAGCGCACACTGGCAGCGTCCGTGATGTCCATCCGCACACTCGCGACCCGCGCGCCGCCGTTGAGGCGTTCCTCCACCCGTTGAAGTCCTGCTTCATCGATGTCGGCGAGCACAACGCAGGCCCCCGCGTCAAGCAGCGAGCGCGCCACCCCGAATCCGATGGCACCCGCCGCGCCCGTCACCAGCGCCACACGACGCCCGAGCATGGGCTCCTTCTTTTTTCCGAGCTTCGCCTGTTCGAGCGACCAGTATTCAATCTCGAACAGCAGATCATCGGGGAGCCCTTCGAACGGACCCAGCCCCTCACAGCCCTCTTTCACCTCGAGCGTATGAACCGTGAGGTCCACGTTGATGCGTGCGGCCTTGGGGTCTTTTCCGACACCGAAGAGACCGACACCGGGAACGAGGATGACGCGCGGGGTGGTATCGAGCATGGTGTAGGCCCCGCCCGCCGCGTGCGCGGTGAAATACGCTTCATAGGCCTGCCTGTAGGCCGCGACCGCCGCGTCGATCTGCTGCCGAATGGCCGCATCATCTCCAGACAAGTCCACCCGAACCACGCATGCCCGCGGCTTGGTTCGGATCACGTGATCGGGCGTCAGGGTTCCTGCGGCCACCCAGCGATCGAGTCGGTCCGAGTTGACCTGGGCGAGGATGTCTTCGTCTACCCGATGTTCGAGAACCCATCGGCGCCATCCTTCGCCCACCTCCTCGGCGAGCGCACCGCGCAGCAGGGGAGCCACGCGCCCTGCAGACGCCCGCGCCTCGGCGACATCATCCGGCGAGCAGCGTGGCTCGCGCTCCGGAGGATGTGCCGCCAAGTAGGCCTCTGCCTTGGAGACCAGCGAAATATGGCTCTCGTAAGCTTCACGGGCCGTCTCCCCCCATGTGAAGAGCCCATGCTGCATCAGCACCATGGCACGCGCATCGGGAAAGCGGGAGAGGGCGGCCAGCGTGGCACGACAGAGGTCAAACCCTGGCTTGACGTAGTCCACGAGGACGATGTCCGAACCTAGTGCCTCGCGCACATAGCGCTCACCCTCGGGGTGGTTGGTCAGCGCGAGAATCGCATCAGCGTGGGAGTGATCGACGTACGTGGCGTCGATGACCGCATGAACCAATGTTTCAATCGATGGATTGGGAGAGGCGGCGTCGAACAGATGCGTACGCTGCTCGTTGACCATCGCCTCATCCGACAAGGTCGGCACGGCAGCCACACGACGCATGTGCGCGAGGTCTACCGCAGGAAAGCCTGCGGGCTCAATGGTGCCCAAGTTCCACCCAGACCCCTTCACAAAGAGGGCGTCAACCTCGTCACCGAGCAAGGTCTTTACCGTGCCCTTCACGCTGGTATTGCCTCCACCATGGAGCACGAGCGAAGGCTCGGCACCGATGAGGTGAGACGTGTAGACGCGCAGGGCAACCTCCCGGCTGCACACTCCGGCATAGGTCTCCACGTAGCGTTGAGCTTCTTCGTCACTCCAGCGTGAACGCACGAGGCCTCCTCCCCTTGGAGCCGCATGGTACACGCAATGATGCAACTCCGTGAAGACGTCGTGCGGCTGTGATGCTAGGCATCGCACATGACCCTTTCGACCTACCTCTCCCTTGCCGCCATTTGCTTCACCGGAGCGGCGTCACCGGGTCCATCCCTCGCCGTCGTCGCACAAAACACCCTGCAGGGAGGACGCGCCAGTGGTCTCGCGGCCGCCTGGGGCCATGCCTTGGGCGTCGGCATCTACGCGGCCCTCGCCGTGATGGGTGCATCCGCGCTCTTGGTTGCCGCTCCGGAGCTTCATCGCGCGCTCACGCTGGTGGGCGCTGCCTACCTCGCATGGATGGGCTGGAACGCGCTCACAGCCACCCCGCAGGCGTCCCACGCGACACCCACCCCGCAGAGAAACCGGCAGGGGGCTCAAGATGGCTTTGCCATGGCCTTTCTCAACCCCAAGATCGCGGTGTTTTTCTTGGCACTGTTCGGACCCTTCGTCCCTCCAGAGACTGCTGTCCACCACAAGGTTGCCGTCGCGTTGATGGCCGGCATCATCGATGGAATGTGGTACTCGGTCGTGGCGTTTCTGTTGACCATTCGAGGCGCCCCCTCCCCCGATGGGCCACTGGCCCAATACATCCCCAGAGCCTTGGGGGTGCTCTTGCTGTCCCTCGCAGCAACCCTCGTCTTCTTCACCTAGACCTTGGTACCCCATGAACCTGTTGACCTACATCATGTTCGTCCTCCTCACGGCCTGCGCGCCCCAAGCGGCAGAGCTCGGCGGTCCCATCACCACTTCGATCAAGGCGCCCGCGGGTGGCTCCAGCTTCGATCACACGGGCTTTGATGCGCTGCTCAAGGCACACGTCCGCAACGGGCGGGTGGACTACACCGGCTTGCGCACGCGCTTGCCGACGCTGAAGGCCTATACGGCACGTCTCGCTACGGCAGACCTCTCGAAACTGACCCGCAATGAGCGGCTCGCCCTCCTGATCAACGCCTACAACGCCTTCACACTAGAGTTGATGCTCGAGCCCGGCACGCTGCCTGCATCGATTCGCGATTTGCCCGACCCCTGGAAACAGGTTCGGTGGACCCTTGCCGGTGAGCGCGTCAGCCTCGACAACATCGAACACGGCCTCATCCGGCCCCTGTTCCACGACCCCCGCATTCACTTCGCGGTCAACTGCGCCTCCATCGGCTGCCCGCCCCTTCGGGCTGGGGCTTTTACCGGCAAGGGACTATCCGAACAGCTCGACGCCGTGACGCGCACCACGCTTCAGAACCCACGGTATGCCCGCGTAGAGGGTACGACGTTGGTCCTCACCAAGATCCTCGACTGGTACGGCAGCGACATGACCGCTGGTGAATCCACCCCCCGCGCCGACACGGTAGCCGCGTGGGTGGCCCTGTACAGCACCGACGAGGTCAAGGCGCTCGTCACCACCGCGGGTGGTCGTCCCACGGTCACCTTTGGGCGCTATGACTGGACCGTCAACGGCCAGTAGGACCTGGCCCCGCAACGACATTGGACATCCCTCGTGACACCACGACCGGGTTACGGCCCCCGGGCGGACTGAGGGAGCTTCACATGGCGTACAAGATCGGCATTATCGGTGGTTCGGGTCTCTATCAGATGGAGGGACTCGAGGATGTCGAAGAAGTCACCGTTGACACCCCATTTGGTAAGACCAGTGATGCCCTCATCACGGGCCGCTTGGGCGATGCCGAGCTCGTGTTCCTTCCTCGGCATGGACGGGGGCACCCCCTGCTGCCGAGCGAGGTGCCCTACCGCGCGAACATCCATGCCCTCAAGCAACTGGGCTGTGGCTGGGCCATCTCTGTCAGCGCTGTAGGCTCTCTTCGAGAAGCCATCGTTCCGGGCCATGTGGTGCTGATCGACCAGTTCATCGACCGCACCAAGGACCGGCCGTCCACCTTCTTCGGTGATGGACTCGTCGGCCACGTCGGCTTCGGCGACCCCGTGTGCGAGGCCCTTCGCGCGATGCTGCTCTCCGCAGCCCAAGAGGCAGGGGCGACCACCCACGACAGGGGCACCTATGTCTGCATGGAGGGTCCTGCGTTCTCTACCCGCGCCGAGTCCGAGCTGTACCGCTCATGGGGCTGCAGCGTGGTGGGTATGACCAACCTGCCCGAGGCCAAGCTGGCGCGTGAGGCAGGCCTGTCCTACGCCACCATCGCACTGGCCACGGACTACGACTGCTGGCACACGGGACACGACGATGTCACGGTGGAGGCCGTTCTCGAGATCGTGCGTAAGAATGTCGCCCTTGCCAAGTCGATCATCCGACATGCCGTCCCGAAGATCGCCAGCTTCGAGGGTCCTCCTCCCATGCACGATGCCATCGCGCACGCCATGATGACGGCACCCGAAAAAATCCCCGCTGAGACACGCCAGCGGCTTGACCTGCTCGTCCGGCAGTTCCTCGGGTGATCGTCAGCGGGCCGCCTCCGCGGCGCGCGCAATGTGAGACAGGCCAATCCCCGTGGTGCTCCATCCCATGAACTGGAGGCCCGGATGGGCAGACTGCAGCCGCGTCAGCGTGTGCTGCCAGCCCACCGGGTACTGGGGGATGCCCACCGGATAGGTCGCTATGTCCACGTGTGACGGCGTGACATGCACCTGCTGAACGTCTGCAAGCACGGCTCTCGCATGGGCAACGAGGGCTTTGTCGTCCCATTCCAGCATCTCTGGAGCACGCGCCCCGCCCATCATCACACGGAACATCGCATGGCCGGGGGCGTGCCCCGGAAACGCGGAGGACACCCAGAGGCAGCCCAACACATCCCGACGAACCGAGGAGGGTGCAAGCCACCCAAACCCGTGTGCAGGGGGGACATTCTCTGCGGGATAGACGAGGGTTATCGCAGCGATCGGTGCTCGAGGGAGCTGGAGTGACGGGGCCAACTCGGGCAACAGCCGGCTGGCAGCGATCGGCGGAAGGCAGACCCACACCCGGCGACCCTCAAATTCTGCCTCTGGCGTCGTGGCCTTCCAGTGCTCCCCCACACGCGTCAGTCCCACCACGGGCTGGTCCACAAGTGCATCGTCGCCGAGCACGACCTCAAGGCGATCGACGAGAGACTGGGCCCCCCCACGCAGCGAGAACATTGTCCGCGGCGCCCAGGCGGGAAGGGCCGCCCGACGCTTGGGCAGTGCTTCACGGGCGCCTCGGATCATCGAGCCTCGTGCTTGCTCCCACGCCACCCAGTCCGGGAAGGCCGACGCCACATCGAGCGCCTTGGGATCGCCACCGAACACCCCCGCGACAAAGGCATCGATTAGCGGATCTGCGATGTTTGGCCCCAAGCGATGCGCCACAAAGTCATGAACAGACGCCGGCATCTGTACACGCGGCCGCACAGGTTCGAGCAAGAGACGGGCAAGGTCTCGCCGACGAAACAACGGAGAGCGCAACGCCCCCGGCAGGTCGTGGGGGAGGGCCACAAGACCCTGTGATGTCAGAATCAAGCGGCGCGCTGCCGTGGCTTCCGGCGCCACCACCTCGTTGGCAAGCCCGAGCTCTCCTACAAGACGACAGAGCTCTGGCGTGACCTGAAAGGTCTGCGGACCTTGCTCGAACAAGAGACCGTCCGTGCGGCGGGTCTTGACCAGACCACCCACCCGATCACTTCCCTCCAACACGAGGACGCGGTGGCCCGCCATTCTCCGACGGAAGGCCAGTACCAAGCCCGCGATACCTCCGCCCAAGATCAGGTCATCCCACATCTACCCCTCCCCGGAGGGATGCAGACCGCGGGCCTTCAGAATGCGCTCGGCGACCGCCAGAGGTGGTTCGTCACCCACATCCACCGCGTCGCCCACACGGGCAAGCACAAGATCGATGTCCTGCAGCGATGCGAGGACCGCGCCGTCCTCAAAGGGCAGGCCCTTGCGAAGGGCAAGGTGCTTGTGACCCTTGGCTTGCACATCGGCGCGAACACGACCGAGGGCTGCCTGCGGATCGATCCTCAAGACCACCACATCGGCGCGTTCGCGAACCCACTGAAACAGCTCAGAATCCACCACGGCATGGTGGGGCGCAGCGACCAAGTGTGAAGAAGAACGTCCAAACACCTCGCGCATCACTTCGCGGGCCGCTGCCGCAAACGCTGCCGGCCCCTCCTGAAGCTCAAGACCTTGTGCATCACCACCAAGTGCGTGGGCCATCCTCCGCTCCACCCACGCGAAGGGCATGGCGGTGAGCAGGTTCATGGCCCGACACGTCTTTCCGACGCGCGCGCCAGGCCCGCCGACGATGACAAGAGGCCGAGGGAGCGTCACAAGCGGCTTGTAGCTGTAGTAATCACCCACGGCGCCCCCCCACAAGGGTCAGGGCGTCGCCTCCACCGGAGCAGCAGGCGGTGCCTCGGCGGTATACCCACCCGGTCCCAAGGCTGTCGCCAACAGAACGAGCGCGGCCACCACCAAGAAACCCGTCAGCAGCGGGCTTGTGGAAGGTGAATCTTCGGGCTTGACGGTCAGAGAGCGGGCCACGAGCAACTCCAAGTGTTCTCATGGGCCGATTACCGCAAAACCAAGGATGCCGCATCACCCACGGGCACCCGGTGCTGCTCTCCCGATGCCAGATGCTTCATCACGACCACGCCCGCTTCGACTTCATCTGGACCGCAGATGGCCAGCCATTCGAAGCCTCTGGCGTTCGCGTACTTGAATTGCGCCTTCATCTTCTTGTCGTCCGTGAACAGCTCGACCCGGACACCCGCTGACCGAAGCGCGTGGGCCAACGCGAGCGATGCTGGAGCCTGCTCACGCGAAAAGACCGTGACGAGAACCTGCGCTGTCGCGCCCCCGGTGGGTAGACGTCCGAGCTCTTCCATGACGGTGATCAAGCGCTCGAGTCCGAGGCTCACGCCCACCGCAGGAACGTCACGCTTGCCGAAGATACCGACCAGGCCGTCATACCGGCCACCACCGCTAATGGAGCCGATCTTGGGCTCAAGCACCTCTGTCTCGTAGACCGGTCCCGTGTAGTAGTCGAGGCCACGCGCCAATGTGGGATCGACCACCACCCGGTCGGGAGACACGCCCATGTCCAGCGCCAGCTGAAGGACTTCTCGAAGCACCTCGACGCCTTCGCACCCTTCGTTATCGAGCTTGGCCGCCAAGGCGTCGAGGGTGGCTCCGTGTCCGCGTGGGACGTCGAGGATGCTCCACAGCGTCTCGAGCTGTGCAGGACCAAATCCAGCGCCTTCCAGCTCACGGCTCACACCGTCACGCCCCACCTTGTCGAGCTTATCCACGGCGACAAGCAACGCCGTCTCCTGGTCAATGGCCCCGACAGCGCGCGCCATCGCGCGCAAGATCCGCCGGTCGTTGAGCCTGACCACGTAGTTGTCGAAGCCGAGCGCATCAAGACTCGCTGCCACCACGGCGATGCACTCCGCATCCGCGAGGGTCGAGGTCGTTCCCACAATGTCGACATCACACTGGTAGAACTCTCGAAATCGGCCACGCTGGGGGCGGTCCGCACGCCAGACCGGCGCCATCTGGTAGCGCTTAAAGGGCATGCGAAGCGACGGATTCATCGCCACAACACGGGCCAAGGGAACGGTCAGGTCGTAGCGCAAGGCCATGTCGACCTCGCCCTTCTTGCCCCCCTCGCCGCGCTTGAGGATGCGGAACATGAGCTTCTCGCCCTCATCCCCATACTTTCCGGTGAGCGTCTCGATGCGCTCGAAGGCTGGCGTGTCGAGCGGCTCAAACCCAAACCGCTCAAAGACATCTCGCAAGATCGCCATGACCGCGAGCCGGTTTCGCATCTGATCGGGGAGAAAGTCGCGGGCACCCTTGGCGAGGTGAACGGCCATCGTACGCTCCAGACTGGGCGGGCCTCCTAACCCGCCCCCTCCGCCTTGCAGGTCTCAACCTGCCACTGAACCCACTGTTCATGACTCTTGGCGTACGACAGCGCCTCGTACACAAACAGCGGGGCACATGCGGGCGCGCCCGGCAACCGAGCATCCAATCCGCGAAGCCAGCCGCCCAACAGCGCACGGCCCCATGGCGCCCGACGCTCGATCACATCGACCAGCACGGAGCCTGCCACTTGCACCCGCAGCTCTGCGTCGGGACAACGATGCTCGGACACCCCGCTCTGCTCAAGGCACCAGAACCAGCGGTCACCGCCCGGCAGCACCACCTCGAGCTCACGCCGGAGCCCGTCCCTCGGCAACGCGGGTTGAAGGACCTGCTCGACCCATCGCTTGATGGGCATTCGAAGCTGGGCCGCCGTCACCGTCGGGCTTGGGTCGACCATCCGAGGCACCTCAAGATGCTCAAAGGACCGTTCGTCCGACGCATCGCTGATGGTGACCCAGTCTGCCGCCCCGACCTCGTGGCGTGTGTGGCCCTCGAGCCGCCACGTTTCACCCACACGCGGAATCCACCCCTGCTGCTCGGGCGAGAGATGGGACAGGTCTCGCAAGAACCGCTGTGCCGAGACGGGATAGTCTCGGTGATTGAGCCACGCATTCGCACCGCGATGTTGACTTCCGCACGCTGAGGGCACCACCAAGGGCGCGCCCACGGCGATGGCCGTACCGAGCTCTTTCGCGTAGGCCCGCCGCGGAAAGCCCAAGGCCCCGCCCGTAGCCACCTTTGCCTGAAGCAAGGGGTTGAACCGCGCGAGATGAACGTCCACACCAGTCGCTCCAAGCCGTGAGCACCACGCGCCCAGACGCTCGCTCACCCGTTCGACAGGCCCAAGCTCGGTGTCGACCTGCAGGAACACGGTGCCCTCGGCATGCGCCACCATCATGCCCCACTCCACCACATCCACGAGAGAGGGCGTGGTGAGCATCTGAACGTCAGAAAGCTCCAGCACATGCAGGTCCGGCAGCTGACGCACCCATCGAAACCCGAGCGATCGTGCGGTCTCGGCCACAAGTGCATCCGCCGTCAAAAGCAGACGGTCGGGGTTCGACGACGCGAGTCGGTAGAGCGAAGGCACGTCGAAGTGATCTGGATGTCGGTGCGTCACGACCACCACATCGTCATGTAAGGCCTTCAACGTGAAATCACGCCGGGGGGTGACTTCAAACGTGCCCGCGTGGTACGACAAATTGAGCAGCGGGTCGAACAAAACTCCGAGCTGCGCCGTACGCAGCCGCCAACTCGCATGTCCCAAGTAGGTCCATTCCATGATTCGATCCCTCACCGCGCTCGGGCGCACCCTACTCGCCTTCTGCCTCACGACCCTCGTGACGGTCTGGGCACCCCATGCGTTCGCAGACATTACACCGGTGGGCGCTGGCACCATGCAAGACAGTGCGGTGGTCATCCCCATTCAGGGAACGATCGAGCCTGGCGTCGCAGCCTTCGTGAAGCGCGCACTCGCCGACCACCGGAATGCCACCACCATCATTCTCGATGTCGACACCTTCGGTGGACGCGTCGACTCTGCTGTCCAGATCCGTGACGCGGTGCTCGGGCATGGCGCCCCCGTGGTGGCCTATGTCAACCGTCGCGCCATCAGCGCGGGTGCCCTCATCTCCCTCGCCGCAGACCAGCTCGTCTTCGCCCCAGGTTCGACCATGGGCGCGGCCACCCCGGTCCAGGTGCAAGGGGGAGCGGCCACCCCCGTCGATGAGAAGATGACGAGCTACTTTCGGGCCGAGATGCGTGCGACGGCCGAAGCCACGGGCAGAAGCCCCGAGCTCGCAGAGGCCATGGTCGACGCAAAGGTCACGGTCGACGGTGTCGTGGGCGATGGGACGTTGCTCACGGTGAGCACAGAAGAGGCGCTCGAGCTCGAGCTCGCCGATGGCAGCGCGGCATCACTCAACGCCCTCCTCCGCAAGCTCAACCTCGCTGACGCCCGCCTCTACACCGAACGAGAGAACTGGGCAGAGACTGTGACCCGCATCGTGACAGAGCCCACGCTCGCTGGCATGCTGATGTCGCTAGGCTTGCTCGCGGTCATGCTCGAGCTCTATTCGCCCGGCTTCGGATTCCTCGGGCTCATCGGGATCACGTCGTTAAGCCTCGTGTTCGGCGGACATATGATCGCGGAGCTCGCCGGCTTTGAAGAGGCGATTCTGCTGCTGGCAGGCCTCACCGCGCTCGGCATAGAGCTCTTTGTCTTGCCAGGATTTGGGCTGGCGGGCGCCATAGGCATTGCGTGTGTCTTTACGGCCATGGTCCTTGCAACGATCGGCCTACCGCTCAACATCGCATGGGACGTTGGCCTCCTTGGTGCAGCCATCTCACGAACCATCGTGATTCTTGTCGGCACCCTGATTGGCCTCATCGTCGCCCTACGGTTCTTTCCGAGACGTGCGCTCCCCCGAGGCCTGATCCTCGACACCAGCTTGGGTGGCGCACAAGGCGATGAGCAAGGACTCTCCGGAGCTTCCACACCCGACTACCGGCACCTCGTCGGCAAGACGGGGTCAACCCTCACCCCACTCCGTCCCTCTGGAAAGGCCCGCATCGACGGCGAGCTGGTCGATGTGGTGACAGAGCTCGGCCCGATCGCCGCCAACCAAGCTATCCGCGTCGAAACTGTCGACGGTGTCAAGATCGTCGTCACAGAAACCACCTGATTTCCCCCCGCCCCCTCGAGGCTACTCATGGAATTTCTCTTGTTTGCTGCAATCCTCTTCATGGCGTTCTCCGGCGTCTTTCTCTACTTCGTTCCCCTCGGGCTCTGGGTCTCTGCCGTGGCGTCGGGCGCGGGCGTCGGTCTGTTTCAGCTCGTCTTTATGCGCCTTCGCCGCGTACCCCCTGCCGTCATCGTCAACAGCCGTATCAGCGCCGTGAAGGCCGGTGTGGACGTCTCGGTCGATGACCTCGAGGCCCACTTCTTGGCGGGTGGTAATGTCGACAAGGTCGTCTCCGCGCTCATCAGCGCGGATAAGGCCGGCATCAACCTCAAGTTCCCACGCGCCGCAGCCATCGACCTTGCAGGTCGTGACGTGCTCGATGCGGTCCGCATGAGCGTCAACCCACGCGTCATTCAGACCCCAAAGGTCGCTGCCATGGCCGCAGATGGCATTCAGTTGGTGGCCGTGAGCCGCATCACGCTGCGCGCCAACATTGAGCGCCTGGTCGGTGGTGCCGGCGAGGACACCATCCTTGCGCGTGTCGGTGAGGGCATCGTCACCACCATTGGCTCCGCCCAGACGCACAAGCAAGTGCTCGAAAACCCCGACCGCATCTCACAGATGGTGATGACCAAGGGCCTAGATGCCGGCACCGCCTTCGAGATCCTCTCGATCGACATCGCCGATGTGGATGTCGGCGCCAACATCGGCGCGAAGCTCCAGATCGACCAAGCTGAGGCAGACAAGTCCATCGCACAGGCGCAGGCCGAGTCACGACGCGCGATGGCTGTCGCCCTCGAACAAGAAAACCGTGCGCGGTACCAAGAAGCCCTCGCGAAGGTGCAAGAGGCCGAGGCCCAGGTCCCGCTCGCCATGGCCGAAGCGCTTCGTGCCGGCAACCTGGGCGTCATGGACTACTACAACCTCAAGAATGTGGTCGCAGACACCGAGATGCGTCGTCAGCTCGGCAGCACTGACACCGACAACAACTCCTGATCGAGTCGTACGATGACGTTGCTGCAGCTCCTCAAACGTCTACCCAAGGACCAGATGCGTCAGCGTGTGGTCTTGGCCGAGATCCTCGGTCCTCCGCGACGGGCCACACCTCCGCGACATGTGGTGCCGTCACGGCCGGACACGTCCAAAGAGACGCCTCGTGGATGATCTGTTCGACATTCTCGGGAGTCTGATTCAAGGGCTGTTTCAGCTGCTCATTGTGTTGGCGTTCGTGGCGCCGGGTCTCTTTCGTCGCATCCTCAACCTCATGGGGACAGGTAAGTACGAAGACCCAGAAGCCCCCACCAAGACACCTGTCGCGACGCCGACCACACCCGCACGGACGCCGACTACACCAACACCCCCAGCGCCGATGCGCATGCCCTCCCTCGGTGCGCGCGTCGACAAGGAACTCTCCGGATACCTCGGCAGCATCGAGGGCTTTGCCACATCCTTCCGCGAGCTGACCCGCCGCGCCAGAGAAAATGTCGAACATTCCATGGTGCTGCAACACACCGCCTCCGCGCTCGAGAACACCGCCCGAACGCTCTCCCGTCAGCTGTCCGAAGCCGCGCGAGCGTCCCGCGGCGATGCGCGGCTCCTCAAGCCAGCTGTCGATGCCGTGGACCGGCTGTCGCGGTCGCAGCGCCTACTCGGCCGCCTAATTGACCAACGTGTTCCCGAGCGCGCCGACGACGTCTTGGCCGATGCCGACCTCATCTCCGCGTCACTGCTCGTGCCCCTACGCGACCACTTTGTCAGCCACGGACTCGCCTTTCCCGTGCGCGATCCCATTGCGGCCTTCACGGACAACATCAAGGGCGCCGACCTCTGGCACTACTCCGACCTCAACGACAGACCACTGGTCTTCGTGCCCCACAACTTTGGTGATGAGCTCTTTCGGTATGCAGGGCTTCCGCATGAGATGGGTCATCTGTTGCTCGACCACCTCGATGGGCTGGAGGCCGAGCTCGAGACGGTCGCTGGCGTTCGGGGCGTACGAACCACCCTCCTCGATGTCGACGACGGCCGACTCGTCGGCTCGCTCGCTCAGCCACTTGCCGCCTGGATGGACGAGTTCCTCGCCGATGCCTTCACCGTGCTTCAGCTCGGACCTGCGGGGCTGCTGGCCTTCGCCCATGTGTTTGAGCGGCCCGACGATGTCGAGAGCATTCTGCGGGGTCCAGCCGAAGGCGCCGTCTATGGCGACACCGCCCCCTCCCATCTCCGTATGGAGGCTGCACTCTACCTTCTAGAGCGCATGGGCTTTCAGGTCGAAGCGAAGACCATCGGACAGGCATGGCGAGACGCGCATGGTGAGCCGGAGCATCTTCTGATCGAGGGTGTGCGCAGCTGGCTTCGCATCCCCATGAACATGATCCTCCCGATGGTCCAACAGATGATGGACCAGATCTACATCACCCAGTACGACGCCCTCGGCGGCATGCAGCTACAGTCCATCCCCGGCTTCGAGATGTCTCCTGGCAACTGGGCGCACGCCGAGGCGCTGGCCGAGAGCCTGCGAAAGGGCGTCCCGATGCGCGCGAAGCCACGACTGGTCCTCGCCGCGGGCATTCTCGCACGCCACCTTCATCCCAGCGATGCGTCAGCCATCAGCTTCGCGATGCGCAAGAGCATCCTCGGAGACAAGGCGCACGACCTCCATGTGGCCGACGTCCACTACGACAGCATCGGGGGTCCACGCCGACGAACGACGCTGCCCGTACACAGCTCGGCCCGGCAAGCCGTCAAAGAAGCGCTGGTCCTGCGGGAGCTCCTCGGCCCGCCCCTCGCCCTTCGCGGGCGACGCTAGGCGCCCACGCGCGTCTTCCACGCAGAAAATGCGGGCATCCAGTCTGGTGCGCGCTGCTGAAGGAGGGCTTCTGTCGCTGCTACAGCGGTCGACTCCAAGGCCTGATGAAGGGCATACCCGCGTGTTCCCGGGCGGGTGTCTCGGCTCACGGCGTCATCCCATTCCTCCATGACGATGGGGTCCGTGATGGGATGAACCTCCTCATGGAGCACCTGCAGCACGACATGCGCGCGTGGCTGGGCCAGATCTGTCGCGACCACACGGGTCCCACACGCCCGTTGGGTCGCCCGCGCACGCCCCCCGAGGGCGGGCACGTGCAGCAGCTTCAACGGTGGAGGGGCACCCTGCGCGGCATAGAGCAGCTCTCGGAGCGCCTGCAGCTCCGGCCATGCATCATCGACCCGTGATGCAGGGGGTTCTGGCGCCTCGACCTGTTCCCAGGCCTGCAAGAAGGCGTCACAGAGCGCGCGCCCTTCTGTCGTGTCCAGCCGGCCTCTCGGGGCCCGCAACACCTGAAGAAGGGCATCAGCCGTGTCGTGCAGCAGAAGCTCACCCTGCAGCATCACCCGCTGCGGTGTGGCATGCCACGCCTCGGAGAAGGCCTCGGACCATGCGCCCGGCCCTCGTGCGGCATCGAAGAGCCCTGCGACATCTGGCCCAAGGTCTGCACGGGCGAAGACCTCAAACCCTCTGGCTGCTGCTGCGTCAACATGCACCGTAATGGGCTTCACCGCGCGCGGACGTTCACGCAGCCACCCGCCGGCCCCCGCCATGATGGGAACCGAGACACGGCGCAACGGCGTGGCATGCCATGCGCCCTCTCTCCGCCCAAAGAAGGTGAGCATCTGTGGGCGGAACCGTGGCCCCACCACCGCAATGAGCCGCCCTTCGGGCCGCAACAGGCGCTGCAACCAAGCCGGCACGCGAGGCACCGCTGCCCCCCACCACACGCCGTCGACCTGGCCTTCGAGAGGCCCGAGTTCCGGCCACCGGTTCAGGCTCCCCACCCAAGGCTTGGCTGGCCCTTCGGGGAGAGCCAGCTGCGCCTCTTCCGTGCGCACGAGCACCTGCCCCTCGGGTCCGACAAGGTGTGCCATGATGGCCCCCACCCAGCCCGAAGCACCCGTCATGTCGACCAAGGTGTCGCCCACACCGGGCGCAAGCGCCTCTAGGCCCGCGGCCAGGAGGTCGATGCTCAAGGCGGGCGCCGGCCATCCCTCTGCTGGAGACGACGGCGTTCGACCTGCCAGCACCTGATCGGCGGCGTCCGACGGCATGTAGGCTTCGGGCCCATGGGCGAGCAAGGCCTCCACCAAGTCTGTCGTGACCAGCACACCTTGGTCTAGCAGCCGCCGCACCGCCTGTTCCCGCTTTCGAAGCCATGGGTTTTTCATCTGCAGTCCAAGGGGCACGGACAACTCTGTCGGCCCAGTCGTACGTCGTTTCGCCTGATGCGCCCGTTGCGCAAGCGCCAAGAGCTGATCCCTGCGCGCTGGCGACAGCATGCTCCGTTGCTCGGCCAAGCTCCGCTCGAACACACGGTCCACACTCCGCCCTTGACCCCGGAAGTTCGCCTGCACCCGCTCGATCAGAGACGGATAGGCCGAGTACATAAACGCTACCCGTTGCTCGAACGATAGCTCGCTGCTCGGGTCGAGATGCTGGGCGCGAAAGGGGCCGTCATACCAGCTCTCCCACCACCGAGGGTGGAAGAACCGCGCCCCATGCGCCGCCTCCCACTGCTCGAGCTGCTCATGCACGGCACTGCCCGGGTAGAGCCGAAACGGGTCGATCGACACCCAGCCGCAGGTGTCGCTCGCGGTCGCAAACAGCTCCTCGACAAAGGCATGGGTCTCCTGCATCGATTGGAGTGTCTCTCCAGGATGGCCGACGATGACGTTCGCCGCCCAGTTC
This sequence comes from Myxococcota bacterium, assembly GCA_049889515.1. Lineage (GTDB taxonomy): Bacteria > Myxococcota_A > UBA796 > UBA796 > JBMHDG01. The sequence goes on from JBMHDG010000011.1 coordinate 148,553, forward strand.
AGGCCGTGCTCCCGTGACAGGCGCGCAAGCCGCCGCAGCGCGTTCAGGTAGCGTTCCGGGTGGTTGCCTTTCTGCATGATCTTGAGCATGCGTGGACTGCCCGACTCCATGCCAATGCCGATGGAGAACCGTGCCCGCGCCAGAAGCTCCACATCTTCTTCGTCGAGGTCGTCGCTGCGGGTGAGCGTCCAGAACTGGCGGGGCGCGATGCCACGATCGAGAATGCCGCGAAGGACCGTCTTTCTCCACCTGCGCTGAAAGCCGAACAGCGGGTCCGCAAGGTTCACCACCCAGTGGGACAGGTCTGTCTTGCGTCCGAGGCGTTCAAGCTCATCGAGTGCCCGCTCAGGAGAGAAAGCGCGCCACGTGTAGCCAGACTTCGCCCGCTCCATACAGAAGGTGCAGTGGTAGGTGCAGCCACGGGAGAGGTAGATCTGTAGCTTCCGTCCCACCTCGCGCGCACGCGGCCAGTAGTGGTCGAGCAGGTCCCACGCGTAGGGCGGCAGCTCATCCATGGTCGGGACCACGTCTCTTGGAAGCACCGGATCACCCAGCTCACCACCACCGAGTAGGCGTTCCACCAGCGCACGCATGGGGCGTTCGCCTTCACCCCGCACCACGGCATCAAACGGCCGACCAGGTCCCACGAGATCTTCGGGAAGCGCGCTCGCATGGTAGCCGCCTGCGACCAGCGGCACGCCCGGCACCACCTCTGCCACGAACCGCGCCAGCGCGCGCACCCGCAACACATCGAAGCTGGTGTAGGCGGCAATACCCACAAGAAGCAAAGGCCCGAGGTCTTGAATGCGCCGCGCGAGGCTCCGAGGGTCGCCCCCCTCGAGGTTGAGATCGAGAATTTCGACTCGGACGCCCGTGTGATGGCGAAGATACCCGCCGAGCGCCACCAGATGGGGAAGCCCGAAATCCAAGTCCGTCCATCGCACGATGCCCGGACTGATCAGGAGCACCGCAGGTGACGTTGCCCGAGGGGCGTTCATTAGGCTTCCTGGGTGCGGGGGAGCTGCCCACGCGCCGCGGGGTCCAGCGCGAGCCAGACAAAAGGATCCGGATGCGTATGGTCACCAAAGGTGGCGAAGCTCGACTCCTTGCACCCCCCATTGCACGACCGCTCATAGGCGCAGCCGCGACACATCTCTGGGACCTGCTTTCGGAAGTCACGCGGGTAGGGGTTGGCCATGATGTCTGCCCAGTCCTGCTCGACGAGGTTCCCCAGCAGACCACTGGCGAGGTTGCAGCTGCGCACGTTGCCCACGGGATCGACGACAATGTTCGGCGCTTGGGTGCCCGTGGAGCAGAACCCGAACCGCACGTTCGGGTAGTCTTCCATCCGAACGAGACAGGGCGGTATGGGCATGGCCGTACCCACCGAGATCCCCAGCTGGGGTGCCAGGTCATTAGCCACGCGCAGGTTCGCCTCGACCTGCTCGATCGTGGGCATGAGCCGTTCGATATGATGCACCGCGCCACCCGTGGGGGACATCCGGTTGTAGCTGACATTCTTCAGGCCAAGCACGGCGCAGAGCTCAAGCACCTCTTGAAAGCGATCGGCGTTGGCTGCCATGGCCACAAAGCAGATCTGCACCGCCACGCCCGCGCGCTGAAGATGAAAGGCCGCACGAACGGTGTCATCGAAACACACCGCACCCTTGAGCTCATCGTGCTGCTCGCGTTCAGGACTCAGCAGGGTCAGCTGGGCACTCTTGAGGCCAAAGCGCGCGAGGGCTTCTGCGCGTTCCGCATCCACATGGCTGCCGTTGGTGATGAGGTTGACCGAGGGCACCAGCTGGGTCGCGTGTTCGATGACCGCCATGGCATCGCGATGCAGCAGCGGCTCCCCACCTGTCAGGGTCAGGTGTGTGCACCCAGACTGCTTCACGGCCTTGGTCATCAGCACGAGGAGCGCATCGGTCGAGAGCGGACGGCCCGGCGAATAGCCCGCTTGGGGGTCGCCATCTTCGGCATTCCAGACGTTGTAACAGTGGGCACAGCGGTGATCGCAGCCCGCAGACAGCTCAAAGTCGAGCCGCGGGATCTTCATGGTGGTGGCCTGAATGGCGCCAACTTCAATAATGCCCATCAGGCCTTGTCATCCGTGCGGGTTTGACGGAGTAGGGCACGGAGATCTGGCGGCAGCGCATCGGCCGGATGTGGCCCGGACGTGGGCGTGGCAGATGCCGACCCTGTATCTCCCGTGTCAGGCCCCCAAGAGGGAGGAAGGCTGAGGCATGGCGCGAACAGGCAGGGACTCAGTCCCGTATCGGGCGCATCATCCGTGTCAGAGTCCACGGGAACATCGAGACAAGGACCCACATCAGTATCCGAACCCGACGTGTCGGTGGGTGCCGTGTCCACCGGTGCCGTGTCACTATCGACCGGAAAGTCGAGACAGGGACCAATGTCGGTATCAGGTCCCGTGTCACCCGCGGCTGTGTCCGGCGGCTCAGGACTCAAGCAAGGCCCCACATCCGTCTCGACGGGGAGGTCTAAGCAGGGTCCCACATCGGTCTCACTGTCCGTCTCGGAGTCGGTGTCATCCTTGTCGGTATCGACCGGCACATCGAGGCAAGGCCCCACGCATCCTTCGATCGTGGTGAGCCCGAGAGCCGCGAGCACTGCGGCGCTAAGGTGTCTCTTGGGTGGGGTCATGAGGCGCTCCCGATCCGTCGCCTTCATGTTTACCATCGGAGGACCCATCCGTGCGCGTCTTCATTGCGGCGGCTTCCTTCTCGAGGCACTCCAGCACCATGGGTGGCAGGTTCTTCCGAAGGTGCTCTCGGGTCAGAAGCATGCGCGGGGTCACCCGGGGCTCGGCAAGCTCATCGATATAGCGCTCTACCCGGCCTTCACATGATGCCACCCGCAAGCACGGATGCAAGCGCACCTCGTCGTCCTTCTCCCCAGGGTCTGCCACGGGCAAAGTCGTGAGACAGGGGTCTGCTGGCATGGCTTCGAGACAGGGCGTCATCACCGGCTCATCGCCCGCTTCATCCTTGCTAGGAGGAGCACCGTCCAGTTCAGCATCCTCTTCCACCACGGAGAGACAGGGCTGCAACACCTCGCCTGTTGTACACGCGGCCGCGGCAAGCCCGAGCGCTGCAAGCACCTTCGCGTTCCATCGCTCCGGGCTCACATACCCTCCCCACGTGACGGACCTCGGCCACGGCGGTGCATGACCACCGAAACCGGCGACACGCAGCGTCGAAGCGTCACTCGTGCCCCATGGCTGCCTTGACCGCCAAGACGATCTCCGAGACCTCCTCTGCCGGCTTCCAGCCGTCCCAACCGGTCTGCCACACGTGATGCTCGGCATCCGGAGCCGACATCACGGCCTTGACGACGGCATCGAGGGTCTTCTCGGACTGCCCGTCCGGACCGTTGTAGTGGAAGGTCACAGCCGCAGGCGCCGGCGGAGGTGGGGGAGCCGCTGCCGCTGCCGCTGCCGGGGGAGGAGGGGGCGCTGCCGCTGGAGGGACAAGGTTGGCCACCTCGGGCACCTCACTCCACGCCTTCCACGCAGGCCAGCCGTTGCGCCAGACCTGATGCGCCCCCGCGCGGTCCGCCGCCACGCGCTCAGCAATCTGCTGGGCAGACAGCTGGGCCTGACCGGATGGACCGTTGTAGTGAAGCGTGGCCGCTGCGGGTGGGGGTGGCGCTGCTGCGCCCCCCATCATGCTGCCGAACTGAGCAGCCATCATGTTGCCCATGCCCACACCCATGCCCATGCCCACGCCCATATTGGCCGCGTTGCCGGCCCCAGGGTTGGCCGCAGCCATCTTCATGGACTCAATGGCAGCCATCTGTGCCCCGGCGCCCAGCGCATCACTGTTCGTGTGCGCGGCCCGTAGCTCATCAAACTTCTCGTACTTCTCCCGGCTCTCGGGCGTCAGCGAGATGTTGGCGATATTGACCTCAAACAGCTCCACGCCAAACAGCTCAGCCATCATGGGCGCGACCACACCCGTCACACGGGGTCCAACCACCCCATCTGAATCATCGAGGTCGTCGTAGGATAGGTTCAAGCTGCGCAGTGCCTTCTTGGTCGCCGCGACCACACGCGTGCGCATCGAGCCCACGAACTCATCGAGCGTCACATGGCCATCGGTGCCCGTGGTCTTCTTGTAGAAGTCCGCCGGATCGGAAATTCGGAATGAGAACTCACCGCTCAATCGAATCTCAAGCAGCCCGTAGCGTGCGTCCCGCAGCTTCATTGGCTGCTGGGTACCCCAGCCATTGCCCGCGAAGTTTCGCGTGTTGAAGAAGTAGATCTCGCCCTTGTAGGGCGTGTCCATGCCGTAGGCGATGGACTGGAAGAAGGTCGCGATCATGGGATTGCGTGTGTCGAGCGTGTAGGTGCCTGGGCCGAACACATCAGAGATGATGCCTTCCGCCACAAAGATGGCCGCTTGGCTCTCGCGAACCACAAGCTTCGATCCGCTGGTGATGGCCTTGTCGTAGGTAGGAAACCGGTAGACCACGGTGTCTCGGCTGTCGTCTGTCCAAGCGATCACATCGAGAAACTGGGCTCCCGCCTGACCCATCACCTTGTCCCAGAACCCCATGTCTCCTCCCAAGCGCTGTCGCTATGTTCACGAGTGCACGCTACGCTCGCATACCATAATTCTTTCATCTTCCCTATGCGCGCCCCACATCCTCCCGCAGGCAGACGATGAGTGCACACCCGTTGGCCATCCCGCTTCTCGCGCCAGCCGCCATGGTCGGCTCGTCCGTATCGTGGGCGAACCCTGCAGTCTTGGGCGGTGCACTTCTCATGTTGGCGATCCTGATGGGCATCGTTCGGCACCAGATGGTGCAACGCCTGCCCCTCGCGCTGTCGTCCTATGCCACCCGCCGTGCGGATGGCGTACGCATTCGAGCGCGACTCGGGCGGGGTCGTCCGGCACGTACGATCACTGCAGAGGCGACCGTCAATGGGCACCCGGTCGCGATCATCCGCCCGGGTCCACCCGTGCTGCTCGGGCCCTGGACCTACATCATCGCCGCGCCCGCACGTGGCACACTGTGTGTCACTGTGACGGCCGAGAGCCGAGGACGCCGCTACACTGCGTCCGAGTCCTACACCCTAGAGGACCTTGACGACATGCCGTTTGCGCCCCTTCTCGATGCACACACACGCTTCAACCGCGACTGGGATCTCCCGGAGACGCGCGCATGATGTGGTGGGTGCTCTGTGGATTCAGCGCCCTCGCGGCGCCGCCCGACCCCGTGCTCTATCGGGTCCTGAATCCCGAGCTGGCCGAGGCAGAGGCACGCTCTGCCGCCGCATCCGTGGTGACCACGCGTCCGCCAGAGGGCACACCATGGATGCTCGAGCCGCTGCCCACCCTCGATGTGTGGACGGAGGGCGCAACAAGAGACGCACTCGCCGCCGAGTGGTTTCATGCGTCCGGCCATCGCGGCGCGGGCGTCAAGGTCGGCGTGGTCGACCTTGCGTGGTTTGGTGATTCCCTCGAAGCAGCCCTTGGCTATGCCCCCGACTCGGCGGACTGCTGGACCCACCAGAGCTGCGAAGCGCCCATCGATATCTGGCGGCCGCGGTTCGGGTTTGAGCAAGGTGTTCACGGCCTCGCCTGCGCCGAGATCGTCGCTGACATCGCACCCGAGGCCGAGGTCTATGCGGTGCGGGTCAACGGCCTCACCACGTTTGAGAACGCGGTGGAGTGGGCCATCCGCCACGACATCGACATCCTCTCCATGTCCATGTCGTTCTTCAACACGAGTTTCTATGATGGACGCGGCCCCTTTGGTCCCTTGATCGAACGGCTCGCCGCGCACGACATCTTGTTGGTCACCAGCGCCGGCAACTACGCCACGCAGCACTGGCATGGCCCATGGCGCGACACCGACTTCGACCAGCGGGCCGATCTCAACGGCAACGATGAACTCCTGCTCGACCTTAACCGTGGAACCCGCACGGTCTACGTCCAGTGGAGCGAGTTCAGAGTCTGCGGCACCAGCGATCTCTCTGTCGTCGTCAGAGACAGAGATGGCCACATCGTGGGGGTCTCCGATGACCGACAGCGCGTCGGCGCGGACAACTGCGCCCCCACGGAGCGCGTGCAAATTCAAGCTGCGTATTCGGGCACCTACCGGCTCTCAATCGAGGCCAATCGGGTGGCAGGGAGTGGGGTCGACCTCGATGTCTTCACCACCAGCGGCGCCATCATCAACGGTACATCCCAGATGTCGTTGACCGATCCGGCCTCCCACCCCATGGCCTTTGTGGTCGGCGCTGTCGACGTCGATGGCTACCTGACCAATCCGGCAGAGCCCTTCTCGAGCAGGGGACCCTCGCGATCAGGCGCGCTAAAGCCAGACGTCGCCGGGCCTGATGGGCTCGACACCCTCTCCTTTGGGCCGGGCGGCTTCTTCGGCACATCCGCGGCAACCCCAGCTGTCGCCGGTGCGATCGCTGTGTTGATGTCCAGCGAGCCGGGGTTGACTGCCGGCGAGGCGGCCGACCGCCTCAAGGCCTCTGCGTGGGGCAATGCCTCCTCGCCCGATGGGTACAGCCCAGACCTTGGCGCGGGTCGCGTCGTCTTGCCCGTTCCCGATGCCACGGCACTAGGATGCGCAGACGGTCGGGCCGAAAGCCCGCTGTGGCTGCTCTTGCTCTTGCTGCCCCTGCGCTCACATCACGTCGGCGAGCGTCGTGACCTCTAGAATCACGCACCCGTGGGAGCGCCATGTGCCATCCCGCTGCTTCTCCAACAGGTAGAGCGCGGTCACGAGTTCCTCTTCCGGACCCAACACATCGATGAGCTGACCGAGCCCACTTGGGGTCACCATATACGAGCCCAGCTCGTAGGCTTTGGGTCGATAGATGGACGGATAGCTCCGTCGAACCATCGACAAGAAGTCCTTCGGCGTCCGGAAGGTCTCGCGAATCGATGGGGAGGTCAACGCATACGCCGACACCGCATCATCACGCTTAAACGCAGAAATCTGCGCCTGAATGAGGTTCTGAATCGCGGAGGCGTCAAACGGCGTGACCTCCAGCTGGTCAGACTGTGACGGGTCGAGCGACGGGTCGGCATACGCCACCGCAGTCGCCATCATCATGGATTTCCAGCTCATGTGCTCCGCCCCTCCTGGCCACCCTCCATCGGAATCTGAAGGGAGAACTGGAGCGGAGTTCTGACTATTTGATCGCCTTCGACAGAGAGAAGCGCTCCTCCCTGCCATTTTCGCCAGTCGCCACCACTTCAAGGGTATCCGCACCGAGGCGGGAATAGGTCAGTTCCTTCGGAAAGTCATGTTCCGCGTTGGCAAAGGTGGCACTTGAACCCGTTTGACCTCGCTCCTGGCGAACCAGCGCGAAGCCCACCGGCGCCTGCCCCTCGGGGTAGGTCGTCAGGACGAACCTTCCGTCTGTCCAGTCGAGCGAGAGGCTCTCGACAAACACGGTCTGACGTTCTCTCCGTGTATGGCCCACGCCGAGCAGACCACCGTCTTGGCGGGCCTGCCAGCTCTCGGTCACGGCAAAGCCCTCTTTCAGGCTCATCCAGTTGCCCACCAACCATGGAAACTCGGTCGCAGCCGTTGGAGGCGCCTGGGTGCACGCCCCTGCCCATAGGCCAGTGAGCAGAAGCACTACCCGCCGCATGTCGCCGCCAGCGCAGCGTTCAGCCGGGTCTCGCTGAGCCGTGAGCCCACCGCCTCCGCCATGCCCTCGGGGAGCTTCGCCGTGCCCTCTCCGACCTCGACATCGAGCTGGTTCTGCGGGGTGTGGTCTGCGGCCTTGCGAATGGTCCGCACCACAAGCTCGGCCCCGATGGGGGCACCGCCGCTCATGCATGACCACTGTTCATACTCGACGACAATACGCTCGCCATCGAGCTGCGCTTGTGCGATTGCCCACCGGTCCGAGCGGACCTGATGGGTATCTTCGGCGAAGGTGAAGTCATCGCCGACCTGCTCTGCAATCCATGCTGCATCATGCGGGAACGGACCGCTCTTGGCCTTTCCGCCGCGGGTGTCCACCTTGAAGCTGCGATGGAAACTCGATGCCGCCCCCGCCGATGTGGTCACCTCGGAGCGGGACAGCATGTGGAAGGGCGCGGTGCCAGGCGCGTCGCGGCTGTTGGAGCGCTCAACCTCGTTGAACCGAAGCGTAAACTCCCACTTTTCGGTGTCTTCTGCATCAGCGCCACAGTCGATGGTGCTCTGCCGCTCGTACGTGCGGACGGTGGCGTCAGCACCATCTGCATGCGTCACGGGATAGAAGGTTCCGATTCGGCATTTCCACTTCTTCGGCATCTCTTCTGGCACCGTCGGCGCCTCGCCCTTTGCGGCCGTCAGGGCCTCGATAACCTCGGTCTGCAGGCTAGCGAGATCGGTCTCTGCCACGGGCGTGATGGCCCAAGCGTAGCGAACCGACTTGATGATGGGGTTCTCGGGCAACACCGGCTCGGGACGCTTCGCGCGGTCACCTCGTGCCTTGGACTGTGCCTTTGCAGCCGCCGCCTTGGGCGTCGGTGGGCCACTGTCAGAAGCGCAGGTGCAGCTCGCAACAATCAGGCTGCTAAGCATCAGGAAGAGGGAAGAGGTTCGCATGTCTCAACTCCGACACCAATAGGGGAACGAGGAGCAGGCTATCACGCACAGCAAACACCGCACGTGGAGGACCCATGCTCCCGCACCTAGTCGTCTTCGACTTTGATGGCACATTGGCAGACACCCGAAACGGTGTCTCGCAAACCATGAACCACGTCTTGCGAGAGGCCGGCCTACCTCGCGTCGACCCCTCCTTCATCTGGGGGCTCATGGGCTTGCCCCTCGCGACCCTGATCGCGCGCCTTATCCCTCCGACCTACGATGCCTCGGTGGACGCACTTGTCCACGCCTATCGCGAGGCCTTTCCCACCCATGGCGAGCCCGTCATTCGCGCCTTTCCTGAAGTAGACGCGGTCTTGGATGAGCTCGCGAACGATGGCTTTGTCCTCGCCGTGGCGACGTCTCGTGCCCGCTACAGTGTCCAACGTCTCCTCGACCAGCTCGACCTTTCCGCCCGATTTGCCACGGTGGGTGCCGGCGACGACCCGGTGCCCGGAAAGCCCGCACCAGACCTACTCCTCTCGGTATTGTCGACCCTTGGGATCCCACCATCACGGGCGCTCATGGTAGGCGACACGACCTACGACCTCGACATGGCGCGTGCGGCAGACGTCTTTGCGGTAGGGGTGGCGCAGGGGTGTCATGATGCGGCGCGCCTTCAGCGCTCGTCTCCAGAGGCCCTGCTCGAGAGCCTCCACCTGCTTCCGGAGACGGCACGGCAACACCGTGCAGCATATGGTCGACAATCCGGGTAGACTCGGCAGCACCTGCCCCTGGAGCGTCTATGGATCTCGGCACACGTCTTGCGAAACCCGGCACCACCCTTGCAGATCTCGAGTCGTGGTTCGACGGCATGGACCACGCTGGACGCATGGACGCCATCAAGACCTCTAGCAGGGCACATCAGCGCATGTTGTGGCACAAAGCAGCAGGGGCCCCGCCACTCACCCTAGACGACATGGTCCCACCCTCTGTCGCCGATGTGACCGAGGTCATCCATCACGGCCGAAACAGCCTGCCGCTGCCGTCCGCCTTCAAGTTCTTTCAGAAACGTATGGCGCGGCCGAGCGAAGGCGACGACGTGCTGTTCGGCTACAACGAAGGCAAGACGAGGCCGTGGATTGGACCCGGGTACTTTGTGCTTCGTCAAACTGAGGGCAACGCACAATGGATGCCGAGGGGTGCATTGGTCGTTGACTACTTCAGCGTCCCGAACGGCGGGGTGCCCTCCCACTGGCCGCGCGTGGTTCCAAACAGCAAGGGCCTTCAGATGTTTGTCTACGATGGCACCCGAGACTTCTTGCGTCGCGTCAGCTCCCATGTCGTCATCGGTGCGGCCTACAAGGGGGAGACCGCCATCGGTCAATACTTTGTGTTGGTCCGCGAAGATCGCTAGGCGGTCGTTGCCGCCGCCCGACCACGTGACCAGCTTCCTTGAGCACCAACAGGAGGTGGCATGTCCCGCGACCCACGTGAGATGACCGAGGCTGACTGGAAGGCCCTTCTGACACCCGAGCAGTTCCGCGTCTTACGGAAGCATGGCACGGAGCGGGCGTGGACGGGTACCTACAACGATGAGAAGCGTCGCGGAACCTATGTATGTGCTGGCTGCGGACACCCCTTATTCTCCAGCGAAGACAAGTATGACTCGGGGTCTGGCTGGCCCAGCTACACCCAGCCCATGCAGCAGGGTGCCGTTGGCGAAAAACAAGACTGGTCCCTGTTCATGCGAAGGACCGAAGTTCATTGCGCCAACTGCCGAGGCCACCTGGGGCATGTCTTTCCCGATGGGCCGGGGCCGAGTGGACTGCGATACTGCGTCAACAGCGTGAGCCTCGCATTCACGCCCGAAGACGCAGAGGAATAGGCATCGCGTAGCGTTGCCGCGAGGTTCGTAAGGAGTCCCAATGTCGCAGAAGGGTCTACGGAGTATTCCCACGACACTCGTGACCGGAGCACTCGGGACTGGGAAAACCAGCGTGATTCTATCGCTTCTCCGACATCGACCTGAACACGAGGTCTGGGCCGTGCTCGTCAATGAGTTCGGGGAGATGGGTCTTGATGGCGTCGTACTGAAGGATGCCGGGGTGACCGCCAAGCAGATTGCCGGTGGCTGCATCTGTTGCGCTGCCGGCCCACAGCTAGAAGCCACCCTCGTTCAGCTCATTCGTGAGGTTCGCCCACACCGCATCTTCATTGAACCCACGGGACTCGCCAAACCCGGCACCGTTCTGGACCTCATGAGGCGCCCCAATTGGCGCGATGTGCTCGACCCCGGAGCCACCCTCTGTGTGGTCCACCCCAAGCACTTTCGTGACCCCCGTCATCTCCGACGAGAGATCTTCCACGCACAACTTCAAGCCGCTGATGTGATTGTGGCGAACCATATGGACCAAAGCACGTCGCTCGACCTAGACGCCATGCGAACCCACCTCGGCGAGCTCTATCCGGGTCCGGTAGAGGTCTTTCATACGTCGTTCGGAGCCCTCAATGACCCCTCCGTGCTCCATCGGAAGACCGCGCTAGCGCGAGAGCCAGACCTCGCACCTCACCACGCGCAGGCAGTCGCCCTAAGCTGGGTCGTACCACCCACCGTACAGTTTCACCGTGCGGCACTGATGCGTCTGCTGCAGGACATGGTCGACCCCCACGCGGGGGGCCCCCCCCTCGAACGTCTCAAGGGCATCTTCCATACCCCCAAGGCTTGGGTGATGGTTCAAGCGGCCCATGGTCAGCTTCGGTGGTCGACCACACAGCATCGCAGAGACAGCCGCCTCGATTTGATCTACGAGGGGCAGGCACCACGTCGCCAGCACATCGACGCGCGCTTGACCGACTGCGTCATCGAACCGTCAGCCTCACCTAGAAGGACTTAGCTTGATTCAGGATGCTGTTGGCAAGGTCCTCTCCGTGCAGCCCACGAAGACCGGTCATAAGGGTCATTCGAATGGCCGTAGCCCGCGTCCTCGCCTCATCACGCGACAATCCACCAGACACTTCGTTGGATAGCGCCTCGAGCTCACCAAACGCCGTATCAAAGATGGCGCTGGACGCATCGTAGGTCGCATCGTCCCACTCCTGCACTGCAGCATACTTCTCTGCAGCCATGTAGATGCGCTCGATCGCTGCCGCGCCCGGCACCTTTTCTTCGGCGGGCGCCTTTCGCTCCTTCTGGTTCTTCTTTCCCTTTTTCCCACCTGCGCCCTGCTTTTTCGACTTTCGCACGGATGCCGCAGCCTCGTCGGCAGCCTTACGCCCTCTTGCTTCGGCGTCGAGTACAGCTTGGCGCCCACGCTCCCGTTCTTCCTCGAGTGCAGCGCGGGCCTCAGTGGCCAGGCGATCGTAGGCCGCATTGGCCTCGGTTAACGCTTGGTTGAGGCTCACCACCTGCCACACGAGTCCCCCCACGAGCACGAGCCCGGCTACCGCGGCACCTCGCATCCAACCTTGCTTGCTGTCGCTCATCGGTCTTCTCCGCCTACGGGCTCACAGACTGCCTCGAGGATGGTGATGCCACCAGGCTCTACTGGAACCGTCTCAAAGGGATGCGCAAGCGCGCACGTCGTGTAGTCTTCGCGTCCTTCAACACGCACGGGAACGCGTCCCGGTGTCACATTCAGGAACACCAGATCGTATCCTGTCGGATTGTTGGGCAGGTAGTTCTGCAACAGCGGCTTTGGGTCGTCATCCGGGAAGTAGAAGACCTCTTCATGCGGTCCCTCGACAAGCGCCGCTTCGCCACCCACGACCACATCTGGACTGAATCGAACCGAGACCTGACCAGCCTTGGGGTCGAGGTTGTAGGACAGGCCACCGAGCACCTTTTCCACGGGAGGCCGATTGAATGCCCAGAGGACAAGAGGCTCTGGGTTGGATGCGTCCACATGAATCGCCTGTGCGCAGTCCAGATACGCGCTCTCGGTCGTACCCTCGGTCACCACAAACTGACGCCCGGGAGAGAGCTCTAGCGAAAACAGACCCGTCTCATCGGTCTCGACCGACCAAGAGCCATCGATCGCCCGCACCGTTCCTACGACAGGCTTGTCCGTCGTCCGACCCAACAATTGCCCCGTGACGGTCACCCGCTCCGCGTCTGTATTGCCGGTCTCGTCACTCAACTCTGCGGGGTCCTCGGCAGGAACATCCTCGGGCACCTCTCCCGTACACCCGAAAAACACAGCCACCCACCAACATCGCATTGCGGTTCTCCACATCAGCGTCAGCCCATGAAACACGACTTTATGGGAGTCGGTCAATGGTTCGTCGCGCCACAGTGTAACCCAACGTATGACTGCCGAGATGCTTCGAAGCGCGCTGACCACGACCTGGGGGTTCTCACACCTCCGCCCGCATCAGCATGACGCCGTGCAGGCGCAGCTGAACGGCCAGGATACGGTCGTCGTCCTGCCCACCGGCGGTGGGAAGTCGCTCTGCTACCAGCTCCCAGCGCTGATCCGACATGCCCGAGGTGAGGGTCCGACCCTCGTCATCAGTCCGCTAGTGGCCCTCATGGTGGACCAGGTCGAAGCCTTGCGCGCCCGAGGGGTACCCGCTGTGGCGCTCTATCGTGGCGTCCGCGCATCCAAAGACGAGCTCACTCGGGCGCCATTGATCTACGTGAGCCCCGAGCGCATGGGAAAAGCCTCCGCTCAAAAGGCGCTATTGGCGTTGCATCCAGCCGCGATAGCCATCGATGAAGCCCACTGCGTCAGTCAATGGGGACACGACTTCCGCCCCGACTACCTCAAGCTCGGCGACCTCAGACGAGCCATCGATGGGCCAGCCATGGCGGTCACCGCCACCGCCACCCCACGTGTCCGGGAGGCCCTCGCGTCTCTCCTCGGTCTAAAGACCCCTCTCGAGGTCCTCGGGGGTGTCGAGCGTGCAAACCTCACGTTCCGCGTGGAGCACCACACCGGCGACATCGCCCGCGCGCGAAGAACCGCCGCGCTTATTCGCGAGCACGTGGGATCGGGGCGCGCCATCATCTACACCGCCACGCGAAAACGCGTGGTCTCTCTCGCCACCCGCCTCCGTGCGGAAGGCCTGAAGGTGGCGCACTACCACGCGGGCCGAAGTGAGAGCGCCCGCACGACAGCCCAAGCGCGCTTCGCCAGCGGCAAGGCCCGCATCATGGTTGCGACACAAGCGTTTGGGATGGGCATCGACCACCCCGACGTCCGACTCGTGGTTCACGCCAGCAGCCCAGGCAGCCTTGAGGCGTACTACCAAGAAGCAGGCCGGGCTGGCAGAGACGGCGCCCCCGCCACCTGCGTGCTGCTCTATGGTCATGGCGACGCCGTGACCCAGGCGAGGCTCCGAGGAAAGACGCCCTCACCCGGGGCTACCGAAGGCTGGAAAGCGCTGCAAGACTATGCGTTTGGCGACATGTGCCGCCAACAGATGCTGTGCCGGTGGTTCACGGAAGACCCGGGCACGGCCTGCGGCAGGTGCGACCACTGCATGGCCCCGCTCGACGTCGCGTCGATGGTCGCTGCGTCACGTGGCCTCGCGCAGAAGCGCCAACAAGACCGGTCCAAGAAACGAGCCGCAGAGGCAGCCGTTGTCCTCGACAGCGAGCACGATGAGGTGATGATCTCCTTCGTCAGCCATCTCAAGAAGCCACTGGGCAAGCGACGCATCGCCCTCGGCTTGAGGGGCAGCCGATCCAAGGACATCCTCAAACGTAAGCTGGACCACAATCCGACCTTCGGTGCCCTCAAAGGGATTCCCGAGGCCGCCATCATGGACCGGCTTGAGCACCTGCTTCAACACGGGCGACTAGCCCGAAGAGGCCGAAAGTACCCGACGGTTTGGCTGCCGGACAAGCGCGTACGCCCGCCCGCCGACCCGAGCCGGCCAAAGCGCTCCAAGTGGACCAGCCCCGTGGCACGTGATCTCGCCAACTACCGAAGGCGTCAGGCGCGAAAGCGCCGCTGGAAGCCCTTTCAGATCTTCAATGACGCCACCATCCGCGCCCTCGAGGAGGCGCGTCCGCTCACGGTTGCCGAGCTCCTCGCGGTGCCCGGAATGGGGCCAAAGCGCGTCGCTCGCTATGGGCAAGACCTCTTGGAGATCATCGCGAGCGCGACAGACGCGTCGTGAACCACCCTGCGTCAGCGACGCGTCGGGCGCTGGACGTCAGGCGCAGTGGGCGCAGCCGCCGGCGATGCGTCAGTGCCAGCATCACCGCGGGTAAGAAAGACTGGCAGCGCGCCAGTCTGCCGACCCGGAGGCGAGGTGACCAAGGAGGCCCCGAGATCAACGGTCTCCCCATCAAACAACTGACGCATCTTTCCTGTCGACCATGGCGACCACCCTCGCCCGCCATCCGCGTAGATGTTGCTCGCCGTGGGCTGAAGGGCCACCGTCCAGATGCGCTCGGTGATCCAGCCTTCTTCGTCGCCGATGATGGACACGCCCTCAATCGTTCCTTTGTACGAAAGCGAAAACCCGGAGTCGGCACCATCTGCTGAGGACATGTCGACCACGGCCTGCCCCGCGGACTGGAGCAACCATTGCCCTTTGTACCGGTCAACGCGATGCCCGAGCTCTGCCACACCGCGCGACGCTGCGGCCGAGAACACATCGAACTGGGCGCGACCCGAGCCAAAGGTCCGAGACGTACTCTCTACGGTGGCCGTATTGCCTACCGCCTCACCGTCAGCAGTATTGCCGGCCGACGCCGACAACTGACCCTCGAGATCGACGCCTCCCCCGGCGCCAATGCCCAGCGACCGGAAGCTCGGCACCGCAATGATGGGGGTGTTGCGCTCAATCCACGCCTGACCCACCTTGAATGGGGCGGGCATCTTGAGATGAAACCCAGCCAACGCCGAGCGCACCACCTGCCGGAGGTTTTCTTGTCGGACCGTCTCACGACGCCACGTTGACGTCACCTGCTCGATGTCCACATCGACTAAGCGCCCCTTTCCGTCGATCTGCAGCTGAAGCTCGGCGCCCCGAAGTGTCTCGGCCGTCTCATCGATGATGGCTTGCGCGTGAGGGTTGTTCTTTCCGAACGGTGCGGCAGAGAATGCGGCATCTTCGATGTCGCATCGGATCTCTCGTACTCGCGCGCGGACCGCCTCGCCGTCGCAGTGGATGGTCATGCGCACATCAAACGCGACAATTTGAATCATGTGGTTGCGCGCTGCGTAGAGCGGCACGGGCCACGGCATGCCCACCTGCACATCAAACGTCCATCGTGTGTCCATGTAGCGCGCGTAGTTGTCACCTAGAACCAACACTTCTTCGGCTTCTTCGGCTTCGACAGCGCCTGCTGGAGTACCCACGAGCGCAGACCACATCATCAGAGACCACATGATTCCCCCCAAGTGCACCAACATACCCGCTTACCTGTCGGAGATGCGTGAAATGGTGTCGAAACGCCAAAGCCATTACCCACATTCCCATTCGTGCCACGTGACACGGCCATCACGGCACGAGGGAGAACCCCATGCACATCGTCCTGATCAGTGGAACCAACCGCGCAGGGTCCACCACCCTGAAGGTGACCCAGCGCCTCGAGCAGCGGTACAAGGCCGCCGGGGTCGAGACCACACTGCTCGACCTTCAAGAGCTACCCGCCGAGGTCCTGACCCCGGGCGCCTACGACGAACGCCCCGACGGCTGGGCCCCCTTTGCAGAGGCCGTCCTGGCCGCAGATGGTCTTGTGGTCGTGACGCCCGAGTACAACGGGAGCTTTCCCGGGGCGCTGAAGCTATTCATCGACATGCTGCCGTTCCCCAAGGCTTTTGACCATCGGCCCGTCGCCTTTGTGGGGCTCGCCTCGGGCCGCTGGGGCGGTCTGCGTCCTGTCGAGCACCTCCAGGGTGTGTTCGGCTACCGCAACGCCTTTGTGTTCCCGGAGCGCGTCTTCTTGCCCTCCGTGGGCGACGCCCTCGACCCCGAGACGCTCGACCCGACACACCCCTTCACGGCGCAGCTGCTGACCGAGCAGATCTCCGGATTCATTGCCTTCTGTCGCGCCGTGGCACCCATGGCTGCCAACGCCCGGCACGCGTAACAAGGAGAACTGATGACCGTTCGCCAGCTCAACGATGCAGAACGACAAGAGGCCCTGCCAAGGCTCACCCATTGGCAGCTCGTCGACGGAAGAGACGCGATTCAAACCTCCCTTCAGTTCGACAACTTCGAGCTTGCTTGGTCCTTTATGAGCCGTGTGGCGCTTGAGGCCGAGCGCCGCAACCACCACCCCGAGTGGTTCAATGTCTATGGAACGGTCAACATCACCTTGTCGACCCACGACGCCGGCGGTCTGTCCCAACTCGACCTCGACATGGCGCGCTTCATCGATGGGGCTGCGGGCCGCTGACCCCAGCCTTCTGGCAGAAGAAGCCACCGCGCCAACCGGTTTAGATCTATGATGGCGACGGAGGTCTTCGTGCCCAACCACCGACCCTGCACAGCGTGCGGCAGTGATCAGCACACCTGGAAAACACTCCACAAGAGCCGTCCGCTCGATGTGTGCTCCTGTGCCGACTGCGGCGCCGAGGTCCATGTCTGGGCGCCACACATCCCAACACCACCTCTCGATGAGCATCGCTGCGCCAACTGTGGTGCGCGCAGCAGCCGAAACAACTGCATCGACTGTGAGCTCGACAAGCCCCGCGTCATGCGCCTTCATGAGGACCTGCGAGACGAGATCGCGCGTGGCGCCTCTTGGTCGGAAGCTGCTCGCGAAGCGTACCGAGCCGGGCGCCGTGTCGCTGCCGTGAAGCTCGCCAGCTACGGCTCCACCACGGAGGACGAAGACGCAGAGATCTGCCGCGCCATGCGCCTCTGGCTGCTGGTCGCCTGCGGTGAAGGCGCAGCCGCCCTCGCCGCAGCACGGGAGTGGGTCCGAGTCACCGGTGCCAAAGACCCGCTCGCGATCGCAAGCCTCGCCCACATCGCAGAATGCCAGGGTGAGACCGATACGGCGAGCCAAGCCTACGACGAAGCCCTCGAGTTTGAGCCCGACCCCGAGCTCGCGCTGGCGAGGGTACGCACGCTCATCTCCGCTGGGCGCCATGGCCGGGCACTCCTGGAGCTGACGCCCTGGTCCACGCAGCGCAAGGGTGCGCCATGGCCTCTCGTCGTCACGCTCGCAGAAGCGGTCGGCGCCAAAGCCCTCGAGAAGCGACAATTCGGTCTCGTGTCGCCCCTTCTGGAAGAAGCCGACGATGACTTGATCGAACGCTGCCCCAGCCTCCTGCTCGCACGCGCGCACCATCACATGGAAGCCGAGCGCCCGGTCGAAGCCCGCGAAGACGTCACCCTCGCACGCCGGCTTCGACCTGACCATCCAATGTTTTCCTCGTGACCCTCTTCTCGCGCCCGCCAGCGCTCGATGAACGCCTCCTCCGACGTGCCTGCCAGCCAGGCCGCGTGCGAGGAATCGCTCTCGACACCTATCGGCAGGCCCTCGAACGGCCGTTGGGCGCCAATGGACTGTTCCGACGCGCTGGCCGTGATGCACGAGCCCTCCACTCGAGAGAACGGCGACTGGTCACAGATGCCTGGCGCGACCTCCCCCGCATCGGACCGGCGCTCGCGCATGCCCTCGACCTACCTCTCGACGACCTCGACAACCTCTGGCTTGGGTACCTCGTGTGGCGAGGCCTTGATCCCGCCCACGCGCAGGATACCGCCGCACCATCAGCAGACCGACAGGTCCCGTTTGCACGAGCCCTCGACCTCGATCTCGCGCTTCCCGAAGGGCTCGTCGAGAGGTGTGCGGTGGCATGCGCCATTGGGCACCGAGCGGCTCAAGACCTCACCGCCAGCCTCGGCGCGGAGGTTGATGCGTTCGCCGCAGCCAACCTCCTCCGTGCGCCCCTCGACGTGCGGGTGCGCGCCGCAGAGGTTCGTCCACGGGTCCTTCAACAACTGCAGGCCCGTATCCCTGAGGCCAGCCTGTGCCCCCTCTCCCCCCTCGGTATCCGGCTCCCTCCCAGCAGTGATCTACGAAGCCTTCCGCTGGTCAAGTCGGGCGTCGTGCAGGTCCAAGACGAAGCGAGTCAGCTCATTGCAGCCCTCGTCCATCTACAGCCTGGCCAGACTGTCCTCGACCTGTGTGCAGGCGCAGGGGGAAAGACCCTTGCCATGGCACACGCTGCCCCATCAGACGTTCAGCTCTATGCGACCGATGTCCGGGAGCGGGCCCTCGAACAGCTCCGAAAGAGACTCCATCACAACAAGATTCAGGGGGTCAAGACCGCTGTGCTTCGCGACGGCACCCTGCCCAAGCGGTGGCCAGCCACCCATGACGTCGTCCTCGCCGATGCTCCGTGTAGTGGCTCGGGGACGTGGCGACGAAACCCTGCCCAACGTTGGCGACTCCATGACCTCGATGACACCCTTGCACTCCAGCGAGAGGTCTTGTCCCATGCCGCGACCCGCGTCGCGCCAGGCGGTCGCCTGATCTACGCCACGTGCTCGGTGCTTCGCGAGGAAAACGAACAACAGGTCGCGTGGTTCCTCAAGGAGCATCCCGAGTTTCAACTCGGCCGGGTAGATCTGCCCGATGCGGCGGAGGCGGTCCGCGAGGGGCCCTACGTGCGAACGTGGCCACACCGCCACGGATGCGACGGGTTCTTTGGAGCCGCGCTCGACCGTCTCTAGGGCACAAGCATGGTGTCGAGCGACAGCCCGCCCTGAAGCCTCAACAGCTCGACCTCAGCAAGACGAAAGTCGGTGCGAGCCTTGATGGCCTCGGCACGCGTACGCTCCACCTCGGCGCGCGCATCGAGCACCTCGGACAGGATGATGCGCCCCGCATCGTAGAGCGCCTGTTGCGCAGCGAGGGTCTGCTCGCTCAACGCGAGGTTGGCATCTGCCAGCGCGACCTTCTCCCGAGCGCTCGACACCGTGCGCGACTGGGTCGCTGCAGAAGCCTGAATCTCACGCTCTGACCTCGCCAGTGCTTGCTCTGCGATCCGCAGTGCCGCCTCTGCCCGACGCGTCTGACCAACCGCTGCACGGTTGCCAAGCGGGACATCAAAGCGCCCCCCGACGCTAAAGGTCGGAAAGCCGTCGAGCTGAGTGAACGCTGCACCCCAGCTCTCATCATTACCACCGGCAAACCCGCCCGAGAGGTCTGCCGAGAGGCTGGGAAGCTGCCCGTGACGCGCTGCAGCAAGCGCCAACCGTGCTTCTTCGACTTGGGTGCGTGCCACAGCGAGGTCGAGGTTGCCGTCGCGTGCGGCACGCGCCACCTCAGAGGCGTCGAGCGCTACGCTCGGGGCGTCACCGGGCATGCTCGCTGGCATCACGTCCACACCGGGCGCACGACCGATCAACAACAACAGCTGGTCTCCCGCATCATCGGCCGCGTTGTTGGCATCGAGTGCATTGGTCTGGGCCTGAACCAGCGCCGCAGAGAGCCGCATCTCCTCAAGCGGCGCTTGCTCACCTGCCTCTACCTTGAGCCGAGCCACCCGCAGCGCCTCTTCTGCCGCAGCGACGCTGTCACGCCCGATCTGGGCCAGCTCTGCTTGGTAGACCCACGCCCAGTACGCACGGGCCACGTCTGCCAGTACCTGCTGCTGGGCGGCGACCAACTGGAGCTCGGAGCGATCACGGGACAGCGCCGCACTCTTGACCTGCTGCAGGTTGAACGACATCTTCACGCCGCGAAGCAAGTCCTGCGACACCGTCGCAGTAAAGCTGGGCACAAACTGAAGCTGCTGGTCCACATCGCCGGTAAAGCCCACAAATTCCGATCGGCTCTGCCGGAGCCGGCTGTCAAAGGTGATCGAGGTTCCCGTGGGAAGGGTCGCGTTCAACGTGGACGCTGCATTCCACCCGCTGCTGTCCACATCAAACGGGTCGGGAAAGCCGGTCAGAAAGAACAGGGAGCTCGACTGGTCGTAGCCCGTCGACAAGGAGAGCGTCGGATCGAAGGCGCCACGCGCCGCGATGACATCGGCCTCGGCCTGTGAGAGGTTCAACTCGGCCGTCCGAAAGTCTGGGTTCGCCTCGAGTGCGCCTCTCAGGGCCTCACCAAGGGTCAAGGGTTCGCTCGCCACGGCCAGTGAGCACAACGATAGCACCAACGACATCATGAGGCCCTCCGCGAGCCATACACACCAAACCAGGTCGACGCGGACAGCCGCATGTCATCGAGGAGTACGTAGAGCCAAGGCACAAAGATCAGGGTGAGCACCGTACTGGCCAACAACCCGCCGATCACGGTCCGGCCGAGCGGCGCGTAGGGGATGCCCACGAAATCCGTGGTGCCCATCGCCATCGGTACAAGTCCGAAGATCGTGGTTGCTGCCGTCATGAGAATCGGTCGAAGGCGGCGACTGCACGCCTCTTTGAGCGCCGACAGGCGCTCCAGCCCCTCCGACCGCAGCTGGGTGATGAGGTCCACCAACACAATGCCGTTGTTGACCACGACCCCCACGAGCACGATCAATCCGATGACGGCCATCATATCGAGACCGGTCCCTGTGAGGTAGAGCCCCCAGAAGGCACCGACGCCGGCCATCGGAATCGTCACAATCACCGCCATTGGAAGCACCCAGCTCTCAAACAAGACACCCATCAACAAGAAGACAAAGGACACGCTCAAGAAAAAGGCGAAGTACATGGCCGCATCTTCTTCGCCTTGGTCTCGCTCAAACCGCCCGGCAGACCAGCTGTACCCTCGAGGAAGCGACAAGTTGGCCAGTGCACCCTGAATGGCCGGTAGCGCATCGCGCTTGGTCACATCGTCTTCAAGTTCGACCGTGACGGTGGTCCCTGCGCGTCGGTCCTCTCGCCGGATCCTGCCTGCGCCCTTGCCGAAGCCCACGTTGGTCAGGGAGCGCACGGGGACGATGCGCTGGACCTCAGGTGCCCAGATCGGGAAGTCGAGCACGGTCGCGATGTCATCCCGGTCATCGGGCTCGAGGCGCGTCTCGACATCGAGCTCCCACCCATCGAGCTGAATCGGCTCCAGTGATTGGGCACGCATCGCAAACGCCACGTTCTGGCCCACCTCCGCCGCGCTCACCCCATAGCGAAGCGCCGCATCGCGGTTGACCTGAAGCCGCAACTCATCAAGGCCATCCGAGAGGGTCTCCAGCTCGGCGGACAGCACGCCATCCACCGTGAGCACGCGCCGCACCACTTCTTCACCGAGCGACTCGAGGACAGCGGTCTCTTCGCCGAAGATCTGAAGCCGAAGCTGCTTGTCACCGCTCCCGCCCTGCCATCCAATCGAGGCCTCTACGCCTGGAATCTCGGTCGGGAGGAGCTTCTTGGCCGCGTCCATGACCTCCGCTCGGGGCATGCTCGCCTCACTGTCGAGGTAGACCGACAGTCGACCGCGGGTCGACCGGTCGTCCTGCTCGACGCGGTACACGCGAACCCCCCATTCCTCGCGGTGGGACTCCACCAGCGTCTCAAAGGTGCGCACGATCTCATCGCGCTCGCTGTAGGTCGCATTTGGAGGCACCGTAAACCGGATCGTGAAGTCGTTGACCCCACCGCCCCCTTCGTCGCTACAGCCGACACCGGGCACAGCCACGAAGAGGGTCAGCAAGGTCATCGCCAACAGCCCCATCGACGCGTCCAAGGGGAACCGCAGAACCCTGTCGAGCAGGGCGTTGTAGCGGTCCGTGATCCACTGGAGCCACACGGGGTCAGCCTTGATCTCTCCCCCCGAGATGTACCGTGTCGCCAGCGGGGCAAACACGAGCGCCACGAGGAGCGATGCGCCCAAGGCGAACACCACCGGCAGCCCGAGCACCGAGAGGAAGAAGCTCGCCTCGACGCCCTCCGACATGAGAATGACGGGGAGAAAGACCACCATCGTAGTGGCGGTCGACGCGAGAATCGCGAGGTTGACCTCACTCGACCCCTCTACCGCAGCCTCAATGGACGACAGGCCATCCGCACGTCTTCGATAGATGCTCTCCACCACAACAATCGCGTTGTCGACGACCATACCCACGGCAAGCATCAAGCCCATCATCGCCACAAGGTTCATCGTGTCGCCGCGGAAGTACATCACCGCGACCGTGATCAACATGCTGAACGGAATGCTCGCCGCAATGAGCAGCGTCATCCGCCACTCGCGAAGAAAGAGCCACAACACCAGCACGCTGAACAGGCCGCCCGTCATGGCCGTCTCGAGCAGGGTCTGGTTCGAGCTCGCGATAAGCTCCCCCTGGTCGAAGAACACAAAGAACTCCGCACCTCGTGTTCGCGGGTCGCGCTGCAGCTCCGCAATCGCCTCGCCAATGGCCTGGCTTACCTCGACCGTGTTCGCGCTCGACTCCTTCTTGATCGCGAGTGCCGCCCCCGGATTTCCGCCGATGCGGTTGATATCGGCCGATGCGACCATGCCGACCCCGATCTCGGCAATGTCACCCAACTCCAGGCCATCCGCACGGATGGGATACTGCTCAAAGACCTCCAGATCGTCGATCCGCGCGAGGCTCCGGATGTTCTTGACCTGCCCCCGCTCTTCGACTTGGCCGCCCGACATCTGAAAGTTGTCCGTCCGCAACGAACGCTGCACCTGCCCAAGCCCGACACCGTGCTGGGTCAGCTTGTCTCGGTCGTAGTAGACAATGGCACGACGCGAGTTGGCTCCCCAGATGTCGATGCTCGCCACACCGGGAATCCGTTCGAGCCGCGGCTGGATGATGGTGGTCATCAGCTGGTAGGGATCTTCCACGTCCTCGCTGATGCTGACGCCGGCCCACATGATGGCGGCATCATCGGGGTTGTACTTGAATACATAGTATTTATCGATGTCCTCGGGCATGTCCGGCATGGCCCGCTCGATCCGGTCGACCACATCATTGTAGGCATCCGACATCTCCACGGAGTTGTAGAAGCTCAACGAAAATGTAGCGGCATCTGACCGGGCCGTGCTGCGGACCTCTTTCAGCCCTGAGACCGTGGAGAACTGGTCCTCAATGGGCCGGACGATCTGCTCGTCGATCTCTGCAGGGCTCGCGTTTCCGTAGGGAATCCAGACCCACATGGACCGCGGCTCAAACCCCGAGGGCAACATCTGCAGCGGAATGCGCTGCCAAGAGAGCAGGCCCAAGACGAGAATGGCGACAAAGAAGGTGAACACCGTCACTGGACGGCTGTACGCCATGCGGGGGATCCACCGTCTCATGCCTGGGGCTCCTCAGACGTCCGCAGCTCAATGCCGGTCAGCAGGGCATAGACGGCAGGAATCACGAGAAGGGTCAACAGGGTGGCCACCGACAGTCCTCCGATCACCGTGACCGCGAGAGGCCGCTGAACCTCCGCGCCGGCGCCAAAGCCAAACGCGAGCGGGAGGAGCCCGAGCACCGTCGTGCTCGTGGTGATGAGGATCGGCCGGAGTCGAAGCGACCCGGCCTCTGCGATGGCCTGCAGCCGAGGGGTTCCTTCTGCACGGAGTCGATTGACGGCATCCACAAGGACGATCGCGTTGTTCACGACCACACCAGCCAACACGATGAGCCCGATGAACACCACGACAGACAGCGGCTGCCCCGTGGGCCAGAGCCCGAGGACGACGCCGATCACTGCCAACGGCACGCTCAGCAAGATCACAAACGGATGGAGCAGATGTTCAAAGGTGCTCGCCATGATCACGTACACGAGGAACACCGCCAAGCCCAAGGCGAGTTGGAGAGAGCCAAGCGAAGAAGACATCTCGTCCGCTTGGCCCCCGAGCGTCCAGCGCTGCCCGTCCGGAAGATCGAGATCTGCCATCGCCGCCGACACCGCAGCGCTCGCCGTGCCGATATCGAAGCCCTTCACATTGGCGCTGATGACCACAGCGCGCTGCTGATCGACCCGTCGGATCTCTGACGGGCCCACGGCTTCGACGAAGTCTGCGACCGCCTCAAGCGGAACGGGCGGATCGACGTTGGGATTGACGTTGAGGTTTCGCAGCCCCTGAAGGCTGCTCCGCTCTCGCTCTTCGAGCTGTACTCGAAGGGAGAGACGCTCGGCGCCACGGGTGATGCGTGTGGCCTCTACGCCCTGAATCTTGTCCCGCACGCGGGTGGCGACCGTGTAGGTGTCAAGCCCGAACCGCACCAGCCTGTCGCGATCGTAGGCGATCTGGACCTCTGGATTCCCATCGAGCAGACTGGTCCGCACATCGCGCAGCCCAGGGACCGAAGACAGCCGCTCCACTGCCCATTCCCCGGACGTGCGTAGCGCATCGAGATCTTCGCCGTAAATCACGACTTCGACTGGCGTGCGGACACTGAACAGCGAGGGCCGCTCCATCTTGACCTTCACCGGCTCCAGCACGGTGAGGGCTTGTCGAAGCCCCTCCATGGTCCGATCTTCACGGGCCGCCAGGTTGCCACCGGGGGTCAGGGTCACGCGGAGACGGGCCGTGTGCTCACCCTCGTCACTCCCCACATCCGCCCGGTCATCGGCCCCCACAGCCCCAAAGACAGACGCCACCTCGGGGTGGGAGGACACAACCTGCTCGGCCTGCATGACCACCCGCGACGTCTCCTCAAGCGGCGTTCCCACCGGCATGGCCAGACGCACCGTAAAGCGCCCTTGATGCACCTCGGGCAACAACTCCGACCCCAACCACCCGGTGGCTTGGACCGAGCCCAAGAACGCCAGTCCAGCAAGCCCTGCCACAAGCCCCGGCCGAGACAGCGCCCGAGCAGCCACACTGGGGTAGCGCGCGGCCACCACGGCATACCCGCGCTGAAACACGTCCGCGGCTGCGACGAGAGGAACGCCGATGACGCGCACTGCGAGGTACCAGACCGTAGACGCTCCCCAGAGCAGCCCACCGCCGAGGTACCACGCCCCCACAACGGCGCTCCGGGCCAGCACGTAGAGCCCGAACCTTACCAGTGCATAGGGCAGCACCGCCCACCGCACGCTTCGCTCACGCATCCACGCGAGGGATCCTTGGAGCCCAGCCCATGGGGCATGCACGATCGAGCTTCCCACCGCTCGAAACCCGGGCCAGCGTGGTACGCGCGACGCCACCCCGCCCCCGAGCTCGAGCGCTGCCATCATCGGCACGAGAAACACAGCCACCGCCAGGCTTGCCAGCAGGGAACCCACCACCGCCAAGGCCAGGTCGCCAAACAGCTCACCCGCGACCCCTTCGACAAAGGCGATCGGGGCAAAGACAGCGACCGTGGTCAATGTAGAGGCCACGACAGCCGCTGCGACCTCCTCTGCTCCACGCACCGCAGCCTCACGACGCGGCGTACCCTCTTCGAGGTGACGCTGGATGGCCTCAAGGACCACAACCGCATTGTCGACGAGCATGCCCACACCGAGGGCGAGGCCTCCAAGGGACATCAGGTTGAGCGACACACCCCACAGATAGAGGGGGGCAAAGCCGACGACCACACTCACCGGAATCGAGAGGCCAATGATCGTGGTCGCCCGAGCATCCCGCAAGAACAAGTAGAGCACAAAGACCGCGAACAACCCGCCGAGCCCCACCGCACTCGTGAGGTTCGAGATGGCGAGCTCAATAAACTGCGCCTGATCATCGAGCACCTCCAGCGACACGCCGTCAGGGAGCGTGGCTGCAAGTGCGGTGTTCTTCGCATCTCCTCGACGGCTGTCCTCCGCCTCTTGGTCCTCGCCTGCAGGTGGTGTAGCCCCCATCGTCGCGCCAAAAAGCTCGGTCTTCACGCGCCGGGCGACCTCCACGACGTTCGCGTCGGCCTCCTTGAAGATCTCGATCTCGACGGCCTCCTGCCCATCAAGGCGGGACAAGACCGTGCGCTCACGAGGCACCTCCTCAATGACCGCCAAGTCCGTCAGCGGAATGAGCACGCCATCGGAGCGCCGCACATCGAGCGTTCGAAGCTCTTCTACCGTCTTGTACTCGTTGAGCGTCCGCACAAGATACTCAGTGTCGCCCTCGAGAATCGACCCGCCCGCGAGGTTGACATTCTCGGCAGCAAGAAGCGCCTGAACCTCATCGAGCCTCACCCCACGAGCGGCCAGCCAGTTCTCTCGAACGGCCACGCGGATCTCGCGCTCCAAGCCTCCACGCACACGCGCCGCCGCCACCCCCTCCATCGACTCGAGCTCTCGCTTCAGCTCTTTGTCGGCGATCTGGCGTAGCGCAAACAGCTGTTCATCTGGCGACACGCCGTCTTCGCCTCCAGCGAGCGCCAGCCGCAAAAAGGGCTCAAGAGAGGGGTCATACCGAAGAATCAACGGCCGTTCTGTGCCGTCGGGCAGAAAGGTCGTCTGAAGTGACTCCCGCACCGACTGGGCACTGGCCGCCATGTCCGTGCCCCAGTTGAAGCCGAGCACCACATCGGACTGACCAGCCCTGCTGCGGCTCTCTAGGCTGACCAAACCATCGAGCGTAGCCAGCGCACTCTCGAGCGGCTCACTGACCTGATCTTCCACCTCTTGCGGTGCAGCGCCCTCAAACGCTGTTCGCACCGTGATGGTGGGGAAGCTGATGTCTGGCATCAACTCGACGGGAAGGCGGTTGTAGGACACGAATCCGAAGACCAACGCCGCCAAAAACACCATCGTGACCGCGACAGGCCGCGTCACCACGAGAGAGAACAGGCCACCAGGCGACGCCTGTGATGTGGGCTCCGCGTCGTTCACTCGCCAGCCTCAACATCCGAGCCAGACGCGGCGTTGTCGTCCGCCCCCTCTTGTTCGTCCGCCGAGGGCTCACCTTCGGCATCCTCCTTGCGTGGGTGCCGAACACGCGCACCATCGCGAAGGTTCGAGTGCCCGATGACAATGATCTCATCGTCCATCGCGAGGCCGTCCAGCACCTCCGCCCGACGTTCATCCATCAAGCCGAGCTCAAGGGTGACGCGCGTCGCCACAAGCTTTGGCCCCTGGTCCTTTGGCGTATCTTCGGTCTCTTCGCCCGCCTCGGCGTCCTTATCGCCGCCACCAAACCAGCTGGACCACCCCGAAGCTTCTTCGTCCTTCTTTCCGCCCCACTCGCCACCCTTGTCTGTCGCATCTTCTGGGGGCGCTGGGTCCACGCGCCATGCGACGGGCCGTCCCTGCTCGTAGCGAATGGCGTCCCGAGGGACGACGATGACGTCCTCATGCCGATCAACTTCGATGTCTGCGCTCACGTACTGCCCCGGACGGAGGGCACTCTGCTCTTCGTCCAGCGTCAGGACGACCTGAAATGTACCGGATGTGGCGTCGATCACGGGTGAGATGCGGGACACTACAGCATTGCCCACCGCGTCAGCATCATAGCTCCCCGTCAGGGTGGCCTGCTGGCCAGTCTTCACCCGGGCAACGTCGCGCTCGGGGAGGCTGACGGTCACCCTCAAGTCGGCCAGGTCGACCACCTGGAACGCCCGAGCAGCGCTGCTCGCGAGCTCGCCCACACGAAGTTCGCGTGCCGCAACAACCCCACCAAATGGCGCCGTCAGCTGCGTCTCACCCTGCGTTCGGCTGGCCTCAGTGAGGGAGGTGCGAGCGTTGGCGAGCTGGTAGACCAAGTCGTTGACTTCTCGCTGGGAGATGGCGCCACGCCCCAACAGGCTCTCCGCCTCCGCCAGCTGTGCTTCGAGGTGGGCAACCTCGGCAGCGGCGCGCTCCGCACCGGCATCGAGCGTCGCGTTGTCGATCACCGCAAGAAGCTGGCCCCGCCGAACCGTGTCACCGATCTCCGCATGGACTGAGACGACCGTACCACTCGCCGAGGGATTCACGTCCGCCGAACGCTCGGCCTCAATCACCCCACTGGTGACCAGCATGTCTGACACGGGGCCACGCGCGACCCGGGTGGTCTCAACAACTGTGATGGGTTCGGTGCGCTTTTTCTTCCAGTCGCCCCACCCACCATCACCACCACGGTATCCGCTGCCGCCGTCCGTACAGGCGAACAGCAGGGAGGCTAAGAGAAATGGCCTGGTCATTGGTCGTGCTCCAGTGCGATTCACCGTCTTATTCTCACCTTTAAGCCATGATGCACGCTAGATCATGGTCAAGTTCGCCATCGTGGGTGACATGTCGTCATCATTTTCCCGCGACGCCCCGGAGGCACTGATGAGCAAGGTCAGCCAGGCACTGCATCTCATCTTCCAAGCCCAGGCCGAGCGCAGGCTCTCCACGACGGTCGGGCGCGAGACGGCCGCGGCGAGCGCCACCGCGACCATCGTCGAACACCTCGACCAGCTTGCCCACACCGTGCTCCCGCCGGCTCGGACGTCGACCACGGACACGCCACCGCGCTCCGTCGCCCTTGCGATGGCACGCGCGTTGTTCTCTGCGCCCCACCTCCTACGGTCAGGGGTACGGCCTTGTCCACCCCCATTCCGACCTACGACGGCACTCTCTGAGATCCTCGGGCTTCCCCAGTGGGAGCTCGGTGAGCTCCGCGAAGAGGTGGACCGCTCAGCCGCCGAGCTGCTGGCACAGCGGCGCACCTCTGGATGGCTTTGGCACCGCTTTCAAAAGAACGACCTGTTTCCCCAGACCATGATTCAGGCCCTGTTTCCCTCCAGTTCGCCCGCAGAAGCACCGGCCGCTGACCACCGCGGTACCCGCGTCTATGTCTTCGACCGCGAAGCACCACACCATCAGAAGTTCGATCTCTTCGCGCGTTGGCGCGGCCGAACGCCCGCATCGACGCCACCAGATGACCTGTTCAAGGCGTCCGAGATCGATACATCCTTTGCGCAAGACCTCGCGAGAGGGCTTGGTCTCGACCGTGAAGATGCTGCCCATTTGCTCGATTGTGTGGTCTGTCGTGTGCACTCCGACGCGCCAGAAGAGATGATCCTGCAGGATCAATGGCGACACGAGGGCTGGTCTCACCTCACGGGCCTTGCACCTGCTGCGCCCAGCCCGCGTTGGACGGTTGAGCCCATAGAGCTCGATGCGATCCTCCCAGAACACCTTGTGCGCGAACAAAACGGAGTCCTCGATGTTGCACCCGCGCGGCGGGTGTTCGACCGACAAGCCATGCAACGGGTCCGAACCGTGACCCACGCGGCCTATGGCCTCATCCTCGCAGAACACCTCTCCGGCGTTCCGCTCTCTCCACATGAAGTCGCCGACCTCTTTGACCTTGAGCCGGCCTTCCTACGGGTGCTTCAGCCCCTCTTTGATTGGCTGGACGCGCCGTCTACGCTCGACCACCTCACAACACACCTCGGCGGTGACAGCGGCTCTGCCGAAGCGGCACGCCACGCGATTCGCGAGGCCTGGCTGGATGCGGCGCAAAACAGCTGGTGTGGAAGCCCACCAGAGGGGCGCCATCACACGGTGCAGACCGTAATCATGGTGCACCTGCAGTGCCTCCGACATGCCCTCGCACGCATGGACACGCACCCGGTCGACGCCCGTGGCCATCATGGGGCCGTGCTGCCCTTGTTCGTGGGCTCCTTTCTCGGCCGCGCACCTCTCGGTCGCCTCTGGATGAAGTCCGCATCCAAGGGGCCACATCCAGAGGACATCATCGGCACATGGTTTGTGCCCATGTGGCCCCGGCTCCTCGACTGCGCCCTCTCGTAGCTACAGGATGCCGTACTCGGGCCCCTCACCACCCTGCGGCGGTACCCAAGTGATGATCTGGTATGGGTCGCGAATATCGCAGGTCTTGCAGTGCACGCAGTTGCTGAAGTCAACCTGCATCTCGAGCCGCCCGGACGCCTCGTTCGGCACCATGTTGTAGACCTGCGCAGGACAGAAGCGCGTACAGGGGTTGCCGTACTCTTCTTTGCAGGTGGTGGCGCAGATCTCGGTGTCGACAATCTTTAGGTGGGCGGGCTGGTGCTCATCGTGGGTCGTACCAGACAGGTAGACATCGGTGAGCTTATCCACGAGGTAGGTCCCGTCGTACTCCAGCTTCTGGCCGAGCTGTGGTCCGCTCTTGTAGTAGTCGCCGATCTTCTGCATGTGCGTGTGATCTGCGGCGAACGGCGCGATCGAGCTGCCAGGCCCAAAGAGATACTGAAGGCCCCACGACATCATTCCCCGGATGATGCCGTGCTCGAAGCTTGCATGGAAGTTCTTCGACCGCTCCATCTCCGCGCGCACCCAGCCACTGTCGATGCCGGTTTTGTAGACCGAGAGTTGCGACTCGGTGAACGGCGTGTCCCACGTGTCCTCGGTGCGCTGCAACAGCCCAGCAAAGGCGGCCTCTGCGGCGAGCATTCCGGACTTCATCGACAGGTGAATGCCCTTGATTCGGAATGGATTGAGGAAGCTCGCCGTGTCACCGACCAGCATGGCGCCATCGGTGTGAACCTGCGGCACGCTCGCCCAGCCACCGCACGTGACGGTCTTCGCGCCATACTTCACGACCTTACCGCCCCCAAGAATCGACTTGATGTAGGGGTGGGTCTTGAGCTGCTGGAGCAGCTCATGGCAGTCCATCATCGGGTCTGCGGCATCGAGCGCGACCAAGAGACCGAGGCACGCCTGGTTGCCACCCATGCTGTACAGGAACCACCCGCCAAAGGTCTTCATGTCGAGGGGATACCCGAGCCCATGAATGGCGAAGCCTTCGGTGATTCGGCCTTCGGGAAGCTCGAAGACCTCCTTACAGCCGATCTCGTAGGCCATCGGGTTGCAGTCAGCATCGAGCTGACGGCGCTCGATGAGCTTGCGTGCCAAGTGCCCGCGCGTGCCCTCGCCGAGGATGGTCACCGGTGCCGTGAGGTCCATGCCCGGCTCAAAGTTATCGAGCGGCGTACCGTCTGGGCCGACGCCCTTGTCGCCCGTGCGGACACCACGGACCGCATCGCCGTCCCAGAGCAGGTCTACGCCCGCAAACTCTGGGAAGATGTTGACGCCCTTCTCTTCAGCGAGCTCAGCCATCCACGCGCAGAACTTGCCCAAGCTGATGACCGGCTTGCCAAGGTTGTTCATCTCTGGCGGCACAAATGGCGCCTTGAAGTGGCCCGACTGGGTGAGAAACACCATGTCGTCGCGCTCGATGTACCGCTCCACCGGGACATCATCGCGCTGCCGCCAGTCTGGCATGAGCTCATCGAGCGCAAGCGGATCGAGCACCGCGCCGGAGAGCTGATGCGCACCGACACGTGAGCCCTTCTCCAGCACGCCGATCATGGGCTCGTCGATGACCTCGCCCTCCTTCTCTCCGGCTTCAACCGCAGCATTGTGCGCTTCAATGAGATTCATCAGGTGAAGAGCACCAGACAGATTTGCAGGGCCTGCACCCACAAACAGCACGTCGAGTGGCATTTCTTCGCGTTCCATGATCTCCCTCCCGGAGTCGATGGCGGCATGTAACCACGCCCCCCCAAATGTGCCGCCGCCTGCAGCCCATGGTGCACGCTTTTCCATTGCATTCGGGAAGCATGGTCAATAGATCGCCCGGACCGGATGCAGCCCAGATCCTGCGTCCCGCGCCCCTGGAGACGCTCGTGTCAAAAAAGACCCTCACATTCTGGATTGTGCTGCTTGTGACCTTGGTCATCGATCAAGCCACCAAGTTCTGGGTCTACCTCAATCTCGAGCTATACAAAGATGAGGTCGTGGTCATCCCAGGATTGTTTTCGGTGGTTCATGCACAGAACCCCGGCGCGGCCTTCAGCGTCCTCTCCAACTTTGAGTACCGTCAGTACGTCTTCCTCGTCGTGATTGCCGTCGCCATCTACATCGTGGCACAGCTACAGCGGGAGCTCTCCGACGGCGACACCCTGCGGGCGAGTGCACTCGGCCTCATTATGGGCGGTGCGATCGGCAACGGCATCGATCGCATTCACAAGCAGACCGTCACCGACTTTGCGCGGTTTTACCTCGATGATGACACCATCGCGCCCATGTTGCGCGAGTGGTTCGGGACCGCCGACTGGCCCAGCTTCAACGTCGCAGATGCGACACTGCTCATCGGCGTCATCATTCTCTTGATCTGGGGCAGTGAATCGACCGACGCGGCCGAGACGTCCGAAGCGGCGCCGCCGGCCAGCGCGTGACCCCACACCACACCAGCGATCGTTGGCAGCCGGTCGACGTCGCCTTCTGGTCCGTGACCCTCGGCGGCCTCCTGCTCGACCAGATCACAAAGCGGGTCATCGTCGCGTGGCTGGCGCTTGGAGAGCGGTTCGCCATTATCCCGGGGTTCTTTGACCTCTGTCATGTACAGAACACGGCCGCCGCATTTGGCATGGGCAGCGACATGGAGCACCGTATGTGGCTCTATGCCGCCGTGACCCTGCTCTTTGTGGTGGGCATCCTTGCGTTTCAGCGCTGGTCGAGCCGCGACGATGTGCAGCTGCATCGGATTGCGGGCTTGCTGTTCTCGGGGGTGCTGGGCAATGCCATCGATCGGGCTGAAAAGGGAAGTGTCACGGACTTCCTCCTCGTGTATGTGGGGGACGGCTCCCTACGGGACACCCTCATCAGCACGGTCGGCACCTCCTACTGGCCCGCATTCAATGTGGCAGACAGCGCCCTCTGTGTGGGCGTGGTGCTGCTCGCCGCCCACATGCTCGGCAATGAAGCAGGCGACGACCTGCAGCTCGACTGACCATGCATCCGTGGTTTTTACACTGGGGCCCCGTTCAGGTCAGCACCTACCTCGCGTGCATCTCTGCAGGCCTGACGGTCGGGGTCTTCGTGCTCCAGCGCGAGGCACGCCGATCGAACCTCTCGGTGCGCGATGTCTTATGGACCTCGATCGCCGTTGTGCCCGCAGGCGTTGTCGGCGCCCGCGTCTTTCATGTCCTCTTGGAACAGCCCTTTCGTTACCTGGCCGACCCCGTCGAGGCCTTCATGCCGTGGGCTGGATTTACCTGGTACGGCTCCATGCTCGGCGCCGCAGCTGCGCTGGTCTGGCGTGCACGTCGCCTGCAGCTCGACCCGCGGCGCATTCTCGACTGCTTTGCACCCGCCGTTCCCCTCGGCCATGCCTTCGCAAGGCTCGGCTGTCTCGGTGCTGGGTGCTGCCACGGACGCCCCCTCGGTGACATGCTCGGATTCGAGGTCCCTTGGGGACTCGTCGCATGGCGCCAGGGTTCTCTTCCAGAATCACTCGTGGGCGTCCCGCTTCATCCGTGGCCGCTCTATGCCTCGCTGGCACTCATCCTACAGTTTGTCCTGTTGACCCAGCTTCGAGCCCGCCAACAGTACGATGGCCAGGCCATCCTCGGGCTCTTTGCCCTCTACGGCATGACCCGAACCCTCCTCGAGCCTCTTCGCGGCGACATCGCCAGGGGGCTGTTCTTTGGCGGCTGGATCTCCACCTCGCAGATCGTTGGCCTATCGACGGCCCTGATCGCATGGGGCATACATCGAACCTGGAGCGCGCATGCATCCCGTTCTGTTTGAGGTTGGTGGATTTCGGCTGCACAGCTACGGGGCGCTCGCCGCCATTGGCTTTGTGTACGTGTGTTGGATTCTGCTCTCCGCCGCCGAAAAGCGTGGATGGAACCAGACACGGATTGTCGACCTCCTGTTCTACCCCGCCATTGCAGGACTGGTGGGCGCACGCGCACTCTACCTCTTGGCCAACCCCAGCCAGTTCGGCGATCCCAGCACCTGGCTAGACGTTCGCAGCGGCGGCATGGTGTTCTACGGAGCGGTGCTCTCCGGAGTCCCCACGGCCTTTCTCGTCGCGCGGTGGTCAAAGCTTCCAATGCGAGAGGTCTTTGACGTCTTCGCCACGGCCTTACCCATCGGCCACGGCATCTCACGCATCGGCTGCGTACTGGCCGGCTGCTGCTACGGCATGCCCATGGATGGGTTTCTGGGCGTCCACATGGGCATCCATCCGCTCTCGGTGGCACCGGACCACCCCGTGTTTCCCATTCAGATCGTCGAAGCGGCCCTGCTGTTTGCCCTCGGCGCCTACTTGACCCTTCGCGAACGACGGCAGCACTTCGACGGGCAGATCCTGCTGATGTGGCTTGGGCTCTATGCCGTCATCCGCTTTGGACTTGAGTTTTTTAGAGCGGACGTCACCCGGGGCTGGGTGCTGGAGTCGGTGCTGGGCCAGACCGTGTCGACCTCACAGGGCGTAAGCGTGGGCCTGCTTGCGGCCGTGTGGGTGCTCTGGTCGTGGTGGTCCAGAGCGCCTGGGCCTGCCACGGGGGACTGATTCCCGGCAGTGCGGACGCCGTCCACGCGCGCCACCGCAGCCTGTCCGACCGAAGGCCGAACTCCACCGAGCCCTGCCGATGGGAGGCAAACACACGCCCCCCCACGTCGGACACCCGCTCAAGCACCTCGTCATGCGGATGACCAAACCCCCGCCCTCGGGCTGCACCCACCAACCATGCATGCGCCTGCACGTCTTGCAGGAAGCCTCGGGAGCTGCTCGTGCGACTACCGTGGTGGGGCAGCCGAGCCACCGTCGCACGGGGCAGGTCAAGCTGGGCCTCCACGCGCCGCGTGATGTCGCCCGGAAACAACACGACATGCCCTTCGAGCTGTATCGACAGCACCATCGACCGGTCATTGCGCGTCGAACCGCGCACCATTTGTGTCGAAGAGAGGGCCCCCTCGGGCGCCACACGAATCGGCACACCTCGTGACATGGCAGCCTCCCAAACCGCTCGAAACCCTTGGAGCTCGGGGAGCCACACCTCCTCGACCGACAACGCCTGCAGCACCGCGACCGCACCGCCTTGATGGTCGCGATCCGCATGCGTCAGCACGAGAACGTCCACATGAGTGGCGCCCCGACGCCGAAGCCAGCTCACGAGTGGACGCCCCCATGACCCGGTGTCGATGAGCCAGGTCCGCCCAGACGCCTCGCGAACCCATGTGGCATCACCCTGTCCCACGTCCAGCATCACCACCCGCGCCTCGTTGAGCGGGACCATAGAGAGCTGGGTGGAGAGCAGGACTGCCCACAGCGGAGCCCAGCACCCACGTACAACGAACACCACACCGACGAGCCACAGGGCGCCGGGCAGGGTCACGGCTAGGACCGCCAGCGGACCATCAAACCACGCCAAGCACCATGACAACAGGTCGGTCACCTCATTCGCGGCCCAGACCGCGGGCGAGCAGAGGGTTGGGGGAAGGGCAAAGGCGAGAAAGGACAACGGCACCAGCACCGTCCCTGCAAGCGGCATGGCCACCAGGTTTGCGAAGGGAGACCACGGGGGGAGCTCCTGTATCCACCAGAGCATCGGCGGGAGCGTGCCCATCGTCGCGGCCACGCTCGCTGCACAGGGCCCACGAATCCAGCGGGGCCCCCCCATCGATGCGCCCCACCGGTCGAGCGTCGGCGTCCACCGAATGAGTCCCCACACCGCCGTGTACGAGAGCTGAAAGGCCAGCGAGCCGACGACAGCGGGCTCCACGCACACCTGCAGCACCGCTACAGCGCCAAGGAGCGAGAGGGGCTGCAGCACACGTCGGGAGGCGCGCGCGATCGACCCCAGGGTCAGCAGCCCGAGTGCCCGCACACCACTGATGGGCCACCCCACCGAGCCCACAAAGACCAGGGCAACGACCCACCCCGCCAGCAGACGCGGCCCCC
The DNA here is from genome assembly GCA_049889515.1 of Myxococcota bacterium. Taxonomy (GTDB): domain Bacteria; phylum Myxococcota_A; class UBA796; order UBA796; genus JBMHDG01. The sequence goes on from JBMHDG010000011.1 coordinate 184,560, forward strand.
TGCCCAGTCCCCGACGCCAGTACAGCGCGAACGCATGCGACGCCTGCGCCCCCAACCACCACCCCATCGATGCCACCAGCCCCACATGAAAGCCAGAGATCGCGAGCAGGTGGTTCGTGCCTGTCCTACGCATGAGGCGGGCCAGCTCCTCTGGCACGCCACGGCGGTCACCTGTCACTAGCGCCGTAGAGAGACCATTCAGTCCTTCGGGCGTGGCCCGCGCCTTGGGCGCGTCCGAGACGTAGACCTCGGCCCGGAGTGTGGTCGAGACCCGCTGCCTCACGCGGTGCGCCCACATCGATGGCGCGCCCGGAAGCGATGAGGGGACGACTGGCGCTGCACGGCCAAAGACGGCGAGATGCGTTCCGGGCGGCAGGGACGCATCCGCGAGCTGAAGACACACGTTCCCCTCGACGCGTCTCCCGGATGCCCCCCACGGTGTCCACCGCTCCACCGACAGGACCGTCTCCCGACCCGTGCGTGCCACAACACGTCCTTCAAGCGAACCCCAGCCCTCCAGTGCTGGCCCGGAGGGCTGCGAGGCCAGCGCGAGCGCTCCGAGGCCAACCCCCATCATCATCGCACCAAACCGTCGTGTCCAGAGCCACACGGCCGCTCCGAGGAGCACCACACCAAACGCCCCATCCACACCGGCGGGCACCCAAGGCCACACCCACGCGCCTGCGACCACACCCAGTCCTGGCCACGCCATCTGATGCATGCTCGACATCTGCACACGTTGTGCCATGAGCGGCGCACGGACACCCCTGATGAACCACCGCCTCTGACGAACACCTGCCCGTCGGATACGCTGGCCTCATGATGCTCTGGGTTTTCTTGGTCGCTGTGGGTTTTGCGAATCCCGTCCTCTTGTCAGAAGGACGCGGACGGGCTGTAGCGCCTGGTGCCGAGCGGCCTGCGCTTGTGGTGCGGTTTCAGATGACCTTCGCCATGACGGACGGAGACACCCCAACCACGGCAGAGGCCCCCGCAGGCATCGAGCTGGTCTTGGCTCCAACTGTGGATGGGTGCTTCGAGATTCGGAGCGCACTCGCCATCCACCCAGGCGCCTCGATTGCCGACCTTGCGCTACAGACCGGGCTCTTTCAGCAGAGCATCGGGTCCACCCTCTGCGAAGACCCTGCAGAATGGACCGGACTCCAAGACATCGACCCCTCCGTGCGAGACACCCTGCAGATGCTGCGAGAGCTTCTCCACCCGAGCCTCTTTCCGCACCTGCCAGAGGATCGGCTCCGGGTCGGCCGCATGTGGCGGGTATCCACCGTCATTGAAGAACCCGGTCAGATTCTCCAACGCGAGGCCCACTGGGCCGTCGTGGGTCGCAAACGACAGGATCATCACATCACCTTTCGCCAGCGTGGGGCCAACCAAGACGACGCGGCTGTGACCTATACCGAAGACCTTCACGGCGGACTCATCTGGCCATCGTCCGCGGCCTACCCCACACGTGCCGAGCTTACGCTGACCGCGAGGGCGGAGCGTACCGACGAGGACGCCCCCCTTCGGTTCACGACCGAGGCCTCCCTGCTCCTCCTTCCTCGCCCTTAGGGTTGCCTCGGGGCCGCCTCGTGGCCACAATGCGGTGCGCCCGGAGCTCTGGGTGACGGCCTGCCGCCACCGAGGAATGCATGTCCGCAGAACACGAAGCCCTTGGCAACCCGAACCTGACCGTCGCGATTGCGCTCGCAGCCGGCATCATGGCGCAGTCCGTAGCCCATCACCTGCGCATTCCGGGCATTGTCCTCTTGCTGGCCACGGGCGTGCTGCTCGGTCCCGATGTGGCCAACGTGGTCCATCCCGCCACCCTCGGAACCGGCCTCAACACCCTCGTAGGGTTCACTGTCGCAGTGATTCTCTTTGAAGGGGGCATGGCGCTCGACATTCCGAGGCTGCGGCAGGCGAGCGCCCCCATCCAGCGCTTGGTAACTGTCGGTGCCTTGTTGACCTTCGTGGCGGCGAGCGCGGCCTGCATGCTCATCATGGGGCTCAGCCTCAAGCTCTCTCTCTTGTTCGGTTCCCTCGTCGTCGTGACCGGTCCCACGGTCGTCACCCCACTCCTCAAGCGGCTGCGAGCCACCCGGAACGTCTCCACCGTACTCGAGGCCGAGGGGGTCCTGATCGACCCCGTGGGCGCATTCATGGCGCTCTTCGCCCTAGAGGTGGTCTTGGCGCCCGAGATGTCCAACATCGCGATCGGGCTTTACCACGTGCTCTTACGCATCGGCATTGGTGGCGCGTTTGGGCTGGTCGGCGCCTTTCTCATCTCACGGATGCTGAAGTGGGAGCATCTCATTCCCGAGGGCCTCGAGAACGTCTTCACCCTCGCCATGGTGCTCGTGATCTTCCAAGGCGCCGATGCAATCGTCCATGAATCGGGCATCGCGGCCGTGACCATCGCGGGCATGGCCGTACGTCACTGGGGTGCACACTCGATCGAAGAGCTCGCCGAGTTCAAAGAGCAGCTCACAGTCTTGGGCATCGGCATGCTCTTTGTCCTGCTCGCGGCCGACGTGCGTCTGTCCGAAGTTCAGGCACTCGGCTCCAACGGGCTCGCACTTGTGGTGGCGCTCATTCTGGTCGTTCGGCCGCTCACCGTGGCCCTCTCCACATGGGGAACATCATTGTCTTGGAGAGAGAAGGCGTTCATCTCTTGGATTGGTCCTCGAGGTATCGTGGCTGCCGCGGTAGCTTCGCTCTTTGCCGTTCGCCTCGACGCTGCCGGCATCGAGGGGGGGTCCCAACTGCGAGCTCTCGTCTTTCTCGTCATCGCGGTCACGGTGGTGGTGGCCGGGCTGACCGGTGGCCTCGCCGCCCAAGTGCTGGGCGTGCGCCGCCCTAGCAACGCGGGCTGGGTCATTCTCGGTGCACATCCCCTCGGCCGCTTGCTCGCGCGGCTCCTCTCGGCGGGTGGGCAAGACACCATCCTCATCGATGTCAACCACGAGCACTGCCGCGCGGCCGAACGGGAGGGTCTTCGCGTCCTTCATGGCAATGGCCTGCGAGAACAGACGCTGGGCCAGACAGGCATCGAGTGTCGACGCGGTGCTATCGCCATCACTGCCAACGAAGAGGTCAACCTGCTCTTTGCGCATAAGGTCCGTGAAGAAGCGCGTCCGGAGATCCTCACCCTCGCCTATGGGGGCTCGGACACTGGTGTCACCTCGGACATGATCCGCAAGGCCCATGCCACCATTTTCGCCGGCCAAGAGTTCGAACTCGAGAACTGGTCGAGCCGCTTCGAGACGGGTCTCGCGCGCGTCGAGCGGCGTCGCCTCAAAAAGACCCCCAAGGATAGTCCGGGGCGTAATCCCACAAACCTCTCAGCGAATGGACACGCGCTCCCCCTGCTTGTGAACAGGGGTGGTGATGTCTTCCCCATGACCGACCAAACCGTGCTGCACACCGGAGATGAAGTGACCTTCCTGCTCCACGAAGAATACGGTTCCATCGCAGGCGCTCAGCTGACGGAGCTCGGGTGGGTCCTTCCTGCCGTCGACGAGACCGTCGATGCAGAGCAGTTCGAGCCCACCCAGGAGGCCTGATGGCACGCTGGCTCCATGCGTGGCGCGGTGCATTGGCTGGGCTGTCCATTCTCGGAGTGGCGGCCATCGCCGGGCAGCCGCTGTCGGATGACGAACGAAAAGAACGCATCATCGAACTCTACGCCCCCGTGCGGACGCAGTTTCCCGATCTGCCACATCTCTCGGTCGCCCAGCTCTTGGCCGAAATGGAGAGCCGCCAGTGGGTCATTGTCGATGTACGTCCGGAAGCAGAGCGAAAGGTGAGCACACTCCCGGGCGCCGTGTCATCCACGCAGATCGAAGCGGACCCCCAGCGCTATCAAGGCCAGAAATTGGTGGCCTACTGCACCCTCGGCGTCCGCAGCGCCAAGTGGGCGCAACACATGCGAGACCAAGGGCTCGACGTGCACAACCTCGCGGGTAGTCTCCTTGCGTGGACCCACGAGGGCGGCCCCCTCGTCGACGCGAGCGGCGCACCCACGCGACGCGTGCATACCTACAGCGCATCGTGGGACTTTACGCCCGAAGCGTATGAGGGTGTTGTCCCCTAATCCGGGCGTTGCGCCTCTAGGCCCGCTCGCGAAGATACAAGACCAGCCCGACAAAGGGCAGCAGCGTCAGCCACCATCGACCGCCACGAGTCGGGGCTTGGTGGCGCGCTTCACCGAGGCTGACCAGCCAGAAGGCCACGAAGTCGAGCCCCATGAGAAAGAAGAAGCCTTCTGTCTGACAACGTGTGGCCCACGCGTCAAAACCTCCGGACACCATGGCCCAGACGATCAGGGCGGTGCCCAGCGCGCCAAAGACCATCACCCATGCGGTCGAACCGACCACCCAACCGAGCGTGGACTGAACCGGTCGCGTCGTGGGCGGCACCCGCATTCCGAGCCAGGGCAGCAACACATAGCAGCCGAGCATCATGCTCCCGAGGACAAAGGGCAGCCCCGGAAACGGACGATCAAACAGCTGCTCATCAAAGAGGGCCAACATCAGAAGTGGCCACAGTCCCATGAGGCTAAAGTGGGCCACGGCCCACGCATTCTCCCCGGCGATCTGCCCAGACGCGACCCGGTAGATCCAATCCCAGACGTTCGGGTCGGTCTCCGGGGCCCAAAAGATGGCGGCCACCAGACCCAACCAGACCAGCCATGCCATGCCTCGGCTCATCGCGTCCCTCCACGGCCCATGCCTAACCCTCGGCGACCAACCCTTGTGTCACGAACCACCGATGACCATCCTCAAGAAACCTGCCTCAGGTGTCTCACCGCACCCTGCAGCCTCGAGTGCCTCGAGTGCACGCGGGTGACCGGTTGCCGCAAGCGCGTCGACCAGTGCTGGCGCAGGAGCCTGTACCGAGAGGCTCTCTACAAGCAGGTCCAGCGCCCCCGCATAGGAAAGGCGCCCCAACACCGCACAGTCCATCGCGGAGAGCACACCGCCTCGAAGCGCGACCTGCTCGGCGAGGGTTGCCACGGCCTCATGCCCCATCGACACCATGCACGCGATGGCTGCGGCACGGACGCGTGGGGCTGGATGCTCCAACAGGGCCAGCACCTGACCGCGAAGGGCCGTGGACACTGACGCGAGCCCTTCGATGCGGCCCAAGAGACGCACGAGGGCAGAGGGCGCCTTGGTCTGGCGCAACACGTGATCCCACAAGTCACTACCGATGGCAGCCTGGTCCACCCGGTCACATGCCACCGCGTCATCTTCCGCCGTCGGTCGGATCAACGCGAGCAGCGCATCTTCTACGACAGCCGCGGCGCTGAGGGCGGGCCGCAACACGAGGGTCGCGAGCAGTCCGAGACCCAGCGTGGCTTCGCGCATGGCGCGGACATCGTCCACCTCACCCGTTGCCATGGTCGACAAGAGCCTGTCGCAGAGGACAACAGCGCTGCGCAGGTCGCGCCGCGGGTGTCCCCACACACCATCCATCCACGCGCGCACATCATGTTGCTGTGCCATCGACCACGAAGAAAACACGCCGGGAAGCGCCTTGCGAAGCCCTTGGGCGCCGCCGCGCTCCCACGCCTCCACAAGCCGATCGAGCAGCGCATCCTCAAGAAACTCTTCCTCGCCGGTCTCTCGCTCGATGGCATCCCACACACCATCCGGCCCGTGATCCTTCAGCAGATGGAGCGCTCCGCCCACCTCGTCGGGCATCCCGAGGGCGTGGGCAAGTCCGCGCCCGATGCCCGTCCCTGCCTCTGCCCAGGGTAGCGCGCGCCAGCGCTCCACGATCGCAGCCACATCGCCCACCCGGGCTTGGGTCATCAGACCACGCACCACCAGGCCAGACAGCGCATCGTCGTCATTGAGTTGCTGCCACAAGGGCATCAACGCGAGCCAGACCTGCTCATGGCGCATGCAGGAAAGGGCACGGAGTAAGGCCACAACCTCCTCTCCGCCATCGGGTCGCCGCAAGCGATCGACCAAAAACGGGGCCAGGGTCGCTTCTTCACACCCTTCAAGGGCCTCCAGAAAGGCCACACGGCATGGGCCTTCGAGGACATGGATCGCACGGTGCAAGACAGGCACCAGCCGCGCCTCACCACGCGCGACCACCCGGGCTGTCGCCTCATGAACCACGCCCGGATCTGCATCGAGAAGGGCGCGCGCACGAAGCGCCACCCCTTCATCCGGGTCGAGCCTCGCCCATACAGAAAGCGCCCAGCGCCGCACGGAGGCCTCCTCGTGTCCAGCGAGGGTCTCCAGCTCAGCCGCGGTAAAAAGACGCACCCACACCTCCAGCAGAGAGCGGTTAACCTCGCACACCCCCACGCGGTCTACCGCGCGCTCTTCGGAGGACACATGACCCGCCTCGCTTGCCTGCTTCTGCTGACCGGCTGCTTCACCAATGCGCCTTCCGAACCCCCAGCGCCTACGGCCACCGAGGGACGGCGGGTTCAGATCGACATCTCGAGTGCCGGCTACACCCCCAGCGCGGTCACGGCGACGGCTGGGGAGGACCTCACGCTCGTGTTCCTTCGCGAGGACGCGGCCAACTGCGGGGAGACCGTGCTGTTCCCCGACAATCCAGAGGTGGCAAAGGTTGAGGTTCCCGTCGGCACCGAAGTGGCAGTCAACCTCAAGGCACCCGCATCCGGTGAGCTCACCTTTACGTGTGGCATGGCGATGTACAAAGGCGCCATCGTGGTGGGCAGCTAGGCGAACGACGGAGGCTAGGACATGACGCCTATTCTGATCTACTACGGCAAGTCCTCCTACATCGTTCAGCACCTCAAGGCCGTCCCCCCCCAAAAGCTGCGCCGATTGACCGCCGGCCTCGCCCTCGACGCCGCCAACCTCGAAGCCTTTGCCAACCATCTCGAGCAGTGGGTTGGTGAGCGCCTCGGTCCTCAACGCTACACCGCCGGGGACGATGTCTTCCGCTTTCGTGGAGGTGGCACCGACTATATGCCGAACCTCATCCTCGAGAATGAGACGACATATGCCAGCGAAGATGGCACCAAAGCCCCGTCCGTGCTCATCACGTACGAAACCAGCATTCCGCAGCTCTTGGAGCGGGTCGCGCACTTCCTCGCCACACAGCGGCCACGGTCCTCCCGTGAGCCCAAGCCATGAGCCACGCCATGTGGCATGGCCAGTGCCCGTCGCGCCGTGGCATACTCCGACCATGACACTCACCCGACGACAACTCTTGGGAGCCGGCCTCGGCACCGCAGTACTGCTGGCAGCCGGCGGCATCGGGTTGTCACTGCAACCCACCCGAATGGTTGCCCCCTCGCGGCCTCTCAAGGCGCTGTCACCCCGCGCGTTCAGCGTGCTGGTCGCCGTGGCCGACCGGGTGTGCCCGGGTACCGACGCGGCCCCCTCCGCAACCCACATTGGTGTCGCTGAGCTGGTCGACGACCTGATGGGCACCATGCATCCTACCGATGTGGCAGAGTTTGAGCAGGCCCTCCAACTTCTGGAGAACGGCCTCGCAGGCCTGCTCCTCGACGGACGTCCTCGCACCTTCACAACCTGCTCGAAGGAAGAACAGGACCGCGTGCTGGAGAACTGGCGCACGTCCGCGCTCACCCTTCGGCGCAAGGCCTTCAAGGCGCTTCGGGGCCTCTGTGCCGCAGCGTTCTATGGCAACCCAGGCGCATACCCCGCTGTCGGCTATCCCGGTCCTCCTGCCCAACTCCTGGCACTGGCCGCCACCCCTGCTGTCCCATCCCCCCCAGAGGGCCAGTCCTCGGAAGGGCCACCACCGATGGAGGCCCCATGAGCGGTCAGCTCTTTGACCACACGACCGTGACCGCCGACATCGAGCGCTCCTGCGATGTGGCGATCGTGGGATCCGGCGCAGGAGGCGCCGTCCTCGCAGCCGGACTCTGCGCGCTGGGCCTGGATGTGGTCCTGCTCGAAGCCGGCTCGCACTGGCCCCGACAGCGCCTCAAACTCGAGGAATCCCAAGCCTTTCCCGGCATGTACCAAGAGCGAGGCAGCCGGGCGACAGATGACCTAGGCATCACCATTCTTCAAGGGCGGACCGTGGGGGGCTCCACCACGGTCAACTGGACCACCTGCTACCGCACGCCCGAGCGCATTCTGAACCATTGGGCAGCGCACCACGGACTCGAGGCTCTGTCCGGTGATGAGCTGACTGCTCACTTTGAGGCCATCGAGCAGCGCCTCAGCATTACCCCCTGGCCGGAATCTGCCGCTAACCCCAACAACCGCGTCATCTTTGATGGCTGCAAGGCGCTGGGGTGGGAGGCTAAGCCCCTGACCCGCAACATCAAGGGCTGCGCCAACAGCGGCTATTGTGGGCTTGGGTGTCCTGTCGACGGCAAACAAGCCATGGGCGTGACCACCCTCCAAGATGCCCTGCGCGATGGCCTGACCTTGTTCAGTGAAGCCCAAGTGACCCATGTGGACCATGCGAATGGCCGCGTGGTCACCGTTCACGCGCAAGTGCACGCGCCCAACGACCCAGAGCCCCGCGGGCCACGCATCACGATTCGCCCCAAGGTCTTTGTGGCGTCCGGAGGTGCCATCAATACGCCCGGGCTCTTGCTTCGCAGTGGCATTGACCTCGACGGACGTGTCGGCCGGCGTACCTTTATTCACCCGGTTGTGGCCGCCATCGGTGTCTATGAAGAACGCATCGAGCCCTACTGGGGCGCGCCACAGTCGGCCGGCTCACATGAGCACATCGACCGCGGGCCCGGAAAGATGGGCTACTTCATCGAAGCAGCCCCTCTCCAGCCCATGATCGCCGCTGTCGCGCTCACCAACTTTGGTGCCGCCTTCCAGCACGACATCAGCAAGCTGCCCCACATCAGCGGTCTCATTGCGCTCACCGTAGATGGCCTTCTTCCGGGAGAGGAGGGCGGCACGGTTCGTCTGAGGCCCGACGGGCGTCCCACCTTGAGCTACCCGATGCACCCAGCTCTGATCGAGTCCTTTACGGCAGGGACACGTTCCCTCGCCCAGGTCCATCTCGCGGCTGGCGCTGCACGGGTGCAGAGCACCCACCTCGACCCGGTCGTGCTCACCTCGGATGCCGACCTGCCACGCCTCGCCGAGCGCCCATATGGGGCGCACGAGCATGCCCTCTTTACCGCGCACCAGATGGGTGGCTGCAGCATGGGCACCGGCGAGGGGGCCGTGGTCGACCCGCAGCATCGGCTGCGGGGCTTCACCAACGCCTTCGTGGTCGATGGGTCGGTGCTTCCTACCGCCCTCGGCGTCAACCCGAGCCAGACGATCTATGGTCTGGCGCACCGGGCCGTGCCGATTGTCGCCGAAGCGGTCTAGCCGCCGACAGCCGCCGTCCACGCGGAGACAATGGCTTGGTCACCACACTTCTTCGCGTACTTCTTCTCTGAGTTCGACGCGACCTCTGCACCGACGGTTGCCCGCAGCAACAGGCAGCCCCCTGTGTCGCCGGCCACATCCGTCAGGCGGCCTGCCCACGTCTTGAAGCCGGACGTGTCCCCACCTTTTCGTGCTGCGGCAGCCACCCATGCTGCCGTCATCGCCGACGCGCCACTGGCCTCATCGCGCACCCAAGCCCCATCGCTGCGCGAGAAAGCCTCGGTGATCTTGTCCCAGGAGCCTGCGGTGGCCATCTGCTGAACCAGCCGGTCACGGTGCCGCCGCACGGACCGCTCAAAGGTTGGCTTGTCGTTCTCGGAGACAAACCAGTCCGCACTGCGCGTGCTCTCGCCAAGCACCTGGTTGAGCGCAACCCAATCATCGACGTCTTGAAGGTTGGTCATCTGCTCGTAGGTGGTCTCGCTCACGCGCTTGGAGATCTGGTCCCACGTGGCATCGCGCGCCTTGGAGAGCGCCGCATGCGCACGCTCATCTCGCTGCGCAATGTGCCCCAAGCCACCCGCGACCGTCGTCATGCGGAGGTTCATGCTCGCCTTGTTCGGCGCGAACTCCGGGGTGTTCTTCCAGATCGACCAGTAGCTCTGAAAGGCATCACTCAAGCGACCCGCACACATGTGCGCCTCGGCGACATCGATCCATGCGGACACATCGTAGGCCTTCTCTGCGGGCGCCGGCTGCCGCGCCGCAAGCTGGGACGCCCAAGAGCGGCCATCTTTGTTGAGCCCAGCCATCCAACGAAGAAGATCTTCGCCCGCCATACAGCCACAGGTGCGGTCGAGGGTCTCGCCGTCGATGCGTCCCACCCGAAGCGGCACCACCTCGGTGCCCTGGAGACCCAACCGGGTCAGCCCGAGATCTTCGATGCGTGGGTCTTGACGGACCGCCACGCCGCGTCCTTTCTCACGCAAGTAGGTCGTGATTCGAGGTTCATTCCACGGGTCGACCTCGCCGCAAGCCCCCGGCCAGGCAGCCTCGACCACCACAAGACCGGGCTGTTCGAGCACCGTGCTTACGCGAACATCGTAGAACGGCCCCTCGCCGGCCCACGCCGTTGATGCGACCAGACTTGCCACCCATAGAGACCCACAACGCATCTATGCCTCCTCACCGGTCGCCTCCCGTAACCCATCTAGAGGCTTCGTCCCGACGACATGCGGGCGCGCAACCCGACAGCAGCACCCAATAGTCCGCCGCCCACATGACTCGCGACATCGACCCATGGCAACACAAAGTCCAGCCCAAGGCCACACGCAAACAATGCGGTGAGTGCGACGAGATACCGCATGGACTCCACCCGCTCTCGCCAGCCCGTGACCAACACGAAGGCAAACAGGGCATACGCCCCTCCGCTCGACCCATCGGCTTGGGCGACCCCCGAGAGATGGCTGACCAGAGAGCCGAACACCGCGCCTCCTCCAAACAGCAGCAGGACCACACGCCAACCGCGTCGAGGCTCCACGAGGCGCCCCAACACCGCGAGCGCTACGACATTGGTGAGCAAGTGTAGAAGGTCCAGATGAACGAAGGACCCCGTCACAACCCGCCACCACTCTCCATCGTTCACGGAGGCGTAGTAGCGGCCTCCGAGTCGAATACGCGTCAGAGGGTCGCGCTGCCCCCAGAGGGCCCCAGTCCACGACTGCCAGCCCGAACCAACCGAGACAGCGGTCTGGAGCCCATGGAGGCCCACCAGCAGCGCCGTGAGACCCGTTGTCATCGGACTGCGCATGATCACCCTAGACCGGTACAGCGAACTCTCGCAGGACGGACTCGAGCGACGTCTTCTTGTCCGTAGACGCCGACCGGTGGCCAATGATGAGCGCGCACGGCAGGGCATAGTCCCCCGCGGGGAAGGACTTCACGCGGGTCCCGGGGATCACGACGGCCCGTTCAGGCACCACACCTCGATGGACCACTTCTTCGTTGCCCGTCACATCGATGATGGGTGTGGATGCCGTCAGCACCACGCCAGCGCCGAGTACCGCCTCGCGCCCCACGCGCACCCCTTCAACGACCACGACACGCGAACCAATGAAGGCGCCATCTTCAATGATGACCGGCTGCGCGCTCGGTGGCTCGAGAACGCCCCCGATGCCTACGCCCCCAGAGAGATGGACGCCGCGCCCGATCTGCGCACAGGATCCCACCGTCGCCCACGTGTCCACCATGGTGCCAGCACCCACCCATGCGCCAATGTTGACGTAGCCAGGCATCACAATGCACCCGGACTCAAGGAAGGCACCACGACGAATCGTGCCGGGCGGAACCACACGAACACCCTGTTCGGCGAGGTTGGCCTTGAGCGGAATCTTGTCATGGTAGCGGTAGTCACCCCATGACGCCTCGACCATCGGTGACTGACGGAAGTAGAGCAAAATCGCGAGCTTGACCCAGTCATGGACCACCCAGCCCGCCTCGGTCGGCTCGGCGACGCGGAGCTCACCACGGTCCAGCAGATCAATGACCGCCTCCACCGCGTCGGGGTCGGTTGTCTCTCCCGACCATGCCGACCGGATGCGTGTCTCAAGTTCCGTCTTGGCCATGTTGTCCTCCAGCCGTGTGGTGCCCCCCTGTATCCCACTGGGAGCGTTCTCCGAACCGTCTTACAGACCATTCCGGGGAGGCCGCATGTCTGTGATGAGAACCCTTGTGCTGGGCGTGATCTTGTGGTCGACGGGATGCATCGATCTGGGTGCTGCCCCAGCCCCCAACGACGATACCCCCCAAGAATTTGTCGTGCCGGCCGGCGCGACAGCCAACAGCCTGACCCCCTCCTTGGTCGCGTCAGGTCTCGTCACGAGTGCCTGGCAATGGAAGCTGTTCCTGAAGCAACACGATGCCAGCTGCCTGAAGGCTGGTCGGTTCCTCGTACGCCCCTCGATGACGGCAGAAGAACTGGTAGAGACCCTCTGCGGAACCCCAATCCCAGAGGATGAGCCCTTCACCGTGACCGAGGGCTGGCGCATCATGGAGATCGATGCTGCGCTGGCGAAAAAGGGATGGATCGAAGCGGGTGCCTACGCCCACCTCGCACGCACCAAGGCCGTGCAGCTCCCGTTTGAGGTCACAGCACCGACCCTCGAGGGCTACCTGTACCCCGAGACCTACCGCGTGGAGCCAGACCGCTTCGACCCCGCACGCTTCATCGAGCGACAGCTGCAGATGTTCAACGACCGCTTCCTCTCCAAGCATCCCGAGGGCTTTGGCGAGCGCAGCCTTCAGGACATCGTCGTCATGGCCTCGATGCTCGAACGTGAGGAGCCCCGGGTCGACCAGCGCCCCATCGTCGCGGGCATCTTGTGGAAGCGCCTCGACAACAACTGGAAGCTGGGTGTGGACGCCACGAGTCGATACGTCCTGAGCGACTGGAACGATCGACGGCTGTTTCTGGCACAGCTGCGCGACCCTGACGATGTCTACAATACCCGCCTGCGTCATGGCCTCCCACCCACCGCCATCGGAAACGCGGGCCTCTCGAGCCTCGAGGCCGCTGTCGCCCCCGAATCAAGCGAGTGGTGGTACTACCTTCATGATGCAGACGGTGTGTTTCACGGTGCCCGCGACGGTGCAGGACACGCCGCAAACCGTCGGCGATACAACGTCTATTAGAGGTTGTCGGGGAGTTCGCCCGGAGGCGCACCAAAGGAGCGGTGGAACAGCGCCTCGATCGCTTCTCGTCCGTTGGCGTCGAGGTAGCGGGTTCCGGTGCCTGCCACGTAGGCACTCTGGATACGCGGCACTCCGGGAATCCAGTTGGTGCCATCCCAGTTGAACCATCCGTCTTGGTCTTGGTCAAACACCCAGAGGTCCTTCGACCACATCCGGCCGAGCTCGACGGACCAGCCGGTACCGCCCACCACGGTGCCATCGGCCTGAATCGCCCCCACGACAAACACCTGCTGGCTACGGCTGACCATGTGCCACAACGCCTGCAAGACACGCCGAATAAGGCCGTTTTCGTTGTAGGTCCGATTGAGGCGCCGGCTCACGTAGACGAGGCTCACATCCCCCGCTTCGAGCTCCCGGGGAGAGAGGCGGTAAGCACCTTCGGTTCGCTCCTGCTTGTGGCCATCGAAGGTGAAGTTCACCTCGCGCAGACCCCAACGGGCAGCAATGTCGCCAAAGGCCGCCTCTGTGCCACGGGCGCCGCCGCTGTAGAGGGTGCACTCGGTGGAGACGAGAACGGCATCAGCCTCCGGCGGTTGGTCCGACTCATCATCGAAGAGCGCATGGCTCTGCGGATCGAGACGCCAGGGCAGGCGCTCCACGCGGCCATGTCGGATCGCATGGATGCGGAGCCGTTGGTCTTCGGGTTCAAGCCGCAGCGCAAAGCTGATCGACCGGCGGAGCTCTTCGGGAAGGGCGCCCGGTGCGCGCACGCCGACCCACAGGGCGACCTGACGCGCCTCGGCGAGTGCTCGTAAGGCACCCACATGTGCCGTGAGCACGTCAAACTCCAGCCCATCGACGACGATCAGCGTTGGCTCAAACTGTGCCGCAGTCGCAAGCACCTGAAGGTGCCCCTCGACCTCGCCGACGTCGAGGGTCTCACCCGGGTAAGCGAGCACCATACGGCGCCGCTCCACAGCGAGCCCTGCCCGCTCGCGGTCGGCCCCACGGAGCTTGAGGGCTGCCCGGAGCACATCGTCGTAATGGGCCCGCACGCGATCGACGGACTCATTGAACGACACGTGCACGACACTGCGCTCAGCTAGCGCCTCATCAATCGCGAGATGGGCCAGCAGCGCGCTCTTGCCTACGCCCGCCGGGGCCACGACCAACCCAAGTTGGCCAGGCCTTGGGCCACCACCGAGGGTGCGAAGAAACTCGTGCAGTGGCGTGGACGGACGCAGACCGGTCATGCAGGACTCACTTCTTGCTGGCCTGATACTCCTCGATGAGCTTCTCGCCCACCGACTTCGGTACCTCAGCGTAACGTGCGAATTCCATGGTGAACTCGGCCTTGCCCTGTGTCGCAGAGCGCAGCGTTGTCGAGTAGCCGAACATCTCGGAGAGAGGAACCTCGGACTCGATACGAGCGAAGCCGTCTTCCTCGGTCTGGCCAATCACGAAGCCACGACGTTGGTTGATGGTTCCGATCATGTTGCCGAGGAACTCGGCAGGACCCTCGAGCTCGACCTTCATGATCGGCTCCATGATGACCGGACCAGCCTTGACGTACGCCTCGCGCCATGCGCCCTTCGCAGCAGCCTGGAAAGCCGTGTCGCTGGAGTCGACCGCATGGTAGGCGCCATCATCGATGGTCACCTGAACACCGACCACAGGCTGGCCAATGAGCAGGCCCTTGTCCATCATGGACCGGAAGCCCTTGTCGCAGCTTGGGATGAACTCACGAGGAATGACACCACCACTGATCTTGTCGATGAAGCGGTACTCTGCACCCTCTTCGCCCTCAACCTCTTCGATGGGCTGCATGGTACCCGCCACACGACCGTACTGACCGGAACCACCGGTCTGCTTCTTGTGGGTGTAGTTGAAGTTGGTCGGCTGGGTGATGGTCTCACGGTAGGCGACGCGCGGAGGCGAGACGTCGACCGGCACCTTGTACTCACGCTTCATACGCTCGATGTAGACATCGAGGTGAAGCTCGCCCATTCCGGAGATGATGGTCTCGCCCGTCTCTGGGTCCGACGACACGCGGAAGGTCGGATCCTCCTTCGAGAAGCGCTGAAGCGCCTTCGAGAGGTTGTTGGCCGACTTGGAGTCCTTGGTGTTGATCGTGTAGTGAATCACGGCGGCAGGAACGAACATCGAGGTCATCGAGATTCGCGTGTTGCCATCGGTGAAGGTGTCGCCGGAGTGGCAGTCCACACCGAACAACGCCACGATGTCGCCAGCGCCAGCCTCGGTGATGTCCTCCATCTCTTCGGAGTGCATCCGAACCAGACGACCGACCTTGACCTTCTTGCGGTCACGGGAGTTGTGGATGAACTCACCCTTCTTGATCGTGCCTTGGTAGACGCGCAGGTAAGTGAGCTGACCGTACTGACCGTCCTGAAGCTTGAACGCCAGGCCGACGAACGGTGCTTCGGGGTTGGTCGAGAGGGTCACCTCGGCCTCGTCCTCGTCGATGTCGAGGCCTTGGTTCTCGATCTCGGCTGGGGCAGGGAGGTACGCGTTGACCGCGTCCAAGAGCGCCTGAACGCCCTTGTTCTTGTAGGCAGAGCCGCAGAACACGGGGCAGAGCTCGAGGCTGATCACGCCCTTACGGATACCGGCGGCCAACATCTCGTTGGTGAGTGTCTCCTCGAGGGCTGCCTCTGCGACGTCATCGTCGACCATCGACACGGCGTCGACCAGCTTCTCGCGGTACTCTTCTGCCTGCTCGGCGTACTCCGCTGGGATGTCGGTGATCTCGATGTCCTGACCGCTGTCGCCACGGAAGTAGATGGCGCGCATCTCAACGAGGTCAACCACACCTTCGTGCTGGTCTTCGAGGCCGATAGGAAGCTGGGCCATCACGGAGTTCAGCTTCAGCTTGTCGGAGAGTTGCTGGCAGACGCGGAAGGGGTTGGCGCCCTGACGGTCCAGCTTATTCACGAAGGCCAAGCGAGGAACGTTGTAGCGACGCATCTGGCGGTCCACCGTGATGGACTGGGACTGCACACCCGCCACGCCGCAGAGCACGAGAATCGCGCCATCGAGTACGCGGAGCGCACGCTCGACTTCGATCGTGAAGTCAACGTGGCCCGGGGTGTCGATGATGTTGATGTGGTGATCCTTCCACTGCGTGTAGGTCGCTGCGGACTGGATGGTGATGCCGCGCTCTCGCTCGAGCTCCATCGAGTCCATCTTTGCGCCGACACCGTCCTTGCCACGAACCTCATGGATCGCGTGGATACGCGCGGTGTAGAAGAGAATTCGCTCGGTAAGGGTCGTCTTACCACTGTCAATATGAGCGCTAATGCCGATGTTGCGGATGCGCGAAAGATCGGTCGTCACTGCGATACCCCGGTTTCTAGAGAGGCGGGCTACTAGCCCCACTCAGCCCTCAGGGCAAACCGTTGGCCGAACGGGCGCCCAAAACAACGAGCAAACGCCACCTATGGGGCCCCCTGTCACACAACTGTCGGATCGGCCGGGAGCGCGAGGCCCAGCTGGCGAGCCAATAACCGTGACGTCAGCACCACCAGCCGATCGTTGAGCTCGTCGCGCGTGCATCCAAGGGAGTCTGCCAGCTGGTCGCGCGGCTCTAGGACGAGGCGCACAAAGACGTGCGACAGCGTGTGAACCGTAAACCTCAGCTCTTCGTCGCTCCACTCTGGCTGCAACACCTTCACAATCCCCAGCGCCTTGTCGTACAGCTCCGAGGACCACCGCTCGACAATCACATCCGGATGCCGCCCCGCATCGACAAGGTGCCGATGCGCCAACCGAACGGCGTCTCGGTTGTTGGACAAAAAGGCAAAGATGGCCGCGACGCTCGCGCGCACCGGATCGCCTCCCTCGGGCCGCAAGGTGAGATCCGCGAGCCGATGATGAAGCTGACCCACCGCCTCTCGATAGAGGCCCTTCTTGTCGCCGAAATGGTAGGCGAGGGTGGCGACGTTCACACCGGCCGCATCAGCGAGACGCCGCACCGAAGTCCCCGAGAAGCCCCCCTCTGCAAACAGCGGGATGGCCGCGTCGAGGATCTTCTGGCGGGTCTGTTGCCCCGCAAGCGTGGTGTGTTCGGACCGAGTGCGCATTGACGAGCCTCGCGATCGACCAAGGCAAGCCCCGTAGCCGTTCGTTGTGCCCCCCGCACGGACGCAACCCCTCCGGCACGATACGCTGCCGTAGGAGGCACGATGCGCGCCATCTATGTGACCTGGAGCCCCGACCTCGACCACGGGCGGATTCGAGGCCTTTCACCTCGGGAGCATCTTCGAGCGACGGCGGTCGCCACTGGCGTGGTCCTCCACGATGGCGACGACACGTCCGAGCCTTGGCTCGACGGACGGTACCTGCGCCTCACGGCAGAGGTCCTCGGCTGGCTGGCCGACCATCCGACCGGCACACTCCTCGCCGAGGGACGGGTCATCGGCGGCACCCGACGGGATGTCGATGGGCCTGTCCGAGAGCTCGGCCCAGACCAGAGCACGCCCATCCGTACACCCGCCGAGCTCGTCGGCTTTCATGACGAACAGACCCGAGCCGCACTGCTCTCCCTCGCCAATGCGGGCGTCTGCTTTCCCGACGGACTTCAGAGTATCGCCCTCGACACCACCGTTACGGTGTTCGCCGGTGCGTCGATCGGCATGGGGGTCGTGCTGAAGGGACACACGGTGGTCGCACCTGGCGCCCGCATCGATGCGGGATGTTGGCTCAACGATACCCAGGTGGGGGCCAACGCCGTCTTGAAACCACGGACCGTCTGCGACAGCGCTGTCATCGGCGAAGGATGCAGCGTGGGTCCCATGGCTCACCTGCGAGAGGGTACCGTCTTGCACCGAGACGTGAAGGTCGGAAACTTCGTCGAGACGAAAAAGTCCACACTCCGCGATGGCGCGAAAGCGAACCACCTCACCTACCTCGGCGATGCCACCATCGGTGAAGGTTCAAACATCGGGGCCGGAACCATCACCTGCAACTACGACGGTGCGAACAAACACCCCACGGTCATTGGAGCGTGGTCGTTCATCGGGTCCAACACGGCCCTCGTGGCGCCAGTCACGCTCGGCGAGCGCAGCCTCGTCGCTGCGGGCAGCGTGGTGTCGACCAAGGAACCGCTCAACGACGGCGCACTGGTGATTGAGCGAAGCGAGCTGCGCGTGCTCGAGCACCGGGGCGAAGCCCTCCTCAACCGCAACCGTGCCACCGCCGGAAAGGGCCCCCTCCCGAAGGGCTCCTCGACGTGACTTCGCCGCCGCCTCCTCATCTCGACCGGCTCAACGAAGCCCAGTATGACGCGGTCACCCATACCGATGGGCCGCTGTTGATCTTGGCTGGCGCCGGGTCGGGAAAGACGCGGGTGCTCACCCGACGGATCGCGCATCTGCTCCACATCGGCGTGGAGGTCGACCAGCTGCTCGCCGTGACCTTCACCAACAAGGCCGCCACGGAGATGCGAGAGCGTGTGGCCGAGCTGGTCGGGGAGATCGGCCACAAGGTGTGGGTCAGCACCTTTCACTCCAGCTGTTGCCGCATCCTTCGCGCCGAAGCCGAAGCCCTCGGCTACACGCGTCGGTTCTCGATCTACGACGATGATGACCAAGTTCGTCTGGTTCGGGCCCTCCTCAAGGACTTCGGGTACGACCCCAAACAGGTGAAGCCCGGCGAACTCCTGAGCAAGATCGACCACCACAAAAACGCCATGACCACCGTCGAGCAGCTCGTCCGACAGCATCGTGTGCATGCCACCGACCCCCTCGTTCGCGTCTGGCGCGCCTACGAGGAAGCCTTGAAGGCCTCCGACGCCATGGACTTTAATGACCTGATCGGCAACGCCGTCCGGCTCTTTCAAGACCACGACGCCATTCTCGAGAAATACCGAAACCAGCTTCGCTACGTCATGGTGGACGAGTACCAAGACACCAACAAAGCGCAGTACGACCTGCTGCGCCTACTGACGGCATCCCATCAGAACCTCGCGGTGGTCGGCGACGACGACCAGTCCATCTACGCGTTTCGTGGTGCCGACGTGTCCAACATCCTGAACTTCGAGAAGGACTACCCGGGCGCGAAGATTGTTCGCATGGAGCAAAACTACCGTTGCTCCGGAAACATTCTCTCTCTCGCCAACGCGGTCGTGGCAAAGAACACCGAACGTATCGATAAGAAGCTCTGGACCGAGGGCGAACACGGCCACAAGGTCGGATTCCTCGTGCACGACCACGCAACGGCCGAGGCACGCGCCATTGGCAAGACCGTCATTGCCCTCCAACGCCGGGGCTTTGCCGCCAAGGACATGGCCGTCATCTATCGCACGAACGCCGCAAGCCAGCCGTTTGAGGCGGCCTTCCGGGAGCTTGGCATTCACTACCGAGTGGTGGGCGGTCGTGCGTTCTACACCCGACGAGAGATCCGCGACACCCTCGCCTATGTGCGGCTGTTGGCCAACCCCGTGGACGATGCGGCCTTTCTGCGGGTCTGCAATGTTCCCGCCCGAGGCGTAGGAACAGCGACCCTCGCGAAACTTCGAGAGGAAGCGAGCCGTCGCGGCGAGCCACTCCTGAAGACAGCGAAGAGCCTCTCCCGAGGCACCGACCGGGGCGCCAAGGCGCTCGCAGCCTTCGTGACCTTGGTCGAAGGCCTGACCGACAAGGCCCAGACGGCTTCGCTGCCCGCCACGCTCCAGAATGTCCTCGAAGACTCCGGCTACGCCGAGATGCTGCGCGAAGAAGACAGCCGAGAGTCCAAGCAGCGCCTCGAAAACCTCAACCATCTGTTGCGCGATGCCGCACAGTACACGCCAGAGCTTACGGACCTCGCGGGCGAGGCACTTGAGTTCGAGCCCACGCCCATGGAGGCCCTCCACGGATGGCTCGATCAGATTGCACTCGCCGGCACGCAAGACGAAGAGCCCGAGGGCGGTGAGGTCACGCTCATGACCGTACACGCCAGCAAGGGCCTGGAGTACCCCGTCATCTTCGTCGTGGGCATGGTCGAGGGCCAGTTCCCTCATCAGCGGTCTGTAGAGATTTCCGGCGGCATCTCCGAAGAGCGTCGGCTGGCCTACGTGGCATTCACGCGAGCCAAGCAGCGGCTCTACGTCAGTCGGGTGAAGAACCAGACCCGATTCGACCCCAAGACGAGGAAGCGGGTGGAACACCCCGTGGCTCCAAGCCGGTTCCTGTTCGGACTTCCCGTAGAGGCCATCATGGGTTCCCTTCCCGCGGCCATGGACAACGAAGAGCCAGACGAGGTGATCGAACGTTTTGACGTCGAGACGTACCAACGCGTGGTTCGTCGCCACCAACGCCGTTCGAACGGACGAAGCCGCGCGACACTGCCCGACGACCACGTCAAGCGAGAGATCACCAGCCGGGAGGACCTCGTTCCAGGCGCCACAATATTCCATGACAACTTTGGGATTGGCGAGCTTCGCCAGACACAACTCGATGTTCACCCCCCGTGGATCGAGGGGAAATTCTCCTCCGGATCCCGCAGAATTCGGCTTCCCACTCGCCAGTTGTGGTTGGTTGACCTACGTTGAGCATGTTGGCGTGCTAGCGTCTGAACAGTGGAGAATGGCGAATGGACATTTCGTGCCCAGCATGCGCTACCCGATACCGGCTCGATGTCTCTCGGATCCCACCACAGGGCGCACGGATCTCCTGCACCAGCTGTGACCACAGCTTCGTCGCACACCGCCCCGGCACGAGTGCTTCCTCGACAGAGGCGACCTCAAACCGCGGCGTCGCCGTGACCATTGCGCGTCATGGCAAGCTGAGCCGGGTCGAGCAACCGATCGAAGACGATGACGACGCTCCGACTACACTCATGGCCAAGAACAGCGAGCTGTTGGCCGAGCTGCGTGCCGAAATGGAAGCCATCCAAGAAGAGGAAGCCGCCCAAAAAGGCGGGCGACGCCAAGCGTTCAAGGCGCCACCGTCCTCGGCACCCGAAGCGCCCGCTCCGGCAGCCGCCGAGCCAGAACCACCGCCGCAGGTGCAACACGATTCGGACCGCCCGGTCTCTGCGCTGCGAAGCGCGGCCCGGGAGACCGCCGCGCAACAACGCAAGACCAGAGGAAAGATGCTCTACCTCGTTATGGCTACCCTGCTGTTGGTCTGCGCAGGCGCCGCCGTGGCGTACCTCTACCCCAACGCCTTTTGATCGGGCTCAGCCGACTGACCCCATTCAGGAGATGATGTGAAGGTCACCTGCAAATCCTGCGGCCATGAGACCGTGGTCGAGCCTCCTCCGTGGGTTGTCCAGTCGGGCAAAGCCTTCAAGTGGACCTGTGAGGCCTGCAACACCCGGCAGAAGGCGGTACCATCGATCGCTTCGGGCCCTGCCGAGGACCCGCCCGCGGAAGCGTCCCCACCCGAGCAGGCGGACACTCCGCCCGCTGTAGAGCCGCCCGAACCAGAAGCGCTCGAGACCCCACCCAAGCCGACGGCCGCTGTCGACGATGCGCCGGGCACACCCGACGTAGACATGGCCGCGAGCCCCCTACTTCAGGCCCCTGCGACGACAGAGGAACCTGAAACGCCCATCACTGACGACACACCGAGCGCGCACACCGACGAGCCGGTCGACATCACCTCCGCGATCGATCTCAGCGCCTACCTCTCTGAAGTCGACGGGGACAACCTCGACCACGACGAGCTCCCAACGCCAGAAGCCGACAACCCGCCAGAAGCCAACAACCCGCCCCTCACACCGCTCCCCGAGCCTTCCCTCGAGGAGGAGGATGCGCTCGATGAGCGCCCGACGACCATTGGCATCGATCTGGTGGATGGTCCGGGCCAGGTCGAACGCAATGAGCATGAGGTGGACCACTCGACCGATGCGCTTCAAGGTGAGATCTTCGACGAGAGCATGCCTGACGACGGTAGCGGTGCTGCCCCAGACGTCTGGCTTGAGACCCCCCCTTCCAACCCACCCGCCTTCACTCTTCGACAAGATGGCGAGATCTTCACGGTAGAGGACCTCGCCACCCTGCAGCGATGGATTGTCGAGCGCCGGGTGCACCGTGAAGACGAGCTGCGGGAAGGAGACGAGGACTGGAAGACTGCAGGAGAGGTCCCCGAGCTTCAGGTGTTCTTCGGACTTGTGGAGCGCAACGCGCTCCTTGAAATGGAACCCCAGACACCGACGATGGTCCCGGCCGACGACCTACCCGCCTCACCGAGCCCGACCGAAGAGCTCTTCGCACCGCTCGGCGCCGAGGAGCCCTCGCTGTTCTCCGAGGAAGCGCCAGCGCTCCCCGAGGAGCCCGTCGACCTCGCCCCCGAGGAGCCCATCGAGCACACCCTAGAGTCTCCCCCGGTGGTGCTCGAAGACAGTGAAGAAGATGATGGCCCGGTCGTACCGCTCGACCCCACAGAGACGGCCGAACCTGTCGTCGAGCCGTCCCACGAGGCCATGACTCCGCTGACCGACGACACCTACGCAGACTTTGGTGAGTCGGACGACGATGTGGAGTTCAACACCTACGACTTCTACGACGACGAGATGCCCTCGCACACGAGAGGCTTCAACCTCGACAGCACCACCATCGGCCTCATCGGATTTGTTGCACTCGTGCTCCTCGGCGGGGGGTGGTGGATGTACACCCAGCCGCCTGAAGCCACGACCGACATGCCTCAAGACACCACCATGTCCACCACCTCCGCACCGGCAGAGACGACACCCGTCGGTGAGCCCGAGCCAGAGCCCGAGCCCGAGCCCGAGCCAGAGCCAGAGCCACAGCCGGAGCCAGAGCCAGAGCCGAAGCCCAAGCCCAAGCCCAAGCCCAAGCCAGCACCAAAGGCAGAGGCCGCCCCCACGCCACCAAAGACCACCTCCTCCACGGCAAAGGCGAACTTCCGTTCCTTGGTCAATCGCGCCTGGGCAGAGACCGAACGAAACCCAACCCTTGCGATTGAGAGCTTCGAGGCTGCACTCAAGCTACGTCCGAGCGACCCCGATGCGGTCTATGGCCTCGGGTATGCCCTCCTCAAAGCCAACCGGACGTCGGAGGCCAACGTCCAGTTGTGTCGCGCGCTGAGGAACAGTCCCGCACGTGACATTCGTGAGATTGAGGGCATCCTCAACGCGAACAACCTGTCGTGCAAGTAACGCCATGACCGACGCCAACCCGCCAACCCAGCTCAACGACTTCCGGCCCCGCGTACGGAAAGGTACGGACTACTGGGTGACCGAGGCTGGCGATTGGGCCATCATCCCCGCTGAAGACCTCGAGCGTCTGATCGATCATTCGCCCGCGGACCTCGGCCCATCCCTGGGACTTCCACTCTCTCCGCTAGGACGCGACCCCGACTATGATGACGACGGGGAGGAAAACGCCCCCACCGTGATTGCACCTTCCGCAGCGCCAGCACCTCGGCAGAACGCACCCGTGGTCACCCCTCGCACCAGACCGACGCCCAAGGCTCGCCACAGAGGTCCAGCAGCCACCCCCGTCCAGGCAGGCATCATCCAAGGCCTGGTCCTCGCGGCCTTGATGCTTGGTGCACTCTCCCTCGGTCTCTATGCGGGAGACCAACTGGGCAGGGAGCGTGTCACCGCGGTCCTCGAACAGCAAGCACAAGCCGCAAGCGCCGAGGCTCGCCCAGCACCTGCTGTAGAGGTTGCGCCAGAGGCCGCGGCTACTGCCACCGATGCGCAGGCCGAGCCCGACGAGCAGCCGGCAGCAGCCCGGGAACAACCCACAACGGCGCCACCCGAGCCACCTCCTGCCGCCGCCAAACCAGAGCGCAAACGCACAGGCACCTCGACGACACGAAGCGTGACGTCCCACATCCGCGCAGGGTGGGACAGCGTCGAGTCGGCACCAGATGAGGCCGCGCTCCGGTTCCAGCAGGCCCTCGCGACTGCACCGAACAACACGGACGCCGTCTACGGCTATGGATACGCACAGCTCCGCTTGGGCAATCCCGAGTCAGCCAAGCCCTACCTCTGTCGGGCGCGAAGCAGCAGCTCCACAGAGACGCGCCGCGAGATCGACGGGCTCATGAGAACCCACGATCTAAGCTGCGACCCCTGACATCCGCGTACCATGACCGGCGCCGAGGTACCGGGTAGGTCCTAGAACAGCTCCAAGGCGGTGGCGCGGAAGTCCACTTCGCTGATGGCCACCGCACTCGAGGAGCCCGCGTAGGTATCGACGATCTCCACCGTCACGGGCCCGACACCACTGCCCGTGTACCCGGTCAACGCCGGCAAACGAATCCACTGTGCTGAAGTCTTGTCCGCGAGTACCTTTTCGACCGTCATGCCGTACTGGGTGACCCGCACGGTCTTCGGCCGCGCATAGGACTTTGGTCCTGCGGTAATGCCGATAGAGCTGACGCTGTACTTACCACCGTCAAAGGTCAACGTGCTGCCGGCACCTTCACCCTCCGATGCCCAGAACGTTCGGGTGCTGTCATCCGTAGCGTTTGAAGCGTCGTGACCGTCCGCCTCGCTCGATGGAGGCTCCGTGATGTTCACGGTCATGGCTTCAAACTCGTCCATGATGATCAGAGCCTCGGAGACGGCGAGGTATTCGTAGTCTGTCCCCCCATAGACCTCCTCCACGACAATCTTGACGCGACCGCCACGGATGTCGCCACCCACCGCGACATCTGGCAGGTCGATCAGCTGGGGCGCCTTGTCATCTTTGAGGGTGACGGTCTGCTCATGCACCACCTCTCCCTCAGTGCCCTTCTCGAGGTCGATCACTTCGATGCGTGCGGTCTTGATGCGATCATGGTCCGTCCACGTCTCATCGTTTTTCGCCCAGCCCACAACGAGCTCCACTGCATCGACCTTGCCGCGCGGCACATCGATAGCCATCCACTGGCCCACGGAGGGAGTGGCGGGGCTCACAATCCAGGCCGTCTCGAGGTTGCTGTCCAGTGCAGAGGACACCTGATACGGGCTTGCCGCATTCCGAGACGTTTCCTTGTGAGAGGAGGAGGTAAACCCCGAGTTCGCAAGAGAGACAACCGGCAGGGCCAAGAGGGTCAGAGAAATCAAGCGCATGAACAACCTCTTCGGTTCGGTTCGTGAAGGGATCAAAAAGAGGCCTACTCGTCGGCAGGCGCGTAGGTGATGCTGGTTCGGTATTGAATACCCCGCTCCACCTTAAATTCGTTGTCGAAGAAGTCCGTGTCATTGACGCGGATCGAAATGGAACCGTGCTCCGGCGGATCGAAGATGAGCTCGGTACCAAGGGGAAGAATCACCTCGGCACCACTCTCGCCCTCAAACTTGAGAATCAACTGTCCGACGTAGCATCCCTCGATGCTGCATGGATATTCCGACGTCGCCATCTGATCGCGGTCACCCTCTGCGTTGATCCACGGACCTTTGTCTTGAACCCGGTACAGATCTTGCGACGACGCCGTGATTCGAATGCGGTCCTCATCACACACTGCAGCGTTGAACTGCCAGCCTCGACCGATGTCGAGGTAATCGAACATGGTCATGTCGAGGGGCTTCCGACACTCACCGGCCATGAGCTCGCCAGGGAGCTGAATGAGCCAGCGCTCCCAGTCGCCACTCGACTGCTTACCGCTCATCATCCGTCGGCACTGATCGAGGTTGCCGGCGACCACACCCTCGATCTTCTCGGGTTGCCCAAGCAACACGGTCTCCACGTTCTCAATCACGACCGCTTCTGCCGACATGCCGTCGCCGCGCTCGCCACGCCACTGCTTCATGAGCTCATCGAGGGCTTCATTTCGCGCCATTCGCCGGTCAGCCAAGCCCAGCGATGCGAAATCTACGGGGTAGTAACACTGCCCCGCCCACCCCTCGTCTCCGTGCCACCCGACAAGCGGTGCCGCAGGCTCTGCGGGCTTCTTGCAGCCGAGCGCTGCCGCACAAGTGGCGAGAATCAACAGATGACGCATGGTGCCTCCCAGTGTGGCTACGCATACCACGTACCACACGCACCATGCCCGAATGCATCGCACGTTCACGGGAAAACCACGCGACCAGAACGCGCAAAACGACACGCAACCTTGAAAAGGCTGGTGCCGTTTTGAACCTCGATTCGCCCATACGGGCGAGTCAACGCATCAGAGGGTGATCTTGTCCTGAAGGAAGAACGCGATCACGAGTGCGTAGATGACGAGGGACTCGATGAGTGCCATACCGACGAAGAATGGCGTGGTGAGCGCGCCAGCCGCCTGTGGGTTTCGAGCGATGGACTCGTACGCCGATGCTGCTGCGTTGCCCTGGCCGAGGCCACCGCCGATGACGGCGAGGCCGATAGCCAAGCCAGAAGCGAGGCCGACGTAGCCAGCGTTGTTGTCAGCTTCGGCAGCGAACGCGACGTCGCCGGCGAAGAACACGATAGCGGACACTGCCGCGACGGTCAGCCAAGTGGAGAGGTTCTTCATTTGGATCTCCTAAGGTCCCGCGGGACGCTGCGGATGTTGAGTGATCAGTGATGGTCGTCGTGGTCACCGTGAGGCAACGACAACGCGATGTAGATGGTGGTCAACAGGGCGAACACGCCGGCCTGAATAACCGACACCAGGGTTGCAAGAGCAAGGAAAATAACTGGAATACCGATGGGAACCAGACCGGACATGATGTTGTACACGGTGTGGTCGCCAAAGATGTTGCCCGTCAGACGAATCGACAGCGAGACGGGACGCACGAACAAGCCGATGAACTCAATGAGGAACATCAGCGGCGCCATCGCGAGCACAGGGCCCATGAGGTGCTTGATAAAGCCCACCGCATCCGCGATGAGACCCGCGCCGACAAAGGTGCAGAACACGATGATGGACATCCCAACATTGGTGTTGATGTTGTCGGTGGGCGGCTGGAATCCTGGCAGAATCGCGAGGATGTTGCAGCAGAAGATGTAGAGCGCGAGCGTGGCCACCAGCGGCAGGTGTGACCGGACGTACTTGGCCTCGAGATTGTCAGCCATGAGACCACGCAGGCCTCCGATGATCACCTCGGCGACCGTACGGGCGCTGAACGCCTCATCGGCTTCGTACTTGGCAAAGCCGTCGCGGGACATCGCAGACTGAAGTCCTGCACGAGCGGCCAGTGCGAACAGCACCAGAAGCAGGCACACAAACCACGCGCTGTAGAAGAGGTAGCCATAGTGACCCGCACCGGGAATCAGACCTTCGGTCTCGCCGCCGGGCAAGAGATGGAACCAGGAGAACCCTGAAGCGATCAGCATGACAACTCCGTCGTTGTGGGCGCATGGTCATGAAGCGTCTTCACGACGAGGCCCTGGAGCAATGCGAGAAACAAAACGGTCAGGCCCAATGCGCTCGGCAGGGGACCCACGGCGTAGATCACCAATGCAGCACACGGGACCACGGAGAGGTGGGTGGCAACGAACTGCAAGGCAGCCTGCTTTTTCTGGCGCTCACCCACGGCCGCGCGGACCACACGGCGCACGGCCACATCGCTGATGGCCAGCCAGACCCACACGGCACCACATGCCACGGTCGTTGCGATCATCGCCCCCGCGCCACCCAAGACCCACGCGACCACCAACACCAGCGGCGTGGTGAGGACGGAGTCTCGTAGCAGGCCGTAAGAGGTAATCACGCGAGGTCCTCATGTGCGGTGTGCGGTGTGCGCCACCCGATGGTGAACGCCTCCACCCTGACGAATCCATGGCGGGACGCCCCGTATTCTTTCCGCTGCGACGCGTCAATCACGAGGTTCACCGCGATTTCAGTCCAGCGAGACATGATTGAGATACCTTGCGTTGAAATATGACATTTCGCCGGGGCCACACTTTCTTGCAGCACGAAATAATCAGGCCAACGCGGCCACAATGGCCGATGACATGCCATCGGTTGCCAGCTCAAGCGCACGACCCTTCAGCTGCGCGGTGAAGAACGCGGCCTCAAACTGACTTGGTGGCAGGTAAACGCCCCCGTTGAGCGCTGCGCTGAAGTACCGGCCAAAGGCCTCGAGATCGCACTCCCGCGCCTCCGCGAAGTTGGTGGGCGCCTGCTCACGGAAGAACACGGTGAACATGGACCCGATCCGAGCAAACGACAGCCCGTGGTAGGCCAACGACGGCGCGAGCGTCTCTTCGATGCGGCGACCGCTCTCTTCCAGCTGCGCGTAGACCCCATCGTTGAGCAGCTCAAGGGTAGCCAGTCCCGCGGCCACGGCGACGGGGTTTCCGGACAGTGTGCCGGCCTGGTACACGGGCCCCTCGGGCGCAAGGTAGGCCATGATGTCTGCACGACCACCGAAAGCCGCCATCGGGAACCCGCCTCCGACCACCTTGCCCATACACGTGAGGTCTGGCGTGATGCCAAACCGCTCCTGGGCCCCACCAGCCGCCAGCCGGAAGCCGGTCATCACCTCATCGAAGATGAGGACGGAACCGTGCTTCTGGGTGATGCTCCGTAGGCCTTCGAGAAAGCCGGGCAGGGGCAAGATACAGCCCATATTGCCGCAAACCGGCTCAAGAATCACCGCGGCGATGCGATCGCCATGGGCGGCAAACACCTCTTCCACCGCCGTCAGGTCATTGTACGGCGCCACCAGTGTCGCTGCGGCCGTGCCCTCCGGTACGCCGGGAGAGCCAGGAATGGCCAGGGTTGCAAGGCCAGATCCAGCTTGCACCAGCACCGCATCGTGCGCCCCGTGGTAGTTTCCGTCCATTTTCAGGATCAGATCCCGCCCGGTAAACCCACGGGCCAACCGAATGGCATGCATGGTCGCTTCGGTGCCACTGTTGCAGAGCCGAACACGCTCGACTGACGGTACCCGTGCACAGATCTGTTCTGCGAGCCGCACCTCTGCCTCGGTTGGTGCGCCGTAGCTGCTGCCCCGTGAGGCCGCGCTCGTCACCGCAGCAACCACACGCGGATGGGCGTGTCCATGAAGCAGCGCCCCCCAGCTCGAGACGAGGTCGACATACTCGTGACCATCGACATCGTAGATCCAGGTACCCTCACCCCGAGCAATAAACGGGGGGTCGCCGCCCACGGCCCGAAATGCGCGCACCGGCGAGTTGACACCGCCCGGAATCACATCCAACGCCTGCTGCAACAAGGTCTTCGAGCTGCTCATCGCCCCTCCAGAGACGTGCGCCTACCCCGCGCGGAGCGAGGAATCCAATGCATGCGCCAGATGACGGCATGCCGACACGTCATTCGCCCTTGACGCGCTCCTCTAGCGCTTCGGTTCTCGGAGAGAGCACTGCAGGACTTACGCCGCTCTCCGACATCTCTGTGATCGCTTCCTGCAGCATCCCCTCCCGCTCAAGGCATGTGGCTACACCGAGCCTGGCCACCGTATAGAGCGGGTCGTCGGGCGCGATCAGTGACACGGCTTCTTCATAGCGGCGCCTCGCTGAGGTCACCTTGCCACGGCCCAGAAGGATGGAGGCTTGAGCCACCCGGGCACGCGGACGCGCGTCACGGTGACGCCGCGCCAACCGCTCCCAGACTTGGTACGCCCGGTCCACCTCATCGGCCGCCTCGAGGGCTTGGGCCGCAGCCACGAGATGAAGCGACGCACCCGCAGCATCTCTCGCGGCATCATACGCAGCCAGAAACGCCGAAGAGGCCTCGGCGCGATCTCCACCTGCGTCGAGAATCGCATGACCGAGGCTGGCCATGACCGCGGCCCGCTCTTCTGCAGAGAGCTGCTCCACCTCGGCCACACCTGTCAGTCGCGTTCTCGCCAGCGATGGGGCTTCTTCTTCGATCAGCAAGAGCTGCGCACTCATGGTCGCTGCATTTATGCGCGTGTCGCGCCACGGGTTCCATCGCGCCACGCGATCCAGATGGACGAGCGCGGCGCTTCCTCGTTCCTGCTGCACGAGCCGGTGCGCCTCGGCCAGGGCATGTGGCGACAGCGGGCTCATCCAGCCCAACCATCCCATCACGGCGGCCGCGCTCACCCAGAGCGCTCCACGCACAACGGTCATGGGTCACTCCGTCGTGGCGTCGCCCTCTGTCGGCGCTTCCGCTGACTCGCCTTCACCCTCGTCTTCAACATCATCCTCTTCTTCGAGGCGCGCGAGGTCCACGATGGCCTCACCCGTCTCGAGCCGCATCAGACGCACACCCTTGACGGCTCGACTCACGGTGAGACTAACCGATGCAGCCCCGAAACGAATCACGCGGCCGGTATTGGTCACGAGCATCAGCTGGTCATCCTCGGCCACTTCTACAGCACCGATCACACGACCGGTGTCTTCGTCGGGACGGAAGGAAAGGATACCCTTTCCGTTTCGGCCTTGGACCCTATAGGCCTCGAACGGCGTTCGGGACCCGTAGCCAAACTCTGTCACGGTCAGCAGCGTCGTGCTGGGCGGCGTGTCGCCATCCGCAGTCGGGTCTTCGGCGGGCACCACAATGCCATCGACAACCATGTCGTCATCTTCGAGCTTAATCCCGAGGTTACCTCGCGCACTGCGCCCGAAGGACGGCACATTTGCGAGCGGGAACCGAATGCACTTTCCGCCCTGCGAGAACAGCATCGCATGCGCCGTCTGGTCATCGGTCATTCGAACGAGCAACAGCTCGTCGTCATCTGCGACACCCGCGGCCCGCATACCCCCCGAACGAAGGTTTCGGAATGCGTTGAGTGCCGTCTTCTTGACCAAGCCCTGCCGGCTGAAGAAGACAAGTGAGGTGCCCTCTTCTTCGAGGTCACGCACGGAGACCACGGAAGCCACCCGCTCGCCCGCGGGTACGGGCACGAGGTTGACGATCGGTCGGCCTCGTGCATCCCGCCCTGTCTCCGGAACGTCGTACACCTGGAGCGGGAACACCTTGCCCCGGTCGGTAAACACCAAGAGTATCGCGTGGGTGTTCGCCACGAAGATGGAGGTCACAAAGTCCTCATCTCTCGTGGACATTCCACGCTTTCCTACGCCACCGCGACGCTGCATTCGCCAGTTATCGGGCGTACAGCGCTTGATGTAGCCAAGGTGTGACAGTGTGACGACCTGGTCTTCTTCGGCGACCAAGTCGTGCATCGTGAGCTCGCTCCGGGCGTCGACGATGCGTGTCCGACGCTCATCCGCGAACGCCTCACGAACCTCAAGGAGCTCGGTTTTCACCACGTCCATCAGCTTCACTTCGGAGCCCAAGATCTCTTCGAGTTCGGCGATACGTGCCAACAGACCCTTGTACTCCTCTTCGAGCTTCTCGCGCTCCAGCCCGGTGAGCTGCTGCAGCCGCATATCGAGGATGGCCCGCGCCTGAACCTCGGTGAAGGACCACGTGGAGATCAAGCCCTCACGTGCTTCCGCGGGGGTCGCAGACGCGCGAATCAGCGCGACAATCTCGTCGATAATATCGAGTGCACGCAGGAATCCCTCGACGAGGTGCGCGCGCTCCTTGGCCTTTCGCAGCTCAAAGCGAGACCTGCGTAGCACAACCTCTCTGCGGTGAGAGATGTAGTGCTGGAGCATTTCTTTGAGGGTGAGCACCCGAGGCCGGTCATTCACGATCGCCAACAGAATGACGCCGAACGTCGTCTGGAGCGCCGTGTGCTTGTAGAGATGATTGAGCACCACCTCACCAAAGGCGTCTTTCTTCAGCTCGACCACAATGCGCATGCCGTGACGGTCGGACTCGTTCCGAAGTGCGGCCACCCCGTCGAGCTTCTTGTCACGAACCAGCTGAACGATCGCCGTAAGCACCCGCTCCGGGTTTACCTGATATGGCATCTCGTCGATGACGATGGCTTCACGCCCATTTTTGAGCGTCTCAAAGTTCGCGCGACCCCGAAGCACAACCCGGCCGCGACCCGTACTGTAGGCGTCACGAACACCCTTGCGACCGTAGATGGTGCCGGCCGTCGGAAAGTCTGGTCCGGGGACGTAGGTCAACAGCTCATCGACCCCAAGCGAGGGGTCATCGATCAGTGCCACACACGCGTCGACGATCTCGCCAAGGTTGTGGGGTGGAATCTTCGTGGCCATACCCACGGCGATGCCGTCTGCACCGTTGACCAGCAGGTTCGGATACCGACAGGGCAGCACATCGGGCTCGAGTGTAGAACCGTCGAAGTTCGGAGAGAACGCTACGGTGTCTTTCTCAATGTCGGCCAAAAGCTCGCTTGCGAGCTTCATCATCTTGGTCTCGGTATACCGATACGCAGCTGCCGGATCGCCATCCACCGAGCCAAAGTTGCCCTGTCCATCGACGAGCGGGTACCGAAGGTTCCAAGGCTGAGCCATACGCACCAAGGCGTCGTAGACCGCCGAGTCACCATGCGGATGGTAGAGCTTGAGGACCTCGCCGACGACACCCGCGCACTTTTGGTACTTCTTGTCGTGGGTCAGGCCCATGCCTCGCATCGCGTAGAGAATGCGACGGTGCACCGGCTTCAGGCCATCACGGACATCCGGGAGCGCACGTCCCACAATGACCGACATGGAGTAGTCCATGTAGGAGCTTCGCATTTCGTCCTGAATCAGGATTGGGACCACGTTTTTGGCAAATGGTTCCATGCGCGCTCAACCTCCGGTTTCTGTCCAGAGATGTAACGCAAAACATGGGTGCGTACACCCTCGATCTGCACGCTAGCGACGGGCAGATCGTAGGATCAGGACCACTTAATTCGCGAACAACTGCTCCCCGAGCCTCGCGAGGGCACCGAGATCGTGCACCTCTCCCGAAAGCCTTGGAACTTCCGCAACAAATCCGTCAGTCCTGCCGAGCAAGGGGGCCACACATTCCCGCTCGCGCGACGCAAGCTGTCGGCGGTCAGCGATCGCCTCGGAAATCACTTCTGAAAGGCGGTCATGTGCTGGCGCCTTGGCGTCAGGGTTGGATGGCTGATTCAGTTGATTAAGGATCACGCCACCTTGATTGAGGCCTCGGTCGGCGAGCTCTTGCGTAAAGAAGCGCGCCACACTCACTGCAGAGGCCGTGGGCGCTGCGACCGCGACAAACTGGGTGTCTTGCCGGCGCAACAGCTCGAGGACGGCGGCATGGCGCGTCCGAAAGCCCTCGTAGAGGTCGCGGAACTCGTGCAGAAAGACGGCAAGCTCATCGAGAAACTCACGGCCGAACACTGCACCGAGCAGGCGGAACATCATGGCGCTCGTGCCGGCAAACAGGCGTTGGGTCCATACGGACCTGCTGTCATAGGGACGCAACAGCCAGCCCAAGATCTTCTCATCGAGAAACCCGACCACACGGCCTGGCGCCTCCAAGAAATCCAGCGCGTTCTTGACGGGGGGCGTATCGAGCACCACGAGATCGAAGCGCGAATCGCGAGAGAGATCGTAGAGCATCTCGGTCGCCATATAGTCCTGACTTCCTGCGAAGGTCTCGGCCATGTTCCGGTAGACCGCGTTGTTCAGGATGCGATCGCGCACCTCGGGGGACGGCGCGACCTCGGCGATCAACGCATCGAACGTCGACCGACTATCGAGCATGGCCGCCCACATCTGACCCTCACAAGCCTCACCCAACGCACCGAGATCGATCTGCGTCGGCCTACCCCCAATCTCCGACAGGCCCAGGCTGTTGGCGAGCCGACGAGCGGGGTCGATGGTCAACACCATGGCGCGACGGCCCTGACGTGCCGCGTGCAAGGCGATCGCTGCTGCCGAGGTGGTCTTTCCCACGCCACCAGACCCCACACAGACCACAAACCGAGTTCGTGAAAGCCACGTCTCCATTGTCTTCGCGCTCATGTGGGCATGCCCCCGGGCGCGAGAAGACGGGACGCAATCGCCTCGACAATGCCCTTCATCGTGGTCTCTTGCGTGCAGAGCGGCAGAACCACCGAGGCGCCCCCAACGGCAGCGAGCCGGTCGGTCGCGACACGAGCCGCGGCATCGCACTCGAGCGCCCACCGTGCATCTTCAGCCCATGGTGGCTCATCTTGAAGCAGCGCGGTCAGCTCGTCTCGAAGTTCCGGGGTCAGTGGGGCCCGGCGCACACGGTTCAACCAGACAGCGGGTGAGGTGCTCAGCATGCGCGCAGACCGAATCCGATCTGCCGTCTCAAGGGTCTCGTTAACCACCATCTGCTCGGGTATCGCCACGAGTACGAGCTGTGTGGTCGGAGCCTTCAGCAGGGCGTCGATGCGGGCCAGCTGATCAGCCACTGGACCCGTGCGGAACATCCGATTGGCCGTGCGTGTGATGTCCAACAACGCGAACGCGTGCCCCGATGCTGGGAGATCGACGACCACATGGTCATAACGTTCGACCTCATCCGCGAGGCAGACCAAGGTCGCGACTTCACGGGCGCCAGGCATGAAGTCGATAAAGCTCTGCACCACGTCGTTCTCAAGAATCATCGTGATCAAGCGCTTGAACGGAATGCTCTTTCGCAGGTAGGCGACCAATGACTCCGGCCACACCACATTGGACACCCAGAGGTTGGATGCCGCGGGTTGTGCGTCGAAGACGGGCCGAACGCCCACCACCGGTTCGATGGAGGGTTGTTGGCTGTCGATCTCCACGAGGAGTGTTCGACGGCCTTGTGCCGCAAAGGCCATCGCGAGACTAGCCGCACACGTCGTCTTACCCGTGCCTCCTTTGCCGCTGAAGAGCACGAGCCGAGACGACTGCAAGGAACTCGCCGCACACTCGGCCGTCTCGGGCATCAGACGTCCAGGTTCCGGACAGACAACGCGTTGGCATAGATAAAGTCTCGACGAGGCTCTACCGCATCGCCCATCAGAATGGTGAACATGGTGTCCGCCGCGAGCAGGTCATCCACACGGACCTGCTGGAGTCGACGGTTCTCCACATTCATCGTCGTTTCCCAGAGCTGCTCAGGGTTCATCTCACCAAGACCCTTGTACCGCTGGACGTCGTAGCCCTGCTGCGAGAGCTCCATGAGCATCTCAAAGACTTGGGGCCAGGTCTCAGCAATCCGGAGCGTGTTGCCCACAGCGAGGCTCAAGGGCAGCGTCTGTGTTCGCACCAGGGTGCCGTGCGCTCCTCGGAGGGCGCCATGATCGACGCCGGGAAGCGGGTTGGAGAGTGTCAGCGAAGTCCAGTCCCCTCGGCGATCACATTCTATGTCCACACCGCTGCCATCCTCGGTGGGCTCAAGGCGGATGATTCGCATCTCGGGATCGATATCCATCAAGCGTGCGCGCAGCTGCTCGGCCACCTCAGCCGCATCGAACTCGGACACACCGCCGGTCACGTGCATCCACGCATCGAGCAAGCCACCTGGGTACCGACGCTTGCTACGCTCCACCATGGCGCTGTACCGACGCAGGGCTTCGACAAAGGTCTCAAACTGCTCGCCTTCGAGCACCTCGCCGCTTCCGTGACGCACACGGACGCGATGCGCGTTCTTCAAGAAGAAGGCCTGCATGGCTGCTTCGTCTTTGAGATATTCCTGCTTTCGACCACGCTTCACGCGGTAGAGCGGAGGCTGCGCGATGAAGAGGTGGCCCCCCTCGATCAGCTCACGCATCTGCCGGTAGAAGAAGGTCAACAGAAGCGTACGAATATGGCTGCCGTCCACATCGGCGTCTGTCATGATGATGATGCGACCGTAGCGAAGTTTCTCGGCATTAAACTCCGGACCGATGCCGCAGCCCAGCGCACTGATGATCGTCTTGACTTCGTTGTTGGAGAGCATCTTGTCGAAGCGTGCTTTCTCCACATTGAGGATCTTTCCGCGCAGTGGCAGGATGGCTTGGAACGATCGGTCGCGCCCCTGTTTGGCACTACCACCCGCGGAATCACCCTCTACAAGGTACAATTCGCACTTGGAAGGGTCTCGCTCTTGGCAGTCGGCCAGCTTTCCTGGAAGGCTTCCCCCATCCAGGGCTGACTTCCGACGCGCGAGCTCGCGGGCTTTTCGGGCAGCATCTCGAGCCCGTGCAGCATCGAGCGCCTTTCCGACGATGGTCTTGGCCACTGCCGGATGCTCTTGCAGATAGTCCCCAAGCGCCTCGGCTACGACGCCCTCCGTGAGCCCTTTGACTTCGGAGTTGCCGAGCTTGGTCTTGGTCTGACCCTCAAACTGTGGCTCACCGATGCGAACGGACAGCACGGCGGTCAGACCCTCTCGAATGTCGTCGCCACCGAGATTGCCAGCCTTGTGGTTCTTCAACAGTCCCGATGCCTGCGCATAGCTGTTGAACGTCCGTGTCAGGGCGGCACGCAGGCCCGAGACATGGGTTCCGCCCTCTCGCGTATTGATGTTGTTGGCGAAGCTGAACACGGTCTCGGAGTAGGAGGTCGTCCACTGCAAGCCCACATCCACTTCGATGCCATCGCGCGCCGCTTGAACAAAGATCACATCGGTGTGCAGAGCCGAACGGCCCGCGTTGAGGTACTCGACGAAGCTCTTGAGGCCACCTTCATAGTGGTAGAGCTCATCGCGCTCATCGCGCTCATCGACCAATCGGATGCGCACACCAGGGTTCAAGAAGGCGAGCTCTCGCAGACGCGCCGAGAGGGTGTCGAAGAGAAACTCGGTCGACTCCTGGAAGATGTCACCGTCGGGGTAGAACGTCACCCGCGTACCACGCTCTTCATCACCTGCAGCGCCGATCACATCGAGCGGCGTTGTGGGCTCGCCCCGGGAAAACTCCTGCCGGTGGTGGTTACCAGCACGCCAGATGTCGAGGATGAGACGGTGGGAGAGCGCGTTCACACAAGACACACCGACGCCATGAAGCCCGCCGGAGACCTTGTACGTTGAGTCATCGAACTTACCGCCGGCATGCAGCACGGTCATGACCACTGTCGCGGCTGGAATGCCCATTTTTTCGTGGATGCCGACGGGAATACCGCGGCCGTTGTCGCGCACGGCGCATGCGCCATCGGCGGACAGCGTGACCGTGATCTCGCTGCAGTGGCCAGCCAAGGCCTCGTCGATGGAGTTGTCCACCACCTCGTAGACCAAGTGATGGAGGCCACGAACCCCCACATCACCGATGTACATGGCAGGCCGCTTTCGTACCGCCGCAAGCCCTTCAAGGACTTGGATGGCAGAAGGATCGTATGCTGGCGCCTCGGGGGTCGAGGTGGGCTCCATCAGGGGACTCTCAGCGTAGGGTACGGGTGGGTGATCGAGACAGAAGCAAGACCGGCGCCACCCAAGAGGGAGGACGGGGCATCAGGTTTGTTGAACCGAAGTCCCGTGGGGTTTTGTCTTAAAATTCTATCGCAGATGACGCGCTCAGTCCACCCGGGCGGATCCGCGTTGAACCGTCCAATTCCCTTCCGAAACACCCACTTCAACCACTGCGTTTGCCGTGTCTTTTCGGGCGGGACCCACAAGGCTTGGATCGGTGGTCGTGACCCAGACCTGGGAGGCTGTCTCGGCGAGCGTCGCGATGAGGCGCGTCGTGCGAAATGCATCGAGCTCACCACTCAAGTCATCGAGCAAGAACAGCGGGCGGAGTCCAAGATCTCGGGCAGCCATCAGCTCAGCCAGCTTGAGGGCGAGGACCACCGACCGTACCTGCCCCTGTGACCCAAACGCGCGCGCTGGCCGGCCGTCAATGGTCATCAGCAGCTCATCCGTCTGCGGTCCCACAAGACATCGCCTGCGGCGCAGTTCGGCGTCCCGCGACGCCTGCAACGCATCGTAGAGCGCTGTCGCGATGTCTGGTGCCTGCGTTGCTGGAGACACCGTCCTGAGCTTCAGCTCGAGCGCGCTGCTCCCATCAGTAAGCTGGGCATGCACCGTCTTTGCGTGAGGGGCCAAGACGTCGAGCGCCAACCGACGCCGCACCACCAAGTCGGCTCCGGCTTGAGCCTGCTGCTCATTGAGCACCTCGAGCACGGAGCGGTCTGGTCGCTCCGATCTCAGCACCGCTGACTTTTGCGCCAAGATTCGCCGGTAACTTCGCACCACGTTGAGGTGACTCGGCTTCATCGTAAAGGCTGCACGGTCAAGCCATGCCCGCCGCCGTGCAGGTTCGTCCGTGACAATACGGCTATGTTGTGGGGTACAGCAGATCGCTCGAATGACATCGAACCATGTACCGAGGTCACGCACGGGCTCATCATCCATGGATACGGAACGTTTCGACGCCTCGATCGCGAGCTTTAAGGTCACAGGTCCGTGGGGGCTCTCCACACGCCCGGCGACGGTACACTCGGACGACTCCCAAGCTACGACCTCACGCAGTCGGGCTGCACGCATCGACTTAAGGGTCGCAAGCGACCATATGGCCTCAAGTGTGTTGGTCTTGCCCTGCGCATTGGGGCCGTGGAGTACGACCAGGTCAGCATCGAGGCTGAGTTGCGCCGGACGAAGGTTTCGAAACCCCACCGTGGACAGATGCTGGAGACGCACTCAGTCGAGACGCATCGGCATCACCACGAAGGTCGACGAGGCGACCTCCGGGTTGCGGACCAAGCAAGGTGCGAGCGGGTGAGCCAGGGACAGCTCCACAAAATCTCCGGGCATGACAGCCAAGATGTCTTGCAAGTACCGAGCGTTGAACCCCACGGAGATGTCCTCGCCGTCGAGCTCGATGGGTACGGACTCTCGCACCTCACCACGGTCGACATTGTTGACCTGAACCTCAAGCTCAGCGCCAGCGAACGAGAAGCCCACCGCCCTCGCTCTGTCCGCGACAAGCACAGAGACGCGTCGGAGTGTGTCCGAGAGCTCGGAGCGACGCACTCGAGCCCGATGCTTGTGTTCTTTTGGCACGACCGCCGTATAGTCGGGAAACTCGCCTTCCAGCAGACGGAACCAGAATGTCTGTCCGCCCCGACGCAGCTGCATCGCGCCGTCGCCGAAATCAAGTTCAATGGCGTCTTGCCCGGCGCGGTCCAGCAACTTCTTCAAGACTTCGAGAGCCTTCTTCGGGACGAGCATGCGCTGGGTAAACGCAAACTCACCTTCGAAGGGCGCCTCGGCTAGAGCAAGTCTGTGGCCATCCGTGGCTACCCACCGAATCTTCTTCTCGCCATCGGTCGATGCATCTTCCACGTGTGCGCCATTCAGCCCGTACCGAATTTCTTCCTTGGCCACACTGAAGGATACTTGGTCCACCAACCGCTTGAGGTCGGCCTCGGCCATCTTCGCTGTGCCCTGCGAGCTAAAAGGCGCCAGTGCAGGGTACTCTTCTGCTGCAATTCCGAGCAGTCGAAAGCTCGCTCGACCAGAGACGATCTCCAGGCGATTGCCCGCAGCGACCTTCAGGTGAACGGTCGCATCTGGCAGCGTTCGGACGACTTGAAACAGTCCAGCAGCATCTACAGCGAGCTCCCCTGGGCTCTCGACATTCGCATCAAGCTCTTCGAGGAAGGCCACTTCGGTGTCGGTGCCTGTCAGGCGCAACCCACCCTCACGGGCATGGAGCAGTACATTCGCGAGCACTGGAAGCGTTCCGCGCCGCTCAATAATCCCTTGGATCCTTGAAAGACCCCGACTCAATGCTTCGCGCTCGATGTACAGTTCCATGACGCGGCCTCCGCGGTCAACGTTGTATCCCAATCCGAATGCCTTCGTAGCGACGTGCTGTCAACTTGACCAAGCCTGGCGCGACAGCTCGTGCGGTGTTGCCCTTCTACGGTGAGGGATCGATCATGTATTGATCGATCTCGTCGTCGTAGTAGTAGGGCCTGTGGATGTCGGGGACAACCCGGATCCAACACCGCAAAGCTCGTTTATCGACACTTCGACACTGTGGATAGGTGAAGCATACGGCGTGGGACAGGCTGTGGACAGGGAGGGAGCAACGAGGGCGTACATGCCATGTGCCCCGGCCGTACACAGAACCTCCCCAAATTGTTCCCTGCCCGTCCCTCTGTTGTCCACAGGCGAGGATCCAGCGTGGATCGCAAGGGGAAACGCTGGAAAAACAGCTATTGCCGAAGTCCGAGAGATTTTTCGATCAGCCGGACTTGGTACTCGAGGTCGGCGTTTTCTTTCAGCTTCTTTTTCACGGTCATGTAGCCATGGCGAATGGTGGTGTGATCACGACCACCGAACGCTTTCCCGAGCTCGGGGTAGGACTGCGAGGTGTGTGTCCGCGCGAGATACATCGCGATGTGTCGCGGTGTGGTCAAGGTGCGCGTGCGACCATTGCCGGTGATGTCGGCGCCATGCAGGTTGTGAACCCGGGCCACGGACTCGATGATGTTCGCGACGGAAATCACTGGCGAGTCGTGCGTAAAAATACGGGGGAGGTGCTCTTTGGCGAAGGCGAGCGTGAGGGGTGCATCGTAGATTCGCCGCATGGCTGCGAGGTTGTTGACGAGGCCTTTGATTTCTCGAAGGGACCCGCGTGCGTGTTGGACGATCGCCTCGGAGAGGTCCGGTGGAATGAGGAGCTTTCGTGCCTCGGCTTCTTCTGCAAGGATCGCGAGTCGTGTCTCCCGGTCTGGAGGCTGGATGTCTGCGAGGAGGCCACCCTCAAACCGTGTTCGAAGTCGAGGCTCTAGACCCTTGATGTCGGCGGGCTGCGCATCAGAGGTGAGGACGACCTGCCGGCCGGCAGTCTGTAGGTGATTGAACGTGTGGAAAAACTCCTCTTGCGTTCGCTCGCGACCGGAGATGAACTGAATGTCGTCCACGAGGAGAACCGTGGCCTCAGCGCGGAACTCTGCGCGAATGCGGTCCATCTGCTTGTGTCGGATGCCATCGACGACGCGGTTCACGAAGTCTTCTGCCGTGATGTAGATGATGCGTGCGGTCGGGTCCGAATCTGCGATCTTGTTGCCGATCGCCTGCATTAAGTGAGTCTTTCCGACCCCTGTCTCGCCATAGATGAACAGCGGGTTGTAGGTCGTCGCGGGATGTTCGGCCACGGCCTCTGCTGCAGCATGGGCGAAGCGATTGCACTCTCCGACCACATAGTTGTCGAACCGTTGCCAAGGGTTGACGCCGACATTCGAACGCGACCGATCTGGGGGTGCGGAGGATTCTGGCGTGGCCATGGGTGGGGGGGGTTGGCGCGCTGGTTCGGCGTCGGGTTGTGGTGCGGATGCGATCGTGAAGTCGAAGTTTACCGGCATGCCGAGCGCACGCGCCCAGTGCCGTTGAAGATGGGAAGCGTAGTTTTCAGTGATCCACTGCTTGTTGATGTCACTTGGGACCGCCAGGGTGATGGTCTGGTCCACAAGTCTCACGGGATAGACGCCGCGAAACCAAATTTTGAGGTCTTGCGCGCCGATGTCTTCTGCCAGGGCTTCGCGCACACTGTTCCAGTGGTGTGAAAGGTCCATGGCTTCCTCAACAAGGGTACGGGTCTGGGGGGGGCCAGCAGCGTGGTGCGTGGCCACCGTGTGACGGCGGACAAGCATAGCGATGCGACCACGCAGTGCAAGCCCGTTGGATCACGATCCGAAGGAAGTCCGGTTGGGAGCGCGTGACCGGCTCATGGCAGAATCTCAGCGCTGGCCATCGATCCATCGAGAGGGGTACACGTGGACAATCAGCTTGACCATGGTGCGACGACGTCTTACACGCGGCCGGTCCGACTGGGTGGATCATCCTAGCGCGTTGCGATGGGGCTCTGCCGGTACTTGGAGAACGTTATGAAGCGCACGTATCAGCCATCTAATCTTCGCCGTCGCCGCACACACGGGTTCCGTGCGCGCATGAGCACGCCCGCCGGGCGTCAGGTCCTCCGCCGTCGTCGGCAGAAGGGCCGCCGTCAGCTGACGGTCGCGACCGCCTCGAAGAAGCACTGACACCCGCGTCGCACCCCCACCGTGGGGCGTTGGGCTGGCCGCCCAGACACCGCTTGCGAAAGCGCGCGGACATCCAACCGGTCCAGCGACGCGGAAAACGGTGGACGACGCCTCACCTTACGGTGTGCCGTCGGGAGAACGACCTCGGCCATGCCCGGTTCGGGTTCGCTGTGAGCCGACGCGTGGGCAACGCGGTGGTTCGCAACCGCGTCAAGCGCAGGCTTCGCGATGTGTTTCGCCACCTGCACGCCGATGCTCCCTCGTGGGACATCATGGTCCTGGCGAGGCCGGCAGCAGCCACGGCCTCGCGCGAGACGCTCGACGAAGAGGTCAAGGCCGCATTGAAGCGTCTGAACCAGAAGCGCGCGCGCGGGCAGAGCGGCGCGCCACGTCGACCCGGGAAAACGACCCGCGAAAGTGTTACACGCGACCGCGCCGAACCGTCAGACCACCGTTGAGGAATCATGGACAATCGTACCCTCACTGCCGTGCTGCTCTCACTCGCCGTCTGGTACGGGTGGTTGGCGCTGTTCCCTCCTCCAGAGATCGAGGACGAAACATCTGGGCCTGAGGTCGTAGCGGTCGACGAGACCGTGTCCGGTGGCGCGGCGACGCCAGACGGTGCGGCCGTACCTGTCGCGTCTACACCAGAGGTCGAGGTCGATGCACCGCCGTCCGACTTGCCCGTGGAGGAACGTGCTGTCGAGGTCTGCGGTGTGACGATGCAGATGTCGACAGATGGCGCGCGCGTGTATTCGGTAGCCATCCCAGGTCAGAGCGCGCCGTACCAGACGGTGCCGGTGTACGAGGCGCTCGCGAGTGGCGCACTGTTCGATGGAACGTGGCTGCCGTACGGTGAAGAGCCTGGCCCGGCGATGGCGCTCGGTGCATCGGCCATGGGGCTGTCCGTGGGCGCGGGCACGCTCGGTGCGAAGGGTCCGGTGTTCGAGGTGGTCGCTGCGACGGACCACGCTGTGACCATGCGCGGACGTCTCCCCTCCGGTGTGACGGTCGACCGTCGTATCTATGAAGAGGGCGCTGGTGACGCCTGCCGCATCCGTGTCGAGGTGACGTGGCGGAACACATCGCTCGACACCGCGTACGATGGGGCGCTCTGGGTTGGCATTAGCGACGTGCTTCCCGAGGCAACAAGCAGATACAACGCCGCGAATCGGCCATGGATCTACGTGGATGAAGAGGCGGTGTCGCGAGAGGACCTCGAGGCGCTGAGCGGCCCAGACCCCGAGCCGGGGCGCGCCGGTTGGTTTGGTCTAATGGACAGCCAGTTCGCATTTCTCGCAGTCCCTGATGCCGACGTG
Source organism: Myxococcota bacterium (assembly GCA_049889515.1). Lineage (GTDB taxonomy): Bacteria > Myxococcota_A > UBA796 > UBA796 > JBMHDG01. The sequence goes on from JBMHDG010000011.1 coordinate 227,483, forward strand.
GAGGGTCAGGGCTGGTTCAACGAGGTCGCAACGCCCGAGGGCGCGGCCCACGGCGCGTACTTCGTGATGTCAGAGGGGCTCGCACCGGGGGCGCAGAAGACGAGCTCGTTCTCTGTGTTTGCCGGCATGAAGTCGATGCCGGTGCTTGAGGCCTTTGACCCGACGTTGGGTGAAGCCGTCCAGCTGGGATGGTTCTCCTTCTTTGCGCTGCCATTGATGTGGGGTCTTCAGGGCATGTACAGCTTGGTGGGGAGCTGGGGGCTTGCGATTCTTGGGTTGACCGTGGTGATCAAGGGCCTGCTGTTCCCGATGACCCAAAGCAGCTTCAAGAGCATGCGAGGGATGCAGGCCATTCAGCCACAGCTACAGGCGATTCGTGAGGAATTCGCCGACAACCCAGAAGAGCTGAACAAGCGGACCATCGCCTTGTTTCAAGAGTCTGGCGTCAATCCCCTCGGCGGCTGTCTGCCCATGTTCCTTCAGATGCCCATCTGGATTGCGCTCTACTCGGCGCTCCTGTCGAGTGTTGACCTTTACCACGCCAAGTTTCTCTACCTAGAAGACCTCTCGGTCCCAGACCCGTACATGGTCACGCCGGCCCTCTGTGTCGCGCTGATGTTGGCCCAGCAGCGGTTTACGCCCACCTCACCCGGAATGGACCCCGCGCAGGCTCGGATGATGAAGTTGATGCCTTTGGCGTTTGGTATCTTCTTCTTCTGGTTCCCTTCGGGCCTCATGATCTACATTTTCACCAACATGCTGCTGTCGATTCTTCAGCAGTGGTACATCCACGCCACATTCACGCCCCAAAAGGCCTGACGCCTCGGGCACCCCAGTCGATGGGCACGTCGACTGCGAAGGAGAACTTATGAGCCAGATTCCAGAAGATGCCAAGACCGTGACTGCCGAAGGCAACGACATCAAGGCGGCGTTGGCCGTTGCAGCCGAAGCGCTCGGTGTTGCTGCGCGAGATGTGGGCTACAAGCTCGACCTCAGCCACTTCCGCAATGCCACTGGTGGGTCCGTACCACGCACGACCGTGAAGGTGGTCGCATGGCATCAGCCCGCACCAGAGGGCGCCGAGGAGCCAGCGGCCGAGTCGGCCCCAGCCGAGGCAGCGCCAGCGGCCGAAGAGCGCAAGCCACGTACGCCAGACGAAGGACTCGAAGATACCGACGCGTCGGCGTTCTCCGCAGAGTGGTTCACGGGACTCTTGGGCCTCATGGGTCTCGAAGGGACCGCAGTGGCCAAGGGTGATGACACCCGCGTTCAGGTGGTGGTCAATGTCGACAAGGCGGGTCGCCTGATCGGGCGTCGTGGTTCGACACTCTCGGCTGTGCGGCACCTTCACAAGATCGCGCTCAAGGACAAGTTTGGCGAGCTCGAGCTCGATGTCGAGGTCGATGATCCTCGTGGTTCGGAGCGCCCGCGTCGTGGTCGCGATCGTGACCGTGACGACCGTCGTGGTGGCCGCGACCGGAAGGAGCGCCGAGGTGGTCGTGACCGCCGCGACCGCCGTGGTCGTGATGGGGACCGCCGTGAACGCCGTGGTGGCAGCAGCGAGTACTCGGACGAGAAGCTCCAGCTGCTTGCGCAGAAGGCTGCTGCAAAGGCCATTGAGAGTGGCAAGGCCATCACGATCAAGCGTGAGTTCAACAGCTACGCGCGTCGCATCATTCACATGACCGTCGCCGACGAAGAGGGCGTGGAGAGCCGCTCCATCGAGAAGGACGGCGTCAAGTACGTGCAGGTCGCACCTGCTTGAGGCCCGTGGTGCCAGGCCGCGACCCCGTGACGCGCTCTACAGAGCTCGACGATGTGGTGATCGCCCTGGCCACCCCGTGGGGAAACTCCGCACTCGCGGTCATCCGCTGGACGGGCCGCGGTAGCTTCGCGCTGGCGACAGCGCTCTGCCGGCCTCACCGACCCGGTCCTTGGCGACACCAACGATCACGACGCGTCGATGTGATGTGCGGCCATCGGGTGCTCGACGACGGTGTGTTGTGGGTGTCTCGTGGGCCTGCCTCTTACACGGGCGAAGACAGCGGTGAGCTCACGGTACATGGGAATCCCTTTATCGTGCGCCAAGTGCTCCGTGCGGCGGTCGCGCTCGGTGCGCGGCTGGCAGATCCGGGAGACTTTACGCGCCGGGCGCTCGCGAACGGCAAGATGGACTTGGTGCGGGCAGAAGGACTGCTCGCCGTGGCGGCCGCCCGGACCGAAGAGGGCCTTCGGCTAGGGCGTGCTGGGCTCGATGGCCACGCCTCTGCCCAGTGGGCAACATGGGAGTCCGTGGTGCTGGATGCCATTGCAGAGCTTGAGGCCCGGCTCGACTACCCCGATGACGAGCTTGCGCTGTCGGCCGATAGCGTGATTCGTGAGCGTCTCCGTGCCGTCGCCGCGCAGGCACGCGCTGCAGCAGACGCAAGCCCGGAAGTGGAGCGTGCAGTTCGTGGAGCGACGGTGGCGATTGTGGGGCCACCGAACGTGGGCAAGTCTACGTTGTTCAACGCGCTGGTGGGCGAAGAGCGTGCGCTTGTCTTTGATCGGGCTGGCACCACGCGAGATGTGCTTGAGGCCGAGGCGAATCTTGGACCGCTTGTGGTCACGCTTGTCGACACGGCGGGCGACCGTGTGACCACCGATCCGGTGGAAGCCGCTGGCCAACAGCAGGCGGCGAAGCGCATTCGCACCGCAGATCTCATCCTTCATCTTTCGGCGATTGAAGACCACATGCACCCTCATGGTGTGACGCGTCGAGAGGAAGGGCCCGTGATCTATGTGGCGAATGGCCTGGACCGCGTCACGACGCAGGTGAATCTCCCCTCGGATGTGGTGCCCATCTCGGCCTTACACGGCGAGGGGCTGTCGGTGTTGACGTCTCGCATCTTGGATGCGCTGGTTGGCGAGCTGCCGGAGTCTGGCCAGATGGTGCTCACCACGGAGCGGCAGGCCCAACACGCACGCCGTCTTGCGGACGCCATCGCCCATGGGCTTGTCGGCTGGGAGGAGGCGGGAGTGGCTGTGGGGGCCTCGCTATTGATGGAGGGACTCGAGTGCGTGGCCGAGGCGACCGGGCGCGACCCGAGAGAGGCGGCACTCGACCGATTGTTCGCCAGGTTCTGCATCGGAAAATAACTTGGGGTCCAAGGGGGCCGTATGCGCGTCGTGTTTGTGATGGATGACCTTGAGGTGTTGCATGTCGAGGGGGACTCGACGGTCGCGATGATGCGCGAGGCGACCGCTCGAGGGTTCGAGGTCAGCTGGTGCCATCCCCGCTCGTTGTTTGTGCAAGACGGGACGCCATGGGCCATGGTCGAGCAGGTCCGTGTTCACATGGAGGCGCCGTACTTTGAGCGACAGGGTGCGTCGACGATGGATCTTCGCGTGGCGGATGCCATCTTCATGCGGAAAGACCCACCGTTTGACATGACCTACGTGATGGCCACCTATGTGTTGGACTTGGCTCGTGAAGATGTGGTGATGGTCAACGACCCGTGGGGTCTAAAGCTGTTCAATGAGAAGCTCTGGGCCATGCACTTCGCAGAGTTTCAGCCGCCCACCTTGTTGTGCAACGACGCCCATCGGATCCGCGCCTTTGTCGAGGAACAGCCCCACGGTGCGGTCCTCAAGCCATGGGATGGCAACGGGGGGCGAGGTGTGGTGAAGACTTCGGCGGGAGATCCCAACCTGCCCGTCTTGATCGAGCTCCTTACCGGTGAAGGCAAGGACTTCGTTATCGCGCAAGGGTTTGTGCCCGCGGTCTCGAAGGGAGACAAGCGGATTCTGCTCATCGATGGGGAACCGGTGGGGGCTATTCTCCGTGTGCCTGGCGAAGGCGATCACCGCGCCAACATGCACGTGGGCGCATCGGTCGAGGCCACGACGCTGAGCGATGCAGACAAGGCGATCTGTGACGCCTTGGCTCCCCACCTTCGGGCGCATGGACAGATCTTCGTGGGCATCGACGTCATCGGCGGCATGCTGACCGAGATCAATGTGACATCGCCCACAGGCTTTCGGGAGGTGGAGCGGCTTTCAGGCGAGCGATTGGAAGCCAGACTCCTCGATTGTGTTGTAGATAAGATTCAGGCCAGACAGGCTGACAGCCGCTGAGGTGGGGCAGACATGTGGTGTTGGGTCGTATCATTGAGTGCCAGCTTGGCCTTTGCGGAGCCCCCTCCCACGCCGGTGCTGCGCGATGGTGAGCTCGACGCAGCGACCGCGGCGGGTGTGCCGAACACCGTGGTGACGGGTGCGGAGGCCATGGGACTCTCGCCCTCGTTTGTCGTCGAGGTGCGTACAGGGTTGGAGTTGCTGTACCAACGGCAGTATGACGCGACACTGGCGTACTTTTCTGGCGTCGAGCAGCGCTGGTCGGGCGTGGTGATTGACGATGTGGCAGAGGTCCTCGTCTGGCAGGCGAGAATGCTGGAGAACTTCGATTATCGGTTTGAAAAAGAGTATGAAGCCGCCTCTTCGCGCGCTCGGAAGGGGCTTGAGGCGGCACAGCGGGTTCCTGGAAATGATGCCTGGGAGCGTCTGATGCTGACCGGCGTCTCGGGCATTGAGGCGATCCATGCAGCACGGCGCGGACGCTATCTTGCGGCGTTGACACTGGCCTTTGAGGCGATCGACCACGTGGAACGTACCCGAGAGGCGGCACCCGACTTTGTGGATCTGCAGCTTGCGGACGGGCTCTACAACTACTGGCGCACCGTGCTCACCAACCAGAGCAGCCTGCTTCCAAGCTTTGGGGACCACCGCAAGAAGGGCATTGCCCAGATGGAAGCCGTTCAGGAGGCGGGCCTGTTTCTTGGCCCGCCAGCAACGCTCTCGCTCTCCTACACGTGGTTTGAAGAACAAGACAACGAGAAACTCATGGAGGCGTGCGCGCGCAATCACAACGCCTACCCTGACAACATCATCAGCGAGACGATGTATGGCATCGCGCTGCTCAAGCTCAAGAAGTACGGGGAGGCGATTGAAGCCTTCGAGCACATCCGCACGGTCGATCCCAGCAACCGCCGGTCACTCTACTGGTCCGGGAGGGCGCATCAGAAAGACCGGCAGTACGATGAGGCTCTGGCCATCTACACGACCTACTTGGTCGAGGCCGTGGAGCCGTACCATTCGTCATGGACGCACTACCGGATCGGGCAAATTCACGAAGTGCAGAAGGCCTACGACACGTCGGAGCGACACTACAGAACGGCCATCAAGATCGATGGCCATAAAGATTCAAAGGTCGCACTCGAGCGGGTGCGAAAGAAGCGTCGCCTGGCCGAGTAGCTGCCTAGGGCAGCGGTGGGATGGTCAAGGACTGGCCCAGTCGCAGGGCGGTCTTGCCGCCGAGGCTCGGGTTGGCATCTAGGATGCGCTGGTAGGCGGTATGGTCGCCATAGTAGCGCTTGGCGAGCTTACCCAGCTGATCGCCTGAGGCGACAACGTGGGTGGCACCCTTGGTGGCAGAGGTGACCGCGATGCGCTCGGTGACCACGCGGTCCACACCTTCGACTGCCGCTGCGGCATCACGAAATGCGGCGAGCTGTCGGTAGTCAGCGACCGTGCCGGTCAGCTCCACCACGCTGTTGCGGGAAATCACGGAGACCGATGACCCGATGAGGCCATCGGTGGGGATGGCTTGGAGTGCGAGCCCTACGGCGTCGCGAAGCACGGCATCGCTGTCCGTCGCGGCCGGACCGCCTACGACACCCTCGGGAGGCGTAGGTGCTGTCGTGGGCGCGGTGGTGGCCGCGGTCGTGGGGGCAGATTCAACGATCTCTGGCGTGGGTGCCATGGGTGCGTCGGCTTCTGGTGCAGCAGTACCCGAGGTGGAGATCGCAATGATGATGAACAGAATCGCCACGACGGTCACACCGCCTGTTGCGGTCATCCAGGTCATGAGCTCGCGTGTAAGCCGTTGACTGTGGCTCTTTTCTTTCGCGAGGTCGCTGCGAAGCTCGCGGACCTTTGCAGAGGCATTGCGAAGCTCGGTGGTGTCTCGACCTGCCATGTCGTCGGCGCTTGTCGTACCCGTCGAGGACGCCTCGGCTTGGACGTGGCTGACGACCTTGTGCCGGAGCGCCTCGTCAACCCGATGGCCGCACGCAGCAGCCTCATCGAGCTGCGCCAGCGCGTCGCGCCAGCGCTGACCTGCGACATAGACGCGAGCCAGCAACACCCGGGCCTCGCCGTCATGGGGACAGAGGCCAAGCAGCACATGGAGTCGGTCACGAGCAGCGCCAAAGTGGCCTGCATGGGCCCGCTCCCACGCCTCGTTGTAGAGCGAGGTGGAGATGTCGATCCCAGCGGTCAAGGCCGCATTGCGAACGGCCTGAAGGGCTTCGCCTTCTGCCGTGAGCGAAGGACTAGACACGGGCTCATGGACGTCGGACTCAAGGTCTTGTCGGACATCGCCTTCGAGGTTCATGTTGGGCTCTCGAGGAGAAAGGGGGTGGGGATCGAAGGTCGGGCGGGGGAATGCCCGGGTAGGGAGAAAACTGTAGCGCGTTGCGATCGTGGTCTCAAGCGGCATTCGCTGGGGCGGGCAACAGCTGTCCTAGCCGACCACCTATTGGCTAATCGTGGACGAACAGGCGGTTGTCGCGGTACGTCGCACCGACGGGATGGAGTTGTGATGCGTCATGTGAGAGTAACGCCTGCCGAGTGGACCTTTCGTGGCGAGACAGGCGTGCACACCCGGCACGGCCCGCTGGTCATATGGGGCGGAATTCCTGGGGAGGCTTCCGATGTGAAGATCCTTCATGAAGGGCAGAACCGCGCCTACGGTTCATGGCAGCATGCCGAGACCCCCCATCCGCATCGGGTAGAGCCCAAGTGCGGCCGCTACCATCTCTGCGGTGGGTGCCCGCTCATGCACCTCACGCCCGAGGGCCAGCGAGACGCCCGCCGAACCTTGGTGCGCCAGGCGCTCGAGGCGGAGGAGCTGGGTCAGGTGCCGGTGTCTGAGGTCAAGCCGTGCCCAGATGGGGAAGAGGACTTTCGCTGGGTCATTAAGTTGGGCGTCGGCTACTCCGATCATGGCCGGCTGAGGGTCGGCGCCTGGGGACGCCGGACCCGAAACATCATTCCAATTCCACAGTGTCATGTGGCTGCCCCTGTCCTTCGCCGTGTGATGGGCCAGGTGGCGCATCACGTGATCGAAGCGGAGCTAGAGCCGTACAACCCCGAGACCGATGATGGTGTGATTCGTGCCATCGTACTCCGTGGGAGTCGTGCGAGAAACGAAGTGCTGGTCACCTTTGTCGTTGGACGCCGGGTGAAGCGGCTGCACGATGTCGCCGAGGCGGTGGCTGCGGCTGGCGAAGTCGTAGGCGTGGTGGTGCACGTCAACTACGAAGAAGGCAACGCGATCTACACGCGGGACGAAGAGGGTGCTGTCCGCACGCGGACCATGGGAGGTCGTCCATACCTTGAAGAGGTGCTCGGCGATGTGACGTACCGCATTGGTCCCGGAGACTTCTTTCAGACCAACCCGGCCATGGCAGAGGTGCTCTACGCCGATGTGCTGAAGGAGCTGGCCCTCGAAGAGGGGACCCCGTTTGTCGACCTCTACTGTGGCGTGGGTGGACTGGCGCTCCAAGCTGCGCGGACCACGGGGTGGGCGCTCGGCGTCGAGGGACTTGAGGGTGCCGTCTCTTCAGCGCGCGAAGCGGCGGCTCGGCAGAAGATCCCCGCAGAGTTTCATGTGGGTGATGTGGGTGAGGTGGCGACCGAGCTGGCGCCGCGACTTGCACCGACCCGTCCTGTCGTTTCGGTGAATCCGTCACGCCGTGGTCTCGAAGAGGGTGTCGTCGATGCCGTGCTCGCACTGAAACCGCGTCGTCTTGCCTACATCAGCTGCAATCCTCGTGCGCTGGCGCGAGATCTGGTGGCCTTTCAGAAGGGTGGCATGCGCGTGGAGCGTGTCGACCTGTTCGATATGTTCCCGCAGACCGCCCATGTCGAGGCGGTGGCATACCTCGTGCCCGAGCAGCCCGATGACGGCGTGTCCCGGCGTGCGCCCAAGCGAAAAGTTCTTCCGAGGAAGGGGTGACCACGATGTGGAGCACAATGCGGCAGGTGGGCCTTGGCGCTTGGCTGATGCTGATGCCGGGTACGTCGTTGGCCCAAGACGACACTTTCAGTCTCGACACCATCCTCGTGGCGACCTTTGAGGCCGCGCAGCCGTTTTTGGCTGCCGAGGCGGACCGGGTGGAGGGGCTTGTCGCAGAGGCCCTCGGTGAGACCTACATCACGGTTCGCACGGCCGAAGTCCCGCCCTTTGAGGGGTACGATGCGCCGACCTATGTGCGTGCATGTCCCGAAGGCCAGTACATCGGGTGTGTGTTCGTGGTCGCGGGCAAGGCGCAGACAGAGTGGGCGATGGGCGGCACGGTCAAGGCCGTAGACGGGGGCTACCGCGTCACTGTACAGGTCGTCGACGTGGCGCGGGCCGTGTTGGTCGCGGAGTTTGATACCGACATGGACGGCGACGATGACGTGGCGTTCAAGGCGGGTGTTCAGCAGATCATGGCCGCCGTGTTGGCCGGCGACCTCGGGCAGCTTCGGGATGAGGCTGCGGAGCGCCGGGCCGCCGAAGAGGCGAAGCGTCAACGAGATGCGGAGCGCCTTGCGGATCAGGCCCGCGCGGTTCAAGCCGCCAACGAAGAAAGCGCCCGCCTCGAGCGCGGCGAGGTGGCCGACCGGCTCGATCTGGAGCTGACCGAAGCCGCCGATGAGGTCCAAGAACCGTGGGAGCGCGCGGGCCTCACACAGATGCAGTTTCGCCGCTACTCCGCGCTTGGCGAGAAGCTCACGACATTTCGAACTCGCCTCGAGGGCAGAAAAGGCCAGATTCTCATTCGCGTGTCCGGCCAGGTGGGGGCAGGGCCGTGGGGCTCCAAGTACCAGGCCGACTACATGGTCGACAGCGCATCGTTCGATCCCAAGAATCCTGCTGACGCCACCATCACCGATGAGCGTCTTGTTCAGGTGCAGTCAGGGGAGCTGGGCTTAAGCCTTGGTGGCCAACTCGAGCTGGGCGTTGGCATTCTGCCGTGGCTTGAAGTCGGTGCGTTCGCCGGGGTGCGCTATGCGCCCTTCGACGTTCGATTTACGAGGTACATCTACGCTCAAGAGGCACTTGCTGCAGGAGACCTCTACGGTGGTATTGGCTGGCAGGTCGGGGCGCGCGTGGGCATGGTTGGATTCCCCGCCTACCCGGTTCGCCCCTCACTTCATGTGGGCGCGTCGTACTGGCAGGGGGCCGACCTAGAGTCCGTGTTGACCCCGCCATCAGGCCTCGATGCCCAAGGGTTCATCCAGGGAAGCAACGCGGTTCTGGTTCACGTACAGCCAGGCGTGGAATTTGGGCTCGGTAAGCATGTGGCGTTGTGGTCGCGGTTTGACCTCGATGTGGCCGTTGCGGGCCGGCTGTCCCAGAAGGCGCGCTTTCAGCGTGCGGTCGACACCGAGCTCGACACTGCGAGCGAGGCGTATGCAGAGCGCTATTTGATCCCCACGGGTATCCCCGAGCCCCAGCTTGACCGTGCCCCAGCAATTGGCGGCAGCGTGGGTCTCTTGTTCTTTGCCCCCACCAAGCGGCGATGACCTAGCTGGGTGGCAAGATGAGCGGGTCGAGGTCCAAGCCGGGCGGCGGCTCGGGAGCAGCCTCCACCAAGAAGCGATGCAGCGCGCTCATTTCGCGGATCATGCGTCCCCCATGTGTCGTGGGGTCAGCGCTCTCGAGAACTGCCGTCATGCCGGTGTTGTTGCCAGCCAAAACCTCGGCTCGGCGACGAGGGAACCGCTCGGAACGCGTGATGGGATGATCGAGCTCCGCGAGACGGTGGTGGAGCGCGCTTACGGGGACAAAGGCGTGCACCGCAAGCAGCACGCCCCAGAGGGGGCGGAGGTCGGGCCGTACCGGAGATTTGGTCCATGTCGTGTGGGCGTTGTGGACGATGGGATCGAGCCACGACAAGAGGTTGGCCTTGGTGTGCTGGGTCTCATGAATCAGCGCCTCGGCGATGGTGAGCGGGCTGTCGCACAACGTGAAGTAGGCCATGTTGGGCGCTTCGCGGTAGCTGGCCGAGAGGTGGCGCTCGGGCAAGTAGCCCACGGGTATGACACGCCTCATGCTGGTCTTGATTTCTTCGAACCATCCAGGCAACGCGATCCGAATGAGCTCGAGGGCCTCATGGAAGGCCTCAAGCCAAGTCTCTAGACTCTTCTCGCCGAGGCTTACCTGGTTGCCGTCTTTGTCTGGATGGGCCTCGAACATCGACAGCGGATTGGGGTCGATCATTGAAAAATGGAGTCGAGGAAGGTCGGGGTGGAGGCGCCAGATTGCGGTCTCGTGGCTCAGCCCGTCGACATCTGGAGGGACCTTTGGTCCGCGCGGAAGACGGATAAGCTCGCCGTTGTGGAGACGGACCTCTGCGCCGAGAGGATCCACGAGCATGCCCCGCGCGGGGGGCGAAAACACAAACCGCCTCAAGGCGTCGTCATCTGTGAGGGCGTGTAGAGGAAGATCGTGGAGGACGGTCTCGGGGATCACACCTTGGTGCGCCCGATGCGACAGGGTAGTGAGCAAGGGCGGCAACGCTGCGGCAAAGAGCTCGCTCGGCGTGCGCTCACAATGGGTGGGTCCCACCGCCGCGACGAGCAGGGGCGTCTGCACATCGACGTTTCCGAGCGCGTCTAGCAGCACGGCGCCGTGCCGCTTGACCATGCCCGGGAGGACGGCGCGGAGGGAACTCACAATCCTCCGCACGCCAGAATCCAGTTGCCCAAGGGGGTAGGTCAGGAGCGTCCGAAGTGCGATTTTTCGGACACCCTGCTGAAGTCGAGCGACGGTGCGATCGCCGTGCTCCGGCATCACCAAGTAGGCAGACGGGACGTGATTGTTCATCAGTGTGCTACCCTCATAGCCTTGAGTGTTGGGGTGCTGACGAATGTCAGAGGTGACCGACATCCCCGAGGAGCGGGGTGAGGCGAGCCATCGTACCAAGGGGCTGCTTCGGCTGACCATGGCCTGCAATGAACGTTGCCCGTTCTGCAACGTTCCTGCAGAGGACTATGATGTTCTGACCCCGCCTATGGCCGAGGCCGAGGCCGAGGTCGATCGGTTTATCGCCGAGGGCGCGCAGACCCTGACCATCAGCGGCGGCGAGCCAACGCTGCTGAAGAAGCGATTGCTGCCCCTCGTGGAGCGTGCTCGGAGCGGTGGCATTCGCTTTGTGGAGATACAGACCAATGCCACGCTGATTACGCCAGTGTATGCGCAACGCATGGCCGAGGCCGGGGTGACGAGCGCGTTTGTGTCCTTCCTGTCGCACGTCAAAGCTGAGCACGACCGTCTCGCCGGCCTTGAGGGTGCCTACGAGAAGTGTCTTGCCGGCATGGATGCGTTGATGGAGGCGGGAATTCGGGTCACGCTCAATCCCGTGACGGCACACGGAACGGCTCGCCTGCTACCGGACTTCATCGATTTTGTGGCGTCGAGGCTCCCCGGGGTGGACTTCATCTCGTTGAGCGCGGTCCAGCCACACGGGCGCGGCCGGGACAATGCGGAGCTGTTGCCAGACTACGCGGTGCTTCGGGAGACGGTACCCGAGGCTCGTCGGCGTGCGGCCGGTCATGGCATTGAGTTGGTCAACCCGTACTGTGGTCTGCCGGCCTGTGTGGGGTGGAGCGATGATCTCTCTCGTTCGGTGGAGGCTTTTGAGGCGTCTGCTGGAGGGTGGCGTGAGACCCGGGGCATCGACAATGTGGGCAACAAATCCCAGGGCAAGCCCTGTGAAGACTGCGCAGTACGCACGAGGTGTGGTGGCGCATGGCATGCGTACTGGACCGTGCGCAACGGTGCTGGGATCATGCCACCGTTCCGAAAGGTCGAGCCATGGACGGCAGGGCATGACGGAGAGGCGCAGGATGTGGTGCGCATCGTAGGCTCTCCGACCGCGGCGATCCTCGAAGAGGTCGCCGCGTGCACGGCGCCTACGGTGTGGGGATGGATGACGTCTCTTCGCGCCGAAGAGGTGCCGCTCTGGGTCCAGAGCCGGCTGACCGATCTCGCCGTAGAAGTGGATGATCTTACGCCAGAGATCCTCAAGGAGACGCTGCGGGCGGCTCGCCGTCTTGCCAGGATCAACCAGACCTTGATGCCACAGCAGCGCTTGCGTATTATCGTGGGCTTTCGCGTGGCGCCTGCGACCAATCCCCGGGCACTTGCATCTGCGGTTTCGCTTGCTCGCTCGCTCGGTGTAGACGGAGTTCGTGTGCTGAGTGCCGATCGGCGGTGGAAGCGGCTGGTGCAGTCCCTCGAGGCCTCCACTGGTGCGCCGCTATCCTTTGTGTTGACCGATGCGCCGGAGTCTTGTTGATGTCTGTTGAAGCCCAAGCCAAGGGATCAGCCTCGGGGCCATCCGCTGAGTGCCCCGAGATTCGCGTGGTGGCGACCGCGAGGCATCGGTTGTTGGGGGTGTTGGACTACGGGATGGCATCGCCACCCGAGGACCCCTCGCTCGATCAGGTGGTCGAGGCTGCGCTATCGGCCCCACGAGATGCCTGGGCGTGGGTGATCGATGGCGGTGAGGTCACCCTCCGCAAGGATCTCCCCCAGCTCATTCGCGCACTGAAGGCGCTGAAGCCACCCTCGCTGGTGATGGCGACCGACGGGCTTGCGCTCACCAACCCCGGCGTGGTTCGGATGCTCAAGGAGCTGGGCCTCGATGCGGTGCGCCTACGCTTGCACAGCTCACGTGCGGATGCGCACGACTGGTTGGTGGGGCACCGTGGTGCGTGGCGTCGCACCTTGAAGGCGGCCAAAGCAATTCGTGAGGGTGGGCTCCGCCTCGAGGTGGAGTGCTGCATTACGCGGCCCACGCGGCCTCACCTCGAAGAGTCCATGGAGCTCTTCACGCGTCTCGGCGCCAAGACGGTGTGGCTGCGTCGGGTCACGCATCGCGGGCCCTGCGCCGACAATGATGTGGCCGTGGTCGCACGTCTGGGGCTGATGAAGCCAGACCTCGAGCCTGCGGTTCAGTTTGGGCTTCGTCGAGGCACCCGCATTCACATTCAGGGCATTCCCTCGGTCGTCATCTCTGGCGTAGAGCCCCAGTGTGTCGACGATGAAGCGATGCGCTGGGTGGTGCCGCAGGTCGAAGGGTGGGGAGCGGTGCTGCAGCGCCTCGAACCGCCAGCGCGGGAGCGTGGTGCGCCGTCGGACTATGTGGCGCGGTTTGGCCGTGACGAGATTGATGCTGGCTCAAACAGCATTGTCTACGGCGGCCCCTTGCCAGAGACGCCGCTCGCCGGTGGAGACACGCCGCCGCCGGGCAGGGCGGGGCGCTTGCCTCCGACGCAGCTGCACTATGTACGGCTCGCGGCAAAGGTGCCGTCCATGAGCGGCGATCCGTTGTTTGCGGTAGCACCTGTGGCCCAGAAGAAGCGGCTACGCATGGCGTTTGTCGCTCCGCCGGCGTTTGACGCCACGCGGATTGGTGATGGCCTACCAGCTGCTGCTGCCGAGACCACACGTACGGCGCGTATCCGGTTGGTGAAGCTGGCCCAGCACAAGGTGCCGGTCCTCCGAATCGCCGATGCAGGAAGCCTTGCGCATCCCCATGCCGCGGACCTGCTTCGAGAAGCGACACGCCTCGAGTTTGAGCGGATCGAGGTCGCGGGTGAGGCCTCGTGCCTCGATGCGTTCACGGACATTCAGATTCGTCGGCTCCGGGGTATTTCTCGCATCGATGTCGCGCTGTTTGGCCCCGACGCGGAGCGTCATGATGCGGTGGTCGGTGTGCCGGGAGCCTTCGACGCCACCATGCGGGCGGTCGATCGGGTGGCCAATCTCGTTCGCAAGACAGAGGTCGGCTGCTATGCCGTCCTCTCGGACGCCAGCATGGTGGAGGACTTTGTGGAGGCCTGGGACATGGGCGACCTTCCCGGTACGCCTTGGTTCCGTCTCGGTCCGGAGGGGGGCAGCTTGGCTGAGCTTGCCGCGGTCTGCCAGTCGCTACCCGAGGGAGCCGCTCGCGACGCCCTGTGCGCGGTCTTGCCCCGCCGGTTGTGTCCCCACGAGACCCTCTTGGCGGCGCCCGTGGCGCAGGAGGCGTGGGGCGATCTGCCCGAGGTCTTCTCGATTGTCAGCGGGTGTGACAAGTTTGGGCAGTATACTGATCGTCTTTCGGATCCAGAAGGCACCGAGCCGGGCGCATGTCCGGGGTATGCTGTCGGCTGGACGCGAGACGAGTAGCCCCACTTCTGTACCGAACGGGATGCACACGATGAGCGCAGAAGCCCCGAACATCTCCTTCATCAAGCCAGAAGACCAGAGCACCGAAGAATATATGCTCTGGCGCGAGCAGGTTGCGAACGTGCCCAAGCACTGGGTGCGGGTCGTGACGGCCTGCAACAGCAAGTGCTTGTTCTGCCTCGATATGGACACGCCGCGCAACGTCTACCTGTCTGCGGAGGACGTCAAGGCCGAGATCCTTCGTGGCCGCACTGAGCTCAATGCATGGAAGATCATTCTTTCGGGCGGCGAGGCGGCACTTCACCCGCTGTTTCCGGAGTTTATTCGGTATGCGCGCGAAGTGGGCTACGGCAGAATTCAGACCGTCAGCAATGGGTGGCGGTATGCGGATCGCGACTTCTATGAGACGTGTGTCGAAGCGGGGCTCCAGGAGATCACCTACTCCCTGCATGGCCACACGGCAGAGTTACACAACCGGCTGACGCAGCATAAAAACAGCTTTCGCCGAATCGTAAAGGCGATTCGCCGCTCGGTGCGTGATCCGCGCATGATCTGCTCCGTCGATGTCGTGATCAACAAGCAGAACGTGGGTCACCTCGACAAGATCGTGGAGCTCGCGGCCAAGCTCGGGGTGACCGAGTTCGACCTCCTGCACGTGATTCCACAGTCCGCGGGCTTCGACAACCGGGATGTACTCTTCTACAACCCGAGAAAGTACCTGCCCGTGCTGCAGAAGGTGTTTCGACTCAACCGCCATCCCCGATTTGTGGTGTGGACCAACCGGTTCCCGGTGGCCTTCCTTGAAGACATGGAAGACCTCATTCAGGACCCCCACAAGATGCTCGACGAGATCAACGGTCGCCGCTTCCATGTGCGAAAGTACCTCGACACGGGCGAGCCGCTGCACTGCCGAGAGCCCGAGCGGTGTGTTCACTGTTTCATCGAGTCGTACTGCACCACCATGGAGCGCTCCATTGAGCGCCAGAATGAAGAACAGTGGGACGTCTGGGACTGTGGTCGCGATCGGTCGGCGCTAAAGGCCATTCCGAGCCCGTTGCCCTATGGAATTCGGCTCGTGGGGGTTGCACTCGACCGACTCGAAGATGCGCACAAGGCCATGCGGGCGCTGCCGGAGGGGGCTGGTCTCTACCTGCGACCTGACGATGCGACGCCTGTACCTTCGGGCTTGCCCGCAGGTTCTGTCTTGGTGGCCAAGACCGCCGCACAGCTCGATCAGTGGCTAACGGAAGACCTGCCAAGCGAGGTCGAAGAGGTCGAGATCACGCTCAACCAGGACACTGCGCCGTGGATGCTTGCGCATCGAGATCGGCTCTCCTCTTGGATGGGACGCATCCGGATTCACCAGCCAAGCTTCGAGCACATGAAACAAGCGTCGGACAACGATGTGCGAGAGCCTGCAGCGTTCTTCCGGGAGCTCAACCTCTCGGTGAAGGCTTCCGGACTTCCGCCGTGCAATACGCCAGGCACGACCATGGTGGCCCGACGCGCCATTATCCAGCACCAGATGTTCGATATGGGCTCTGGACGGTTCGATATCCGTGAGCTCTCCCGCTATCATGTGCGGGACGGCTATCGCTCGAAGAGCTCTCGATGTGAGGACTGCCATGTCGAGAACCGGTGCGACGGGATGCACATCAACATGGTTCGCGACCAGGGGCTGAAGTTGCTGCAGCCCCTCGTCGACGGGGCGTGGCGTGATGAGGCCCTGGCGCAGCTGACGGTGCGATATCCTGAGCCGATCGTGCGCATTGCGCACGGACGTCCAGCGCAGCCGGCGGCGCCGAGCCTGCCTGGCTACGCCATGCCAGAGTCCACACCGCTCGATCCCCTGATGATGGTGGAGCAGCAGAAGAAGCGGAAGCGCGAAGAGCGGTTGGCCAAGGCCAAGGCGCTGTTTGCTGCAGACCCGTCCGGAGAAGCGTGAGATGGCGAACCTTGGCTACCTACAGCTGACGCGGAACTGCCTGCAACACTGCCGGTTTTGCAGCAACCCACCGACAGGTATCGATCTCACCGAGGACGAGATGATGTCGATGGTCGATGACCTGGTCGACATGGGGTACGACGGGGTGATTCTGACAGGTGGTGAACCGACCATGTCACCCATGCTCAAGCCTGCCTTGAAGTATGTCAGCCAGCGTGGGCTCCACAGTCGAATGATCACGAACGGCCAGCTGTTGGCGGACCGCGAGTTCTTCCGGGAGTGCGTGGATGCGGGCCTCAACCACATTCACGTCTCGCTGCATTCGTACCGACCCGAGGTCCACAACTTCATCACGGCCTACCCCAATGCGTGGGAGACCCTTGTCGAGACGTTGAGTCTATGCCCCGAGATGGGGATTACGGCCGACATCAACTGCGTCATCAACAGCTACAACGCCGACCATCTTCATGAAAATGTGATGTGGATCACGGATCGGTTTCCGTTCATTCACCATTTTGTGTGGAACAACATGGATCCGGACGGCAACCGCGCTGAGAAAAATACCGACTGCATCGCGCGTCACTACGAGTGGATGGTCTCTCTTGAGCTTGCGATGGAGTACCTGCACAACACCGGCCGGTCATTCCGCGCGGAGCGGGTGCCGCTCTGCTACATGCGCAGGTTTGCGTGGGCGTCGACCGAAGCGCGAAAGATCATCAAGGAAGAGGAGCGATGCATTCGATTCCTGGATCAAAAGGGTTTTGTCCACCAGCTCGAGTTCCTCCACGGGAAGGGTCGCGCATGCGATGCCTGCCGGTGGGACACAATCTGTGCAGGCATGTACTCCATGGCGAAGACCTATGATGAGCGGGAACTTTCGCCTATCTTCGACGATCCCATGCCTGTGGTTCGCCAAACCCTCCGTGAGAAGCCAAGTGAAGAGCTGTTGAAGCGGCTTGAAGCGCGGCGGGGCTTGCGATCACGCACCGAACAGCCGAGCGAAGACCAACGAGCCGAGGCGCTCAGCCAGCGTTTTTAGCTGCACTGTGCAGTGGATCCGTCGAGCGCGCCGGTTCCCATGCGGGGACGATGTGCGGGTGTCTCGTCGTCGATGTTGCGCGGGCGGTGCTCATTGTGGCGGTTGTATCCAAAGAATGGGGGCGGGGGCCGGGTGGTGCGCAATTGTCGTGCGGTCAGGGGTGGACTTGATCGGAAGGTGGGGTAGAATGCCACTTGAGGGGAGCTCGACCTTTTTTGTCTGTCGAGTCGCCGTCTAGGTCAGATTCTTATTTTTCACACCTGATTGAGGATGAAGTCATGGATACACGCCGAAGCGTTTTGAAGAAGCTCGCCGTGGGTGGTGTGACCGCCGCTGCAGTCCCTGCGACTGGCGTCGCCGCATTTGAGACGGGCAAGGCGCTCGCCGCAGGGCAGCTGCCCACGGGTCCCGCACCTTGGTGGCTGTTTGCGCCCGTGGGCCTTGGCTCGCCGCTCTCATTCGGGTGGTATATCGCTGGATTGTCCCCTGTTGTCGATGGCGCGTCAGTGCTCACCCTCGCCCATGCGTCAGGCCGCAAAGCAGAGGTTCATGTGTGCGCGCATGGCGGTCAGCCGACGGGTCTCGCGAGCACACAGCTTGTCGACATGGTGCTGATGGATGGTGGTACGGGCTCTGCACGGACGGACGAACTGCTCGGTCGGGTCATTCTGGGCCTCGCAGATCGTGTGCGGTCGAATGAGACCAACCCCGATGGCGACCTGTTCCCCATCGCACGCATGATGACACACGACCAGCGCGTTGAGGCCTTTGGCCCAGACGCACTGGGCTGATCACAGCCTTTTCCGGAGCGTACTTGCCGCAAGGTAGCGGTGTGCTCCGTCCCACATCCTGGGCCATGCCCGTCATGGCTCACACCAACGCCCGCATGGGCTGGAGTGTTCATTTTGAGCGACGCTGTCGAATCCACTGAATCGTTTGAAGAGCTGACCTTCTCGATGGATGCGCGCCGGGTGGTGTTCACACTCGACGAGGCGCTCTACCCAAGAGACGCGATCTACGGTGCGGCATACCTGTTCGTTGACCGATGCTTTGTCTTTATGACGCGTCCGGCCGAAGATAAGGTCGAAGTGCGGCTGAAGTCGAAAGAAGAGGCCGATCAGGCAGCACTCGAGGCCCTCGCTGGCGAGTTTGCGAACGAGCTGTTGAACCAGGTCGTGCGTATTCGTGTGGGTGAGAGTACGGCACAGATCCGCGAGTACTATATGGCCAAGGCCTTCTTTGCGGATGGGAACCAGACGTCCATCGACGCATTGCTCGCCGAGCTCGACGCCGAGGAACTCGAAGAGGATCCCCTCGATATTGCGGTGCCATGGGATGATGTCGCGACAGGTGATGCCAATGTCTGAGGCGTCGTTCACTGCAAGCTTTCACAAGTCGCTCTACGATGCGGCTGCGGTGAAAGAGGCCGCCGTTGAGTTTGAAGGCTACGCGACGGTCGCTGTGGAGGAGTCGG
Organism: Myxococcota bacterium; assembly: GCA_049889515.1. Lineage (GTDB taxonomy): Bacteria > Myxococcota_A > UBA796 > UBA796 > JBMHDG01. The sequence continues at coordinate 246,210 of JBMHDG010000011.1, forward strand.
ACACCGAGACGACGGTGACGTTGTCAGGGTATGACGCCCGGTATGGCGATTTGTTTGGTGACACTTTCTGCAATAACGCGCTGTTTAAGAGCATTGTGCGGTCGCGTGAAGTGCTCGGCGGAGGCGCCGCTTGATCCAGCAGCGCACACTGAAGGTGCCCGCACCATCCGTCGCCGCGGAGAAGCTAGGCTTCTTCCGCTACGGTCGTATGGCCGGCCGCGTGCTGCTGACCAACGATGGTGGCGAGTGGCACTTTCTCTCGGAAGAGGACTTTGCATTGTTCCTCTCGGGAGAGATGGCGGCCGACCATGCCGAATATGATGGCTTGGCGGCAAAGGGCTTCTTCCGGCGTGACCTTGACGTGCACGAGCTGGCTCTGAAAGTTCGCCGGAAGCGGTACTACGTGGACTATGGGCCACACCTTCATGTGATGATCACGACGCTTCGGTGCAACCAAGGCTGCAAGTACTGCCACGCATCTCGAACCGACATGCATCGTGATGACACGGATATGCCACCCGAGGTGGTGGAAAAAGCCGTCGAGATGGCGTTCCAGAGTACGAATCCGTACATCTGCTTTGAGTACACGGGTGGCGAGCCCACCGTAAATATGGACGCCATCAAGTTGGCCGTCACTCTCGCGGAAGAGAAGCAAAAGAGCAGCGGCAAGATCGTTGATCACTCGCTCGTCACCAACATGACGTGGATGACCGAAGAGAACGCAGAGTGGCTGATCGACAAGGGTGTGATGGTCTGTACATCGTTGGATGGTCCGAAGGAGCTCCACGACTGGAACCGGACCTGGGTCAAAAAGGACGCGAACTTCCCACAGGGTGTCGTCCCGGCGGATTCGAGTGCTTATGAGTCGGTGCTGGACTGGATTCGCTACTTTAACCGACGATATATCGAGAAGGGCAAGGATCCGGGGCTCTGGCATGTCGATGCGTTGATGACGACGACGCGTAAGACGATCGAGATGTGGAAGGAGCTGGTTGACCTCTACGTGGACCTTGGCATTCGGAGCATCAAGATCCGGCCGCTAAACCCGTATGGCTTCGCGACAAAGACGTGGCGCGTCATTGGGTACTCCATGGAGGAGTACCTCGCGTTCTACGAGCAGGTCCTCGACTATGTGATCGAGCTGAACAAGCAGGGCGTTCAGATTCAGGAGGGGACGGCAGCGCTGTTCTTGAAGAAGATGCTCACACCTGACGATCCCAACTATGTCGACATCCGAAACCCCATTGGGTCCGGCACGGGTCAGGTGGCCTACCACTTCAATGGTCGGATCTATCCGAGCGACGAGGGCCGTATGTTGGCCGGCATGGGCAACGACTTTTTCCAGATCGGCATTCTGGGTGAGACGTCCTACGATGAGATGGTGAAGCATCCCACGGTCAAGGCCCTTGTGATGAGCTCTTTGCTCGACAGCTTGCCCGCCTGTCACACGTGTTGGAATCTGCCGTACTGTGGCGTGCGGCCCATTAATAACTACATGGAGTCGGGAGATATGTTTGCGCAGAGGCCAAATACGCCGAAGTGCAAGGAACATATGGCGATCGCTCGAATGTTGTTTGAGCGACTTGCCAACGATACCGATGGTACAGTAGAGACAATCTTCCGTCGATGGATCATCAATCGACCCAGAGACGAAGAATCCTGATTTATTTTATGCAACCGTGCCTGCGTTTTCAGGCGTTCATGTTTTAGGAGAGTCACCATGGCAAAGAAGGACCTCACCGGACTTCCAGCGCTTCCTGGTCTCGACAAGAAGCCGATTCACTTCCTGCAGACCGAAGAGAGCCGTCAGGCTTCTGACGTGGATGTCGACGGTCTTCTCCAGAAGGCTGACATGCTCGTGTCCGACCCCGACAACGGCGGCGTGTTCCTCGCCAGCCATTGCTCGCATGGTAGCCACGGTTCTCACGGTAGCCACGGTTCTCATGGTAGCCACGGTTCTCATGGTAGCCACGGTTCTCATGGTAGCCACGCCTCCCACGGTAGCCACGGTTCTCACGGTAGCCACGGTTCTCATGGTAGCCACGGTTCCCACGGTAGCCACGGGTCTCACGGTAGCCAGGGTTCGCAAGGTAGCCACGGATCGCACGGTAGCCCGGCCTCGCTAGGTAGCCAAGGGTCCAAAGGTAGCGACGCCTAGCTTGGTAGCCCCGGCTCGCATGGTAGCCACGGCTCCCACGGTAGCCACGGCTCGCATGGTA
>JBMHDG010000012.1:0-31951 GCA_049889515.1 Myxococcota bacterium
CGCTGATAGCTCTCGCCATAGGTACCGACCTGTTGAATGATGCGGACCGCCCACGCTTCGTCGATACCGAGGCCGGTGGCCGCGCTGGCGGCGGCTGCAAGAAAGCGACGTACCTGCGAATCCTGCCCGCCGTCAGCGGCAAGAGAATTCGCGTCGACCTCCATGAGCTCGGCACCGATCATGGCGTATGTGGAGAGCTCTACAATCTTGAACCACTGCTCGTCGCCTTGGCGTACGAGGGGTGCAATCGGCGCATGTCCGATGTTTTCGGGCAGTATTTCGCTGCGAACGCGTTCAGCGCGTGACATTGCACCGAGGAGCGTCGCGGTGTGATCCATCCAGACATCGCAACGTCGTGAACGAAAGGTCTTCACGACGTCTGCCATGGTGGCGTACGAGCTTGGTCGGACTTGCATGCGGTTAACTTGTGCCCATGCCCGGAGCGTGGCTTCGTGAGGCGTTCCATCTCTCAGGCAAACTGTGGCGCCGTTAAGTTCTCTGGCGCTGCCGACACCAAGGTCCTTCAGGACGCGTATTTGAACCCCATCGTGGTAGATAGTGGGCGTGAAACGAATGTCGTGGCGAGCATGCAGACCCGATGAACGCCCGATGTGTGCAACGAGCAGATCGACAGACCCCGAGGTGAGCGCTTGGAGCGCGTTGGTGGGTTCCACGGGCTGATAAACCACCTTGGACGCGTCTCCGAGCGTCGCCGCCGCTACGGCCCGACACACGTCGACCTCGAGTCCTGCCCAGACGCCCTCGGCAGTCTTGTACGAAAACCCTCGGATGTTGCCGTCGACGCCACATCGTACATGTCCGTTCGCCCGGACCGCAGTGAGTGTGGATCCGGACTGGGCCGCGGCCGTAGGGGCCGAGAGTATCGTCACGAGTGTAGAGCAAAGAAGCGATGAAAGGAGGTGTTTCAACATGGTTCAGCAGTCTCCTGGTGCGTCGAGGGTTCGACCAAGACGGCGGGTGACGACACCCACCGGCGTTCAATGACCCTATTTCCCAACCGTAAACGGAATAAAGATGTTCATCGCCAGCACGTGGCTCATCGCGAGACTGTCGCCCTGGTTCACCACGAGGTTGAGGTAGCCGAACTCCGTGCGCCAGCCTTTCTCGGCCTTGATGTAGGGCCCGAAGAAGGCACGGTTCTGGTTCAGTCCGGGGGTAGAGAACGAGGTGTCGTTGAGGTGAATGAAGGTCTCATCCCAGAGGCTGAGGCCGTAGCTCTCGGTGAGCTTGAAGCCACTGCGGGCGAACACGCGTACGCGATGGCCCACCTTCGACGCACCGTCGAGGAACCGTTGTTCGAGGCGCAGGCGCCCCATGAGGCTCACGGCCTTCACCGTGGTCTTGCCGATGGCCTGCTGCCAGATCCGGTGTTCGTTGCGAAGGGTGTCGCCATCCCACGTGGGGATCCATCCATACCCAGCCCACACGGACACGCCCTTGCCGGTGTCGTATCCGATGCCCGGGCGCACGATCGCGACAAAGGAGCCGGGCATCTGGCGCTCGTGCAGGTCGAGCCAGACCTTGAGCCCCGCATCCTTTTCGGCGTCGAGGTCGATGGACATCAGCTGGCCGGTCCAGACGCCCATGGTGGGGGCCTCTTGGGCCAACGCGTGGGGGGTGGTGATGACGAGGCTGAGGAGGAACACAAAGAGCCAGCGCACGGGGTCTCCAGAGCGTGAGGGGATGAGGATAGACAAGTGATGGGGGAGTGTAACGCTCCGAGAAAATCGGTCGGTCAACGCTGCATCACATCGATGCCGGGTGGCCTACCCAAGCCCCAGCATCGTGAGCATGGCATCGCGGATGTCTTCGAGGTCGAAGTCGATGGTGTGGGTCTTGTCGTAGGCCCGAAAGTCGAGCGGGAGGCCGGCAGCCTTTAGGACATCGACCTGTGCCTCGGTCACGTCAAACGGAAGCACCTCGTCTTGCACACCGTGGGTGATGAGCCACGGGCGTGTCTTGGCGGCTTCTGACGCTTCGGCGCCCAGTGCCACCGGGTCATAGCAGTAGCCCGACACCCCGATGCATCCGGCGAGCGGGCGTGGGGTACGGCCACCCCACTCCAGGGTGAGCAGACAGCCTTGGCTAAAGCCGAAGAGCACGATGTCTTCTGGGGCAAAGCCTTGGGCTTCGATCTCATCAAACAGATCGTCGAGCAGCGCTCGGCTTCGGCGCACATCGGGACCGTGATTGGGCGGCATGCCGTACCAGCTGTACCCGCCATACCAGGGGTCTGGAGCGTTCACGAGGAGCCAGGAGACGCCAGGCAGGGCCATGGTGTCGGGCATCCAGTGAAATCCTGCGGAGCTGTCTCCGCGTCCATGGAGGACCACTACGAGCTTGCCGTTGGTCTCGGGTGGGGTCGCCAACTCACAGCGAAGGGTACGAATGTGCATGCAGCCGTCCTGTGGACAGGCCGGTAGCGTACTCGGGCGAGGGCCGCACGCCCGCGTGGGCCTCTCCGCGCACCCGACTACTGTAGTGTCGCGAGAAAGGCGTCCACGTGCCGCGTGACGGCGTCGTCGGGGGCACCGAATCCTGTCGCGAGGGTGGTGTGGTTCTCGTCGTCGTCATGCACCGTGACGGCGTGATGCCCGTGTTCGCGTAGCGCGCGGGCATAGCGCTCCGAGGTCTGGCGAACGATGTAGCCGTGGGTGCCCTGCTGGTCAGGTCGGTCACCGACCGAGACCAGCATCGCGGGCGCGACGTAGCCGTCGATGTAGGCGATGGGCGAGGCAAGAAGCTGCTCCTCGACGGTGGCGCCAAAGAGACGTTCGATCTTGGGGATGTTGCGCTCGACCACACTTCCAGGCATCAAGGTGAGCGCAAAGGGCACATCGTACGCATGGACGTCGAGCGACACAGTGGCGGCGATGTGGTCCTCGGGCAAGCCCGCGTCCACCATGTAGCGCGTGTCTGCGCCCAACAGCGCCACCAGGTGGGCCCCCGAGGAGTAGCCCAGCAGGATGGGGCCTTGGTCAGCGATGCCGTAGTCTGCCGCATGGCCGTGAAGCCACGCGAGCGCATGGGCAATGTCGGTGGCTTGGGTGCTCACGCTCACGCCACCGCGTGGGCCCGTCGGAGTGGCCAGCCGAAAGTTCACGGCGGCCACCGTGAAGCCCTGATCGAGCCACCACGGAATGAAGGCCGGGGCCTGCGTCTCGAAGTTGGCCTTGTCACCACCCACCCAGCTGCCGCCGTGGACCAACACCACCAGCGGCTGGGGACTGTCGGAGTTGCGCTGATAGAGGTCGAGCGTGCCGGTAGCGGCAGGGAGGTTGAGGGAGCCCGCGTACGAGATGTCGCGCGAGATGTGGGTCTCGGCCGCGATGAGCGCCGAGGCGGCGGGACGCAGGGTCTCGCCACCGTGTGGTGGTGCTGGGCTATGGCTCCGCGTGAGGCAGGCGCTTGCGAGGCACCCCGCCGTCAGCGTGAGGACGCACGCACGAAGCGGCCTCATTCTGCGCAGTCGCTGAGGTCGCCGCCGACGCGGTTCCATGCCCACGCCATGCCTGAAAACGTGAGTTTGTCGCCATCGCAGAGAAAGATCACGTCCTGCTCAAACAGGTTGCCGAAGTGCAGGTCGATGGTCAGCGTGGTGCCGTCGAAGGTGTACGGGTTGGACTCGGGGATGGCATCGGACAGCTCAAGCGAGGCCCAGTAGGCATCGTCACACGAAGATGGGTCGTCATGTATGCAGTAGAAAGTCCGCCGGTTCTGGCCGTCAAAGAGATACATCGTGTTCAACAGGTCAGCCACGACCCAGCGGCCCTTGAGCAGTGGGGTCTGTGGTGCGGTGTCGGCTAGCCCTCCATCGTCAGAGTCAACCGGAGGTGGCTCGTCTGGCGTGTCGCTGTCCACAGGCTCGCTGTCTACAGGCTCTGTGTCGATGACGGGCGCTGGCGTGGGCTCGGTGTCGGCCGGCATGGGGTCAGACGTAAGCTCCGGGCCCGTGCTGCAGGCGATCATCATCACCGAGAGGACAAGGCCGTGAGGGGTGCTGGACATGAACGCTCCGTGGGGTGGGACGAAGTGTTGCAGGTTCCACCGTCAGCCGCAACCCGGGCAGAATGCCGCGATCAGGGCCTCGGCATCAGGCAGCTGGGCGTCGACGATACCTTGCCGCAATGCCTCGGCGGGGATCCGGCCCGCGACGCGGGTCAGGGCGGGGATGACATCAACATTCGCGAATCGTAGCCACATCAGTAGCCCCGCGAGCGCTCCGGGCGTGCGTTCGATGATGTCGGGGTAGTTGATGTCGGTCCAGTCCGGGTCGGATTTGAGCAGACGGGTGACGATAGCGCCCCGTCCGGGCACAAAGGCTTCGGCACGCAAGGCTTCGAGGATCGCGGGGGTGCGGGCGCGGGGCAGCTGTGCCCCGAGCGCTTGCGCCAGGTCGCTTCGGAGGTCGCGTTGTCCGGGTACCCACGCTTGCGGCACGCCATCGTAGAGGTGCATCTGCTGCCACGCGGCGAAGAGGGCATCCTGCTCGTCGGTGTCCTGCCGTCGGACAAAAAACGAGACCGCGCCAGAGCGGACGGTGATGTCGTCGTCTTGCAGCAACGCGGCGAAGGTGCGGGCGATCGGTGCCTTGTCCGGTTCCGACGCCAGGTCGTACTGGCGGACGAGGGCGTCCAATATGGTGCGCTCCTCGCGCATGATCTCGATGGAACGGGTGCCTATGAGCGACGCCCTCAGCGCTTCCAGTGCGCGTTGCAGAGCAGGCGTGACCTCGGGCACGTCGCGCGGCGGTGGGGCAGGGGTGGGCTCGAGGGGGTGCGTTCGCCAGGGACCAGGTGGAAAGGGGAGCCGAAGGTGCGACTCGGGGTGCAGCGCCGACCGGTAAAACACGGCGCGAATGCCTCTCTCGTGTGCGGGTTCACGCAAGGCAAGCGCTTCGTGCCGGTGGTTGGCAATCACTCGAATCGCTCGAATGGGGGTGCCGTCGGGCGTCACGCCGGCTGAGATCCATTGTTCGAGCGCATCTAGACGGGCGATATCGACCGCCGAGAGCGCGAAGTAGCCGATCTCCTTTGCCTCGTGGTAGCACTCGAACGGACCGCGCGAGGGGTGGGTCGGGAGCAGGTCGGTGTACAGGCGGTCGCCAAGATGGGTGTACCCCCCTTCAAGCATGCCGCGGGAGACGGTGGCGCCCATCCATGCGTGCGCGTCGGACGCGGCGTGGGTGAGGTCGGACAGCGTGTTGGCCCACCGGAGAGAGAGCCATGCGCCGCGCTGCTCGCGCACGACACCTGCGGGGAGCGCGTAGGTCGACAACCGCTCGACATCCTCTCGGTACCGCGCGTCCTGCCCGGGTGCGGGGTCGGTGTGCACCAACAGTCCCACGGCGTTCATGGGCCATGGCCCCATGGGCGGAGGAAACGGACGTGGATACCTCAAGCGCGGCACCCCCACCCGGGCCCACGGTCGAAGCCCCACGACAGATGATGCAGTGGCCACCATCACCGCGGCATCGAGGAGCGGCTGAATCAGCGCGTCGGCGTGCCGTGCCATCCAGTCCTCGTGCACCGTGACCGATGCGTCTGAGAAGCCTTCGCGTAGGCTGAACGCCAACGACACCGCTGGACCCGCGTGCAGATGCACCCGCGTCGAGGTGCCTCGTGTCGCGAGCGCAGACCACAGGCTGCCGTCGTCGAGTCGACCGGATTCACCGGTGGATCGAATCTCCCAGGTCCACGGATGCGCGTGCTCAAGTTCGGTGGTCAGGACCGTGAGCCAGTCCTGTGGCTCGCCGGAGTTCCACCAGTGGGGTCGCGCGAACCGAATGCTCTCCAGTCCGAGGTGGAGGGTCTCGGGCTCGTCGATGAAGCGACGCATTCCGACTCCTTGTAGGGGACCTACAGACCCAAGGCCTGCTCTAGCGCCACCACGTGCGTGGTGTACCACGCGTTGTCCCGTGCCTGGACCTTGTCGCGGAAGGCCTCGCGCACCGAGGTGGGGGCGGGGGTGAGGCGCTCGGCGAGGTCGATAAGCTCGTCTTGCCGACCGCGACACAAGGCACCAGCGACGCGACGTGCAACGACCTCGGTAAGCTCACGGGTCTGGGCTGCACGCGCGCACGCCTCGAACAGGGCCCCGTCGGGGTCCGCAGCCAGCAGCGCTTCGACGTAGGTGTCCAGCGGACCAGACGCCGACAAAAAGGCCCGTACACGAGGCCCAAGCCTGCCGTGCGTGGCGGGGAACCATGCAGGAAGCATCTGCACCACCGTGCCACGAACGGCCTCTGGCAGAGGCGACGCGCCACCTTCAAGCCGGTCGAGCACCGCCTCGAAAAAGGCCACCGAACGCGACCCGCCACAGATGGCGCAAGCCATCGACAACACGGAGGGTTCGTCGGACCGCTGGACCAACAGCGTGGCCGCGTCCCAGAGCCAGGTTGAGGCCGCTCTGCGCTCGTCCGGTTTGGGCGGAAGTCGGTCGAGGTACCACTGGGCCGGGTGGCCCTGCCCGGGATGCTCTACGCGCCCGTTGAGGCCTCGATCTTCGATGTGCCGCGCCAGACGCTCTACGTCCTCGAACACAACATCGCCCAGCGTCAGGTTCAGCATCGTTCTCCAGCGTCGGCAGTGTACCCGAGTGGCCGGGGTGTTGTCTGGGGTGTGCCCGGATAGCACGCTGGTACGGTCACGACGCGGAGCAGACCATGACCTTCCCCTGCATCATCCTCGGTGAGCGCTTCGACGCGCACGCTGATCTCGCGGCCGCTCTCACGCGCATCGGTGTGTCGGGTAGCGTCGGACCCGGCCAGGTTCTGCCGTCTGACCGGTACTACAGGTGTGAGCCAGAGGAGCGCATGCTCGTCGGTCGGGCGGCCAGCACGCTGCTTGCAGACGCCATGCATCCTGGACTGCTGCTGTTTCTAGCACAGATTGGTCCATTTGATCGGGCGGCGTGGTTCCCGGCGCTGCTGGACCGGCTGGAGCATGGCCCGGCGATTCCCGAGCATGTGGGTACGGGTGACCAGACGGTTCTCGACGAGTTGACGGCCACGTTCCGTCGCGGACGTCACGATGACATGACCCTTCAACGAGCTCGTGCGATTCTGCCAATGCTGTCTTCGACAGGGCCCTGGCTACAGTTCTTGAGCCGCTACGGGTCGGGTATGGAGCTGGTCGCCGCAATCGAGGACACGTTGCGCTCGGCTCAGCACACGCCATCCATCCTTCGGTTGGCGATGGGCCGGCTTGCGGACCAGACGCCCGACCAGTTGATGGTCGTCGCTCCCGCTCTCGCAGCGCTTGCTGCAGACGAGCGCGCTGCGCTGCTGGAATATGTCGAGGCCTATGCGCCGACATGGTGGTGCCAGCACGGCGCGGTCTTCGCGGACGCGGTGGGGGCAACGTAGACGGGGGCTGCCTGTCACGCCCCCAAGGTCAGTCGCGATGCGCTGGTGCTTGAGCTCCCCTGAGCAGCCCGTCCAGTGCCTCCTGGTGCCCCTTCATTTCGGTCTCGGACAGCAGCTGCTGGTACATCGGTACCATCGGTTCATTTACCGTGCCGTAGGCGGCATTCGACCAGAAAAGTGCAGACAGCAGACATCGTACTGCCGCTCCCATGGCTCCCTGGCTCCGGTAGACCGCTGCCGCCTCGGCGTGCAGCAGGCCGTCATACTTTCGAAGGTCGCCCGAATAGGCAGCCACGGTCGCCCACGCCGCTGCGTGCTCATCCTTGCCTGGGACCGTTTCGAGGCCGTTTACCTTTTTCGCGGCCCGCGCCAACAGACTGAATTGGTGATCTTGTGCACGACCGGGCGGAGCCACTGGTCGTAAGCTCAGGCTTGAGTAGGCCGCTTCGTGCCCACTCGGCAGGAGCACCGCTTGGAGCGCAGCCTGCTGCTTGCGGTCTGCGTCTTTTCCCCGCTGCATCGCGCAGCCCCATCCGGCGCCGGTAAACACCCCGAAGCGTTCTGGGAGTGGGTCCTCCCAGCTCTCGAAGCGTGAGACCTGGCGGATCAGCTCAAGTAGTGCGCAGCGGCCCGTGTCTCCAATCCCGACATCGAACATGGCTGCACACCATCGCTCCCCCACCACCTTGGGCGATTGGCGGCGGATGACGGGGGACAGTGCTTCGCGATACGCTTCCTGGCCAAGGACGTTGCGCAATCGCACCATCATCGCGTCTTCTCCGCCCAGGCCCGCGTGCAGTTCGCCCAGGGCGTCCCAGTCACTGTCCGACGCCCCTTCCAGCGCTGCCCAGGCTTCGGGAGGCTCCACAAGCAGGTGGTCCAAGATCCAGAAGGGCAAGAAGGTTGCACTGCTGTTGCTTACCGCCGTGGACTCCCCTGTGCGTCGGCGCACCAGGGCCACAGGCGATTCCGAGAGGTCGCGTCCCTCGTGTGCGCGGAGCACTAGAAGGTCATCGCCCGCGTTGGTTGCGACTGGCAAGCAGTCTACGGCCCCATGCGACAGCAGGCTCAGGTATTCACGCCTGTTTACGGTGGCTTGGAGCCCCACAAGCGCCAAAATTTCGGGCGCCGTGCCCTGCAAAGCGTCCTGGCGCCAACGTCCGTTTTTGAGCAATCGGGCCTCCGTGTCTGATGTGTCTTCTCATAGGCCTCGGAGTGTACAGGGTACCGACACCGGGGAGCATCGTAGACGGAGGCTGCGTGTCACGCGTCGGCCTCTCCGTTCGCGCCCGAATCGCCATAGTATCGCGCGATCAGTTCATCTGCGCGCTTGGGTACAGCGCTTAAGATCGCCCGCCGAACCGTGGACTCCGGCAGGTGACTCACCGCGGGATCGAGCACTTGTTCGGCGGTCACATCGAGGAATCCCAGCCACATCAGCAGCCCTGGGAGGGCCTCTGGTGACCGAAGCACGACGTCGACGTAGTTCGCCACCACCCACTCGGGGTCGGCAGTGATGAGCGCCGAGAGCACAAACTGTCCACGTCCCGGGACCATCGCCTCGACTTTCATCGCCTCGCGCACCTCGTGACGCGCCAGCCGAAGCGTACGCTTGGACAGCGCCATGGCCAGCGAGCCCCGGAGGTCCGGCTCGTTGGGATACCAATCATGGGTGACCCCACTGTAGAGCTCCAGCCGCTGCCACGCGGCAAACAGGGCCTCGGTTTCGTCTGCGTGGCTCGTCTTGGAAAAGAACACCACCGCCGCCGCCCGCACCTTGGGAACCGGATCCTGAAGCAAGCCCGCGAATGCCGACGCCATCCGATCCTGCTCTGCCTTGTCTGCGAGGGCGTAGTGACGGCGGATCACATCCAGCACCGTCCGTTCATCGCGCCGGATCTCCACAGACGTCTCGCCCATAAGTACGGCTCGAATGTCTATCGTCGGCCGCTTGGTTTCGTGAACCACCATGCCGAGGGCTCGATAGGCCTCCACATCGGCGGCACGCGGCGGCCGGGTGAGGAGTGTCGGCTCTGGGAGGTCGTCGATAGGCCGAGACTCTTGCTGCACCTTCCAGCCCGTTCCGCTGCATTCTTCGCAGACGCCCTTCGCGCTCGCGCAAAAAGGGCAGATCATGGCGATCTGAACGATGCGCGGGCCCCCGTCCATATCGGCAGCGACGAGTCGCTGCGCACCGCTCGTGCCGTCTGGGGGAGATCCGTAGTCGGTGTAGAACACGGCCTTGTCTGCGTCGACAGCAAAGGCGTACAGCTGTCGCTTGCAGAGGCGTTCGGCCTTCTCTTTTCCTCGACCCTCAAAGAAGTCGTCTCGTGCGCGCCGAGGTCTGCCGAAGTTGAGGATTGTACCCGGGGCGTAGTGCCGTTGAGCCGCCATCTTTGCTGCGAAGAACGCCGTACGATCACGCTCGGTAAACGCCGCTCGCCATGCGAGAACGTCATCTTCGGCAAAGGCCTCGAAGAAGTGAAGGGCGCGTTCTTCGTTCATGGTGGCTCCATCCAGCATCGATGCGTTTCGCCTCACTCGGACGCAACGCCATCGTATCGCGCGATCCCTTCATCTGCGCGCTTGGGTGCAGCGCTTAAGATCCAGCGCCGAACCTCCAGTACTCTCGTGACTGGTGCTGCGCGTCACGCCCCTGGGTTGGTCGACGTCGCGAGAACCTGTCGGAACGCTTCGCCGCCGTCTCGCTCGAGCGCATCTCGGTAAAACTGGTCTGTCGCGTGTTGAATCGGATGCAGAATGCGGCAGGCCGTGATGGGCGGCAGCAGCGCTGCGGTCCCGTCGAGGATGGGATCAAAGCCCGTGCCGATGCACGTGTCGCAGTCGTCCACCCGCATGCCAAAACAGGTGGCACAGCCGAGCTGCCAGGCGCTCACCTGCCAACCGGCCGCCGTTCGCGCCGCGATCAGTCGCCCAAGCAGCGCTTCATCACCGAGGGTGGGCTTGTGTGAACTTACGTAGGCGACTGCGGTGTCGGTGCCATGCTCAACGACCGCGAAGAGAACTCGAACGTGCGCTCCCGTGAGTCGGTCGACGAACCGATGTGGCCGGTATCGCCCGGAGCGCTTCAGATTCGGGGGCATCGTACGTGGTCGGCGCTCACGGAACGCACGCGTTGTTGCGTTTGCCAGACCGTTGTCGGGTTCGGTGGCGAAGACCTTCAGTGCTTCGTATTCGTCGACGAGGAACTGCTCGAAGAAGGTATGGGCGCGGTCTTCGGTCATGGTGTCGACCCCATCCGTGACGTGTTGTCGTGCGTTGGCGTAACGCGGCTGCCATGCTCGACTCCGTGGGCGTGGGCGTGCTACGTGCGTGCGCTCATGAGGGGGACGCATGTCGTTGGCATTGAACGATCAAGTGGTGGTGGTGACTGGAGCAGGCCGAGGGCTCGGTGCTGCCATTGCCAAGGCCTTTGCCCGTGAGGGCGCCCGGGTGGCGATCAACTATCGAAACAGCAAGGCTGGCGCAGAGGCGCTCGCCGCTTCGCTCGGAGACCGGGCCTTCGCGGTTCAGGCAGATGTGCGTGATCCTGACGGGGTGAAGGCCATGGTAGCCAAGGTGACCGAGACCCTCGGCGCACCGACCACGGTCGTGCACAACGCCTTGGCAGACTTCGTCTTCAATGGGGATGCGCGCAAGAAGCTCGACGAGATGCCATGGGAGGACATGCTCGCGCATGCAGAGACGGGTCTTCGTGGTGCACTCAACCTCATCCAGGCCCTGCGTCCCGGCATGGCGGCCCAAGGGTTCGGGCGCATTGTGCACATTGGCACAAACCTCTTTCAGAACCCGGTCGTGCCGTACCATGACTACACGGCCACCAAGGCGGCGTTGTTGTCGCTTACCCGAACGGCAGCCGCTGAGCTCGGCCCGCTGGGCATTACCGTGAACATGGTCTCGGGTGGGCTATTGCGCGTCACCGATGCGAGTGCGGCCACGCCCGATGCGGTCTTTGACTACATCGCGCAAAACACGCCGCTCCGCTCGGTGACGACGCCCGAAGAGCTCGCCGACACGGTGTTGTTCTTCGCGAGCCCATGGGGCCGCTCGGTCACGGGCCAGAATCTCGTCGTCGATGGCGGGCTCGTCTTCGGTTGAGGGTGCAAGCCTAGACGTCAGCCCACATGCGCATCAGGTTGCTGATGGTCTTGCTCAAGGTCAGCAGCGCCGGACTGTTGGGGTCGTGCTGGGTACGAAGCGACGCCTTGAGGTTCTCGAGATCCCAGAGGACCTCTCGATGGCGCACGTCTGGCAGCAGACTCTGAATCCAGCCCACGCACACGAGGCGGGTGCCGCGCGTGACCGGGGTCACACGGTGCACGCTGGAGGCGGGGTAGAGCACGAGCTCGCCCGCTTCGGGGGTGAGTGTCTGAACGAGCCCGGGCCGGTCCACCTCGAGCGCGCCCCCTTCAAAGGACGCGGCGTCGCTCAGCATGAGGGTGAAGGAGAGGTCGGACCGCATGCGGGTGGCACCCGAGCCCATCAGCGGGTTGTCGATGTGGGCGCCGTAGCCTCCGCCCACCATGGTGCGGCTCAACAAAAGGGTCGACCAGCGCTTGGGGCGAGCGGCGGCCCGCAGCACCGGGTGGGCCTCGAGGATCTGCTGAAGCCTCGCCCGCACCACACGACCCCCATCTGTGGTGAGGTCCGCTTGCTCGTTGTGCTTGACCTGCCGCGCGACAGAACCGGCTGTGATGCTGCCATCACGCCACGACAGACCCGCGGCCAGCGTGCGGAGCTCGGTCAGTTCTTCGGCAGACAGGACATTGGGCAGGGTCAGCAGCATGGGCACTCCATGCATTGCTGCCTATCGGCTCCTCGGCTACGGTCGAGGCCATCCGAGGAGGAACCCCATGAACGTCACCTTCAAGAAGCTCACCGGTCTGGGACTCGCCACGTTGCTCGGCAGCACCGTGGCTGCGTGTGGTGCGGCAGATACGCCCCCTGCGACGGAGGCCGTGGCTGAGCGAGCGAGTGGTGACGGCGATGGCGAAGGTGAAGCCTCAGAGGCCCAGGGCGAGGGTGAAGGTGAGGGTACCGAGGTGCATGAAGCCGGCGAGGGTGCCGAAGCGGGTGAGGAAGGTGAGGGCGAAGGCGAAGGGGGACACCACACAATGGGGGCGCTGCCGGTGGAGAACCGCGTCGCCTTTATGTCGGGCCATGTGGAGGCCGGCCTCGCGCTCTACCGAGCCGGCGCCTCGGAGCAGGCGGCCAAGCATCTGCTGCATCCCGTATCCGAGACCCATGCCGCCGAGCGTGCGGGCATGGAGGCCCTCGGATTTACCCCAGAGGTGTTTGCCTCGGTGTCTGAGGCCCTCGCGGTCGGCAAGCCTGCGGGCGAGATTGAGCCGATGCTGCAGGCTGCTGGAGCCAACTTGAAGCTCATGCGGCAGAAGGCCGGGGGAGACCCCAAGGCCATTGTCACCTTCCTCATGGAGACCCTCGTCGAGGAATACGCCGTGGGCGTTCGCGGTGGTGCGGTCACCGACCCCGGTGAGTACCAAGACGCCTACGGGTTTGCCGTGGTTGCGCGTCAGATGGCCGGCGACCTCGACGCCACCCAAGCCGCAGAGCTGGTGGGTGCGCTCGATGCGTTGGTCGCGATGTGGCCCGAGGGCGGACCGCTCGCCGATGCCACGCCGACGCCTGTGGCCGAGGTGACGGCGCAGACCTCGAAGGTCTTGCTCGCACTCTCCGGAATGTGAGTCAGGCGCGGCTCACGCTGACCTGGGCGCCCAGCTCGGGGAGCGCATCGGGCCTCGCGGAGACCTTCACCACGGTTTCGTCGAGCTGTACGGAGACCACATAGTGGTGGCCACACAGCTGGCGGGCGACCACCACGCCGGGACCCCCCGGCGCGATCGTGAGCGCCTCGGGTCGCACCAGCCAGGGGCCAGGACCATCGGGCTGTTGGCCCGTGATGTGTGCCTGGAGCTGCGCGTCGAGGGTGTTCACCTCGCCGAACAACCGGGCCGTATACGGGCTGGTCGGGTTGCGGTAGAGGTCTTCGGGGCTGCCCGACTGTAGAATCTGGCCATGCTGCATCGACGCCACCCGGTCGGCGACTGCCATGGCGTCCTCGGCAGTGTGGGTCACCCAGATGGCCGTGGTCTGCCGTGCCCGCAGCAGGCTGGCGATGTCATCGCGCAGCGCCGCATGCAGACGTTCGTCGAGGCTGGAGAGCGGCTCGTCGAGCAGCAGCAGGCGGGGCTTGGGGGCGAGGGCCCGCGCGAGAGCGACCCGCTGCCGTTGACCTCCAGAGAGCTCATGAATGAAGCGCTCGCCCAGATCAGGGAGTCCGACAAGCTCGAGGGCCTCGTCCGTGCGGGCTCGACGTGTGGCCGCGGCTTCACGCTGGAGGCCAAATCCGACGTTGTCGCGTACTCGAAGGTGAGGGAAGAGCGCGTGGTCTTGAAACACCATGGAGACGCCCCGGTGCTCTGGGGGCACCGAGGCCTTCGGGTCGGCCACGTGGGCGCCAAAGAGCGAGATGCTGCCGCCATCGGGTTCCTCGAGTCCGGCGATGAGGCGGAGGAGGGTCGACTTGCCGCAGCCGCTTTCTCCCACGAGCGCCACGATCTCCTGCGCCCGCACCTCGAAGCTCACCCCATCCACGGCCGTGGGACCTCCGGGGTAGCGCTTCACGACGGCATCAAGAGAGACGGCACTCATGGGTCCTCCAGCAGACCACGCTGGGCGACGGCTACGGCCACCAACCCAAAGGCAACGAGCAACAGGGCACCCGGCGCCGAGGCCATGACCTGTTCTTCGCTCGCCAGTTGGTAGGTATGCGTGGCCAGCGTCTCGAAGTCAAATGGACGGAGGATGAGCGTGAGCGGCAGCTCCTTGAGCACATCGACAAAGGCGAGCGTCGCGGCGCCGAGAAGGGTGCCCCGCAGCAGGGGGAGGTGCACGGTGGTCAACGTACGCCACGGGCCCGCGCCAAGGGTGCGCGCCGCCTGATCGAGCCCTGCGCCCTGGCGGGTGAAGCCAGCTTGCACGGGCTGAAGGCCCACGGCCAGAAACCGAACGGCATACGCCCAGAGGAGCGCCCCCACCGAGCCACCCATGAGGAGTGTCTGGGCGGAGACCAAACCGGTGCGCTGCGCAAGCCCGTTGAACGTGGCACCGAGCGCGAAGACGCCCACGGCGATGACCGCGCCGGGCACGGCATACCCCGTGCCCGCTGCGCCCGAGAGCAGCTTCAGCCAGCGGTGCCGGGCCACCCGGGTCGCATAGGCCAACGTCACACTGGCGGTGACCACGATCAGCGCAGCGCCAACGGCCAGCCCAAGGCTCCGACCGGCCAGTTCGGCGAAGGCGCCCCAATCGACGGACGTCCAGGTGAACTGGGTCCAGTAGCCGAGCATTCCGACGGGGACGCCGAGGCCCAGCACGACGGGTGTGCTGCAGGTCACCATGGCCGCGGCAGCGTGCACGCCCGAGAGCTGCCAACGAGACAGGGGGCGGGTGGTTCCTCCGTCGTCGAAGCGTCGTCGACCGCGACCGACGCGCTCGAGGCCGAGAACGGCAGCGGTCAACACGAGCAGCACGGCCGCAAGGCGAACGGCCGAGGCCACATCGCTCTGGCCCAGCCACGCCTTAAAGATGCCGGTCGTAAAGGTGTCGACGCCGTAGAGGTGCACGGCGCCGTAGTCGTTGACGGTCTCCATGGCGACGAGCGCCAGTCCTGCGACGAGAGCGGGTCGAAGGGTGGGGAGCACGACCCGCATGAAGGCAGCGGTCGGTCCTGCACCGAGGCATCGCGCGGCCTCGATGAGCGTCGCGGACTGGCGCATAAGCAGGGCGCGTGTGGTCACGTAGACGTAGGGGTAGAGCACGCTGCCCAACACGAACGACACGCCATAGACGGTCATGATGTCGGGGACCCACGCGGCCGCATCGGGGCCGATGGCTTCGCGAACGGTGGTCTGCACAGGCCCCGTAAAGTCGAGCAGTCCCGCCCACGCAATGGCCGCGATGTAGCTCGGTACGGCAAGGGGGGCGGCGAGGAGCCACGCGAGCGCTCGGTCACCGGGAAAGCGAAACGCGGTCACCAGCCACGCCGGCAGGACACCGAAGATCAGGGCCCAGAGCATGGTCATGCTGGTCACGGCTGCCGTGCCCGAGAGGTAGCGCCAGAGCAGCGTGTCCACGACATGGCGCCACCCGTCGCCCGCGGGGGTCAGCAGCGACACGCCGATATGGGCAAGCGGCGCCAGCACGACGGCACACACGAGCAGAGCGGCGAGCTGCCAAGGCCAGCGCGAGCGCCAGCGGGTGATGACGGCCGTGGGGCGGGCGTTCACGTCAACGCCACCCTGCCTCGTCGAACACCTTGACCGCGGTCTCGTGGTGGTCACCGAGCGCCTGGAGGGGGAGCGCATCGGCTGTGAACGCGCCCCAGCTCTCGAGCAGCTCGCCAGCGGGGACACCAGCCTTCACGGGATACTCGTAGTTGGCGTCAGCGAAGACCTGCTGGGCGTGGTCGCTCACGAGAAACTCGAGGAGCTTGACGGCGTTCTCGCGGTTGGGTGCATGTCGGGTGACGCCTGCGCCACTGACATTGATGTGCGTGCCGCGACCGTCTTGGTCGGGGAAGAACACACCGAGCTGCTCCCCGACGGCGCGGTCAGCGGGCGACTCAGCGTTGAGCAGCAAGCCCAGGTAGTAGGTGTTGACGATGGCGAGGTCACCTTGACCTGCAGCCACGGCCTTCATCTGGTCACGGTCGCTGCCCTTGGGGGTGCGGGCCATGTTGCGGACCATGCCCTCGGCCCAGGCGCGGGCGCCATCTTCGCCATCGTGCGCCACGATCGAGGCCAGCAAGGACTGGTTGTACATATTGGCGCTGCTCCGCACGAGGATGCGGCCTTGCCATTGGGGGTCGGTCAGCGCTGCGTAGGTCGACAGCGTCGCGGGGTCGACCCGGTCTTTGGCGTAGACCACGACGCGTGCCCTGCGCGTGAGCCCGAACCAGTGGCCGTCTTTGTGGCGGAGGTTCTCGGGGATGGCGGCCTCGAGCACTGCCGAGGACGTGGGCTGCAACAGGCCTCGGGTATCGGCACGCACGAGTCGCCCCGCATCGGCGGTAATCAGCAGGTCGGCGGGGGAGGCTTCGCCCTCGGAGGCGAGGCGCTCAATCAGCTGGTCGGCACCGGCCTTGACCACGCGAACGTCAATGCCGGTCTGCTCCTCGAACTCGGCGAACAGAATCTTGTCGGAGGCGTAGTGACGATGGCTGTAGATGTTGACGACGCCTGCATCGGCAGCAGCCTCGGTACGCGCTGTCGAGGGCGCGGCGGGCTCCGGCGTGGAGGTGGTGCCACACCCGGCGAGGCCCATGGCCAGGCCGAACCACATCCAGAGGCGGGTGATGGGAGAGGGCGTGCGCATGGGGGGCTCCTGAAGGCGGCGAGCATAACCTGTGCCGGAGACTATCCGGTGAACGCACGTTCCCAGACGTAGCCCGCAGGCTTGTGCCCAAAGCCGCGCACGAAGCCTCGTTCGTCGAGGAGCTTCTGCGTGTCCTTGAGCATCTCCATCGAACCGCAGATCAGCACGCGATCGGTCTCGGGATTGAACGCGGGAATACCGAGGTGGGTGAAGAGCTCACCCGACGCGATGAGGTTGGTGATGCGGCCCTGATGCTCATGCGGCTCGCGGGTGACGCTGCCGTAGAACCGAAGCTTCTTTTGGGCCTCTTCGCCCACGAGTGGGCAGGCCATGGCCTCGGTGACGCGCTGCTGGGCGTACTGCAGGTCGGCGGCGTACCGGCAGGTCTGGGTGAGGTAGACCTCGTCGAAGGCCTCATAGGTCTCATCGTCACGAATGATCGACGCAAAGGGCGCCACACCGGTGCCGGTAGACAGCATGAACAGGCGCTTGCCGCCCGGCCCGAGGGGGTTGAGCGTGAGGGTGCCGACCGCTCGGTCGCTCAAGATGACCTCGTCGCCCACCTTGATGTGGCGCAGGCGTGAGGTGAGCTGCCCATCGGGGATGATGATCGAGTAGAACTCAAGGCCCTCATCCCAGTACGGGTTGGCGATGGAGTAGGCGCGCATCAGCGGCTTGTTGTCGACCATGAGGCCCACCATGACGAACTGACCGCTGGTGAAGCGAAAGTCTTCGGGGCGCTCGAGGCGAAACCGGAAGTAGCTCTCGGTGTAGTGCTCGACTTCTTCGACGCGTAGGGAGTAAGCCGCTGTTGCCATGGTGACGTGCCCTTGCTGCGCGCTGCGCATGTGAGGAAAACCGATAGACCCAACAAGACAATCGGCATCGCGAGAGCCGTCGGATGTACCCGCTCTCGGGGGGCGCTGCAAGCGAACGCGCGACAAACCCGAGCATCAGAACGACGCAGGGATGGCGCAGGTCGTGACGTGACGTCGTACCTCTTCTAAAGGTGTCTCGTGTGGTGCACCGCAGGAGTTTTGGCTTAAAGAGGCGGCACGCGAACGACGACGGGGGCTTCGTGAGACCGATCAGCATTCTATTTGGGACCGAGACGGGCAACGCAGAGTCGTGTGCCAAAGAACTCAAGGGCGATCTGGCGGCGAAGGGCTTTGCCGCCAAGGTCTACGACATGGTCGAATACCCGCACCATGCGCTCCCCAACGAGCGTCTGGTGCTCATCGTCACCTCGACCTTTGGCCATGGTGACCCGCCCGTCAACGCCCATGACTTTATGGCTCACCTCAAAGAGGATTCCCCCGATGTGACGGGCATCCGCTTCTCGGTCTGCGCCTTGGGCGACAGCAGCTTTCCGATGTTCGCTCAGTGCGGCAAGGACTTCGATCGTCTCTTGGGCACGCTCGGCGGTGAGCGTGTGGCCGAGCGCGTGGACTGCGACGGGGAGTACGAGGTGCCGTTCGCCCGGTGGAAGACCTCGGTGCTGACCTACCTCGAAGCCAACCCTGAGCTGTTTCCTCAAGGCGCTGATCCCGAACCCGAGGCGTCAAGCGGTGGCGGCTTCTTCGGGTGGCTGTCTCGACTCTTCGGTGGTGGCGCTACGCCAGCGCCGGCGGCAGCACCGAAGCCGGTACCTGCCGCAGCACCCGTGACCACGGCAGCGGCGCGTCCTGCGGGCACCCGTGAGGACCCCATCACCGTCAAGCTCGTCAGCAATACGCTGCTCTCGAAATCGGGGTCCAACAAAGAGACCCGTCACTACGTCATCGACTTGGCCGACACGGGCCTCAGCTTCCATCCGGGGGACTGCTTTGGCGTCTACCCCGAGAACTGCCCTGAAGAGGTGGCAGCCGTCGTCGCTGCACTCGGTGGCGAGGCAGCGGCCCAGGTCACGTGGGATGGCGAGACCCGGAGCCTGAGCGATGTCTTGACCCGCTCCGCCTGCCTCAACAGTGTCAGCATGAAGCTGGTCGAGCTGCTCGCGCAGTCCGAGGGCCCCGCAAAGGCTGCCCTCGATGGCGACTCCGAGGCGCTGTCCACCTGGATGTCTGAGCGCCTCGTTCTCGACGCCCTGCAGGCTCACGCGTCGGCAGCGCTCGATGCCCAAGCCGTGGTCTCGACCTTGCGGCCCATGCAGCCACGCCTCTACAGCGTGGCCAACAGTCCAGCGCAGCACCCCAACGAGGTGCACTTCACGGTGGAGACCACCCGCTACCGCGCCCACGATCGCGACATCAAGGGCGTGGCAAGCTGCTGGCTGGCCGAGCGTGCCCACGAGACGGGCATTCCGATCTACCTGCAGGCCAACCCTGCCTTCCGCCTACCCGGAGCAGACACACCGGTCATCATGGTGGGGCCCGGCACGGGCGTGGCGCCGTTTCGGGCCTTTCTTCAGGAGCGCAAGGCTTCGGGAGCGACCGGAAAGAACTGGTTGTTCTTCGGGCACCAGCACGAAGACCGTGACTTTCTCTACCAAGACGAGCTCACCGGCTTTGTCGACGACGGAACGTTGGCCGAGCTGACGTGCGCGTGGTCTCGCGACACCGATCAAAAGGTCTATGTGCAGCACAAGCTCCTTGAGCGGGCCGATGAGGTCTGGCAGTGGCTAGAGGCGGGCGCAGCCGTCTATGTCTGTGGCGATGCCAGCGGCATGGCGCCGGGCGTGCACGCGGCGCTGATCGAGCTGGTCGAGGCACGCGGTGTGGCCGATGGCGAGCAGTTCCTCAAGGATCTGGAGCAGGCCAACCGGTACCAACGCGACGTGTACTGACGCATTCGGGCACCGCGCATGATAAGGCGCGCGCATCTGGAGGTCATGATGGTTCGGTCGGTAGGGTGGTTGGCGCTCTTGATGGGATGCGCCACGACGGGTACATCGCAGCCCAACGCAGCATCGAGCCTCGACGCCATGGTGTGGACCCGTACGTCGGCCGAGCGTGACGCCGTCACGACCGTCGTCTGGGATGCTGCCGCCGAAGCTGCCGAGCGCGGCGCGGCCGACGCATCGATCGACCTGTTTCCATCGGACGGTAGGCCCGCCGATGCCACCCCAGCCGTCATCGTCGATGTCGATGAGACCGTGCTCGACAACAGCGTCTACCAAGCGCGACTGCTTGAGAGCGGTGGGTCCTACGAGCTCACCAGCTGGAACGCATGGTGCGATGAGGCCGCGGCGCCCGCCATTCCCGGGGCGCTGGCCTTCGCGAAGCGCGCCGACGCTGCGGGCGTACGCATCTTTTACGTGACCAACCGGCGTGCGGTGACCGAAGACGCCACCCGAAAGAACCTGCAAGCCCTAGGCTTTCCGATCGATGCGTCAGTCGACACCGTGCTGCTTCGCGATGAGCGTGAGGAATGGCGCACGGGCGACAAGACACCTCGCCGTGAACACGTGGCTGCGAACCATCGGGTGGTGGCACTCGTGGGCGACACACTCGGTGATTTTATCGAAGATGGTGGCCTCGGCATCGACGCGCGGCGCGCGCTGGTGGCCGAGCACGCCGATAAGTTCGGCCAGGTGTGGTTCATGCTGCCCAACCCCATGTACGGGGGCTGGATGAACGCCGTGCGTGCGGTGGCCTCTGAGGGTGACCATGCCGACGTCGATGCCGCAAAGCGGCATGTGGTCAAGGAGTAGGGGCCTCCGCTCAAGCGGCGCTGCAGCATGCTACCCTGACGCATGATCAACCTTCGAGACAAGCTCGCCCTCTTTGATGATCTCTGGGCCCCCCGTGTGGTCGCCGAGATGAACGAGGTGCAGTTCAAGGTGGTGAAGCTTCAAGGCACGTTCGTGTGGCACCAGCACGACGACACCGATGAGGTGTTTCTGGTGGTGCAGGGGCAGATGGCCATTGAAATGCGAGACCAGACCGTGCACCTACGCGAAGGGGAGATGTACGTCGTTCCTCGTGGTGTGCAGCACCGACCGGTGGCATCAGAGGTCTGTAGCGTGCTGCTCGTGGAGCCCCGCGGTGTCGTGAACACGGGCGATGCCGAGAGCGAGCTCACGGCAGACGGTGATGTCTGGATCTGAACGTGGCTGCGTACGCGCTGTCGGCTTTCGCAATTCAGTTGCAGAAGGGGTGACGCGACCCCGCCGAACCGGCTAGGCCACCTCCCTTGGCAGGGAGTGACGAATGTGGCGTCAGGTATGCAATGGGATGGCTGTGGCAGGTGCGTTGCTGGTGGTGCAGGGGCCCGCTCATGCGCACGACATCCTCGCCGAAGATGCTCCACACGAAGATGGGCATGAACATGCTGATGTCTTGAGCCTCGACACCCTCGAAGATCCGTTTCGGCAGCTCATGGAGTGGCTGCCCACCCCCGACGGTGTACGCCTCGCGTCGGGCGCGCCGGGCCCAGACTACTGGCAGAACGAAGCCGACCACGTGATCGACGTCGTGCTCGACCCCGAGGTGGGTAAGCTCACCGGCTCCGAGGTGATCACCTACCACAACCGCTCACCGGACACGCTGACCTACCTATGGCTGCAGCTCGATGTGAACCGCTTTCGGGAGGACAGCCTCGCCAACCGTAGCTCCACACGGGGCAGTGTCTCGGGCAGCCAGTCGATCGACATGGTCGAGCGCCTAGACGTGCAGGCGTCCTTCGAGGCGGGCTCCAACGTGACCCGCGTCGAAGACCGACAAGGGCGTGCGCTGACCTACAGCATCGTCGACACGATGATGCGCATCGAGCTGCCGCAGCCGCTCCGGCCGGGGCGGTCGTTCTCGTTTGAGGTCGACTGGTACCACCACGTCACGCCCGAGATCATGGGGGGACGGAGCCAGCTGGAGATCCTCGAGGATGACGTCCCCATCTACGAGATTGCCCAGTGGTTTCCGCGAATGGCGGCCTACACCGATGTCGACGGATGGCAGAACAAGCCCTTTCTTGGGCGCGGGGAGTTCACGCTGGAGTTCGGGGACTACGAGCTCCGCATCACCGTGCCCGACACCTATGTGGTGGCCTCGAGCGGTGTGCTTCGCAATCCGAGCCAGGTATTGACGCGCGACCAGCGTCGTCGCCTGACCGAGGCGCGAACCGCAGAGACGCCAGTGATGGTCATCACCCAAGACGAGGCCGATGCCAACCGAACGGTTGACGCGACCGGCACCCAGACCTGGGTCTTTCGTGCCGATAATGTTCGCGATGTGGCATGGGCAGCGTCGCCAGCGTTCTTGTGGGACGCATGGGGTGTCGAGGTCGAAGGGCAACGCAGCCCCGTCATGGCCATGTCGTATTGGCCCAGTGAGGGCGAGCCACTCTGGAGCCGGTACAGCACCCATGCCGTCGCACAGACCCTCGAAGTGTATGGGGACTATGCCTTTCCGTATCCGTACCCCACAGCGATCAGCGTCAATGGTCCGGTGGGAGGTATGGAATACCCCATGATCTGCTTCAACGGGCCACGACCCGAAGAAGATGGAACCTACACCAAGCGCACCAAATACGGCCTGATCAGCGTGATCATCCATGAAGTGGGCCACAACTGGTTCCCCATGATCGTCAACTCCGACGAGCGCCAGTGGACCTGGATGGACGAAGGCCTCAACACCTACCTGCAGTTTCTCGCGGAGCAGAGCTGGGAGAAGGGCTACCCGTCGCGTCGTGGCGAGCCTCGCGACATCACGGACTACATGCGGTCTACGTATGCGCGACCCATCATGACCAACAGCGAGTCGCTGCTTCAGTTTGGCAGTAACGCCTACGCCAAGCCTGCCACGGCGATGAACGTGCTCCGTGAGACGGTGCTGGGTCGCGAGGCCATGGACCATGCGTTTCGCACCTACTCGAGCGACTGGGCCTTTAAGCGCCCGCAGCCCGCGGACTTCTTCCGTCGGATCGAAGATGTGAGTGGCACCGACCTCGACTGGTTCTGGCGGGGCTGGTTCTATTCGACGGCCCATGCCGACATCGCCATCGAGAAGGTGACCCATACCGAGCTGGCGCGCGATCCCGAGCAGCGAAAGGGCTTTGCGCGGGCGCAGCGTGATGAACGCCGGGCCAAGACACGCACCGAGCAACGCAATGAGGGACAGGCGCTTCGGACCGACCGCTTTCCAGAGCTCGTGGACTTCTACTCGACCTACGACGAGCTCGACGTCACACCCGAGGATGAGCGGGCCTTCGAGCGCTTCTTGAGCAAGCTCGATGACGCCCAACGCGCCGCGTTCGACCGGGATTGGCACTTCTACACGGTGCGGCTGCGCAATGTGGGGGGGCTGGTCAGTCCTGTTCCGCTGGTGTTGCAGTTCGAAGATGGAAGCGCCGAGGAGCACATGCTGCCCGCCGAGCTCTGGGTCCGAAACGCCGAGGTGGTTGAGAAGGTGTTTGTCGTCGACAAGAAGGTGGCATGGGTCGAGATCGACCGGCACCAACAGATCGCCGACACCGATGTGAGCAACAACCGCTGGCCGCAGCAGATTGAAGACTCATTGATGACCGTGACCACGCGGTCCGAGCGGGGCAACCCTCTGCGTGTCTACCTCAAAGAGCAGGCACGTACCCAAGGCACGGCAGTGGTCGAGGCCTTTGCCGAGCCGTTCTATGCGGCATGGACAGCGGCACGAGACAATGGGGCCAAGACGCCCGAAGACGCACGTGATCGGCTCATGGCACTGCCCGAGGTGGCCGCCTTGCTCGACCCGTGGGACCGACCGTTCGTCTTGGAGCTCTCCGGCAATACAGAGGCGTACGATGAGCTCCTCGCCGAAACCAAGACCCCAGAGGAGGTGGTGGTTGCCGTGGTGCGGTCTGCAGGCCAAGACGGCGAGCCCAACACCTCAGATGACCTCACCTGGCGCATCTACGCCGATGGTGGGGTCAAGCCGTGAGGGTTCTGTGACCGATGCTTATGGACCACCGAGGATGATGTAGACCGCACCCGTATAATATCCGTTGTCGCTATTGCGCTCTGCGCCAATCAGGATGTCGTCATAGCCGTCCCCATTGATGTCGCCGGCAGGCGCTACGGCACGACCGGCGAAGTCCCCGGGGTCCTTCCCAAGAAATTGTGGGCTCGCAATGCCCAAGGGGTATGTACCAGAGCCTTGGAGGCTGTTGGCCTTGACCACGTAGGCCTTCCCGGCGTCCGTGCCTTCTTCGTCGTTGGAATAGTCGCCAAAGAGGAGGTCGTCGTAGCCATCGTTGTCAAAATCACCGGCGCTTGCAACAACGCTACCGACCCCACCAATACCACCGGCTTCCCCTTGGAAGATGTGGTCTGCATTGGCGAGGTCAACGGTATCCACTGAACCGAGGCTGCTGCCAAAGACGAGGTAGGCGGACCGTGCATAGATGTCCCCGATAAGCACGTCGTCGAGGCCATCATCGTCGACATCCCCAGCCGGCGCTACCGATTCTCCAACGGCGTTGGTCACGTTCTCTCCGGTGAATGTGATGTCGGTGCTGTTAAAGCTATGATTTGCATAGCGCGAAGAGAATGGTGTGACGGTGTTGCCATAGATGAGATGAGCCGCACTGTCTGGGTTGCCGCCCGGTGAGCCAACGATGATGTCGTCGCGTCCGTCACCATCGACATCGCCTGCGCTAGCGACGCTCGCCCCGAGTAATGCGTACTCTTCCTCTGGCTCAAAGACAGAGAGATAAGGCCCAAGCCCGAGATCGGCGCCGGAGAATACGAACGCGGCGCCTGCAAACGTTTCTTCCCCGCTGTAGTAGGGGTCACCTACAATGACGTCAGCGTGGCCATCATTGTTGATATCTCCCGCGCTCGCCACGGCGGTCCCAAGTTTTGTGGTCGTGACGATGGTGTCCAGGGTGTAGTCGGCGTCGAACGTGAGGTTGGTGGTCTGCGTGACCGGTGCAGAGGTGAGGCTGGAGCCGAGCACGATATAGGCGGTGTCCGCTCCTGGTGCGCCGATGATGATATCGTCGAGGCCATCATTGTCGACGTCGCCTGCACCAGCCACACTCTTGCCAAGGTCTTCATTACAGCAGGCCGCCGTAAACGCGAAGTCTGCCGCAGTGAGGTCCAGCGTTGGATTGGTCGCAAGGGTTGCGCCCAGAAATAGGTAGACCGCGCCCTCGGTGGGGTTCAAGCCTTGCCCGTAGTCGACGGTGGCACTGACGAGGATGTCTGTCTTCCCGTCGCCATCAACATCGCCTGCACTTGCAACGCTGCGACCGAAGTTAAAAAACCCGGTTGCACCGCCAATGATGATGTCCGCATCAGTGACAGAGAACTGGTCTGGCGCGGGGTAGAGGGTGGCACTCGAGCTCTCGACGGTGGTGGTGTCGATGCCATCGGACACGGTCATGGCGCAGCTCCAGACCTCTCCGGCGACGGTCTGACCGGCAGGTACGGTGTCGTCGGTGTACGTGGTCGTGACGGGGCCAGCACCACTTGTACCATCGAACGGCACACCATCGACCGTCCAGCTGGTCGTGTAGGTCAGCGGGTCAAGGTCTGCGTCGAGTGCGGGGTCGGTCACGAGGCAGGACATGGGCTCGCCTGCGAACAACAACTCGCCCGGTTCGGATGTCGCCAGCTCGACCGTGGGGGCATAGGGTGGTTGGTTGCTGACGATCAGCGTATCGGACGTCGCATAGGATGTTTCTACCCCATCCGAGATGGCGACCGTGACGTAGACCTCATCATCGCGGTCAAACCATGTGACGCCGTTGAGCTGGTTGGTGTCCACCGATGCAATCGCGTTGCCATTGACGTACCACGTCCATGAGGTGGTCATCGGGTCGTCTTCAGGGTCGCTGACGTCAGCGAATGCGGACAGCGTGACGTTGGTGTACACGACAGGCCAGTTGAAGGTGATGTCCGAGATGATCGGGGCACCGTTCACGATGGTGACGGACGCATCGCTCGTGCCCGTGGCCCCTTTGCCGTCGTGAACTGTGGCGGTGCACGTGACGAGATCACCCGTGGTGAACGCGTCGGAGAGGGAGGAGGTGGGCCCAGTGCCGGGAGTGCCGGCGACAGAGGTTCCCCCGACATCCCATGACCATACCGAGAAGGTCGGGTCGCCATCGGGGTCGCTCGATGCTGCGTTGCAGCTGATGGCGCTCTCGACATGTGGGGTCTCGGGAACGCTGTTAATGGCGATCGTCGCCGTTGGGGGACGGTTGATCAGGGTTCTCGTGGCCTCGTTCGTCACCAAACCGCCATCTGCATCGGTCACCGTCACGGTACAGGTGATGTCTTCGAGGCTGGCGGCGGCTGTGGTGGAAAGGTCGAGCGTGCTCCCCGTGCCGAGATCTCCAGCGAGACTACCTGACCAGGTGTAGGAGATCTGGGGTGCTTCGCCGTCGGCATCCGTGGCCGTACCCACGCAGGTCAAGGTGCTGTCGTTATGGGCGATGGCAGGTGTCAGGCCGCCAGATGTGATGACTGGGACCGTGTTGAGAACGAGACTCGAGGCGGCGAGCGTGGAGGTCGCGCCCGCAGTGTCCGTCGCCGTTGCCGTACAGCTCACCAGGTCACCGGGGTCATCGGTAGCCTGAAGCGTATAGCTGCTGCCCGTGGTGCCAGTGGACCACTGGTACGTGAGGGCGGGCACATCACCATCCACATCGGTCGCTTGGGCCGTACACGTCAGCGTATCACCGACGCGTGCTTCGTCGGGGTAGACGACAAGGTCGGAGACTACGGGTGGCGTGTTCTCAATGTAGACCGAGTTGGACGTGGTCGGTACACCGTCTGCGAGGGCATCACTCGGCGTGAGGACGCACGATACGGTATCGCCGGCGTTGAAGTACGCCCCAGTCAGCGTGGGGGTGTTTGCCACGATCGCTTGTCCGTTGACGACCCATGAGACGTCCACGGTCACCGGGTCGTTGTCGGGATCGACAACGTCGATGGCGGTGCAGGTGAGGGGCGTGGCCTCGGTACCCAATGGCGGCGTCAGCTCCACGCTTCCCACGGAGGGCGCCGTATTGACGATGATCACCTGTGCAGATGCAACGGGGCTGTTGCTGTACCCATCGTTGGCCTGAACCTCCACACGCCACACCTGGTCACGGAGGGTAGCGCTGGCAGGAATGCTGGAGGTCGTGTAGGCCGGCTGCAGTACGTTGTCGGCATACCACGACCAGGTGAGCGTCAGTGGGTCACCATCTACATCGGACGCCGGTGTGGTCACGCTCGCCTGCAGTACGTCGCCCGTCATCGGCAGGGCGGGTGTGAGGGTCAGGCCGGGTGCGGTCGGAGGCGTGTTAATGCGAAGGCTTCGGGATTGCTCGGTGTAGAGGCCGAGGTTGTCGGTGGCGCGAACGGTCACGGTGTGGACACCGGCGGTTAGGGTTGTCGTGGTAAAACTCGACTGCCCCGATGCGGTTGCAGCATCGGTGGATAACGCCCCGTCGATGCTTGACGTCCAGAGCATATCTAGCGACGTAGGTGGGCTCTCTGCGTCGAAAACCGTGGCCTCAAAGCTCACTGCAGCCCCCACGTCGAACACTGAATTGGCCGAGGGGGCATCGATGGTGACCTCGGGAGCGGAGCCCACGAAGAACACGATGGTATCCGTGCAGCTCTCCCCCTCTGGGTCGGTCACGGTCAGCATGAGGGTGTGGGTTCCAGCACCGGGCGTCGACCAGACAAGCAAGGCCTCGCCATCAGATGACGGGGTGTTGCTACCGAGCTTCCCGTCGATGTCACTGGTCCAATGCACCGTAAGCTGCTGGGGCGTGCTCTCGGCATCGGAGGTCATGGCGCGGAGCACCACGGGATCACCGACCTCTCCCAAGAACGGGTCTTTGGGGGATGTGATCTCACAACTCGGGGCAGTGTTCTCGGGGACCTCAACGGTGTCGCCCGAATCCGTCGATGGGGTGTCGGTGTCGACCGTGGTGTCCGTGTCGGAATCCGTATCTACGGGGGAATCCGTGTCGGCGTCCGTCTCGGTGTCCGTGGTGTCGTCTTTGCTGTCTGGCTGTGCGCAGGCGGCGAGGAACAGCAGTGGTAGCGAGAGATGGATGAATTTCATGGTCAGACCTTTCTGGGGGCAGACGTTGTCAGCGGAAGCGCTCAACGATCCACCGTGAAGAAATAATGCCAGGCACTTGCCATGGCGGGTCGTCCGTCCGGACCTGTGGGTTGATGGACATTGACACCGATCGAGGCATGGGCTTGTACGAACTCGTTGGGGGTTCCAGGTGTCGCGCTAGCCGGTGTGAGGCCAGTTGAAAGTTGGTGGGTGCAGTCAAACGGGGGCTGCACGTTATCGGCGTCGATGAAGTCGCCGAAGGCGGACATGCCCCACGCGGCGAAGGCGACGGGCGAATAGAAGTAGGCGAGTTCTTCTCGGTGAACGATGCCGTACATGCGGTCGCCGGGTGTGGCAAAGGTGTCGAGATGCCAAGGGGCGGGTTGAATGTCTTTGAGCGTGCTGCCCACGGCATCCACACCTTTCGAGAAGAAAATGCTTCGGTCGAGGCTGTGGTCCCGGCTGAGCATGCCAGCCATGCCACCGCCCTGTGAAAATCCAGACACCATCATGTGGTCGTACGCGGGGCCATCGGCCGTCAAGAAGTCATTCCATTGGCCGTCCTTGTCGTGGATGGCCAGCCACTCAAGAAGTTTGATGAGGCGATACTCGATGCTGTCAGTACGGGCGACGCTCACCCATGGACTGGCATCGGTGCCGTAGAGGACCTCTTCGCGGACGTGTTCTGCGCAGTCATCGCTGTAGGGCTTACCGGTTTTGGGGTTGGCGCACTGTGCACTGATGCTGTCCTCATTCATATACGCCAGGTTGATGGATCGAAACCCCGCTTTCGCAGCCACGGTAGAGATGTTGGAGCAATTACGGGGCCTGCCGCCCGAGCCCCCGAGGTGGAGATGTAGGATGGGGTGAGCCGTGGGCATCGTGACGGGCCGCACGACGAGGTGTTGGTTGTTGAGGTTGCCTTTGATGTCCGAGCTTGTGTCGTCGGCGCGCACATACCTGTCCTGGACGTCGTTCAGCTGGTCATCCTCCCAAGAGGTCTGCATCGAGCAAAGGGGCGGTGTGTCCGAGTCGGTGACCGCATCACTGTCGCTGTCCGTGTTTGCCAACGCCGCGCTAGAACTGTCGTCATACAGAGTTTCTTCGATATCTTTGCCCGTATCTGTGTCGCTGCACGCAACACACATCGCTACCAGGCCAACCATGCCACCCACCGTGAGGAATGAACCGTTGCGCCTGTAGGGCAGATCCGACTCCGGGTACACCATGATCACCACCGGGTTCATGTCGCGTTAGCATTCTATGACATATCATGCGCACTACCGTGGAGCATCATCATGGCAAGCCCAAGGTTGAAGCAGCTGTGGACACGCCGGGTCGATGTAGAGGCGTACCGCACTTATTGGCGTCTTTGGATGCGTTGGCTTGGCGCTCCAACTGTGGTCCTCACCATTGCGACCGCGAACTGGGTAGGCCTTGGTGAGTCGTTCGGTGTGGTGATCCTGATGGGGAGCCTGAGTGTAGGGGTGGCCTTGATGCTCTGGCTGTCGCAGCGCACCGCACGCCTCAACGGGGCGATTCTCTTGGGCGACGATGGCGTACTGCATTGTGGAAACCATCGGATCAGGACCAGTGAGATCGTCGCATGGACGACACGCACGGGCATGGAACAGACCTTCGCCGCCGGCAACCGCCAGGCTGTCACCCTAGATACCGCGGAGCTGTGCTTTTCGATGGGAGATGATGTGGCCCGCGAACGTCATGAGAGGCCTGCGAAGGCCACACGAGTCGAACGCATCAAGTGGGTGAACATGACCGCAGAGGAGCTCGAGGAAGTCCGCGGGGCACTCGCCGGCCGTCTACCGGTCCCGTGGGTTAAGCCGGAGGCCTTTCGGGATGAAGCAGTTTAGCGTCAGGGCTGCATCGATCCGTTGCGTAATGTGTGCTACAAGGCCGGCGAGGAGGTTTCAAATGAAACATACAGTTGTGGTTTTGATGGGATTGTTTGCATGTGGAAGCCCGGCACAGCCAGAGGCAGCGCCTGAGGCGCCTGCAGCCGAAGAAGCTGCACCGGCTGCAACCGAGGCTGAAGCGGTGCCGAGCAAGGCTGCGCTCGCACACTTCTGCACCAGCATGGCGACCATGAATCCTGCCGAGTTTGCTGATGTGGAGCCTGCGAAGTTGCAGGAAGCCATCGCGATGCGCATGGCCAAGTCCGCCGAGGGCGCGAACATTGCCGACTGGGGTGCGTTCGAGGCATGGAATGCAGCGCTCACGGCCGAGACCCGTCAGGCGGCCTTCGAGGCACTGATCGTCGAGCATGGCCTCGAGACAGAGTGTGCTGGGCTTCGTGGACCTGCTGATGCTGAGGCTGGAGACGCCGAGGCTGCCGACGCTGAGCCAGCGGACGCCGAGGGCGGAGACGCTGAGCCCGCGGCCGCTGAGCCTGCGGACGCCGAGCCCGCAGCCGCTGAGCCTGCGGACGCCGAGCCTGCAGAGGCCGCGCACTGATCGTCAGGCGTTGAGCTGCGGCCGGGTGAAGGTGGGGGAGACCTCGGCTTCACCCGTGCTGCAGCGCGAGGCCTTGGCCGAGGACCCCACGCTAGAACAGCAGGGGCACCACTTGGCCTGTCAGGCTGCCACGAATCTGCTGATTTGGGCCGATTCCGACGGCTTCAAAGTCCACCTCGCCGACGATGTAGCCCCATGGCGTGGGCTCCGTGGCGCCGCTATCGAACTCGAGTGTCGCCATGACACCGACGACCCTTGAGAGATCGAGGTCATAGGTTCCGGGCGTGATCGTGGGCGGCAGAAAGATGAGCGCGTAGGTGAGGCTGCTCGCAGTGGGGTCGAGCGACGTGACCAGCAGCAAGTTGGACGAGCCGTCTGTTCCTGCAAGGGAGCCGGTGGCGATGAAGGGAATGTCATCTTCGTTGATCGCAAGTCCGAGGCTTGCAGGAGCGTCGAACGGGTCATCTTCCAGACTGGTCCAGGTCAGGTCGAACGCGGCCTCCACCGATCCGAAGGCTTCGATGCAGGTCTTGGGCTCTGGCGCATACGGGCGCTCTGGGCCTCCGCTGGTGATCATCGCCTGAACCACGGCGCGACGGTCTGCAATGAAGGCGCGGGTGACCCCCTGGGTCACTTCAAACGCTCCGGCATCACGTACATGAGGGGACACCAGGGCGCCCATGCGGTTGACCTCGTCAAGGAGCCAGGCTTCGTCCCAGACCTCGTCCAAGAGGCGCTGCGCTTCGGCGAGGTAAGCCGCTCGTGTGACAGGGTGATTCCAAAGCCGCGAAGCCAACGCGCCCACCGTGTGAACCGGGTCGGACTCGGCCGACATGAAGACCGCATCAGCGCCCCAAGGGAGGAAGGTCATCAGCCCGGTGTCTGGACTGCGGTAGACGTAGAAGTTGTTGCGGTTTTGGCTGTAGCCATCCCAGTGCCCGATGAGGCTCTCCACCACCCAGAACGTGAGGAAGGCATCGATATCAACGAGGCCACCGAGTACCTCGAGCAGGTCATCATCGGAGGCCTCAAGCGCATCGGCCAGGTCGTACAGCGGTGTCAGCGCGGCATCGGTCTCATCGGTCTTCGGCTCGAAGGTCACCACGTAGTCGTCGGTGAAATCCGACACCGTACCCTCGTAGAGATCGCCGTTGTCGTTGCCAAAATGCTCGGTCAGGTAGCGCTTCTTGACTGGCTGTACATCGGCATAGACGCCGACCTCTTGCCCCTGCACGCGGACCTCGGCAAAGCTGCAGTCCGGCGCAGGGAGACCTGCTCTTGTGAACACGGCGTAGGCAAGGCAGGTGCGGATGCGGGACGGGTCTTGCTGCATATTGTTGAGCGTGACGTGTTCTCGTCCGTCGTCGAATCGGTTTCCATCGACAAAGCGGTCGGCATCGAGCTTCAGGGATGGCCGCGTCCAAGAGTTACTGCCAAGAAAGCCCTTTTTACGCACGCCAATCTCGCCCATGGTGAGGCCGTCAAGGGTGACTGTAGCGGGGTACCATTCGTAGTTCTTGGTAAAGGGTGCATCAAGACACTCCGGGCCCGTGAGATGCTCAAGAAAGCGGGTGCCCTGGATGGTAAGCGCGCCCCAGTCGGCATCGGAGAGGGCAATGTCGACCTGCAAGAGCTCGGAGCTACCGGCATCTGTCGCTGCGGTATCGAGGGCCGTGTCGTCGGCTGACGGTTCGCC
>JBMHDG010000013.1:0-214058 GCA_049889515.1 Myxococcota bacterium
TTGGCACCTCGATGTCGGCTCATCACATCCTGGGGCTGGAGCAGGTCCCAAGGGTTCGGCTGTTCGCCGATTAAAGTGGTACGTGAGCTGGGTTTAGAACGTCGTGAGACAGTTCGGTCCCTATCTGCCGTGGGTGTTCGATTCTTGAGAGGAGCTGTCCCTAGTACGAGAGGACCGGGATGGACACACCTCTGGTGTTTCGGTTGTCGCGCCAGCGGCATTGCCGAGTAGCTACGTGTGGAAAGGATAACCGCTGAAAGCATCTAAGCGGGAAGCCTCCCTCAAGATGAGCACTCTCTAAGGACCCAAGAAGACTACTTGGTTGATAGGTGCGAGGTGTAAGCACAGCAATGTGTTCAGCTGACGCACACTAATTGTCCGTTTGACTTTCCTACCGAGGCGTTCGCCTCTTCTTTCATCGATAGACACGTTGTCGACCCCCATTCCTGATTGCAGCCTCTTCCCGAAACGGGTTGTGGTTCGCGGCTCGATGTGCCCCTGGAGCGATCCGGTGTGGCTGCAGCCCCCCGAACCAGGTCTCTTGGAGACCAAGGCTTTGGCCGGTGATGATAGTGCGGAGGTCCTACCCGATCCCATCCCGAACTCGGAAGTCAAGCTCCAGCACGCCGATGGTACTGCACGGGTGACCGTGTGGGAGAGTAGGTCTCGCCGGCCATTTTTTCAACGCCCCCGAGGTGACCCCAACAGGTCCCTCGGGGGTTGTTTTATTGTCCGAGCAGATCGCGTAGCGCAATCCGTCGAGACACGATGCTCTGTAGGCCCTTGATCGTGGACTTCTCTGGTTCCGGACTCACGATGACGGGCAGCCCCGTACAGTCCCGAAAGACCGCGTCGAGCTCTCGTGTGCGTGCCACACCGCCGCACAGGATCATGCCGTGCTCCAATACGTCCGCAGCCAGCTCGGGGGGCGTCTCCGCGAGCGCTTCGAGCAGCAGCTGTTTCAGCCGCTCGATGATGGGTTGGATGGCCTCGGCCGCTTGACGCGTGGTGATATCGAGGTCGATAGGTGCGCCGGTAGCAAGTGACCGCACCCGCAAGCGCCGTGCTCGCATCTCTGCGAGCGGGTCCGCGGCACAGATGCTCTCTCGCACCTTCGCCGCATCCGCGCGAGACATCAGTGCGCCTGCCACGCTGCGGCCCCATCGGACAATGTGCTCATCCATGGCAAAGCCGCCAACGCTCGTCGCCTTCGCAATCGCGCCCCCATTGGCTGTGAGGACGGTCACGCCGCATCGACCAGCACCCAGCTCCATCAAGAGATGGCCTTTGGGTTCGCCTAGAGGAATGCCACTCCCGATGGCAGCGCAGACAAACGAGGGCAGCACCGTCACGGCTGCTGCTCCGGCTTTTCGGAGGCAGTCCACCAGTGCGCGACGTTGCACCTCGGTCGCTTCTTGAGGCACGGTTGCGACGACGCGAGGTGCCGACCGCCCGTGGGCACGCTTGTACAGGACGCGGACGAAGCGCTCTAGGGCTTCGTGCTCGAGCGGCAAGCCATGATGGATCGGCTGCACGACGTGCATGCCCGATGGTGCACGCCCCAACAGCTGCAATGCAGAGTCACCGATGGTCTCGCTGTCGCCACCATCGAGGTCATTGCTGAAGGCCACCACGGTGGGAAGGGACACGACCTCACCCGAGCGGCCCACGACGCGTGTCATGGAGGACCCGAGATCGAGGCCGAGGTCGACCGTTGGACCATCAGTGGGGCCAACGACGGTGTTCCAAAGTCTCATGCCCGTTTGTCCAGGTAGGAACGACAGGAGTGTCGTTCAGTTGGCCTTCCCGAATCCTACGGTCTCATCCACAATACGGAGCTCTTTCTCCATGACCTTGGCGTACTTTTCGGCTTCGAGCTTCAGTGGGCGGGTGGGATGTGAGTCGACGAGGTGGCGTTCACCATCTCGCGCCACGGCGACCACTTGAAAATCTCCAGACCGCTGGATCACGTACTCGACGTGTGCAACCTCGGAGAAAAACAACCGTTCACTCTGAACCGTGCCATCCTGGTACTGGGACGTCCAGACAATGGAGTCCGTCTCGTCATCGACAAGCGTCTTGCTGTCGATCGGCTGCTTGGCCAACGAAGAGAACATCAACGCAGCGAGAACGGCCACGACTGCGAGCGCACCAAGGATGTAGATCGGTCCGCCATTGGAGGCGGGTGGTGCCTCATCGAAGTCATGAAAGCAGCTCTTACAACGGCTTGCTGCCATGGGGACGTCGGCACCACAGGAGGGACAGGTCTTCATGAGTCGTTCCTTGGATTACTCAACCCGTGTACCACATCGCGTGCTCGGGCGTCGCGGTGGTTGCGTGTCGTGGATCGAGGACTGTGTTCGAGGGGGTACGCTGCGACGAGGAAATCTGGCGTTCAAACTTCCTGTGAGGACGCGTGTCGGAGGAGTGGGCGCCACAGTGAGGCGAGCATGTAGACCACGGGCTGCAGTGCTGGTTCGCGCTGGTAGCTCTTGGAGGCGCGCGCCCCGGAGCGCAGCAATGCACGCGTGGAGGCGCTACCCGTGAGGCCTATGATACGTCCGAGCGTCGCACGCTCGCTGGGTGCGAGTTCTTCAAGGTCTGCCGCGTCGTAGCGTGTAAGGGGGACGCCCCTTTCTTGAAGGAGGCGCAGAAGGCGCGGGATGCACATTCCGAGGAGTTGGCGGGCATCCACCTCTTTGGACGGGGCCATGTCGAGACAGATGGCGAGCTCAACGACATCGTCTCGCGGGATACCTTGCAGGATGTGCCATTCTTCATCGTTCAGTTCAAACATCGTTGATGTCCTCGGTGAGCCACCATGCTCCATAAGCGATCAGGGACACGCTCGCGGCGAGTGTGGGCCATTGGCTCGTGGTAAGCCCGAGCACGAGCATGCCCGCACCAGAGACGAAGCCCAGAGCACTCCAGAACCGTAGGTTGCGTTGCATACGTGACGTCCCTAGCGTGGTTGCGGTGCGCCGTAGACCCACCGATATGTCATGAGGTAGCCGAGAACGCGCCGTACATATCGGCGCGTCTCCGTATAGCTGATGCGCTCCATAAACTGATCGACATCCATGGGTGGTGCATCTGCAGGCAGCCATCGACGGACGGCGTCTTCTCCAGCATTGTAGCTTGCGATCACGGCGGGGAGGTGGCTGCCGTTGAGTGGCAACTGGTGGAGGGAGCGCGCGCGAAGCCCCAGCTCGGTCGTCCCCAACCAAGCGTTGTAGGCGGGATTGAAGAGGTCATCCTCATGGAAGGACCCCTGGCCGAAGGCCGTCTTATGAAGGCGTGGACCCTCTGCGGGCATCAACTGCATAAGGCCCCTCGCGCCAGCGATGGAGGTGACCGTGGGGTTGAGCGCTGATTCTACAGTTGCAATGGCGTAGGGCAAATTGGCCGGGATCTTCCATTCTTTCGTGGCCCGTTCCACGAGGGAGCCTTCAGCGCGTGGGTAGCAGGCTTGCTGGACCACTGGCTCGGCCTCAAGCGAGGGGGCCGGTTGGCACCACTCCCGGACCATCCGCTGCCCCTCACGGTAGGCACCGGCCGCGATCAATGCGTGGGCTGCAGCGACTCGAGCCGCCTTTCCTAGACCCTTGGCCTTCCGTGCCGGCTCGGAAAATTCGGCCCGTGCCAAGGCAGGGAAACCTGCCCGGAGAAGCGCTTCACCCCGCTGAACATGCACGTCGTCTGCGAGGGCCGTAGGCCATGGGGGACGTGGAACGGAGGTTCGATTGGGAAAGGTGAACCCCAGACGTTCGGCTGCAAGCCATGCGTGGCCCGACGTCGGGTAGGCATCGATGACCCCACGGAGCGCGTCCTGTTCACTGTCCGCATCGCCCGATAGCCCAGCTGCGCGTGCCTTCCAGTAGGCGGTGCCGGCGCGTAGCGCGTGCCGTGGAAGTCTCTGATCTAGCTCTGAAAAGTCCTTCAGGGCGGAGGTGATGTCTCCTCCCGCCCATGCGCACTGCCCGGAGAACCACAGCGCTGCGGTGACCCATTCCGAGGAAGGAAAGCGGTCGATGTGCGCACGGAAACGGGTGCGCGCTTGCGCACAATCTCCTTCATCGAAGGGCAAATAGCCGAGTTTATAGGATGCTTCTACGCCGCGCTTTGAGTCCGGGTGCTGCGCGAGGAGGCGACTATAGATGGTGGCTGCGGCCTGGTAGTCCCCCATGCGGCTTGTCGCGAGCGCATAGTGGAACAGCGTCTCCGGCCCGCTCTGTGCGGTTGCCGGTGGGCCGGCGACCTTCGCCCAGATGGCCGTGGCCTCGGCGTAGCGCCGCGCGCGAAAGAAGGCCATCGCAAGGGTATGGGTGGGCTTCGGATCGGGGTTCAGCCGTAACTCCCAACGCAGGGCTTCGTCATGCTTGTGCTTGGAGCGCAGCGCGGCAGCCCGTCGCTGGATGCTGGTTCGGCTCGAGGTGGGGATGGCCGTGTCGTCCCCGAGCAAGGGCAGGGGATGCCCCAATCGACGAAGCGCGGCCTCGGAGAGCGCTGCCCAAGGACCAACAATGCTGCGCTCCCACACGGCGAGGTAGGTCGCCACGGCCGGGTCAATGTCGCCTCGGTCTTCGGCACCCTTCGCGAGAAGGTACCGTGCCTGATGGGCGTTAGGTCCCTCGAGCATGGCGCGTAGTGATGGTCGTGCGTCAAGGGAGCGGCCGAGGTCAATCAAGGCTTGTGCACGCTCGAGCTCGAGCTCTTGACGCGAGGCATCGGGAAGCTCGAGGTCCTTCCAGCGTTCAAGGGCTTCACTCGGCCGGCCAAGCGTGCGTGCCGTGCGACCGGTTTGCCACTGCAGATAGGGTGCTAGTGGGCTGGTGGGGTCAAACGCCCTTAGAATCTCGTAGGCGCGTTGTGGGTCGGTTCGCCCGACGCACCATCCAAGGGCGAGGCGCTCTACCGGAGACTCGGGAGCAGGCACAAGGGCTTCCACGGTGGCACAGTCAGAGAGGGCCACCGCGGTGGTCAATGCAGGGTTCGCCGAGGCGGTCGTGAGCCAGAACGCAAGCCAGTGGGGCATCATGGTGACCTCTCAGAACGATCCGCCAAGTTGAAGGTAGAGGGACGACAGGTCTCCAGGCAGCCCGTTCTGGGTCAACCCCACACCATACCCGAGCCGTCCAGAGAAGCTGCCGCCCCACCCGACAATGGTCGACAGGCGAAGCTCTGCGCCCACACCGACCAGTGCATCATCGAACACATCAACGGCGTTGACTGCATCATTGAAGGCATTTCCAGCGTCCACGAATACGGCACCGGAGAGCACTCGGAAGAATGCGGGAATCGTTCCGATACCCCGGTCCATTCGCCAGATGGGAAATCGGTACTCTGCGGCCGTGAGCCAGTACGTGTCCCCCGTGTCCGCTCCGATTCGATACCCACGAATCATGCGGTACTCGGCCGGAGTTACATAGAACGCACCGTCTCCAATGACGCCGCCGAGCGAGTAGTTGCCCACAAACCGTTGACTCCCAAAGGCAAGGCCGGTCGCGCCCCGCAAGGCCAGCACATGGTTCTTTGCCCAGGGCATGACCACGTACTCGCGGAGCTCAGCTGTTAGCTGGACTTGCGTGATCCCTTGGGGTGTGTCGCCATCGAGTGCAAAGCTCCCCAGCCAGGGCGCGGTAATGGAGCCCACAAGAGAGAGGGTTCGCGCGTCCTCTCGGCTGACGGCATAGGCGGTGGGTTGACCCCAGCTGTAGCGGTAGCCCGCGGACAGCTCACCGAGGGTTCCGCGTAGAGGGAGGGAGTCTTCCCATGCGTTGTCGGCGATGGGACGTGTGGCGACGCGGTTGGGCGAATCTGCCAGCACTGTCCGCCACGAGAAGTTGTAGTTGGCGAAGATCGTCGAACGCGGCGTGAACGGGAACGTGATGGTGGCACCGCCGTAGACCCTGCGCTCAAAATAGGTGTCCCGAGCATCAAGCAGCACGATGTTGTCGGGGGTCGAGGCCAGCGTGTCCACAAGGGCGTAGGTTCGTGGAACCGCAACGGTGCCGCCTCCGAGCGTAAGCACGGGCAGCCAGCGGTTGATGGTGAGCGCACCGGACGCACCGAGGAAGTTGGCGTCGGTGCGGTACGACATCCGTGCATTCCATCCGAGATGTCGCACGGGGTCGGAGGCCCCGGTCGCCGCCGAGACACTGATGCCTGGCAGTTGGGACGCAAGAAAGGACGGCAGGCGGCGAAAGGTCTCATCGGTAGGCGTCTGGGGGCCACCCTGGAGGAATGGGGTCGTATTGACCCAGGGAATCCAGTACCGAGGAAGGAGGCCTCGTGCGGGAGAGTATCGCTTTGGGGTAAGAGTGAACGGGTAGTCGGATACTGCTCCGAAGGCATCTTTCACGTCCGTCATGTCAAAGCTGTCCAGCGACTCGCCAGAGCTCTGTGCGTGGTCGCTCAGCGCTGGGGGCGAGGCCTTTGCTGTTCGAAGTGCCCGGCCTTCCCAATCGACATGCGAAGCAACGATAGGTGTGGCAGGCTCCAAGTAAGCCGTGAGGTCAGCCGTCCAGGTCGTGGGCTCAAGCACGCCCCGATCGATCCATTGCTCTTTGTCGATGTCCAACACATAGACATCCCAGCCATTTGCAGAGTATCGCTCGTAGGCGAGCAGCTTCTCATCCGGTCGGATGCTCGGCTTGGCCGCACCGGTCGTCACATTGGTGACTTGGTACAGCCGTTGGGTCTGGAGATCGACCGCGAAGATGTTGGGAATCCCCGTCCGATCCGAGCTGAAGTAAAGCGTGTTGCCATCCGATGACCACGCCGGGTCGCGATCATTGGCAGCATCCGCCGTGAGGCGCGACAAAGGGCGACCATCGGCGGTGTAGAGCCAAAGGTCACGTCGCCCTCGATCCCAGACCGACACGGCAATCAGCTTGCCATTCGGTGAATAGCGAGGGGTCGCATGTTGCTTTCGCTCTGTGTTCGTGGTGAGCGGCGTGCGTGTTTGATCGACGGTCATGACCTCCAGTTGGGTGTTCTGAACCCGGTTGGTGACCATGAGCAGCTGCGACCCATCGGGTGAGAAGTCGGGATCTCTGGCACGCGCCCCCGACGTGAGCGCTCGGGTAGAATGGCCTTCGAGCTTGTGAAGGTAAATGTCGGACCACGTGTTGAAGCGGTTGACAATGTGGAGACCCGCGAAGACAAACGCCTTGCCATCACGTCGCCACGTGAAGGTCTTGGCCCCCATGTCCCGAATGAGGATCTCGGGCTGTAGCCCCTCTCGGTCGGCTTTCCAGATGGCGTTGCCTAGCGCGCGGTCATTGCAGGACCAGATCAGCGTGTCGTCCGTGGGCGCAAATGCGGGTGCCGTGCAAGACGCTACGCCATCGCTGACGAGACGTCCTTCACGGAGTCCGGTCTGGCGAACCAACCACAGTTCATTGTCCACGCGCTCATGAACATGCTGCTTCCAATCGTCGTAGAAGCGCTGCAGGGTCTTCCCAAAGACCTTTCGGGTGGGCAGCAGGTAGGGGATGTGACTGCCGTAGGTGTGTACCCAGCGCGTCCACACGTCACGCCCTGCGTGATCCGAGATGTACTGAATGAAGTCCTGGCCGAAGAGATACCGCAGGTTGCCGGCAGGCGGATCGGCTTGAAGACCGTCGAGATTGCCGAGAGGCGGAAAGTCGGCATCGACAACCGCAGCACGCTTGATCATCTGCACAAGAGGGGACCGGCCGCGGCCGCCCTCGGTGTGCCGCGTCTCTTGCATGGTGGCGAGGCCCTCGATCATCCACCATGGACTAAGGTCGTTGGTACTCGCAATACGGCCAATCACGGCACGCGCCGCACGAACGATGCCATGGTTGGCTTCCATGTGAATCACGTGGGTCAGCTCATGGGTGAAGATGGT
This sequence comes from Myxococcota bacterium, assembly GCA_049889515.1. Lineage (GTDB taxonomy): Bacteria > Myxococcota_A > UBA796 > UBA796 > JBMHDG01. Next base: position 7,877 of record JBMHDG010000013.1, read on the forward strand.
CTCGGTCCAGTCTTCGTAGAGTCCGAGTGTGCTGTCTTCTTGGGGAGCGGTCACAAAGATCGTGATGCTGTTGTACGGGACCGCGGTCGCGAATCCATTGGCGCGGTCTGTACGGTCGACGAGGACGATGTCGGTCTTCATGCGAAGACGCCATTGAAACTCCTCCGTCATGTCATCGTAGATGTCTTCGACCGTGTCGACAAAATGCTGGGCGAGGGCTTCCTCACCTTGGTGGAAGTGAATGAGAAAGTGCTCGGTCTCGATGGTTCGCCACGTCAGCTGCGGATCATAGGTGGCGGCACGTGCGGGGGTGCCCCAGCCGAGCGTGAGCCCCAGCAGAAGTAGCCAACCCGTGGTGTGAAGCCTCTTCATTTGTTCCCGCCTTTGCGTTACCCTACCCGATGCGTGGCCAACATGACGTCGCTGCAACGGCAACGTTACGACATGCACAGAGCCTTGATCTATGCGTACTTCATTTGATACGCGATCGGTGCAAGGAGGTCGTATGGATAGCGCCGGACCCGTACTTGTCGTGGACGATGAAGAAGATCTTCGCGAGCTGGTGTCGATGGCGCTGGAGCGGGAAGGCATCCGTACGCTGAAGGCTGCGAATGGGCGAGAGGCCCTCGAGCAACTTCGGGTGGGCCGGCCGCAGTTGGTGATCCTAGATCTCATGATGCCGGACATGACGGGTACCGAGGTGTGCCGACGCATGCGTTCGAGTCCATCTACGGCAGACATTCCTGTGATTATGCTGACGGCAAAGGGTGAGGAAATCGATCGCGTCGTAGGATTCGAAGTTGGCGCGGATGACTACGTGGTGAAGCCCTTTTCTGCTCGAGAGTTGGTGCTACGTATTCGCGCGGTGTTGCGCCGGCGGAGCGTCGACAGCGGTCAGACCTCTTCGACAGAGATGTTGGTGTTCACCAACCTGCGTGTGGATGAGGCCGCACACCGCGTGTGGGTACAAGACGAAGAGCTCTTCCTCACGGCGACGGAGTTTCGCCTGCTCATCGTCCTCGCGAAGCGGGCAGGACGGGTTCAGACGCGCGGCGCCTTGCTCCAGGATGTGTGGGACATGCCGCCCGACCTCAACACCCGTACCGTCGATACGCATGTGAAGCGCCTCCGCGAAAAGCTGGGGGCCGCGTCATCGCACGTCGAGACGGTTCGCGGGGTGGGCTACCGGTTCAACGCGAAGGTGAGCTGACGACATGGCCAATGGCGGACTGGAGCGTTGGCTGCGTTGGTGGGCCTTGAGCACCATCATCGGTGGTGTGGCGCTCGTGGGGGCGTTGGCAGGCTGGAAGGCAGGGCTGCTGCTGTTGGGCGTGTTCTTGGTGTCCTACCTGGCCGCGCGCAACACGCTTGTCAGAGAAGTTCGGGGCATGGATGAGTTGGTGAAGAGCCTACGCCGGTCTGAGGAAGCGGGAGACGCGGATGATGAACCCTCGGAGGTTGTGCATCTCGTTGCTAGTGCACTCTCGGAGCAGTCCTCTCGGATGGAGGACCAGACCCGATACACCGCGTTCCAGGATCGAGTTCTTGATGAACTACCGATAGGTGTGTTGGTTGTGGGTGAGGATGGGCGCGTACGGTCCGTCAATCAGACCCTTCGCCGGCTCATGCCTGTGCGAGAGCCCGCCGTCGGTCGCTTGACGATCGAAGCGGTCAGTGTGGTCGAAGTGCAGACCTCCGTCGACGCGCTACTTGCGGGCCGAGCGGTCCAAGAGGTGTTTGCGGCCGTTGGTGCGCGTGACATGCTGATCGAGGGAACAGCGATCGGCGGGTGCGCCGTCATTCACGTCACAGACATCAGCCAGTATCGGCGAGCAGAGCGTGCGCGAACGGACTTTGTGGCCAACGTATCGCACGAGCTTCGCACACCCATTGCCGCCATCATGGGGTACGCCGAGATGATGCGAGACCATGTCGGAGATGCCGATCCCATGTTGCGAAGCATGGTCGATCGGACGTTTCGCAATGGCCGACGCCTCTCTCATCTCTTCGATGACCTCCTGACCCTCTACCGGGTGGAGACACGTAAACGTGCGATGCCCCGCGATCGTGTGAACCTCAAGGGGCTCTTGGAGGGCGCGTGTGCTGGCGCGGCCGACAGCGCGGCCGAGAAGGGCCAGAGCTTCGAGGTCGATGTGGATGCGTCCATTACCGTACATACTAACCGTGAAGCGTACGCCACCATCGTGGCAAATCTGACCAGTAATGCTGTCAAGTACACGCAAGCGGGCGGGCGTATCCGTGTCTGGGCAGAGCAGGATGATGCCTCCATTCAGCTTCATGTGGAAGACAATGGCTATGGGATTCCGGAGGCCCAACAGCAACGGGTGTTTGAGCGGTTTTATCGCGTAGATGATGGCCGAAGTCGGGATGTGGGCGGCACGGGGCTCGGGCTGTCGATCTGCAAGCACTTTGCGCTGGCCCTTGGACACCACCTCGAGCTTGAGAGCACACCCGACCAAGGAAGCCGCTTTACGCTGATCGTGAAGGCCATCGAGCACACCGAGACGCCGCGGGTCTGGATCGACACGGCGCCGTAGGTCGAGTTCTTGCCTCAATGGGCGGGTTTCGACACGGGACCGTCACACTACGGGCATAAGGAAAAACAGGTGGAGGGGCGCACGTGGGTGCACAGCCGTCATCAAATGAAGCCGAAGAAGAGCTCCGGCGCATTCGCGCACTCGTGCTCGAGATGTGTGTGCGGGGCGAGTCTATGGTGGGGCAGGCGGTGCGTTCCGTGGTCGAGCGTGACCCGCATCTCGCGCGTGCTGTTCTTGCAGCGGATCGGGCGCTCGATGAGCTAGAGGTTCGTCTGGATGGGCTCTGCGTGAGGTTTCTCGCCATGCGGCAGCCCACTGGACTCGCGTTGCGCACCGTGACGGCGACGCTCAAGATGGTGACCGAGCTAGAGCGCATCGGCGACCTTGCGGTCAATGTGGCCGAGCGAGGACTTGATCTGACTGCGGCCCGCGGGATGGAAGCGTCGTCCCATCTGCCCCGCATGGGCGAACATGTGGTTGAGATGTTTCGATTGGCCGCAGATGCATATGTGGGCAACGATGCCAGCGTGGAACCGCTGCTCAGTCAACGTGACGATGCCGTAGATGAGCTGAACCGTGCGGCCTTTAAGATGTGGTTGGCGCAGATGGCGGACCATCCCGATCAGGCGGACCGCGCGCTCGCGTTTACGAGCATCAGTCGGTACCTTGAGCGGATCGGGGACCACATTGTGAACCTCGGGCAGCTCATCGTCCTGATGGTCGAAGGTCGTGACGTGCGCCACGACTCCTCCACCTGAATCATCCGACGATTTCCACTTCGTCTCGCGAGACGGTGCGAATGACGCTCCGGATGAGGTCTCGACGGTCCGGTAGTTCTTCGTAGACGCCGAGCAGCTGACCCGCGAGATCTTTCGCGCGTCGCAGCATCATGATCAGCGTGCCGGAGAGATCGGTCTCGGAACGAATCATCATGCGGAGCTCATCGAGTGGGGTGCCACGGAACCACACCCGGGCCACAGGAATGAGCTCGGGCGCGAAGGGGAGTTCTTGCTCTGAGAATGCCTGGGCACCCTCCATCACGGCGTTGAATCGAATGTGCTCGAGCTTTCGAGCGAGAATGCGGTCATATCGGTTCAGCTTGTAGTTTCGGTGCGCCCCACGCGGGAAGTGACTGCCTGCGGCCATCAGGACAGCAAACAGATCCTCCTCTTCGAGGTCTTCGAGAAGCCCTGAGAGCACCAACTCGGTCATGAAGATCTCTGCGAACTGCAAATGCCGCAAGATCTTCGCGCCGGCATACAGCTCATCATCTGGACCGATGTAGCCAATACGCCGTAAGAACGTGGCCTTCTCCTCGAATTCGGCCCAGCATCGACCGTCAGCCCGCTCTGCCCGTTTCCGCATGCGTCGCGCCGTCTTGAGGTTTCGTGGATGGTCGTGGTTGGCTTCGATCTCGGCGGCCTTCGCAAGTTGCTCTTCTGCGACGCGGGTCAGGCACCACGACATGAACGACTTATCGACGACCTGTCGAATGTGATCGCGGTCATGTTGGTCGAGCAGGTTGACGATGGAGTTCCACGAGAGACTGAAGCTGCTACGCACGGGCTCATAGGTCTCTTTGCGGTAGCCGCTTACGACATCACGCGCCCAGCCGTAGTCGGACAGATCCATCCGCAGGATGACATGACCGGTCGCGTCAAGGCCGCGGCGTCCGGCGCGTCCAGCCTTCTGCATGAACTGTCGCGTCTTCAGGGGAGCCACCTCGCGCCCATTGAACATCTTGAGGCTATGAAACACCACCGTGCGGGCGGGCATGTTGATGCCGAGCGCAAAGGTCGAGGTACAAAACAGAACCTTGATCAACTTGCGCTCGTAGAGGCGCTCTACGAGCGTCTTGAGGCCCACGTGGAGTCCGGCATGATGGTAGGCAATGCCTCGGAGGTACAAGTCTCGCTGGTTCTGGTCGAGGACGGTGCCCAAACTCGCTGCGGCCTCGTCGAGATGGCGTAAGACCTCGCCCCGCTCATCTTCCGAGAGAAACTCGCCGCGGAAGCGCCATGCGAGCTTCTTCGCGAAGCGTTCGGTATCGCGACGGGAGAACACGAAGTAGAGGAGGGGGAGCCAGTCGCGGTCTCGGACCATGCGAACCAAGTCGACGGGCATGGTCTTGCGTTCGTCGCGACCACGTCCCCGCTCGGGTCGACCGCGTCCGCCACGCTCACGGTCCTGACGTCCACGTCCGCGCCCACGTCCGCGGCCCCGTGCGCGCCCAGTCGGATGGCCTCCTCGCGCGTCATCGGCTTCTCGCCGGGAGGCTGCTTTGGCTTTCTTGGCCCAAGCTTGAAACTCTCCAGGGGGCAGAAGTCCAGCCTCAACTTGCCCGAAGTAAAAGTCGAGCGGCACGGTTCGACGGGTCTCCGTGATGACAGCCACCTCATGGCCGCGGACGTGTTGCATCCAAGCGGCAAACTCATCCAGATTTGGAAGTGTGGCGGATAGGGCCACGATTCGAACATGAGGGGGGAGGTAGATGAGAACCTCCTCCCACACCGTGCCTCGTTCCGGGTCGTCGAGAAAATGGACCTCATCGAGAATGACGGCCGCGAGGTCATCTAGAGGTTCGCCCGACAGCAGCATATTCCGAAGGATCTCGGTGGTCATGACGCGGATGGGCGCTTCGCGTCGAATCACCAAGTCGCCGGTCATTAAGCCGACCTGTGCCTCACCGTGAAGCGCACAGTAGTCGCGAAACTTCTGGTTGGAGAGGGCCTTGATGGGTGCGGTGTAGATGGTCGACTTGCCCTTCTGCAGGGCATGGTCAACCATCCAGTCAGCGATGATGGTCTTCCCGGTTCCGGTGGGGGCTGCTACCAAGACACTCTTGCCATCTGCAAGGTGTTGGATGGCTTCGGTCTGGAACCGGTCAAGGTCAAATCCGCGGTACTGCATACGGCGCTCCCTCATGGCGACGTAGCGTGGTTAGCGGACAATGTCTGGGTGACTCTAAGGTCAGGAGGGTGGACGCCACGAACGTACCATCCACCCCACAGCGGCTGTAGCAGCCGCGATTAGCCCGATATCGAGTGCGTCTAGGAACCCGAGGTCGAGCTGGAGGACGGGACCTGCGACGACAGCGAGGAGACCACCGAACACCCCGAAGGCGACCATGAGGTTGCCCACTGCTTGGTGCTGTCCGAGTGCTTGCTCATCATCTGGGTGCATGTCCAGTCCTCCATGGCATCACTTCGCGGCTGGCGAAGCGACAAGGCCGTCTGCAACGACCTCACCAGCTGCTTCCATCTTTGCAACGGCGATGTTGTAAATCATCACACCGTAGCCGCACTTGGCGGTGATGTCAGCAATGCTGTAGCCCACCTGCAGGCCGACGACGGTCATCGCGCTGAGGCCAGTGGAGAACAGAGGCAGCATGTAGCTGATTGGGTAGAAGCCCCAGGTGAAGAGGAGCAAGAGACGCGTGTTGCGCAGGAGAACCTGCACGTACTCTGGCTGGTCTGCAGAAGCCTTGCCGAGCTCGACGAAGAGCACGTAGAGGATGTAGCAGAATGGCACGGTGGAGATGGTGCCCCAGACAGCGCGCATGGTGGTGTCGTCCGTGACCTCACCAGGGTAGCCGGTTCCGATCATGAGCACGGTCGCGATGACGAGCTTGGTCATGAGGCCGCCGCGCTGACCCTTAGGAAGCGCGAGAACTGCAACGAGCTCTGCGACGAGGAGTGGCACGGTGAGGAGCCAGTCGACGTAACGGTAGGCGTCGTTGAAGGGCTCGCCCGTCGCGACGTACATGCCGCCCTCGAGGGCGTAGGCTGCATCCCACGACTCGAAAATACGGAAGTAGTGGTAGCCGGCGATACCGACGACGAGGGCCGACATCACGAGAGCTGGTCGGTACTTCGCGGTGACCTGGCTGCGTGCGAGGACGAAAAACGCGAACGAGCCCAGCATGGACGCAATCGCGAGCGAGAGCATGTTGTAGACGAGGCTGAACTGCCCCGGCGTAAGGGTTGGCAATTCGATCATGGATCCACTCCGAATAGGCGCCGCGACAATGCGGACATGCTCTTTTCGCAGGTCTGGAGCCTCGGGGACGGGTTCCCGGACAGAAGGTGTAGGGTGCGTGACACTTCGTCGGATCCTGGGTGCATTCCTTGACGTCCGGCGACGGTTCGAGAGAGTCAGCGACGGTCCGTGTCGGGTGGGGTAATCAAGGAAATACGCCAAATATTGAGCCTTCCGTCTTTGGTTGTATGCGGATCTGGCGCAATCGGGCCACTGCGCGGCCGGGGCAGTGAAACCGTGCGACATTTAGGCCGTGTGGTGCAACCGCGGACGCGGCCTCCGTTGCGGCGGGCCAGCGCAGTACTCCCAAGGGGAATCGAACCCCTGTTTCCGGCGTGAGAGGCCGGCGTCCTAACCGCTAGACGATGGGAGCAGTGCTAGATGTGGTACTCCCAAGGGGAATCGAACCCCTGTTTCCGGCGTGAAAGGCCGGCGTCCTAACCCCTAGACGATGGGAGCAGAAATGGTGGTACTCCCAAGGGGAATCGAACCCCTGTTTCCGGCGTGAGAGGCCGGCGTCCTAACCGCTAGACGATGGGAGCAGAGCGCGGGTGAAGACCCTCGCGCAAGCGGCTGGCCATTAACCCAGCGGTATGGCGCGTCAAGGTCGGACGCTGGGGTTACGTGTGGGGCGTGGGTCATACCCTTTGGTCGCCTTGGGGGAAGCATGAGGATTCGGTTGGTCGATGCGCAACTTGCGGCCCGAAAGGGTGGTCTAAGGATCGAACTCGCGAGTGAGCCAGCCCTCGCCACGGCCGTACAGGCGTTGGTGCCCACCTGTGAGGTGTCCGGCGTGGCCGTCAGGTTCGCTGCGCAAGAAGGTGGTGAGTTGACAGCAGAGCTCGACGGCTCGATCAACCACGTGTTCCCGTGTGGCCGATGCGGTGCGGATGTACCCGGCGCGTCGGACATGACACTGAGCCTCACCTACCTGCCTCCCGAAGAAGAAGGTGGGGAGGAGGAACGTGAACTGTCGGAGGCTGATCTAGACGTCGGGTGGCACGATGGCCAAGGCATCGACGCGGTAACTGTCGTGGCCGAGGCGGTGATGTTAACGGTTCCAGAATATGTGCTGTGTGGCAGAAAAGGCTGCCTGGAACCAAGGGAAGTTAACGATCCGAAGCAGCCCACGGGGCACCCCGCGTTCGCGAGTTTAGGTTCATTACTCGACCGAAAGACGTCAACCGACTAAGACGCCGGCCGTCTGTCCGATATTTTGTGCGCCAATCGCAGCGCACGCCGCTGGTGCGGCCCGTCGGGCCCTACTCATGTGTTTTGGAGTTTGTCATGGCAGTACCTAAGAAAAAGACGTCCCGGTCACGTCGTGGCATGCGACGAGCTCACGATGCCATCAAGTTCTCGGCAGCCATTGAATACTGCGACAACTGCGGTGAGCCCAAGCTCCGCCACCGTGTCTGCGGTGAATGCGGAACCTACCGTGGGCGGCAGGTCGTCGCAGTGGCTGCTGCTGAGGGCACGGCGGCCGAGTGAACTCGACGCGGGCGCGACCCATCGCGGTCGACGCCATGGGCGGCGACGAAGCACCCCAAGTTCTGATTGACGGCGCAAAGCTGGCGCATCAACAGGGCATTGGGGTCGTTCTGTTTGGGGACGAAGCCCGTATCCGACCGCATGTGGGGACCACGGGGTTGGACATTGTCCACTGTGCCACCGCCGTTGGGATGGACGACCCCGCCACGGCGGTACGGCAACTCGAAGACTCGAGTATGCGTTCTGCCATGCGAAGTGTTGCGCGTGGCGAATGCGGTGCCATGGTCACGTGCGGCAACACGGGGGCGGCGCTGTTGGCGGCCATCATTGAGCTCGGGACGCTCGAGGGCGTCACCCGACCAGCCGTGATGGCGAAGTTGCCAACCATTGTTGGCCGCCCGGTGTTTTTGCTCGATGCGGGTGCAAGCGTATCTGCGCGTGGCGAGCATCTGGTGTCTTGGGCGCTCTTGGGCGCCGCGCGTGCCGCGGCCGGTGGCATTCGTGAGCCGAAGGTCGGTGTGTTGTCGAACGGTACCGAGGCACACAAGGGAACGCCCGCCACACGGCAGGCGCAGGAAGCGCTGCAGGACACCAACCTCGTTGTGGTGGGGAACGTAGAACCCCATCAGGTGTTTCGAGGCGATGTTGATGTTGTGGTGTGCGACGGGTTTTCAGGGAACATCTTATTGAAGACTGCCGAGGCTGTGATCTCCCTGGGACGCGAGCGCCTCGAGACCGTGTTTCGTCGTGGTCCGTTGGCCAAGCTGGCCGGGTGGTGGGTGCGCAGCGCGCTTCACCAGACTGCGCATGCGCTGGAATGGGAACGCGAGGGAGCAGCCCTGCTCGCGGGCGTCTGTCAGCCCGTATGGATCGGGCATGGGAACGCATCGGCCGAGGCCGTGTGTGCCGCGATTCGTCGGGCACATTATGCAGAGAAGGGCAATCTGGCGGCGGAACTTGCCACCCAGTTTGCGCGGTTCAGCCCCTAGGGCATTGAGGCGACGATGGCACTTGACGAGCGAGCAATCGAAGAGCGAGTTCAACGGATCGTGGCCGAGAAGCTCGGGCGCACCGCACAGCAGGTGGTGTCGACAGCCGCGTTCATCGACGACCTTGACGCGGACTCCCTCGATATTGTTGAGCTGATGATCGCGATGGAACGCGAGTTTGACGTTGAGATCCCGGACGAGCAGGCCGAGAAGCTGCGGACCGTGGGCGACGCGAGTCGGTACATCTACAACGTCCTCAACTGATTCACTGCGCATCGCCCGAGATGTGTTAGGGCGAGGGGCCTCGATTCAGTTGTCGTTGTGAGACGAACACCGGTGGTTCCGCCGTTGGAGGCTGTCATGAATATCGCCATAGGCGCGGACCACGCGGGTGTAGCGCTCAAAGATCTTATTGTTGCTCACTTGATGGCACGCGGCTGTCATGTCGAAGACTTTGGTACCCATGACACGGCGTCCGTGGACTACCCCGATCATGGCCGCCCGGTCGCCTTGGCGGTTGCGAATGGCGAGGTCGACCGAGGCATTCTGGTGTGCGGAACCGGTCAGGGCATGTGCATGACGGCGAATAAGGTGCCGGGGGTTCGGGCCGCAGTGGTGAGTGAGCCCTTCTCTGCACGAATGGCCACGCTGCACAATGATGCGCGTGTGCTCTGTCTTGGCTCCCGTGTGGTGGGTCAGTCGGTTGCAATGGAATGCGTGGATGCGTGGCTCGATGCAGAGTTCGAGGGCGGGCGGCACGCACGCCGTGTGGCAAAGATGACGGGTGATCACTGAACCGTGAGGGTGGGGGAGTCATGAAGCACCTTGTAGAACAGGACCCAGAGGTCTTTCGGTTTGTAGATGCCGAGTGGCGTCGGCAAGAGGATGGCGTCGAGCTCATTGCGAGCGAAAACACCGCATCCCGCGCGGTCATGGAAGCCGTGGGCTCCGTGCTGACGAACAAATACGCCGAAGGTCTTCCTGGCCGCCGCTACTACGGGGGATGCGAGCAGGTGGACGGTGTGGAGCGCATCGCTCGACAGCGTGCAAAGGAACTATTCGGCTCGTATGGCGCGAACGTTCAGCCACACTCGGGTGCCCAGGCGAACGCTGCGGTGTACCTCGCAGCGCTCGAGCCCGGTGACCTCATCCTCGGACTCGACTTGAGCCATGGCGGGCACTTGACCCACGGCTCTCCGGTCAACAGCAGCGGTAAGATCTACCGTGGCGCGCACTACGGCGTAAACGAGGAGACGGGTCGAATCGACATGGACCATGTCCGCGACATGGCGTTGAAGCACCAACCCAAGATGCTGGTGTGCGGTGCCTCGGCGTACCCGCGGCGCCTCGACTTTGAGGCGTTCCGTTCGATCGCCGATGAGGTTGGAGCGCTCCTGCTCGCGGACATCTCGCACATCGCAGGCCTCGTGGCTGCCGGGCTCCATCCGAACCCCGTGCCGCATTGCCACTTTGTGACCACGACGACGCACAAGACGCTTCGTGGACCACGCGGCGGGCTTATCCTCTCGAACAAGGACTGGGCGAAGGCCATCAACAAAGCCGTCTTCCCAGGCACGCAGGGTGGGCCCCTGATGCATGTGATCGCCGGCAAGGCTGTGGCCTTTGGTGAGGCACAGCAGGAAGACTTCCGCGTCTATTCGCAGGCCGTCATCGACAATGCTGCAGCCATGGCAGACCGCCTCATGGAACGAGGGTTTTCGTTGGTGTCTGGAGGAACGGACAACCATTTGATGTTGGTCGACCTCGGCGAGACTTGCAGCGGCAAAGATGCAGAAGAAGCGCTCGAGCATGCAGGCATCACCTGCAATAAGAACACCGTGCCCGGCGAAAAGCGGAGTCCGTTTGTGACGAGCGGCATTCGCTTGGGTACGCCGGCGGTGACGACGCGAGGGTTCGGCGTTGCCGAATGTGCGCAGGTGGCCGACTGGATTGCCGATGCGATTCACCACCGGGCAGACGCAGCGCGCCTCGAGGCGATTCGTCACGATGTCGTAGCGCTCTGTCGACGGCATCCCATCTACGCTGACGACCTCCACGACTGATGAAGTGCGTGGCTTGCGGCAGCTCCTCCACGAGAGTGGTGGATTCCAGAGACGCTGGGGATGCGATTCGTCGCCGTCGTTCTTGCATGGACTGCGGGGCGCGCTTCACCACCCATGAACGTGTAGAGCACCCGCATCTCTGGGTCAGAAAGCGTGATGGCCGTCGAGAGCTCCTCGAACGGCAGAAACTCCTTGCCGGAATGGCGCACGCATCGAGAAAGCGTCCCATTGCGTCAGAAGACCTAGAGAACGCCGTCGAGCAGGTCGTACATCAGCTACGGGCCTTGCCGGGCACCGAGGTCACCTCTGAGCAGGTGGGCGACATCGTGTTGGCGGTGCTTCGTTCGGTGGATGAGGTCGCGTACGTGAGGTTCGCGAGCGTATACAAGGCGTTTGAGAGCGTGGAGCAATTTGTGGACGTCGTTCGCCCATTGAGAGAACCCACGTGACAGACAGCGCTCACATGCAGCGGGCGCTGGAGCTCGCGCGCGCCGCGCTCGGTTCGACCGCACCGAATCCGGCGGTTGGCGCGGTGCTTTGCGCGCCGAATGGTGAGGTTATTGGAGAAGGGGCGACGAAGCCTGTCGGCGGACCTCACGCCGAGGTGGTCGCGCTCTCGTCGGCCCGAGACCAGGGGCGTGACACGGTGGGGTCCACCCTGTACGTCACGCTGGAGCCCTGTTGCCATCAGGGGCGGACGCCTCCCTGTACCGAGGCAATTCTTGCTGCGGGTGTTCGCCGAGTGGTCGTGGCGATGGAAGATCCGTTCCATGCGATGCAAGGAAAAGGCCTACAGCAGCTGCGTGACGCTGGCGTCGAGGTCGAGCTCGGGCTCTGTGGCGACCAAGCCTACCGTGTCGTGCGAGGGTTTTGCCGTACCCTTCACCAAGGCTTGCCCGACGTCACGCTCAAGGTGGCGATGTCCTTGGATGGGCATGTGGCGACCTCGCGTGGAGAGAGTCAGTGGGTGACGGGCGACTTGGCGCGCCAACACGGGCACCATCTGCGGGCCACCCATGATGCCATCATGGTCGGGTCAGGCACGGTGACGACAGATGATCCGAGGTTGACCTGTCGGGTGGCCCCGTTCCGGGATCCCGTTCCCGTGATCATGGATTCAACGGGACGCACACCCAGCCAAGCGGCCGTGTTTCAGGGCAGCAGGCGTCCGGTGCTCGTCTGCGGGCCACAGGTTCAGCGATCGGATGGGGATGTGCTCCATGTACCCCTTTGCGAGGGTGGGGTAGATCTTCGAGTGGCGCTGCAGGAGCTTGGCCAACGCGGGCTTCACCGCATTCTCGTCGAGGGCGGACCTCGTCTCGCAGCGTCCCTGCTGGCTGCTGACTTGGTCGATACGCTCTATGTCTTCATCGCTCCGGTGTTGATTCCGGGTGGCCGGCCATGGAATCCCGCTCCGCCGCTTCAGCATCTCGACGACGCTGCTCGCTATGGGGCGCCCACGATTGAGACGTTCGGGGACGATGTGCTTCTGCGTTACGACCTCACGCGCAGCGAGGGGATGTAGATGTTTACCGGTCTGGTGGAAGATGTGGGCAGCATCGTAGGGGTTCGCCCCGAAGGACGGGGGCGCCGGTTGCTCATCCGGACAGGGCTTCCCCTGTCCGAGGTCAGCATGGGCGACTCCATCGCGGTGAATGGTGCATGTCTTACGGTCGAGACGATTGCAGACGATACCTTCGATGTGGTCGCAGGCGCAGAGACGATCGCGAAGACCACGGCGGGTGGTCTGCGTGTGGGCTCACGGGTGCATCTCGAACGCGCCATGCGCATGGGGGGACGTCTCGACGGCCACATCGTCCAAGGACATGTGGACGGCCAGGGTCACGTGACCCGGAACACCGAGGAGCGTGAGTCTTGGGTTCTCTGGGTAGACGTGGGTGATGCCCTTTCACGGTATGTCGCCGCCAAGGGCAGCATCTGTATCGATGGCGTTAGTCTGACCGTCAACGAGGTCCATGGGACGCTCGTACGTCTGAACATTGTGCCTCATACGGCTCGGGAGACCAGACTCGCGGGCCTGCACAGCGGCGACCCCGTGAATGTCGAGGTGGACATCCTCGCCAAGTATCTAGAACGCCTTATCGGCCACGATCAGCCCTCGGGACTGACCATGGAAAAACTTCAAGCCTACGGATTCTCCTCATGAACACCCCATCAGAGTTTATGCCTCTTCATCCGGATCCGATCGAGCGCGTCGAGCTTGCACTCGCAGACCTCGCGGCCGGCCGAATGATCATTTTGGTCGACGATGAAGATCGTGAGAACGAGGGAGACATCGTCCTCGCCGCAGAGCGGGTCACCCCAGAGGCCATCAACTTTATGGCCACCGAAGCCCGTGGTCTGATCTGCCTCTCGATGACATCCACGCACGTGGAGCGCCTCGGCTTGCCGATGATGGCGACGAACAACCAGTCGGCGTTCTCTACGGCATTCACGGTGTCTATCGAGGCAAGGGAGGGTGTCACCACGGGGATTAGCGCTGCCGATCGTGCCCATACGGTCCTGACCGCCATCCGGCCGGACGTCAGCCGAAAGGACATCGTGACGCCGGGTCATATGTTCCCGCTCCGTGCGCGTGATGGTGGCGTGCTCGAGCGCGTAGGACAGACCGAAGGAAGCGTCGACCTCGCGAGAATGGCAGGGCTCGATGCTTCAGCGGTCATCTGCGAGATCATGAATCCCGACGGCACGATGGCCCGCATGCCGGACCTCGAGACCTTTGGACGCACGCACCAGATGCGGATCTGTACTGTCGCAGACATTATCGAATACCGAATGCGGAGTGAGCGAATCGTCCGCATCGTTCATCAGGGCAGCCTCGTGACCGATGATGGCACACGCTGGATGGCCCACCTCTATGAGAGCCCGAGTACGTCGGGCCACCATCTCGCGCTTACCCTTGGCCGACTCTCGGGCACGCCGACGCTCGTACGCGTGCAGCCCGCGCCACCCGCATGGTCCTTTCTTGGCGGCTCCGGTGGTCTGAGCGGTACAGCCCGGCGCGCTATGAACCGCATTCGTGAAGAAGGCAGTGGTGCGCTGCTCCTGATGCACCTTCAGGGCCGGGGCGCAGAGAGCCTTCGTGCGGCCTTTGACTCGGACGTGGGCGGTACGTCACCCATGCCGGTGGAGGCAAGCGCGGATGCGCTCCGCGACCTCGGAGCAGGCTGCCAGATCCTACGCGATCTCGGTCTCGCCCAACTTCGTCTGATGACCAATTCCACGCGGCCATTGCACGGTCTTGAGGCCTATGGACTGTCGCTTTCCGAGCGTACAGGGATCTAACGCCGCTTCGAGTCATCGCAGGACAGATCGGTCTGGGTTATCGCCGGGCCACGGGAGGGCACATGCCAAACGTGATCGAGGGAACGCTGGTCGATCCAGGTGGACGATTTGCGATTGTGGCTGGTCGGTTCAACGATTTCATCGTGGGTCGTCTGGTCGACGGGGCGATGGATGCGTTCGCCCGGCATGGCATTGACACCGATGACCGGGTGGACCTTGTATGGGCGCCCGGAGCATATGAGTTGCCGCTGGTAACGAAGATGCTCGCAAACTCTGGCAAGTACAGTGCGGTGGTGGTGCTCGGTGCCGTCATTCGCGGCTCGACACCCCATTTCGACTATGTGGCGTCGGAAGTCAGCAAGGGTGTGGCAAACGTGTCGATTGATGCCGAGGTGCCATGCATCTTTGGCGTGCTGACGACCGATACCATTGAGCAGGCCGTAGAGCGCGCGGGAACCAAGGCCGGGAATCACGGATTCAAGGCTGCAGTGAGTGCGATCGAGATGACGTCCTTGTTTGCGGCGATGAGGTCAGCGTGAGCTCGTCGCGGTCGTCGTCACGGCGTCAGGCACGTCACTACGTCTTGCAGAGTCTCTTTGCGGCCGACCTTGCAGCTGGCGTCCCCGAGACGACTCAAGAAGACCTATGGTCGACCCTCATCGATGGTGAAGGGGTGGACGGTGTACCGGAACCCGCTTCCACCGAGGTGGAGTTCGCACAGCGACTGCTCACTGGCGTGGCGTCTCACCGAGAGGCCATTGACGCGCTCATTGAGTCGTGCTCAACCAACTGGCGCATCAAGCGAATGTCGATTGTCGACCGAAACATCCTACGCCTCGCCGGCTTTGAACTGATGCACTGCGCCGACATTCCTGCGAGTGTGTCCATCAATGAGGCCGTAGAACTGGCAAAAGCCTTCGGTACAGCAGAGAGTCGTGCGTTCATCAACGGGATCGTCGATCGGATGGGGCGCCAACTCGAACGGCTACCAGCCTCGAAGAAAGAAGGTCCCATCACGGGATGATGAGACCTATCCCGCCTGGACATCGGCACCTCATGATGTGCTGTGGGGGTGTCCTGCTGGTCGCTGCTGTATTGACCCCTTCCAGCGATGCGGTCTCCTTGTTGGGGTGGGACATCCCAGCGCTCTGCCTGTGGCGTGTGGGGCTTGGGATGGAGTGCCTCGGGTGTGGCATGATCCGAAGCGTGGTCTTCGCGGCGCACGGTGACTGGTCGGCCTCGGTCGCCATGCATCCCCTTGGGCTTGTGGGGTGGTTCGGGCTTGTTGCTGGCCTGCTGGGGCCGTTGGCTCACCTCGCACTCGGGAGGAAACATGCCGAAACTCACGGTTGAAGGCTTCGGTACGTTTGATGTCGAAGAGGGACGCGACCTCCTCGACCTCTGTGAGGCACACGATGTCCCCATGGGGTCCGATTGTGGAGGATTCGCGGCGTGTGCGGCGTGCAGGATCCTCTGTGTGTCCGATCCCCGTGGCCTGAGCCCGCTCCTCGATGAAGAAGAGCCCTTTCTCGACGCCTCCGGCCAACGTCTCGGGTGTCAATGTACCGTCTGCGGAGATGTGGTAGTCCGGCTTGAACCCGGCCTAGACTAGGCTCGGCCGCGCACCCCTACAAGAACAACGGATGAGCCATTGACGCTGCATCCCTTCACCGTTAAGCGCGGGGGCGCGTAAGCGTGAGGCCAGATAGCTCAGTTGGTAGAGCAGGGGATTGAAAATCCCCGTGTCGGGGGTTCGATTCCCTCTCTGGCCACCACCCGCGCTACTTGAAGACGACCCGCTCACGGGCGATGCCGAGTCTCTTCATCCGGTAGCTCAGGTTCGAGGTGCTGATGCCGAGAGCGGCCGCCGCTTTGGCCTGTGTTCCGCCGCTCGCGTCGAGTGCTGCGAGGATCAAGGCTCTCTCAAACTCTGCGAGGGACTCGCGAAGTGGGAGGTTTGGGTCTGCCGCTGGCGCATGCGGCGCCGCCACCCGTGGACGCGAGGTCACCGCCGATGTGGAAGGGGGGGCATTCAGGAACGGGGGCGTGACCACGACGTGGTCACCATCACGATTGAGCAGCACGGCTTGCTCGATCAGATGACGAAGTTCTCGGATATTTCCGGGCCATGTGTAGCCTCGGAGTTCGCGAAGGTTCTGCTCCGAGATGCGCAGTGGCGTGTCGGTCGAGAGACCAGCGAGAAAGTGGTCGACCAATAAGGGCAGGTCCTCGAGGCGCTCCCGCAACGCAGGAACCTTCAACGTGACGACATTCAAGCGATAGAAGAGGTCTCGTCGAAACGTCCCTTGTTCCACTTCATGCTCGAGGTGGCGATTGGTGGCAGAGACCACGCGTACATCGACACGCACGGTCTGATTGCCTCCGACGCGTTGAAACTCGCCGGACTCGAGGACCCGCAACAGCTTGGCTTGTGTGGCGGCCGAGAGCTCGCCCACTTCATCCAGGAACAGCGTGCCTCCATCCGCTGCTTCGAACTTACCGATGCGCTGTTTGATGGCACCCGTAAACGCACCCTTCTCGTGCCCGAACAGCTCGCTTTCGAGAATGGACTCCGCCAGTGCTGCGCAGTTGACACGCACAAATGGGAGTTTTCTCCTTGGACTCCGGTAGTGTAGGGCGTGAGCGAGGAGCTCCTTTCCGGTCCCCGTCTCACCTTGCAAGAGGACGGGGGCAGCAGCGTCCGCCACGGCGGCGATGGTCTCGGTCATCTTGAGCATCGCGGGAGACTGACCAACCAAGCCATCGAACCCGAAGCGGTCGTCGACGACCTGCTCGAGCTCGTCCACACGCGCTTGAAGCTGTTGCCGCTGAAGTGCCCGCTCGAGGTGCAAGAGGAGCGCATCACGAGCGACGGGCTTCACAAGGTAGTCGGCGGCTCCACCTTGCACGGCCGCGACGGCGTCTGTGATGCTCCCTTTACCGGTCATCACGACGACAGCGATATCGGGCCAGCGCACCTTCACGCGCTTCAGCAACTCCAGTCCGGAAGAGCCGGGCATATTGACGTCAGTCAGAATGAGGTCGAAGGTCTGGACGCGCAACAGCTCGAGCGCTTCCTCAACGTTCGTGGCGCTGCTGACTACCATGCCAGCCTTCTTCAGGCTGACGCGCAGCATGGTCCGAACAGCGCGTTCATCATCAACGACGAGAATTCGTGGAGCAGTCTTCACCGTGTACCCGTGGTGGGAAGTGTGGGGTCGATCATCCAGAGGACACCGTTGTCCCGCCGAATGACGGACCATGTCAAGGCTGACGCCACCACCCGGTCGAGCTCGGGCAACACGAGCCCTGCCTGGGGGAGGCCCATAAAGCGTGTGGTGAGGCCGGCAAGCGGGGAGGGGAGGAGCAGTTCATCGAGGCGTGGCCGACGTCGAAATTGCAACACTTCGATCTCCACGCCCGGGGAGACGTTGGCCAGGATGCGCGCCTCGCTGATGGCATCGGTCAAGCTCCCGAGATGGTCGACGAGTCCGTGGGTTTTGGCATCCCGGCCTGTCCAGACCCTACCACCAGCGAGCGTGGCGACCCGGTCCATATCCATCCCTCGACCCTCGGCGACGCGTTCCAGAAACACCGCATAGGTCTGGCCGATGATGCCATCGAGATGGGAGGCTTCCGCCACGCTCCAAGGGGCGAGGCCCCCGCTCAGAGAAGACATGTTCCCACGTCCTACTGGGGTTTGGGTCACCCCGAGATCTTCGAGGAGGGGGAGTGGGCTCATCCGCGTGGCGATGACGCCAATGCTGCCCGTAAGGGTGTTCGGCATGGCCCAAATACTGTCGGCATGGCTTGCGATGTAGTACCCGCCGCTGGCAGCGACACTGCCCATGGAGACCACGACGGGCTTTCCGGCGCGCTTGACATGGCCTACGGCGCGCCAGATTTCTTCGGAGGCGAACGCTGATCCGCCCGGACTGTCTACACGCAGAACCACGGCGCGAATCGCGATATCCGAGGCCGCCGCGTCGAGCTGACGCACCAACTCCTCGGCGCTGGTGAACGACGAGCCCGGGAGGCGGAGGCTGGGCGACGACTCGACGATGACGCCTTCTGCATGGATCAACGCGATCTGTGCGGGCGGTTCCCACGCGGAACCCCGCAGGTTGGTGGGGGGAAGCTCGAACCACCGTGGCTTGACGCCAAACAGCGCCTCTGCGGCTGCGTTGAGCTCGTCCGGATAGACGGTTTGGTCGATCAGGCCTGCCTTGAGAGCGTCTGCGGCGGTCCACGGGCCGTGATTCACCCACGCGCTCGCCACGTCGACGGACCGAGTTCGGCCCGTGGCGAGGCCATCAACGAGCGCATCAAACCGTTGGTCAACCCAGGTTTGGGTCTGCTCCAACTGTTGGTCTGAAGGACGGACTTGGCTCATGGGCTCTGCCGCAGCCTTGTAGTCGCCGCGCCGCAGGACCTGTGTGGTGATCCCAAGGCCCTCAAGGGCACCATGCCAGTGGACCAGATCCGTATGCGGTCCGGTCAGCCACAGCGTGGCGGTGGGGTGGGCGAGAATATGATCGGCGCCGGTGGCTGCGTAGAGGGCGCCTTCCGAGGCGTCTCGTCCAAGGTATGCGACCACGGAAGCGCCGCCCTCACGTGCGTGCTCGATGGACAACCGAAGTTCTTCCCAGCGAGGCCACGAGAGCTCCATGCCGTCGAAGGTCAGCAAAACGCCAGCCCCTTCCGAGCCTGCGTGTTCAAGGCTGTCGAGGGTGTCATGCCACGATGTGACGGAAGGCCCAAAGGGTAGCTGCCGGGGTGTGTTCGGGGGAGATGCATCGAAGACAACCTGGGCCACTCGACGGTTGCTTGGAGCGATATGTTCCCGCTGGGGGTCGTTGAGGGCGTACAGATGGAGCGAGGGGCGACTGTCGAGCCCGTCGAATCGACTGTGGAGTCCGAGTGTGGGGCCGCCGAGACCCACCTCAATGCCGAGGCCCCACTGAAGGCTCGTGTCGAGTGAGGTTCGGATACGGAATCCTTGCGTCGGCGCAAGCGCGGCTGACACTCGGCCCACGGTCTCTGGCTCGATGGTAGGTCGATAGAGCACGTCCACACCCAAGACAATTCGATCGTGGACCGGCCGCATGGCGACGCCCACACCTGTTTCCGGAATGAGCTGTCCAGATGGCTGCGGGTTGCCCACGTTTCGCGACACGACAGACATGCCGAACCATGGCAGTGGACGCCAAGACAAGGCGCCGTCCCATGCGAGCACATTGTCGGCGCCGTAGAGAAGGTTCCAATGTACGGAACCCCCGATCGACAGTCGCTTCGGAAGCTTGAGTGTGCTCCCGAGGGAGAGCTGCCAGTCCGTGGCAGCATCGAAGCGCCGTACGTAACGGAGGCCGGCTTGGAGCCCACCAATTCCGGCCGTTCCAACAACCGTGAGGGGGTGGGACGCATTCAGATCGCCAGCCGCGAACACGCCCCATCGGAAACCAGGGTTATAGGATAGATTCGCAGGGTTGACATAGAGTGCCGCCGAGCTGGACTCCGCAGCGATGGCTGCAGCCGGTCGGACCGACACTGCCGAGGTGGACACGGTGGGTTCTTGGGCGAACGCGATCATCATGAAGATCTGGTGCCACATCATCATCAACCCCTCGGGCACAGGCTAACGCGGTCAGGGGTCCCATCCTTGACGGATGCCGTGGGATGGCTAGGCGCAAGGGTGTGGAAGCAGGGGGGGGCCATGCTGTTCAATGCAGACCGAATTCCTCGTGGCATCGCTGCGTGGGTCTTGGTTGTGTGGAGCATCATGGGGACGGCCGTTGCGGCCGATACGCCGCACGAGGCCACGAAAGAGCTCCTCGATGAACTCACGAACGATCCGGCGTGGGCAGCACAAGACATGGGTGTCTCCGTGATTCGCGTCAGCGACGGTGAGGTTCTGTTTGAGTCCAACGCCGACGAGCTGCGGGTGCCGGCCAGTGCAGCGAAGCTAGTCACCGCCGCAGCGGCGCTCGATTCCCTAGGGCCCAGCTTTACCTTCGTGACCGAGGTGTGGTCTACGGGTGATGTGGTGGATGGGACGCTCAAGGGCGACCTCTATGTGCGCGGTGGAGGGGATCCGACGCTGGTTCAAGAACGGATCTGGCGCTTGCTGGGAGACCTGCGACGCGACGGTATCGCATCGATCGATGGCGACATCATCTTTGATGACAGTCGATTTTCTGGCGACCCCCAGATCCCAGGCTGGACCAAGCCGCGAGACTTGGCCGATGGCCCGAGCTATTTTCCCAGTATCGGAGCGTTGGGCCTAGATTTTGGAACGGTTACCCTCGTGGTACGGCCGGGTACCGAGCCTGGTAAGGCGGCCACGGTAGAGCCCGAGGCTCCCTACGGTTCAGCGATTCGTTGGGACAATCAGGTCGTCACGGATGTGCAGGGACGACGGCGAGATATTGATGTGGTGCGGGAGGTCAATGGACGTACGCTGAACTTCGTGCTGAGCGGATCGATCCCGGTGAATGGTGACACCGTTCGGATTCGACGTGCTGTACACGACCCGACTGCGGTGTTCATGCAGGTCTTCGATGACTTGCGGCGTCAGCAGGGGATGAATGTCACCGGAGAGCTTCGGCGAGCGAGCGTACCGGCGGACGCGGAACGTCTTCGGGTGATCTACAGCCCACCGCTCGCGAGTGTCCTGATGGACACCAACAAGTACAGCAGCAATTTCATGGCAGAGATGGTGTTGCGGACGTTGGGAGCCGAGACCAGCGGTGAGGGCAGCAATGAACAAGGGTTGGTCGCCGTTGAGGCATACCTAGCGAAATTGGGATTCTCGGCCGATGCGTACCGCATGAAAAATGGTAGCGGTCTCTCTCGCGAAACCATGATGCCACCGCACCTGTTGACCGCAGTGATTCGCGACATGGTCAGGAATTGGCAGGCGGGGCCAGAATTTGTGGCTTCAATGGCGATTGCGGGCGTAGATGGCACACTACGGAAGCGCATGAGAGACCACGCGGGCGCGCTCCGCGGAAAAACGGGTACGCTTGATGGCGTTCACTGCCTCGCGGGTGTACTTCAAACGGCATCGGGTGAAACGCTGGCATACAGCATCCTCGTCAACGACATCGCTGGGCGATTGAGTCGGGTCAAAGACCTTCAAGACCGCTTTCTCTCGATATGGTTGATGGACGGTCATGGCGGTGAAACCAAGTGATAGACGAAGATCGACAGGTGAAGCGCGCGACGTCGCACAGATTAGGCTTTATTGCGTACCGGTACCATCCGACGATAGGTATGGGACGTAGCGCGCGCCTCAAGGCCGGAGTGTTTATGAACCGACATGTCCTGTTTGCCATGGTTCTCATGCTGATTGGCATGGGTACGACACCTGCGCTCGCGCAGGAGGCTCCAGGGTCCGCTCCAGCCATCGAAGAGATGGATCCTAGCGGACGACAGCCTACCGGTGAGGAGCCGGGCGAGCAGAAGATGAGTGGGGAGTATCTACGGGAGCTGCGTACGGTAGAGGAGTCCGTTCACAATCTGAAAGAGCGGGTGTTTCGGTCGAAGGCCACCCTTCAGTTATTGAAGGAACTCGTGATCGAAGGGTCGACGTTGGGGTCACGCGTAGCCATCTGGCATGTGAACAAGCTCGGTGCCGCGTTTTCCCTCGAGTCTGTTCAATACTTTCTGGACGGCAAGAACATCTACAGCAAGGTCGACCCAAGTGGGTCGTTGGCCGGGGTCAAAGAGATCAAGATCCGTGAGCAGACGGTGGCGCCAGGCACCCACACCCTGCAGGTCAACATGGTGGTGCGAGGAAACGGCTTCGGTCTCTTCAGTTATCTCGACGGTTATCAGTTTAAGGTACAAAGCTCGTACAGCTTTGAGGTCGAAGATGGCAAGCTGTCTACCCTGCGGGTCCTCGCCAATACCAAGGGAGGCGTTCGGAGGGCGTTCGTCGATCGGCTGAATGTTCAGTATGAAGAGCGCGCAGAGCAGCTGAAGGGAGAGTGACGTGACACCTCGTCTCTTTCGCCACATCACGCTCCGAGTAGCGATGGTCGGGCTAGCAACCCTGACGGTTCCTCGTGGCATGTCCATCGCCGAGGCGGCGCCCGATGTGGTTCTAGCGGAAGTGGGGCGTGAGCTGGAGTCGGCGGAGCGCGCCATCGGAGCGCTGCAGACGCGTGCGACATCACTCGAGCGTCGTGTCGCGCCTGGGCAGGGCTTCATCAACGCCGAGCAGGCCATTCAGCGCTATCAAGACGCGGTATATTTCTACCTTCTCAGCGAATACGAGCGGGCGGCGGAGTCTTTCTTTGCCCTCGTGGCGACAGGTGTGCTCGGAGATACGGGGCTGCACCGCGATGCCGAGTGGTACCTTGCAGATTCACTCATGTTGATGGGCAACAATGAGCTCGCGGAAGAGTCATTGCTCATCATCGCAGAAGACGATGGGCATCCGTTTCGGAGCGATGCGGTTCGCCGGCTCCTTGAGCTGTATGCGCGCGTCGGAAATGCCGAGGCGTTCGATGTCTTGTTCCGTGAAGAGATTCTCTCGGGTCGCGTACAGCCCTCCGAACTGATCACCTACAGTGTGGGTAAGGCATTCCATACGCGCGGTGAGTTTCAGAAGGCCCGCGAGTACTTTCAGAGTCTCGGCGAATCCAGTGAATACTACGCGCGTGCGCAATATTTCATCGGTGCGATGCTTGTGGCGGAGGCCATCGAACGGCCTGATGATGCACGGTTGCGAGAAGCGCTGACCGTGTTTGAGCCATTGACCGTTCGTGGTGTCACATCCGACAGTGATCGGAAGGTGCTCGACCTCTCGATGCTCGCGCTCGGGCGGATTCACTACGAACTCGGTGAGTTCGATGAGGCTGCACTCGCCTACAGTCAGGTCGGCGGAGACAGCGACTACCTTGCCGATAAGCTGCACGAGATCGTGTGGACCTTCATCAAACAAGAGGACTACCAGCAAGCACTGCGGGCTGTGGAGATCTTCCTACTTGCCTATCCCGAGCACGAATACGCGGCCGAGCTGAAGCTCAATCAGGGGCACCTGCACTTCCAAGAAGTGGAGTACGACTCTGCCCTGACGCGGTACGAAGAGGTGATTGCCGAGTATGCGCCGGTTCGAGACCGCATCGCACGCATGGTTCGCGATGGCGATCGCCGCGGTGGAACGTTCGAGCGCGTGGCGGAGCTCTACAACAACCGGTACTCCAGCTCAAACGACCTGCCAGCCTACGCCGTCTCCATGATGATGGCCGATGACGAGATGGCGCGCGCGGTCGCAGTGGACAGTGAGCTTGGCCGCCAACTCTCCGTCATCCGAGAGTCACAGGTTCTTCTTGATGAGCTGAAGCTTGCACTCGGTGAGGCCACTGGACTCGGCTCGTTTGAGGGGATTCGCTACGAGTTGGCGCTCGCCATGGCCGACACGTTGAGCCAGCATCTTGGGGTGCTTCGTGCAGAGGATGCCTGGCTTCGTGAGGTGGGCGACGGCAAGGTCGATGGACAGCTTGACGGCATCGCGTCCCGGCGGATCTCACTCGATGAGATCGCAGTGGACGTGGTCACGTCGGCACGTTCGGTTGGGTTTGCGATCTCTGACCGCGACGCGCAGTTGGCAGAAGCGGAAGAACGCAGTTCGCAGCTCACGGACCGACGCGACGAGCTGGCTGAGGAGCGAGAAGCCGCACTTGACCGGGGTGATGATGCGCGGGCTGCTGCCCTCGCCGCGCGTCTCGAGCGCATCGACCAAGACCTTGCGGCCGAGCCGCAAGGTGACGATGGTGTAGGGGTGCTGCTGGATAAACTCGAGCAAGAGCAAGCTCGAGCGTTGGTCCAACTGTTGGACGGCATTGAGCAAACCACGTCCGAGCTCGCCACCTTGCGTGGTGTGGCGGGTGTAGATCCGCGGCTGGACACCATGGCACAGCGCTTCGATGCCATCTACGCATCGGCAAGCCGGACCGTCGAGCGCCTGCAGCGCATTCAACAGACGCTATCCCAGACCGAGTCCAATGAGCTCTATCGCATCCGAGGGCGCATCGACCGCGAGGACCAAGCCGTGGCACAGCAGGTCGTCGACCTAGATGATGTCACGATCGAGGCGCAACAGGTCGCCGAGGCGTTGACGCTGGCAAGCTTTAGAGAACTTCAGAGCTTCTTTGAACAGTCCGTGTTGGGTGCCGACATGGGTGTCGTGAACGTCTACTGGTCGCAATGGCTACGCGTTGGGGAGCAACTCGCGGAGACCAACCAAGAGCGGGCCGATCTCCTGTCCGATGTCGATCGACGATTCCAAGTTCTCGAACAGAAGTTGGGCCAATGAGGTCTTCTATGCCGCAACTCGTTCTGGTTTGTGCGCTGTTGGGGGTGTCTCTGGAGGCACTTGCCGACGAAGGCACCGATGACAACACCGTACGCCCAGCCGTCGAGCGGCTCTCGGGTCATATTCCCGATGAGGTTGAGGCCTACAGAGATGTACACGAACGGTTCAAATTGAGGGCCGAGGAATTTGAGCGCGACACGCGGTCCTTTGTGGCACGTCGCGAGGCAGAGGAGCGTCGTCGTCTCACCTTGGGATACGAGGCGCTCATTTCCAGTCTGTCCGACGAGGAGCAGAATCAGCGCGCGTTGGCAGTGGAACGATTTGAGGCGTTTTTGCAATCGTATGCGACGTCGAGTGCAGCCAATGAGGTGAGGCTCCGCCTTGCAGAGCTGTACTACAAGCGAGCAGAAGAAGACCAGCAAGCCGCGGCGACACGTTATTTCCGCCTGTTGGATGAGGCGACTGAGCGGGTGGCTGCTGCCGAAGCTGCGAAGGACTTTGCGGCCGCAGATGCTGCGCTCCTCGAACTCGAAGAGCTGGAGTCCCGGGGCGACCCCAAGGCCGATTTCCAGCGCGTCGTGGCGCTGCTTCGCGACATTGTCACGTACAATGTCGGCCTTCCCGATGACGAGGCGTATGAACTCCTCGATTATGCCTACTATCTGCTGGCCTTTTGCTACCACGAAGATGTGTCTGCTCAATGGGATCGGGCGGAGGCGAAGGCGACGTTTGAAGAACTCATCGCTGCGCGACCAGACTCCGAGTTTGCGGACGCTGCGCATCTTGTGCTCGGAGAGTACTACTTCGAAGACAACGACTTCGATTCTGCCATTCCAGAGTTCCAGCATGTCGTCGACCGTGGCTCGGACGGGAAGTACTATTCTCGGGCGCTCTACAAGCTCGCCTGGGGGCAGTACAAGCTCTCGAACTACGAAGTCTCGATGGCGCTGTTTGTCGAGCTCCTCGATAAGTCCGAGCAGCTTCGCCGTGATTCGGGTCGACCCAGCAACTTTGCGCCAGAGGCGATCGAGAACCTCGCGCTGTCGATCGCTGACCTCTCCGATTACGACGGCGAGTCTCCCCTAGACATTGCGACCAAGTACTTCGCCTCGTTGGGGGAGCAACGACCCTACGAATGGGATGTGCTGGTCAAATTGGCAGAGATCTTGGTGGAATACGCGCGTCCCGAAGACGCGCTGCCGATCTATGCTCATCTCCAGAGCGAGACCCGGTTTCAGTTTAGGCCCGAGGGGCCCGACTTTCAGAATGAGATCGTGCGTCTCCTGATGACGGGGTACAACGCCGACCCGGTGGCTGCGGGCCAAGCCCGACTCGACTTGACGGAGCGGTATGCGGACGACTCCGAGTGGGCGAGGGCCAATCGGAACAACCCCGAAGCCCTCGCCAATGCGCGGAAGTACATCGAGTCCTCCCTGCTGGATGTGGCTATCGAGCTCAATCTCCGGGCCCGCGAAGCGAACGACATTCAACTCTATGCTGCCGCGGCAGACAAGTATCGGGAATACCTCGATAAGTTCCCGATCTCTGACGGGTACTACGAGAACCAGTGGTACATGGCCAACGCGTTGCAGCAGGCTGGGCGTATCGAAGAGGCGACCGCAGAGTACGACGATCTGCTGGGGACATCCGAGTTCCATCAGTTTGGTGATGGTGCAGTCGTGTTTCTCACGGTGTTGAGCCGTCGGGCCATGGACGCTGCCGTCGGGCCACCCAATGAGCGATGGGCGGAGGCTCCGGTGGAGTCCACCGTCAAGAAGAAAGGTGAAGGTACGCGGGAGGTCTTCGGATTGGCCCCCGAGCAGCAGACCTTCATCGCCGCCGTCGATCGCCTCAACAGCCGAAGCTGGGGCCCGCCCACCGATGGTGTGCCTGGTGCGGACTTTGCAGAAAAGAACGGTACATCAGCACTCTATGTGACCGGCCAGGTACTCTACTACGCCAACCGGTTTGAGGAGGCTCGCCCTCGCTTGCTCGAGGTCATTCAGCGCGCACCCGAGTCTCTCGAGGCGAGCTTTGCGGCCTCGCTGATTGTCGACTCGTACACCGAGGAAAATGACCTCGCACAGGTCCGTGCGTATACGAAGCAGTTCCTCCGAATGAGTCTCGGACCTGCGGGTTCCGACGACGCGGACCGTCGCTTGGTGTTTCAGGACCAGCTGGAGAAGGCAACCTACCTCCTCGCACAAGAATCCGCGAAGGCGGGTGAATACAGCGACGCCATCGAAGGGTACCTCGCGTTCGTGGAGGAATTCCCGGAGAGTCCAAGTGTCCCGGATGCGCTGCTTAGTGCGGCGGCAAACTACGACAGGCTTGGGCGTTCCCTTGAGGCCAATGACCTCTACGAACGCTTCCTCCGCGAATACCCAAGCCACCCCGAAGCCGAGCAGTTCTACTTCCGAATCGCCGCAAACTATGAGCAGGTGTTCGAATTCGAACAAGCCATCGCCTATTATGAAGGGCTCGTTCGGGAGTTCCCTGATAACGTTGATGCAGCTAATGCCGTGTACAACGCCGCGTTTCTGCGGGTCGGTTTGGGGGATCATCCCGGTGCGGCTGCGGGATTTGAGCGCTACGCGAAGGCGTTTCCCGATACGCTGGACCGTGAGGAGACTCATTTCCGTGCGGGCGAACAATATGAGGCCTTCGACGAAGCTCGGGCCATTAAGTTCTACCGGGGCTACCTGAAGCAATATGGCACCACATCGCCGGCACGGGCGATGGAAGCACAGCTTCGATTGGTCAAGCTGATCGCGAAGGGTGGCAACGCAAGGACCGTCGAACGGGAAGAGCAGGCGCTGGTTGCGCTCTTCGACGAGCTCGTCGATGTGGGAGCGGAGGTCGGTCCCCGAGGACGAGATGCGGCTGCCGAAATCGCATTTCGGGAGATCGATGCCGAGTACGACCGGCTTATGGGCTACGCGCTGAGCCGAGACGAAGCAAAAGACGCGGACCTCCTGCTTCTCATGCGTGACGAGATCGGAGCGTTCCAGACGGCAATCAAGGCGTTCAACGATCGGTATCTTTCCTTTGAGTTCATCACGGCGACCAACTACCTGCTCGCGGATGTGGTGCGTCATCGCTCCAACTTGGGACTCTCCATCGAGCCACCCGCCAACACGCCGGACGAGCTGCTCGATGCGTATTGGGAGGCGCTGGAGGAGAATCTCTACCCAGAGTTCTATGCAGAAGAGGACGCGGCCATCGAGGTCTTCAAGCAAGTCATCGAACTCGGCCAGCAGTATGGCAAGCACAGCGCATGGATCGATGAGGCCCAGTCGTCGTTGAACAAGATGCGTCCATCGGATTTTCCTGCGGTCAAGCAAGAGGTCCTTGGTCCTGTCAATGCGTCTCAGCCCTTCGAGGTCGACTATCGCTTTGCAGCACCCGCAGTGACGGCATCGGCGCCATCGTCTGCTGAAGCCGAGACGGGCGCCTCGGAGGCCTCCGAGTCGGAGAGCTCCCAAGACAACGGAGGCGCACCATGAGCAGCGCACGCCTGTGCATGGCCCTCTGTCTTTGGGGCGCGATGGCATGCAAGACCAAGACCCCAGACCCAGCACCGGTCGCCGCAGAGGCGACAGCGCCTGAACCAGCGTCATTCGAGGGCGTCGATGAGCCTTCGACGGTGGACTTGTACCAGGATGTCGTGGTGCGATTGAAGTCGGCCGATTCGGACGCTGCACTTCGCGAACTTCGACGCGAGCTAAAGCAGTTGATCGCAAAGGATGACACGCTGACGGACGCGCGCTTCAATCTCGGCGTGGTTCACTACAAGCTTGAAGAGTGGTACGACGCGTCGGACGTGTTCATTGCGCTGACACGGGACACACCAGCCGATGCCCTTGCGTGGCAGTACCTCGCGCTCACGGAGCTGGCTCTGGGTGACGAAGCCACTGCCGTTCGTCGTCTGCGACGGGGCATTGAAGTCAATGCCGACAACATGGAACTCCACGTCGCACTCGTCTCACTCTTGAGGAAGAGCGGTGAGCTCGATGCGGCGATTGCGGCGGGTAAACAAGCGCTACGCGTCAATAGCGACAGCCTTGCGGTCTTCAACGAAATGGGGCTCGCCTACCTCGAGCTCGGTGACTTTGGCCTCGCGCGGTTTGTCTTTGAGAAGGCTTCCACCATTCCAGGGGCGGAGTCCGACGCCGAAATTCAGGCCAACTTGGGTTGGACCCTGTATCAGCAGGGGTACACGGATGAGGCCCGCCGCAAGATCGAAAACGCCGTGGCGTTCGACCCGTCCTACGTTCCGGCACGGGTCTACCTCGCGCGGCTTCACCTCATTGATCACAACTATACCGAGGTCGTGCCGCTCCTCGAAGAGGCCGCTATCGCCGACCCTACCAATGCTGCGCTCTTGTTGGATCTTGGCGTCGGATACAGAGGGACCGGGGAACTCGAGAAAGCACGGGCCGCCTATGAAAAGGCCCAAGAGCTCTCCCCGTCGTCTCCCGAGCCGCTGTTCAACCTCGGCGTGCTTCTAGGGGACTATATCAAGGACTACGATGCGGCGATTCGTGCCTTTGAAGACTACCTCGTTGCCGGCGGCGCAGAGGTAGCGCTTGCGCAGGACTACATCGCGGCGGTCACAAAAGAACAGGAGCGGGCAGAAAAACGCCGCAAGCGTGAGGAAGCGAAGCGCAAGCGTGAAGCGGACCGCAAGGCGCGCGAGGCTGCACTCCGAGAATCTGCACCGGATGACACGTCCGAGGGGGCTGGGGAATGACGATGCAACGGGTCCGAGTCCTGATGGGGGTCACGCTCATGAGCGCTACGGCATGGGCGCAGGACGGTGAGGCCTCGGATGATTTGGTTTACGACAATGGCTTTGTGATTGAAGGCGAGGTCCAACGGCCAGAAGTCGAAGTCATGATTCAGCGTGAGAACCTACAAAAAGGCTTCGAGCTTGAGCTGAAGGAGAGTTTCCTGCCTCGGATCATCGAGGTGCTCAAAGAAGAGCCGTTTTGACGCTTGTGACAGGTTTGTAACGAGGTTACGGCAGAAGCCGAGACGTCCCGGAAAAGGCCGTCGAACAGCTGATTCAGAAAGGAAGATTGAACCGAGAAAATCTCGATGGGTTGTTTTTGCTGCACCCCTGACGGGTTCCTCACAATCGAACACTCGGAATTCCAACAGAACCAGACTAATGTCTCCACTGACCGCGCATGGGGTTACCTGACCGCGTTCATTGATTTTAGGGCGGTCAGCCCATTCGAACTTTCGGAGGAACGGAAAATGATTGATCCGATTCGTATGTTTAAAGAGGGTGGTGAGTTTATGTACATCATCCTCGCAGTCGGCGTTGTCGCCCTTGGTATTGGCTTCGAGCGCATGTTCTACGTGTTCTTCCGCGCCAACATCAACAGCACGGCGTTCATGGGCCAGATCCAGAAGCTGGTGCTCGCCAACAACATCGACCGGGCCATCAAGACCTGCAACCAGGAAGCACACGCTGCACTTCCGAAGGTCGTCAAGGCTGGCCTTACCCGGGCAAACATGTCCGAGAAAGAGATTGAGAACGCTGTCGATGAGGCCACGCTCGCCGTTGGCCCTACCATCAACAAGCGCATCGCGTACCTTTCCATGTTGGCGAACGTTGCAACGTTGACCGGCCTTCTCGGTACCATCATGGGTCTGATTCAGTCCTTTGACGCCGTGGCCAAGGCTTCTGCCGAGACCAAGCAGGTGCTTCTCGCACAGGGTATCTCGGTCGCTATGTTCACCACTGCTGGTGGTCTGATTGTCGCAATCCCGACCATGGTCATGCAGTCCATCATCCAGGCCAAGGCCAACGCGATCCTCGACGATGTCGACCAGTTCGGCCTCAAGACCGTCAACCTTCTCGTCTCCCGTCGGTCCCCGAAGGCAGAGGCCGCAGAGGGCTGATGGCCGATGAGCCTTCGACGCTGTCGAGGGCTCATGGTCCCCAACTGGACGATGGAGAAAGCGAATGCGTAAGCGCCGCGAAATCGAGGAGAAGGGACTCGACCTTGTCCCCGTCATGAACCTCGTCACCATCCTCATCCCGTTTCTTCTGATGAGCGCGCAGTTCGTCAGTCTCGCGGTGATCGACTCAAGCGCACCCGCCATCGGCGAGCCGCAAGAGGTCGAAGAGGAGCCTGACGAAGACAAGCTGAGTCTGTCGTTGCTGATCACGGACGTTGGGTTCACGATCTCCGGCGCCGACAAGGTGTTGCCGAAAGACGATGAAGTCAACGGTCCGCAGATCGCGTGCCTTGATGCACAGTGCGCGTCACCAGAAGCGTACGACTACAAGGAACTCACGCGGCGCTTGGCGCTCGTGAAAGATCGGTACCCGGACGAGCCCAACGTGGTCTTCGTACCATCGCCGATGACCGACTATGAGACCCTCGTCTATACCATGGACGCAACCCGAGAAGACCCCGAGGACAAAGAGGATGGAAAGGCGCGCGAGCTCTTCCCATTCGTCGTGCTCGCGGGCGGCGCAGAGTAGGAGCTACCCATGGGTAAGAAGAAAGCATCCCGTCGCGGGTCAGGCAGTGAGGAACTTAACATCACGTCCATGATGGACATGATGACGATCATCCTCGTGTTCCTCCTCAAGAGCTACTCCACCGAAGACATCGGTGTGGCGCCATCGGATGACCTCCAGCTGCCGGTTTCGAGTGCACTCAAGGCACCGAAGCTTGCAGTGAACGTGGTCATTTCGCAGCGCGACCTCCTCGTCGATGGTGAGCCCGTGCTCACGCTCGAGGAGCGCATCGATGAGGCGTCCGGCAACCCGTATGTGGCAATACCCGAAGCTGACATGCGCGGACCGCTCATCTCCAAGCTTCATGAGAGGCTCACGCAAAAAGCCGATACGTCCAAGCGTCAGGGAGAGTCGGCGGGTGATGACACGTTTGACTTCCAAGGCGAGGTGCTGTTGCAGTGCGACAAGCGTCTCCCATTCAACGTCATTCGTCAGGTGATGTTCACCGCAGGACAGGCCCAGTTCGGTAAGTTCCGGTTCGTTGTCATCAAGGGTTCCGGCTGATCCTTTTCCTTCGCGTCAGCAACACCCGGCCTCGGCCGGGTTTTTTTTTGCCTTCCTAGAATGGCCAGACGTGGATGTGCCGCTTGTTCCGAGACTTTGAACTCTCTATATCAGTACTCCGATCATCGGCCTTTAGTCGTCATTGTGGCGTGGCAGAGTCCGTGATGACGGACTATCGTAAAAAGGGGAGGGAATGGCTCAGGTCCGGCGCTCTGCGTCCGATGAACAAGGTGTAGGGAACCCGACTGTACAGGTCACGGTCAGTTGACTGACCGCGAGCAAGCATCTGGAAACCGCACCGCATCATCCTAAGTCACCCCCGGGAGACTCGAATTCATGGCCTCACCGACTCGTCAAGCAAAGGTGCTTCGCATCGGGATCATCCAGGACGGTAAGATCGTCCAGGAGCAACTCGTCAAGGCCGGTGAGTCCGTCACCGTAGGCGAAGGCGAGAACAACACCTTCGTCTTTCCAAAGACCAAGTTGCAGTCGCCCGAGTTCTTGCTTTTTGAGTGGCGGGACAATCACTACGCGCTGCGGTTCAATGAGCGGATGCGGGGCAAGGTCAGCTCCGGTGGTGCGCCAGTAGGCCTCGAGAAGTTCCGAAAAGACCCAGCCGTCGAACAGTCAGGCGATGCATGGATGTTGCCGCTGACTGAGCAGGACAAGGGCAAGCTGTCGATCGCACCGGTCACGGTGCTCTTTCAGTTTGTCGCGCCGCCTCCGGTGCAGGCCGTCAAGCCATTCGAAGCGATGGACTTTCGGCCCCGTCTCCTCGACGATGACGATCCGATCCTTCTCGGCTTCCTTGGGATGTGGACCGCGCTCGCGGTGCTTTTTGTGGCCGTGGTGTGGAATACCGAGCTGCCCGAGCCCAGCTTGGAGGACATCCCAGACCGCTTCGCACAGATTCAGATTGCTGCGCCCGAGCCTGACGCACCCGAGACCAAGACCGATGAGGTCAAGAAGGACGAGGTCAAGAAGGACGAACAGAAGTCCGAGGAGACTGTGGCAGCCGAGAAGCCCGTGGAGAAGCCGGTCGAGCCACCGAAGGCCAAGCCCAAGGAGACCGAGGCCCAGCGGGCAGAGCGGCTAGAAGCCCAGAAGAAGGAGCTGATGGCCGAATCAGCATTGTTCACAAAGCTGATTGGTACAACCGGCGAAGGTCGTGGGACCGTGTCCATTGATGCAGCGGCGGGTGCCAGCTCCGAGGACCTCGCGGCCAAGCTCCGTGAGGCTGCCAAGGGCGGCGCAGTCGTGTCCTCTTCTGGCATGCGTTCTGGCTCTGCTTCGGGCGAAGTGGGCGACCGTGACATCGGCGGTGTCGGCAAGGGCGGTGGTGATGGCGTGGTGAGCGCAGGCCCTGGGCCAGCCGTGTCCGCGCCCGAGGGTAAGGTCTCGTATTCGGAACCAGAGTTTGATGGCGGCGAGAGCTCGGGCGTCAACAAGGTTGTGCGCCGCTACCGCGGGCAACTCAAGCACTGCTACGACCAAGCGCTCAAGGCCAAGCCAGACCTTGCCGGCCGTGTGGTCATCGCCTGGTCGATCATCAGTGAAGCGGCAGCCGATGTCTTCATCGAGCAGAACACGACGGGTGACGAGGCCATGGGACGATGCATGGTAAACAAGGTCAAACGATGGAAGTTCGCTGGCGTCGATGATGGTGATGCGAAGGTGCCATTTGTCTTCGAGCCGCAGTAGCACACAGGCGCAGCTGATCCGGCTTGCTTTTGTTGAAAACCCTACAGCAGATATTGACGGTCGGTAGAGTTCCGGTCTAGGTGATCAGGGAACGTGGAGGCAATCACATGCAGCGAACAGTCTGGACGGCGGTGGTCCTCCTGACCGCCTCATTAGCTGTCGCCCAAGAAGACCCTGGGGTTGCCACGACCGTGGAGCGGGTGGGGTCAGCATCACCCGAAGAAATGCTCGTCTTTGCGCGTGATGCCACCGAAGAGGGGCGTTCCATTGTGAAGTCGCTCGACAAGCTGATTGAGTCGTCACCTGGACTTGAGGGGAGCGGCCGCGAGTGTGTACAGTTCAATTACTTGGCAGCGAAAAGCCTGTCCCAAGTGGGGGATGCCGCGCAAGCATCGATGAAAGCGGCACTTCAAAATGGACAACGCGAGCGCGCTGACCATGAGTTCCGTAAGATTGCGGTTGCGCTAAAGAAGGGCCGCCAGCTCTACGCTGAAGCCGAGCGATGTGCGTTGGGCGATTCGGCGCAGGACGGGAAAACGCGCGTAAAGATCGATGGGGATTTGGCCGATGGAGTGGATGAGACCCGCGAAGTTGCCTCTGACCTCATGGACTATGGTTTTGACCCACCAGATGGAAGCCCGTTCTGATGTTGCCCTAGGACTAGGGCAAGGGTTACGCGCCGCAAGCGCAGGGGTGGTATGAGTTCTCTGAAGAGACAGGCTGGATGGGTGAGTGCTGCGTTGCTGATAGCAACGAGCACGATGGATTCGTCCGCCTATGCCTCTGCAGGTGACCATATTCGGCTTGGAGCCACCACAATTGTGCCTGGTGTCTCGCTGGGGTTCGAGGGGCGTTCTAATGCGTACCTTGCGGCGGGTGAGTTTATTACGGGCCAGCCGCGCGATAGGGTGACTCCGGCGTTGAACCTCTACCTCGCGCCTGAGCTCGGTCTAAAGACGGCGACGCCGCAGTTCCTGTTCAAGTTCGATGCCAAGTACGAGTTGCGGAAGTACATCGTACCCACCCGGACGTCTAATCTCGACCGCTTCAATGACTTCCGTGTGGGGATCTCCCTCGACGCGCTTCGTCAGTCGGTGGTGGGCTTCGACCTCAAGTCGACGGTCGTGAACCGAAATCAGAACAGTGACAATCCCTTTTTCAACAGTGCACTGCTGACCCAGCTGCGAACGGACAACCGTCTGCGTCTCAACTTCCGTGTGGGCCCAGATTTGGTCTTCTCCGCAGGTGGTCGGCTCGACTGGCAGAACTACCAGATTCCGGGCGTGTCCGCGCAGCGCGGGTTCAACTCGCGAAGCACATATGGGGCCACCTTTGACGCAAAGTGGAACTTCTTCCCACGTACCGCTGGTGTCATTGAAGCGAGCTACTTGCAGCACCGGTGGCGGTCCAATTGGCTGAGCACGAGTGATGCCTTCGGTTCCATGTCGGGACCAGGTACCTACGGGGACTTCTTGGCCCTCCCAGACAGTGATCATGTCAAGGTGATGACCGGCATTCGTGGTCGGTTTACGAAGCGTCTTGTGTTGGTTGCTATGCTTGGCTACGGTTGGGGTAACTACCTCCCAGAATCGGTGACGGCAGAGGCCGGACGGGATTCAGGCGAGGCTGACCCGGCCTCGGTAGGCTTTGACGCGGATGTGAAGGGTCTCGATGCCTTGCTTGTCTTGCTCAAGGCAGAAGCGGACTTCGGATTCCTTGAAGAACGGAAGTGGGGGCAACGCCTCACCGCGATGTACCGTAAAGACTTCCAAGACAGCTTCTTTGTGAACTACGTGGAGCAAAACCACGTGCTCGCCGTTCTTGACTCGCGATGGGCACCGATGGTGACGACCAACATCAAGGCGGGTGTTCGCTTTGAGGGCTACAAAGGTGAGACGTCCGCGGCGCGCCGCGACGTATTCCTGACGGTCGATGCACGCTCTGACATCGAAGTCCTGCCATGGATGTCGATCTCGCCACGTGTGATGTGGAATCAACGTGCGTCCCAAGTGTCTGATGTTGAGTATGACGATGTGCAGGGGCACATCATGCTCAATATGACCTACTGATGAAGCGCGTTGCCGTTTCGACATCAGTGGGGGCGGCGTCGCCGGGCTGCTCGCAGAACCCGCGCTTGGGGAGGACATCGGTATGAGGAACGTCGCGTTGTTGGCCTTGTGGCTTGGCTCACAAACCACGGCAGTCGCAGCTGAATACCGAATTGGCGTGGGTGACCATCTTGAAGTCAAGGTCTACGATGAACCTGCGCTCACCGGAGAAGTGGTCGTCGACGACAGCTGTCGGATAGGCGTGGGGCTTCTTGGGGCGGTCGAGGTCTGCGGCCGCAATACGGCAGAGCTCTCGGAACAGCTCACGCTGGCCTTCGCTGATGGGTACCTGGTATCGCCCGTGGTGGCCGTGAAGGTCACAAAGTTCCGAAGCCAGAAAGTGGACGTCTTGGGCGAGGTCAACAAGAAGGGGCCGGTCTTCCTTGAGGGACAGACCACACTGCTCGACGTCATCAGCATGGCAGGTGGCCCGAGTGCCGACAATGTGGTGCAGATCGAGGTGACGACGCCCGACGGCGTGGCCAACACCTACGACATGGGCACCTTGGCATCCATCGATCCGGTCATGGTTTCGCCTGGCTCTACCGTCACGCTCGAGCCGGGTGAGGTGGTGTACGTCGAGGGTGAGGTCAAGCGGCCTGGCGTCGTAACGTTGATCGAGGGCTTGACCGTGACCCAAGCCTTGGCGCTCGCAGGTGGACCTGATGACTATGCCAACCTGCGACGGGTCATGATCCGCCGGTCGAATGGGGGGAAGGTTCGGGTCAACGTACAGCGCATCAATCGCGGCTTGGACGAGGACCCCATGCTCGGAAGCGATGACTATCTGCTGGTGCCGAGTGGGGCGTTCTAGGGCGCTCCCTCCGTCGGAGCACGGGGCCCGAACCGTGGGTGCTGATGCCATCGCCATGCATCTTCGAGTATGACCTTCAGCGTTTTCTTCGTTGTCCACCCTAGTGTGCGTTCTGTGTGACGGGTATCACTCACCAAGGACGGTGGGTCGCCCTCACGTCGGGGCGCAATGATGCGATCGACGGGCAGGTTTGTGACGCTTGCCACACCATCGAGAACCTCTTTGACCGTGTAGCCTGTCCCTGATCCGAGATTAAAGGCACCGCCCGGTAGGTCCTGAAGGAGACGGTTTAAGGCGAGGAAGTGGGCCTCAGCGAGGTCTTCCACGTGTACGTAGTCTCGTACGCATGTGCCATCGCGGGTGGGATAGTCCTCCCCAAAGATCTTCATCTGGCGGCCGGTCGCTGCGGCGTCGAGGGCAATTGGGATCAAGTGTGTCTCGGGGTCGTGTGCCTCACCGAGAGAGCCATCCGAAGATGCGCCTGCGGCGTTAAAGTATCGCAGGCTGATGCTATTGAGGATCCCTGCAGCGCGGCTGTCTCGGAGGATGCGCTCGACTGCGGCCTTGGTCTCACCGTAGGGACTGATCGGGGCAAACGGGGTGTCCTCGGCGATTGGAACGACGGGGGGGCGACCATAGACGGCACATGTCGAGCTGAACACCAGACGTGAACACCCATGGGTGCGCATCGCATCGAGGAGAACCAGCGTCCCGCCGACATTGGCGTCGTAATATCCGAGCGGATCGTCTACGGACTCGCCAACGCTCATTCGCGCCGCGAAATGCAATACCGCGTCAAAGCCCTCCGCCAATAATGCATGGATTGCGGCACGGTCCCGTAGATCGGCGACCACCAGCTCTCCGCTGGCCGCCTCTGCGTGCCCCTGCGATAGGTTGTCGAGGGTGGTGACGTGAAATCCCTTTGAAACCAGAAGTTTTGCGCAGTGGGAGCCAACATATCCCGCGCCACCCGTCACAAGGATTCGATGACCCATGATCCCTCCAGAGACTCTTGTATCCAATACCACGTGGACGCAGATCTCGAAGATACACGAAGTCATGGCGTGACACGTCAAGGGTGCTATGATCTGCGGCAGGAGCGCCTGTGTCAAAATCCAAGAAGAACGTCGGCTCTAGTATCGGTTCCTCGCGAAGTTGGGGTGAGGTGTCGGCACTTGCTACCGCAAGTCTGTCGACGTACGCGCTCGCCTCGCTCTGGTGTTGGAATAGCGCGGACAGCACTGCTCGTCGCTTCAACGACGCGCCCATCGAGAATGCCTGCGGATGGGTAGGGGCATGGCTGGCCGATGGGTTGTTTTATCTCTTGGGATTTGGGGCGTGGGCGGCAGTCTTTGGCCTGCTCGTTCCTATTCTCTATGTCGCAGGACGTCGGCTCTACACCGCCATTCAGTGGCTGCTGGTTCTCACGGCATCGTTCGTTTCACTGGGTCTCTTGTCTTTGGCGTTCTCGGCCGGGCCGCATGAGGCCTACGCCCCAGGTGGTGTGATCGGAGACGCCATTTCCTCTGGCCTTGTGGGTGTTGTGGGCCTTGTCGGTGCATGGATTGTCCTCGTCTATGCGTGGATGAGCCTCACGATGCTTCTTGCTGGCGCCTCATGGTCTGGTGTGGCCGAGGGCCTTGTCGGCTGGGTGGAGGCGGCACGCCCACACCTCGCTCGAGGGAGTGGTGCATTCCTTGGCTACGTATGGGGTACGGTTCAAGGGTTCTTTCTCGCCGTCTGGCATATGATTCTTGCCGGGTTGGCATCGATGGTTGAGGTGCTTGAGGCGCTTCGACCACGGGTGGCGGCGCTTGGCGGGCTGATTGCGGCTTGGGCGGTACGGCAGGCAAACCGGGGTGTCGCGTACGCGAAGGGCCTCGGAACACGTATGGTCGCTGCGCTGACCGCGGACGATGCTCATATTCGCGAGGACACATCGCCCGGTGAAGTGGAAATGCTCCGTGGCTCCGAACCGGATGTGACTGCGGTTGCAGAGACTCCGGTGGGGGAGCAGCCCGAGGCCGCAGCCCTGCACATGATGGGGGGTGACAGTGCCGTGGGGGATGTACTGGCCATGTTCCCCCCGCTACAGCGCCGACGTGCACGCCCATTGCTGCAGCCGCGGACGCCTATCGCAAGAGCGGAGCGTGTCGCCATGCCTCTGCCAGAGATGGGGGAGGACCGATCCATGGCTTCGGTGATGGACGGTGGAACCGTGCCGAGCGCGATGGTTCATGCGGAATCGGTGGAGGCGCGGTCAGTCACGTACGCAGATGTGCCGTCACTGCACGCGCGAGAAGAACACCCTGCATCCCACCCTGCGCCTGGCATCGCTGCGTCCATTCCGACCCCGACCCCGACCCCGACCCCGACCTCCTCACCTACACCGGCACGCCAGGTGGATGTGGAGCCTGCGGAAGGGCTCCACGCCCAAGGAGATGACGACGGCGGCATCGTGGGCGAGAGCGGTAACCTCTACTTCGAACTGCCTGCGCTGAGCCTTCTCGACCCCGTGCCCACCCAGCGCGCGACGATCGATGCGGATGAACTTCGACATCTGGCCACGGTTGTGGAGTCCGCGCTCGAGAGCTTCCGTATCCGTGGAGAAGTGACCAACGTCCGCGTGGGGCCAGTGGTCACGATCTTTGAGTATCTTCCCGAGCCTGGTATCCCTGTCCGCAAGATCACGGGTCTGGCAGACGACTTGGCGATGGCGCTCAAAGCCATGTCGGTTCGTGTGGTTGCGCCCATTCCTGGCAAAGGCGTGGTGGGCATTGAGATTCCGTCTCGTCATCGCTTGACCATGTATCTGCGCGAGCTGCTCGCGAGCGACACGTTCCGAAATGGCCAAGACGAGTTGCCGTGTATCCTCGGGAAGGATGTGGAAGGCAAGCCGGTGATCGAGGACCTTGCGAAGATGCCGCACCTGCTGATCGGCGGCACGACCGGCAGCGGAAAGTCCGTCGGCGTGAACGGAATGCTGATGTCTCTCCTGTACCGGAGAACCCCCGAAGAACTCAGGCTTCTGCTCGTGGATCCCAAAAAGCTTGAGTTTGAGGCCTACTCTGACGTGCCCCATCTCTTGCATCCTGTGGTGACGGACGCACGAAGTGCGGCTGCAGCACTCGAGTGGGCCTGTCGGGAGATGGACCGACGCTATGACTTGCTCTCGGCGTGGAAGACGCGAAGCATCAAGAGCTACAATGCCAAAGTTGAACGCGAGACACGTCACTGGACATCTGAAAAGGCCAGGAAGTACGCCCCGAAGGGGTGGCCTGACGATGTGGCACCTCCAAAGCCAGAACTTCTTCCGTACATCGTCATCGTGATCGATGAGCTCGCAGACCTCATGATGGTGGCGAAGAAGGAAGTGGAAGTGTCGATCGTGCGGCTCGCCCAGATGGCACGTGCCTGCGGTATGCACATGATCTTGGCGACGCAGCGTCCCTCGGTCGATGTCATTACTGGTCTGATCAAGTCGAATATGCCGACGCGGATTGCCTTCAAGCTGCGGTCGGTCGTCGACTCCCGAACAATCATCGATCAGGGTGGCGCGGAGAAGCTTCTGGGTCGGGGCGACATGCTTCACCTGCCCGCGGCCGGTGAGACGCGTCGCTGCCATGGTGCGTTCGTGAGTGATGATGAGGTAGGTCGGGTCACGGATTTTCTGCGTTCACAGCGTGATCCAGACTATTTGGCAGACATCACGGCACCGACACGTGAGGTCGAAGAGGTGTCGCCAGAGGATAGAGATGAGCTCTATGATGAGGCTGTCAACCTCGTCATCTCTGCCGGTAAGGCCTCGACATCAATGGTCCAACGGCATCTTCGCATTGGATACAACCGCGCTGCGCGACTGATCGATGCGATGGAGTCAATGGGAATCGTTGGCCCCGCAGATGGCGCGCGTCCGAGAGAGGTGCTAGTTGGCTCCAATCCAAATTAAATGCGGGACTTCGCGAGGTTCAAACAAATTTGAATAGGACTGCAGCGCATGCGTCCTACGCCGGCTCAAGAGAACTCGTGGCCACTTGATTTTTCGTCTGTCGACATCCGGGGAACACTCTATGAACATTGCACGCACCTGGTTTCATTCTGCGCTGGTCTGCTTCGCATTGGGGCTCTCGCTGACGCCTACGCCCGCGGCAGCACTAGAGGTCAATGAGGTCGTGGCGGGCGTGGAGAAGACCTACGCAAATGTGGATGCCATGCAGGCGAACTTCGTGCAGGTCGCTCATACAGCGTTTGGCCCTGAGACCACCAAGGGCAAGGTCACGGTGAAGCGGCCGTCCAAGATGCGTTGGGAGTTTGAGGCAAAGCCAGGAGAAGAGCGCCTCTTTGTGACGGACGGCTCGAAGATGTGGGTGTACGCCGCAGAAGACCAGCAGGTCATTGAGTACGATGACATCAGCGCCCAACAGGGCACGATGGACAGCCTGCTGACCTCGCTCGATAAGCTTGATGAGCTGTTTGACGTGACGCTGAATGATGCGACGGATGCGTCCATCCACGTCACGCTAAAGCCCCTCGATGACGCCGGTCAGTTCAAGTCGGTTGAGGTCTGGTTTGCTCCGGACTACGAAATTCAGAAGGTCAATATCGCGGACACATTCGACAATGTGACGAGCTTGACGTTCAGCAGCGTCAACCTAGGCGTGAAGGTGGCGGATAGCCTGTTCACGTTTAAGGTTCCTGAAGGTACGACGGTCGTCAAGGCCACGACGAACTGACACCAATGACGGCGGTGTCCCTATCGATTGTACTCCCGGCCTTTAATGAGGAAGGGTGCATCGAGGAGTGCGTGAAGCGCTGTCTCGTGTCGGGGGAGAGGCTCGCATCTGCGCTCGAGGTCATTGTTGTCGATGATGGTAGCTCGGATGAGACACGCCGCATCGTGACCGGACTCTCTGCGGCAGATCCAAGAGTTCGCACGCTTCATCATGCCAAGAATCGTGGGTATGGCGCGGCGTTGAAGTCGGGCCTCTTTGCGGCGCGGCATGAGTTGGTCTTTTTCACGGACGCTGACCTACAGTTTGACATCGGACAGCTCGCAGAGCTGATGCAGCACGCACGAGAATATGGGATCGTTGCGGGCTACCGTGCACCGCGGCGTGACCCATGGCACCGGCGGTTCAACGGCTGGGCGTGGAGCCGCCTCGTGGGCATGATCTTTGGGCTGGGTGTGCGCGACGTGGACTGCGCCTTCAAGCTCTTCGATCGGCGTATTTTCGAGCAGATCGAACTGGTGAGCCTCGGCGCCTTCGTCAACACCGAAATCTTGGTGCGCGCGAGAGCAGCGGGCTTCTCGTGTATCGAGGTGCCGGTTTCTCATTACCCACGCATGGTGGGTCACCAATCGGGTGCGAACGTGAGGGTCATTCTTCGCGCGTTTCGAGAACTCTGGCTGCTCTGGACCGAGCTTCGCGGACTGCGGAGGTCGAGCGAGGCACCGCCGAGGTCAGCCCAGCACGGGGATCAGAACAGAGGGTCGCACCAAAACTAGCGCGTCTGAAGTACGTTTAGTGCCTCGCTCAACTGCGGGTCGGCCTCGAGACGCTCGGCCATGGTGCCACTCCACGGGACGTCGCGGCGAATCACCTCTGGGCGTGGGATAGCGTCGAGGAGCCCCAGCATTTGCTGTCGTTCGGTCGCGGATAACGTAGCGTTAGACGCCAACCGTTGGTGGAGGAGCTCCCATGGCCCATCGACGGGTGCGGGATCCACCATGATGTCGGGTGTTCGGCCATCTCTCGGGGCGACGGGTTCGCCGCTTGGGGTGTAGTACCGACCGATCGTGAGTTTCAACACCGATCCATCGCGCTGTTCGAAGAGCGACTGGATGGAGCCCTTTCCGTAGGTAGGAGTCCCGATGAGTGTCGCACGCGCCGTGTCTTGGAGTGCACCGGCCAAGATCTCGCTGGCACTCGCAGAACCCCCATTCACGAGGAGCACAAGGGGGATGTCGAGTGCCCCGGAGGTGGCCTCGTGAACCCGTTTTTCGCTATCGAGTCTGCCCCATGTACTCACGATGGCGCCGGTATCCAAAAACAGGTCGGCGACCGAGACCGCCTCATCAAGAAGTCCGCCGGGATTGTCGCGAACGTCGAGCACGAGACCCTGAAGCGCACCGCGTGCTCGTAGCTGTCGCAGTGCCTCCTGGACTTCTTCGATAGTGCCTCGTTGGAAGACCCTAATACGAAGATAGCCAAAGGCTGGGCTCAGACGCCCAGCCTCCACGGCCGGAGACTTGACGACGTCACGTTGGGTCGTGATGAGCTCGATGGAATCTTCCCGCTGAACCTCGAGCTTCGTCTCTGCCCCAACCTCTCCGGTGAGAAACTGGGAGACGGCATCGAGCGGCTGTCCTTGTACGGACTGACCATCGACCGTGAGGATCACGTCCCCCTCCCGCATGCCATCTCGGTAGGCGGGGGACCCCGGTAGAACTCGGGTGACACGGACACCGTTGCCGTCACGTCGAACTTCTACGCCAATGCCCGTGTATTCGCCCTCGGTGGAGCGCCGGAGGTCTCCGTATTCTTCGGCAGATAGCCAGGTACTGTGAGGGTCGAGGCGCTGCAGGACACCATCAATGGCCGC
This sequence comes from Myxococcota bacterium, assembly GCA_049889515.1. Taxonomy (GTDB): domain Bacteria; phylum Myxococcota_A; class UBA796; order UBA796; genus JBMHDG01. Next base: position 50,914 of record JBMHDG010000013.1, read on the forward strand.
AGCGGTGAGATCACGCAATGATATCTCATCGACGTAGGCTTGCTCGACGCGGCTGAGGACGGTGACCAGTGTCTCGAGGTGCTCATAGGGTTGAGCCGCCCGCTCGGCCGCCCGGGCGCCAACCCAGGTACCTCCGGCCAGCCCAGTCGTGAACAGTGCAGCAACAAGAAGCGTGGCTCTCAACTTCATCATGGGTCCGTGGGTGACGGGGGTAGGAAGGAAGCGAAACTTGGAACGGGTGGTGGCAGGTCGACCCACGTGACGTCTTCGGGAGTGCGCCCCAGAAACGTGGCACCTACACGCGAAAATCGCTCGGCGTGGTCGGTGACCATGTAGTGGACTGAACCGGGTCCGTGGCCCCGCCCGAGCGCATCCCGCACGACAGTAGCCGTCGCTGCTGCAGAATCCACCAAGGTCACCCCAGGTAGAACACGCGACAGCACGGGCTTGAGCAGGGGATAGTGTGTGCAGCCGAGAATCACTGTGTCGGCCACGCCGGCGAGGTGGCCGACGTATTTCGTGGCGACCTGCTCCGGAACTTCTCCGTCGAGCCAGCCTTCCTCGACCAGAGGGACAAATAGGGGGCAGGGCACGGCGTGCAGTTCCAAGTTGGGCTTGAGCGCGCGTAGGCGACTTTGGTAGGCGCCACCCGCAATGGTCCCACTGGTACCAAGCACTGCAACGGCGCCCGACTGATGGGCCTCGAGTGCCGCCGTGACGCCCGGATTGATGACGCCAAAGACGGGGATCCCATGTTGTGCAGCTGCCTGCTGGATGGCGGGGAGCGCATGTGCTGTCGCCGTGTTGCATGCGATGACGAGCGCTTCCGCACCTTGTTCGAAGAGGTAGGAAGCGACCGCAAGCGCATACCGAACCACGGTGACTGGAGCGCGAGAGCCATAGGGTATACGCGCAGTATCGCCCAGATAAAGATAGTCATGCTGTGGGAGTTCATCCCGAAGTGCCCGGAGCACTGTCAAGCCACCGATGCCAGAGTCGAAGACGCCTATTCGCAACGGAACCTCCATTCCCATTAGGAGTATCCCGAGAGATGGGCGAGGGGAGGATTCCATGAAGATTGCAGTCTACGGAGGCAGCTTCCAGCCACCTCACGTCGGCCACGCGATGGTGGCTTCATGGCTTCGGTGGACCGACCGCGCCGACGAAGTTTGGATTGTTCCCACGTTTCAACACGCATTTGGGAAGCAGCTCGTGCCGTATGATAGGCGGTACCTCTGGTGTCAATTGCTCGCGGAAGAGCTCGGTCCAGGGGTACGGGTATCGGATGTCGAGGCGCGCTTGGATGGGCCCAGTACGACGTATCGGACCCTGTGTACACTCCGCGCAAGCCATCCCGAGCACACCTTCAGCTTTGTCTGCGGTGCCGACCAACTCGAGGGACTTCCTCGTTGGAGTGAGGCCGAACGCCTCCAGCGGGAATTCGAGATCATCGTGGTGGGCAGAATGGGGTACGAAGGTGGGCAGCCGAAGTTCCCGGGTGTCTCTTCGACAGCCATACGGCAGGCGCTCGCGCAGGGTGTAGCGGTCGAACATCTCTTGCTGTCGTCGGTCCGTGAGGCCATCACCGAAGAAGACCTTCGGCAATTGGCCGTACTCGATGCCGCGCAGGGTGGCGCGTGATGCAGGTGAAGCTCTGGACGGCATCTTCTTGGTCCCGACGTGACATTCGCTATGGATTTACCGGCCGAGATGGCGGGGTATCCGAGGGTCCGTTCGGAACGTTGAACCTCTCGTACAAGCGGTGTGCATCTCCCGATCATGTCGATCAGAACTGGCAGCGTCTCGCGCGAACGTTCGGGCTGGAGCAAGCCGACATCGCTGTGCTGTCCCAAGTTCATGGTGATCGGGTGCTCCGCGTCGTGGAACCCCGGGGAACCCGCACTCCCGCCGGCGAGGCCGATGCCATGTGGACAGACCGACCCAATGTGTTGTTGGCGGTTCGGACAGCAGACTGTGTGCCCGTGGTCCTCGCGTCGACCTCCGAGGGCGGACCCATCGCTGCGGCACATGCGGGTTGGCGCGGGCTCGCATGTGGTGTGTTGACCCGCAGCGTGTCGTCGCTTCGACAGGCTGGGGCGGAGCGTGTCATGGCGGTGGTGGGGCCATGCATCAGTGGTGACGCCTACCAAGTGGGGCAGGAAGTCGTGGATGGTGTGGCTGCAACCCTCTCTTCCATGGATGGTGTTGCATGGCGCGACGCCAGCCATCCGGGGCGCTGGAGAGTGGATCCTGGCGCGGCCGCGTGCCGACAGCTGGAGGCGTTGGGCGTGGAGGTGGTTCGCATCGAGGCGTGTACGTCGGGTTCCCAGTTTTTCTCTCACCGTCATGATGGCCCCACGACGGGGAGGCAGGCCGGTCTCATCATGCGGGTCGCATCATGATCTGGATGGCCTTGCTCTCATGTCTGTCGCCGAGTGAACCGGCGATCACACCAGAAGCTCAAGCGGAGCTGGAGGTGTTGGTGGCCGCCGTGGAGGCGTGGGAACAGGGGGAACAGGCCTTGCGTGCTGACGATGCGGATGTGGCCGAGCAGATGTTTTCAAGGGCCATGAGCTTTCGGCCAAACGATCCGCTGCTGATGGCGTGGCATGCACGCGCACGCCATGCGCAGGGCGATGGCGCGGGTGCCCGTGCGGAGCTGGAGCACGTCATTCGTATGGCCCCGGAGCTGACCGCAGCACGTCTGGAACTCGCGAAGCTCTATGTCTCGGAGGGTGCGCTAGAGCAGGGAGCGGCCCAGCTAGAGACCGTGGTGGCGCAACACCCCGAGTGGGTGGCCGACCTGCGCACCGATCCGGTGCTCAATCCGTGGCTCACATCTCCGACGCTCTCCTTTCTTCGCGCACCAGTGCCTATTGGAAGCCTCAATGTAACGGAAGGACCTGTCTTTGCCGGCTCCTCCATTCGTGTTCATATGACCCTCTCCCATGTGCCAACGCTGGATTGGGCCTTGCGGGGCACATGGGCCGGACCGGCACGTGTCGTCCGTGTGGTGCACGCGTCTCATCCGGACCACGACACCCAAGAGGTGGACATCGAATTGTTGGTCATGGGGACGGGCACGGTCGTGTGGAATCAGCCGGGTATCGTCTGGGATGGCGGTGAATTGGAGCTCGATGCTGTGACAGTCGAGACGCGCGGCGAGGGCGGTCCTGGTGCACCGGACGCCTCGGATATGTGGACGGTGATGCTTCCGAGAGTCCTGCTTGATGCCCATCCCGTGCCAGACATTTGGGAGGAAGACGGTCGACTCTGGGCGAGCTATTCGGCGGAGCACCAGGTCGTCGCCGGACCCTCGCGCGTGCCCCTTCATGTGCATCTTGAATACCGTGAAGGGGACGTGACACGGATGGTCCATGCGTGGGCACACGGCCTTCGGACGCTGGAGATCTTGGCGTCAGGCAAGACGCTCGTTCGCAAGGAAGGCCAGCCTCATTGAGTGCATGCGCACGCGAAATTGGGTGTGGACGTGCAGTTCAGCACGACGGTGTCCGCGTCACACGACACCGTGGGCGTAGAACCGGTCCAGCCCCCGAGATCGACAAGAGAGCCCGCGGCGATGATGTCCGTGCCACCGACACCGTCGGTCGTCAGCTGGGTAATGGTGACGTCGCTCGATGTGCTGACGACACCGTGTAAGCCCACCTGATCGAGAAGAAGACCGTCGATGGTGAGGTTGGCATTGTGGACGCCCAACGCTGTCATGGAGGTGTTGACGAGGGCAGAGTCCCCCCCGATGGTGATCTCTGCCGTGGAGAAGTCTAGTGCCGGGTTTCCTGCGATGTTCGTCGCTACCGTGTCGGTGAGCGATGCCTGACCACCGTTCTGCTGCATCAGCATGCCGGATACATCTTCGGCGGTGAACCCGACAGCGTGCAGAATACTGTCTGTTCCCCAGAGGGCCGGTCTCGGCAGAGCGTAGTGCTGTTCGCTGAGGATCGCGCCATCCATCGAGGTCGTTGTCCCCACTTGGGCCGCAGCAGGCGCCTCGAGGTGAACCCCTTCGAGCTGCACGGTGCTGTTGGTGTAGCGGAGGTTCACACCGCCCAGCTCTTGCATGAGCGATTGGCGAATGGATGCCGTACTGTCATTCAACACAATCCCGCCTGTTCGGTAGGAGGTGAACGTGCCGTCATCGACGACAAGCACGCCTTGGTCGAGGTGAAGGACGGTGTCTCCGTCCTCATGGATGGGGCCATCGAGTGTGAGGCTGGCGTGGAGACCATAGATGTCTCGGGACTGATGAAGCACCTCGGTGGTGAGGGTTCCGTCCGCGTGCGGCATCGTGACCTGTGATGTCCAGCTGCCCCCCGCGAACCGGGGCGTCGTGAGCGTAGCCGTGGCATCGGCGTAGAGGGCGAGGCCAACTCTGCCGTGCGCGTCGATCTCCAGGTCCTTGCCTGTCAGTGAACCACCGACAAGCTGAACCGCGGCCTCATCTGTCTGGGTGATGTGGAGTGAGGGGAGCGTGCCCTCGAGCAGTTCGATCTCCGAGGAGGTGCTGACGAGTCCCCAACGGCTGTCGGCAATCGCGACGTGTGAGACCGACAGTTCGCTGTCGAGGAGCTGTAGGGCAAATCCACAGGACTGTTGACCGGTGGTGAGGCAGCTATCGGGCTGTGAAATGTCTGCGACATCGACCTCGTGGAGCTCGGCAACCATCGTGTCGAGAGACATCCCGACACCCGTCACGGAACTGACCGCAACGTCCTGCAAGACTGCGGGCGCGGGACTGGGGCCGACGAGCTCTACGCCCACGACCCCTTGGTTCTGTATGGTCCCACTCGTCAGCTCAACATCCGTGCCCTCTGCGTAGACGCCCACCTCACCACCGTCCACGGTGAGCGAAGCCACTCGGAGGCTTGATGCGTCTGCGTAGAGGCCCACATCCGTGGCACCAGAGAGAGAGAGGTCGGTGGCTTCAAGGTCGGCGAGCTCGACATGAAGGGGTTGTGCGGCTTCAATGCTGACGCGCTCCAGCGTCGTGGAGGTGCCCTCGGTCAGGAACATCCCACGCTCAAGTCCCGTCATCGTGAGGTCAGTCAGGTGCACGGATGTGCCCCGTATAAGGGTGCGAAGACCCCATCCCGCTTGCTCCGGGAGATCTCCGGCTGGGGTGATGTCATGAATGGATAAGCCGGTCAGGGTCCCAGTGACGGCACCATCGAGACGAAGGCCGTAGTGGGAGGATGAGGCAATCTCGCCGGTATCCCACTGGACGGAGCCGCCTGCGAATCGCACCGCGCCGGCTTCGGCGCCCAATACGCTGGTGCGCTCCAGCCGAACGTCGGAGTAGACAGACCAGAGGCCTTGCGCGCCTGCACCGTCGATGGTGACGTCGATGAGCTGTGCCTGTGTGCTGTCGAGGCGGAGTACTGCCCGATGACTACGAAGACGGAGTCCCTCCAAATGAACGGAGCCACCCACAACGTCGAGGGTGATGTCGTCTACGCCATCGAGGGCGGTAAGGTCTGGCCCGGCACCGCGTAGGGTCACAGCTTTGTCTCGGAGCGTGATGCCTCCACGGACGACGCCCTCACAGATCTGAATGATGTCGCCATCCATCGCGGCATCCGCGGCCTCCTGGATGTGGCCGTAGCCACCCTCGCCATTCAGGAGAATGCAGTCGGAAGACTCTGCTTCGGCCGTATCGAATGGAGTGGATGGGCTGGAAGAAGTGGGGGCTGTACAGCCAGCGGTAAGAACGAGGCCCCACGCTACATGTCGCATCGACGACTCCAAACAATGAACACACCCCTTCCATCGGCAGCAAATGGCGTTAGTTGAGGCGACCCTTGGAGAAGTCATGGACCAGACCTCAAAGCTCGACAGACTGGCGGACTACAACGAACGGGCGAAGCTCGGTGGGGGTGCTGCGCGCATCGAGCGACAGCATGCTCGCGGTAAGCAGACCGCTCGTGAGCGCATCGATGCCCTGTTGGATGCCGGGACATTCGTCGAGACCGATCGGTTTGTCACGCACACCTGCACCGACTTTGGGATGGAGCAACAGTCGGTGCTCGGTGATGGCGTGGTCACGGGGTACGGCCGGATTGACGGCCGGTTGGTGTACGTGTTCGCCCAGGACTTCACCGTGTTTGGTGGTTCGCTCTCTGCAGCGCATGCCCGCAAGGTCTGCAAGGTGATGGACCATGCCATGCGTGCCGGAGCACCGATCATCGGTCTCAACGACAGCGGTGGCGCGAGAATCCAAGAGGGTGTCGCGAGTCTCGGAGGCTATGCAGACATCTTCCTGCGAAACACACTCGCGAGCGGTGTCGTGCCACAGCTCTCGGCGATTCTTGGTCCCTGCGCAGGGGGGGCTGTCTATTCTCCAGCCATTACCGACTTTGTCGCGATGGTGGATGAGACGGCGTACATGTTCGTCACTGGGCCAGACGTCGTGAAGACCGTCACCCATGAAGACGTCTCCAAAGACGAGCTTGGAGGTTCCGACACGCACACCCGCATCAGTGGTGTGGCTCACTTCAGGGTGCCATCCGAGGACGCGATGATGGCCCTGATGCGCGAGCTGCTGTCGTATGTGCCGCAGAACAACATGGAAGAAGCACCACGGGTACCGACCGAGGACCCTTCCAGCCGTCGAACCGAGGATCTCGTGGGCCTGGTCCCCGAGAACCCCAACAAGCCGTATGACATCAAGACGGTCATCAAGTCGGTGGCAGACGAGGGGCGGTTTTTAGAGGTCATGCCGGCCTATGCGCCCAACATCGTGGTGGGCTTTGTGCGCTTGAATGGCCGCAGTGTCGGTGTTGTGGCCAACCAACCGATGCACCTCGCGGGCTGTCTCGACGTGAACTCATCGGGCAAAGCAGCTCGCTTCGTTCGGTTCTGTGATGCCTTCAACATTCCGCTGCTCACCCTTGTAGACGTGCCCGGCTTCCTTCCAGGTACGGCTCAAGAACATGGCGGAATTATCAAGCATGGTGCGAAGTTGCTCTACGCCTTCGCCGAGGCCACGGTGCCGAAAGTTACGCTCATCACCCGCAAGGCGTATGGCGGGGCATACGATGTGATGGCGTCGAAGCACATTCGTGCCGACTTCAACTTTGCCTGGCCAAGTGCAGAGATCGCCGTCATGGGTCCCGATGGCGCCGTGAACATCATCTTTCGCCGGGAGCTTGCCGAGGCCGACGACCCCGTCGCCAAAAAGGCAGAGCTCGTCGCGTCGTATCGCGAGACATTTGCGAACCCGTATCGTGCTGCGGGGCTCGGCTATATCGATGAGGTTCTCCATCCCGCAGAGACGAGGATCCGACTGGTTCAGGCCTTCGATGCTCTCGATTCGAAACGGGACCAGAACCCGCCGAAGAAGCACGGCAACATACCGCTTTGAGAAGTTCGTTCCCCAAGTTGTCGCGCCAAGCCCCGAACGAGGCTTGACGCGGAGGCGGCGACCTCATAAAGCGCCGCGTCATCGGTTTCGACCCTAGGATTTATGATGGTTAAGATTCGACTTGCCCGTTTGGGCGCCAAGAAAAAGCCTTTCTACCGCATCGTTGTCGCCGACTCCAAGGTGCAGCGCGACGGTCGCTGGATTGAGCAGATTGGCCATTACGACCCCATGAAGGACCCTTTCGACCTGAAGGTGGACCTTGAGCGTGCAGACTACTGGGTGGGCGTGGGCGCACAGCCTACCGAGACCGTGGCTCGCCTGCTCACGCGTGCGCGTTCCGCGGGTTCTGATGCACCTGCCTCTGCGGAGGCATGATGCTGGACCTCGCTCGGCACCTGCTTGAGCCCGTTCTTCGCCATCCCGATGCGGCTCAGCTGCAAGCAGTCGAGGGCGAGGCCGTGGTCTTGATTGAGGCTGTGGTTCACGCTGACGACCGTGAGTCGCTCGAAGACGACGGTGGCCGGACGCTCCGCGCGATCCGCACCGTGTTGTCCGCGGCGGCGGGCCGGCGTAAGGCCACCATCGAACTCGTCGATGAGCTCTCGCCGGAGTCCGGCGAGGAGTGATCGGATAGCCTTCTGCTCGTGCGCCGCGTGGAGCGCGCGGACCAAGGGGGCATCATGAAACGACGTCCGAACCCGACCCAAGACGGGGACTTCGTCGAGCTGGGCTACGTCAGTGGAATCTTCGGAGTCCGTGGCGAGGTTCGGCTGTTTCTGCACCATCCAGAGTCGTCGTTGCTGCGGCAATGGACCCGTGTCGTCCTTCTGCCGGCGGTGACGGGTGAGTCAATGACTGTCGACCTCAAGGCTCGCCCCGGTGCGGGCAAACGGATCATCGGGTCCGTCAAGGGCCATTCGCGCCGAGACCAGGCGGAAGCCATCCAGAACTGGCGTGTCATGATTCGGGCGGCCGACCTGCCCGAGCTTCGCGATGCATCCGAGTTCTACGTCCGAGACATTCTTGGAGCAGACGTTGTCGTCGAAGGTGCTGAACACGTGCCCGTAGGGTGCGTCATGGCCGTGCATCCGACCGCAGATGCCGACGTCCTTGAGGTGAGGCTGGTCGACGCCGAGGAGCCCGTGTTCGTGTCCTGCCGAAAGGAGATGGTGAAAGACCTCGATGTGGTCGGCCGTCGGGTCGTGGTCTCGCCCGAGGCTCTGGGGCATGAGGATGAGTGAGGCGAGACCATGGCAGGTCGATGTGCTGTCCCTCCATCCGGAGATGCTCGAGGCGCCGCTCAAGACCTCAATTCTCGGCCGGGCCGCCCGACAGGGGATCTTTGAAGCCCGTACCCACAATATCCGCGACCACGCGGGTAACAAGCATGGCCACGTGGACGATACGCCCTATGGCGGCGGCGCCGGCATGGTGCTGCGTGTCGACGTGGTGGCTCGTGCGATCGAGTCTGTGCGTCGGCCGGATAGTCATGTTCTTCTCACGTCTCCGAGGGGGCGGGTGTTCTCCCAGGCCATGGCGCGGGAGTTGGCCTCCCGAACGCATGTGGTGATCGTCACGGGACACTACGAAGGTATTGATGATCGGATCCGGCATGTGGTCGACGAAGAGGTGAGCCTCGGCGATGTGGTGCTCACGGGGGGAGAGCTCTGTGCGCTGGTGATGATCGATGCGGCCGTACGGTTGCTTCCGGGTGCGTTGGGCAATGAAGCATCGGCCCTCGATGAGTCATTTTCATCGGGCCTGCTCGAGTACAGCCAGTACACGCGCCCCCGGTCTTGGCGTGGGCACGAGGTTCCCGAGGTTCTTGTTTCCGGTCACCATGGGCGGATTGAAGCGTGGCGTAAGGCGGATTCTCAGAGGGTTACGGCAGAACGAAGGCCAGACCTCTGGGCCGATTGGTGCGCAACCCATGGCATCAACCCCGATGACGTTGACACGGGCGGTCCGAAACGATAACCGCCGGGGGTTCAACGGCAGGAGTGTGGCTGAGGGTTCTCGGCACGGTTCGCTCCTTCGGCCACCTCGGTGGTCCGTGACCGCCAAGTTTTTCAGAGGCTACCCATGGATATGATTCAGACGCTTGAGCGAGAGATGCTCGACGCCCGTACCCGCCAGACCGTCGATGTTCGCCCCGGCGACACCGTCCGCGTGCACGTGCGCATCAAAGAGGGCGAGAAGAGCCGTATCCAGGTGTTCGAGGGCGCCGTGATTCGGATCCGTCGCGCGGGCATCCGAACCACCTTCACGGTGCGTAAGATGAGCTCCGGCGTGGGGGTGGAGCGTATCTTCCCCGCCAGCTCCCCGAACATCGCCAAGATCGAGGTCAAGGCCCGCCACAAGGTTCGTCGCGCTAAGCTCTACTTCTTGCGGAACCGCCGTGGTAAGTCGGCGCGGCTCAAGCCTATCCGGAACTTCAAGGCGATTCGCTAGAGCGAGTTCCAAGCCAACACGCCATCCGTGCTCCAGTGTACGGAGGGGTGATGGATCGGCATACTGCACAAGCGCTTGGCGTTCGCGCCGAGCGCTTTGTTGCTCAGGCGCTCCATGCGGATGGGTGGCGAATCTTGAATCGCAACTGGCTTGGCGCGGGGGCGGAGCTCGACCTCGTGGTCGGCAAAGGTGGACGCATTCGCTTTGTGGAGGTCAAGGCGAGGTCGTCCTCTCTCGTAGATGGCCTCGATGCCCTGACACCGTCGAAGCGTCGGCGCCTCGGTCGTGCAGCTCGGGCGTGGATGCATCAGTATAGGGTGCCGATACGTGAGGTAGCCTTTGCCGTTGCCGTGGTAGATCTCACCTCGCGACCGTGGATGATTCACTGGTTTGATGATCCATTTGATGGAGAGTGATGAATGCCCCTCTGGATTGTGGCTACGCCGATCGGAACGATCGGCGACCTCTCCCCCCGAGCCCGGCGCGTGCTCGCTTCGGCGGACGTCATCCTGTGTGAGGATACGCGGCGTACGCGGCGCCTCCTCGGTGCCTGCGAGATTCCGGCGCCACCCTTGTTGGCCCTCCACGCGCACAATGAAGCGCGGCAAGCTGGCGCATTGGCCGATCGTTGTAACCATGAGAGTGTGGTCCTCGTGAGTGATGCGGGAACGCCTGCCGTGAGTGACCCCGGTGGTCGGCTGGTGGAGGCGTGCCATCAGCGTGGCGTTCCGTTGCTGAGCGTGCCCGGCCCAAGTGCACTAACCACCGCCTTGGCTGCGTCGGGATTTCCCATGGTCCCCGCCACCTTCATGGGCTTTGCGCCGCGGAAGGGTCTCGAGAACTGGGCGCGAACGCTTGCGAGTCGGCCAGAGACCATGGTCATCTACGAGGCACCGAGTCGTGTGGCGTCGACGATGGCACGCCTCGCACATCAGATGCCACACCGTGAGGCTGTCCTCTGCCGAGAGCTCTCCAAACAACACGAAGAGGTCCTTCGAGACCAGCTTCCCGCGCTCGCCGTATCTCTTGAAGCGCGCGAGAGTATTCGCGGCGAGTGTGTGGTGGTCATTGGTCCCGGGGAGCCCGTGCAAGACAAGGGACCCGACCTCACCGAAGTGAGAGGCCTCAAAGCGATCGCGGCCGCACTCGCCGGTCAGTGGCAAGTGCCCAAGAAGGAGGTCTACCGCCGCCTGCTCGACATCAAGGCCGACTTCGAACCCTAGCTACCACGTAGGGTCATCGTCTTTAAGGCGGATACGTCCTACAATCGCGGCGTTCCAAGCGACGGCGAAGCTCCCACCGTCGGTGCGCGCCGCGTAGAGGTGTTCAATCGTATGCGGCGTGAAGTACTGCCCTTCGCCGCCAAACCGTAGCCCCACCCAGGTGTTGATGTGGTAGTCGACGCCGACGCCGAAACGCGCGAGCAGGTCTTCGCCTTTTGTCGCGGGTGCGGTCCGACCGATGTCGAGAACGCTGGGCAGGTGAACGCCGGATCCGCGGTCTGCCCATCCTCTGTAGGTCAAGCCGCCCCAGACATCGAAGGCAACGCGCATGCCGTCATCGGACCGCTCCGCGAGGATGGCTTCTGTTCCGACGACGAAGCCGATCGTACTTGCGGCCTTGAGTCGAACACCCGAGGCGATCACGCTTCCCGCTGCATCGGCGAGTTCCGCCTCAAACGGGAACTCTTGCTGCCAGGTGAGCTTCGAATAGGGCTCTGCGTTGCCCATGCGACGGCTCCCGGCCACACTCAACCGGAGCGCCGCACCACCCGGCGAGCCCCCACGATTTGGACCGTAGATCGTCGCGTTGGGGGCGGGCGTGCGGGCAGCAAGGTCGATTCGGAGGTTCATCGGTAGCGAGCGCTTGAAGCGCGTGGACACTGGCGTGAAGGCCGCGCCGAGCCAGACCCCTTGGACACCACTGCCACGAAATGAGGGTGGATCGTCGAGGAGAGCACCATCGACGAAGGAACCACCACCGTTCACGGGCTCGAACACCATGGCTCGGGCGCTGGGATACGAGATCTGATGGCTGGCCGTGATGGGTAGCCCCACGGTCAATCCGATGCCTTGGTAGGGGCTGAACTCGGTTCGCAAGGTGACGTCGTGGCGTAGAGTGTTTCGTATCGCGTAGGTTTCGCCGGCCTCTTCAATGCCTGCTTGCTCGAATGAACCCGAGTATCCAAGATGGATGTCACCGCGAAGCGGCGCCGGAATGTCCGTGACTTCCGCCGCATGGGCGACGGTGAGCAGAAGGATGGCGGATGGAGTCACCACGGTAGAACCTCTCTGCATGGACCGTACGGCGACAACGTCCTGTCGTCAACGGAGACCTCATCTGTCGGGCGGAAAAGGTCGTGCGTTCGAGGTGGTTGTGCTTCGGGGTGTGAAGCCCATGTCATACCCGGCACCCTCCGGCCGACTTTGTGGGTTGAGGCCAGCGATCTTAGGCTAGGTACATCGCCGGCGGACGATGAATATCTTCTGGACCGATGCGTCCATCGCCGGCCTTCCGACCTGGAGCCTATCGTGAGTGTACTGTCTCGTGTCCTTCGAACTGCCGCCATGGCAGCCCTTGTCAGCTTTTCTTTCGCCGTGGTGGCATCCGACGCGGCCTATGCGGACGAGAATGAGACCGTGGGCAAGGCGGCGACGCCCTTCGATCTCAGGGACATCAACGGGCAGAAGGTGCAGCTGGAGTCCTTAAGGGGAAAGGTCATTCTGTTGTCGTTCTGGGCGACGTGGTGTGCGCCGTGCAAAGAAGAAATGCCGCATCTCAACAAGCTCTACCTCGAGCACAAAGATGACGGATTTGTCGTGTTGTCCATCTCATCGGACGACGCGCGGACCGGCTCGAGGGTCAAGCCCTACATCAAGTCCAAGGGCTTTAGCTTCCCCGTCTTGCTCGATCCGTCCTCCAAGGTCACGACGGCCTACAATCCAATGAAGACGCTCCCTTGGACGGTGGTCATCGACCGCGACTTTAAGATCGCCAAGGTGCACAGCGGGTTCAATCCCGGTGACGAGAAGGAGATCGAAGAGCTCGTCGAAAAACTGGTTCATGCGGGTGCCTCGCATTCCGAGTAAGGGTTCCGTATGAGTCACTGCCTTCGAATTGTGCTGTCCATGTGCGCGGCGGGTATGCCGAGCGCGTGGGCTGACGACACCACGGACGGTTCTCCGGCCGAGGTGGTCCCTGCCGTCTCTGCAGAGGATGAGGGCGAAGATGCGGAGCGCGCGAAGCTCGAAGTGGCAGCGAGCTTTACTGACGACTTTGAGATTCGGTTTTGGCAGGTGCCCGATCGTGTGACGGGTCTTGAAGACTCGTCATTCCTCAACTACGTCGAGCAAGTCAACCGGCTGACCGCCAATGTGCGTGCGGGCACATTCTCTGGCTATGCTCAAGTGGACCAGGTGGCCCTCTTCGCGAACACATCGCGGGTCGATGGCCAGCTCTTTGCCGAGCGCGACTTGTTGTCGCCGGGCTTGTGGTCGCCCTTTGTGGGCGGGGCCTACGATCCGGCCACACATGGGCTTACGGGATGGGATCGTGCATCGCGAAACGTGTACCTGAACCTAGAAAAACTTCGGTTTGGCTACGCAAAGGGGAACGTGACGTTCGAGTTGGGTGACTCCTACACCAGCTTCGGTCGTGGCATTGCTCTGAACGTGAACCGTAATGTCGATATCGACCTCGACACCTCGATTCAGGGGGCCAAGTTGCTCTGGCAGCCCGGGGCATGGGATGTGGTCGCCGTGTTCGGTCAACTCAACCGCCAGCAGGTCTTTCAAGACAATCCCAATGCGGGACTGAACTTGGCGCTGGGTGGTACGAACAACCTCATCTTTGGTGACCGTCGGCATACCGTGGGTGGCGTCTCGGTCACACGCTACGGCGTGGGGCCTGCCAACATCGGTGCCCATGGTGCGGTCTACAACTTTGTCGATGAAGAGGGGTGGGCTGCGGGCTTCTCGGAGCTTGGGAATGCGGCCGACGTGGTGGTTGGCGGTGCGACCCTAGAGTTGCTCGGACTCGGCCCCACCGACTGGTATGTGGAAGGGGACGTCTTCGGCTTTCCGACCACGGATACTGCACCTCCCTTGAATGATCAAGGCAAGCCGCAGCCTGGGTACGCCTTGTACATGTCGAGTGCGGTCTACACAGGACCCCTCGTGTGGTTCATCGAGGGCAAGCGGTATCGGGCAGCCGAGCGCATGAACAGCCTGCTGACCCGCGAGCTTTATGAGGTCGCGATTGCGCCTACACTCGAGTATGAACGGGCGATTACCGAGGATTCCTCAACGACATTGAACAGTGATGATGTCTGGGGAGCACGTGCGGGTGTGGACTGGGCAGCTGTACCGGGCGAGCTCACGCCATCGCTATCCGTGGCGGTATACCGCAATCTCGACCTGAACAATGGCCAGTTCAATCCGGTACCAGAGACGACCGTCCATCCGCTGCTCGGGGTGGAATGGGTCGACGGGGCATGGGCCGCATTGGCCAATGTGGGCTTTCGGTATGACGACCGTGACGGTGAGGAGTCGGGCTCGGACAAGCAGCTTCATGGCGACCTGATCGCCAAGATTCCCTTCGGAGAGACGGGATGGCTGCTAGACCTGTCGGCGGGTATCGAGTGGTTCCAGTGGGGCAACAACGCCATCCAGCAGACCGACTATGTCGAGATGGAGACGGCTGTCACGGTACAGCGTGGCTCCCAGCTCGCGTTCATCTGGTACACCGACTACACGAGCAACCCGTTGGTCACGACGGTCGGAAACTTGGGGTCCAAGTGGTACGGGGCTGGAGAACTTCAGTATAAACCTAGTAATGCGGTCACATTGAAGGCGTTCTATGGCGCCTACAAGGCTGGAATTCGCTGCTCGGGAGGGCAGTGTCGCGTGCTCCCAGGGTTTGCTGGTGGGCGCTTCTCGGTCTCCGCAGCGTTTTGAGGTGTGGCGCGGTGATTCTGCAGAGCAGACGCGTCCTCAAGAGAGTTTTGACCTATACGAATTGGAGTCATGAATGATTCGAGCTGTCCTGTTGACATCGTCATGTTCATTGTTTCTGATGCCAGCGACCGCCATGGCGGGTCGTCTTGAGGTGGCTTCGGCTACGGCGTCCTCCACCTACTCGGGAGAGGGTACCTACACGGCCGACCGCTCTATCGATGGTAAACAGAGCACGAGCTGGGTTGAAGGAGACTCTGGTGCGGGCCTCGGCGCAATGCTGACCCTCGAACTCAACGAGTCGTCGACCATTACCCACCTGAAGGTCTGGGCGGGGGATTGGTATGACATGGCCAACTGGGGCCGGGCGAACCGACCCAAGGAGATCGAACTCAAGTTCAGCGACGGGTCCACCGAGATTCATACGCTCGATGACGAAATGACGGTTCAGACCCTTAAGTTGGCCAAGCCCGTGCAGTCTTCAAGTGTTCGATTGCGGTTGAAGTCTGTCTATGGCGGGAGCGCGTGGATGGACACGGTCATCTCCGAGGTGCAGGTGTTTGGCGATAGCGAGAGCGCGATTGACATCAAGGGATGGAGCGCGAGCTCGGTGCATGAGCCCGACGGTGATGGAAACTACGAGGCGCAGAATGCCGGCGACGGCATGGTGGACGGCATGTGGTGCGAGGGCGATGAAGGCGACGGAACGGGCTCGTGGCTCCAGGTCGACTTCAGCAAGCCCACGGCGATCAGCGGGTTCTCCATGATCAATGGCGTAGGCTCATCGCTGGGACTCTGGATGAAGTCGAACCGGTCGACCAAGGCGACCCTGACGTTCTCCGATGGGAAAACGGTGGATGTGGACCTCAAGCCATCGATTCGTCCCTCCAAGACCAGTATTGCGCCCGTGACGACATCTTCGGTGCGCCTGACCTTTACGTCGGTCACCAAGGGCAAGGAATACAACGATCTCTGTGTCAGTGAGCTTGTTTTCGAGTAAGGTAGAGCAATAGGTGTCCGGGGAGGGATGATGCGCCTAAAACTGTCGGTACTTCTTGCGTTTTTTGCAGCAAGCTGCGATTCGGACATCGCCGGGCTCTACGAGCGCGTGGAGACCGACTCTTGGCGTCAGACGCCGACAGATAAGGTCGACATTCTCTGGGTCATCGATGATTCCAACTCGATGCGTGCGGAACAGGAGTCGCTCGCGGAGGGATTCGGAAGCTTCTCGGCAGAACTCGAGGCGACCGGCGTGGACTTTCACATCGGCGTTATCACGACGACTTTTCTCTATGACGACCCGAATCGGGGCGTGCTGATCGCCACCAAGGGTGGCGAGCGGTTCCTCACGAATCAGACCAAAGACTACGTGTCAGAGTTTCAGACCTTGGTGCAGGTGGGCATCGAGGGCGACGGGAAGGAAAAGGGCCTCGAAGCTGCGGCGCACGCCCTGTCTCCGAGCATGGCTGCTGGCTCGAACCAAGGGTTTCTGCGTGAGGAAGCCAACCTTCTCGTCGTATTTGTCAGCGATGAGGACGACTGCTCCGACTACGGGGCACTCACAGACCTGAAGAACACGGCCTGCTACACCGATCGCGAAGCGCTGGTGCCGGTGGTGGATTTTGTGGACCAGTTCAATGCGCTCAAGACATCCGCCGATCGTGTCCTGCTCGGGGCCATCGTTGGGCCAGAGAACACCAGCTCATGTGCGGATGCCTACACGGGAACGCGGTACATTGAGGCTGCTGCGATCTCGGGTGGTATCAGTGCGAGCATCTGTGAAGACGACTGGTCGAGCGTGCTCTATGACCTCGGCCTGAACGCGACGGGCATCTTCACGACCTTCCAGTTGAGTCATGGGGCGCAGACCGGAACGCTGGTGGTGACGATTGATGGTGCGGTTGTGCCAGAGGTGACCAACGAGGGGGAAGCTGGGTTCCTCTACAATGATGACACCCAGACCATCACGTTCTACGACCCATGGGTCCCCCCACGAGACGCCGAGATCATCGCAACCTACACCATCAAGCCGGGAACCTGACCCCGCATCAGGGGTTCTAGACCTGCGTGGGCGGGTGCAACGGCGGCATGGACGCGCTGATCTCTACCAAGGTCTCAAGGCCCAGAGCAGTAGAGAGATGCGGCGCGTGCCATACACCCACGTCTGGCGCGAGCGTATTGAAGCGCTGATGCGTCCGCATGCAGGCGGATGCATGCTGCTCCACGTGGTGCCATTCCGTCTCGACGCCGTGTTGAATCGATGGCTCAAGGCTGCGCAAGACCGCGCGATGTTCGAGCAACGTGGCTGCTGGCGTGGGTGTCCATCGGTTAAGGATGAATCCGGCGATGTGTTGTCGGTGGCGCTGCAGGTGGGCGACGAAGGGCGCCAGTTCTTCGAATCGTGGGACTGCAGCATCCGCCACGAGAATATACGAGCAGTCCTTGCCTCGGAGGAGGTTCTCCACTTCGCGGCCACGCTGTCGAAACCCCTCCGAGACGTGGTGGAGTAGGTCGAAGAAGTCATTGAGGTCCGCAATGACCTGACGGCCGGCGAGCCGCTGCACAATTCCACTCAGGCCCCGGGTCGCTGCGCCGAGCAGGCCTCCGCCCGAGCCAAGAAACAGGGCCACCAACTTTCTGTCCAGGAGTTGCTGAACGCGTGCAGGAGCCTCGAGCACATCGAGGGCGTGTCTTGCGGGAGGCGTGTCCACCACGATCAGGTCCCAGTCATCGCGCTGATGCAAGGCGTGGAGCATTTCGGTGGCGACATATTCATGTCCGCCGGTGAGGGAAGTTCGGAGTGCGCGGTAGTACGGGTTGGCGAGTAGCGCCCGCGCCACTTCGTCCGTGGGGGCGTGCCGCTGCACTGCGGCATCCCATGCGGTCTGACGGTCGAGCATCATCGCCTCAAGGTGTCCGCTGCAAGGTGCGGGCAAGGCCACTGCATGGGCCTTCAGGCTGTCCGGCCGCAATCCAAGCGCATCGGCTAGGCGCTTCGCGGGGTCGATCGTGACGACCAGCACGCGTTGCCCAGAACGTGCGGCGGCGATCGCAAGACTGGCGGAGAGCGTCGTCTTACCGGCACCACCCACACCACACACCATAAGCAGCTGGGTCATGGTGTACCTGCGAACGAGGCATGCAGCGCATCGGCGAGCGGCTGCAGCGATGAGGCTGTCGTGGGACTGTCCGAGAGACGAGGAACGGAAGCCGTAGTCACCCGCGGGGTCATGACCTGCAGGGCCTCTTGGAGGTGCGTGATCGCGACGGCTTGGCGGTCTGCTCGCTGCGTCACCTCATGGTGGAGACGGGTGAGTGTCTGTCCCACCGGGGTGTCTGGGGCGGTGGTGGGGGCCTCCCAGTTCGCTGTCCAAGACAAGTCCTCTACGCGGTTGATGAAGATGGCGCGGGTAGGCTCGCCGCGTTGCGCGACCTCGTGGCAAAACGAGAGCGTTTCTTGCACGGGAAGCAGCTCGGGAAGCGTCACGAGACACAGGCCGGTGGCGTGGGGATCGGACAAGAACTCTGCGATTCGAATGGAGAGGTCGTAGAAGGGGCCCGATGTGGTCATGTCAGACATCGCGCGCGCGCCCGTCAGCAAGGTGAGGCCATGGCCTGTTGCGGGTGCATCGAGGATGCAGAGGTCGACCGGCGGGTCATCGGGTCGGGGTGCGCAGAGCATGTCCTCGATCTTGCCGAGCTGTACGAGATCCTGAAGCCCAGGGACCAACTCGAGAAAGCGTCGCGTAGGAGCCCGCTTCAGCAATGGCGCAGCCATCGCGGGCACCCCTATTTTTCGGGTGGCAAAGTCTGCGACGCAATCGACGGGGGTGAGGTTTCTCACCGTGAGGTTGGGATGAACGCTGCGTGGGCTGTACTGCGAGTCTTCTAGCCCCAGCGCGCGGGAGGCCGCGGTCTCACCATAGAGTGTTGCCAGGCAGGTACGGCGGCCCTGTTGGGCCGCGGCGAGGGCTAATGCCGCGGAGAGCGTGGAACGCCCCACACCGCCCTTACCACTCACAATCAGGAGTCGAAGGTCGAAGAGGGACATCAGTGAGGTGCTTCGGGCAGGGGATGGACCAAGGCCGTCTGGACGGCCCGGAAGGCGCGAGCTGAGGCGAGCAGACCCACATGCCCCGCGCCGTCAATGGCTACGCTGTTGGCTTCGCTGGCCCGTGCGCTGTCCGCAGGAACGACGAAGGGGTCCTCCGGGCACCAGATCGAAAGGTTGGGGACGACGGGTGGCAACAGACCGTCGAGGTGGTGTGCGCCTGGCTGCGCGCCGCTTGCGACAGAGTCGTGCAGAAAGACGGCGGTACGTGTGCCTTTCCATGGCGTTCCGAGGGTGATGAGGCGCCGGACACGACCATCAAGGAGGCCGTGGGTCAGGCTCCATGCGGCCACAACACCCCCGAGACCATGGGCGACGATGTCGATCTGGTCTGCCTCTGATTCCGTACAGAATCGCTCTACGACCGCGGTGAGTTCCTTTGCACGGTCTTCGAGCTCCATGTCCCGCCGCGCGACCGGTGCGGTCCAGACGCGCTGAAAGCCACGCTGACGTAAGTAGACCTCCAGCAAACTCATGCTGGCGAGCGACCACGGGGCACCGCGAACGAGCAAAACGGCGGGTAGCGGGTCGTGGGGACGCGGCCGCGGAGGCGCGCGTCGGAACGCCAACGGTGTGAGCAAGCTGAACATGCTTCGCGCGACGGTCTCCCGGAACACGACAGACAATATTCGGCTGTCATACGTGGCTTTCTCTCGGCGCTCTAGGGCTTGGGCAATGAGCCCTACCACGACACCGACGAGGTGACGCAGCAAGATGAGGGCGGGCAGCAGCAGCAGCCATTGAACCATCGTGTGCATGCCTCCTGTTCGACCCTTGCCACGTTTCCGGAATGTCCTATATCCGGTCGTGCCGGGAGGACAGCGTCCATGCCAATCTATGAATTTCGTTGCGAATCGTGTGGCCATCGCTTCGACAAGATGCAGAAGATGAGTGCGTCGGCGCCTCCATGTCCGTCATGTGAGGCGCCCGAGACCAAGAAGCTCATCTCCGCAAGCTCCTTCGTGCTGAAGGGGTCGGGTTGGTACAGGGACCATTACGGTCTCAAGTCCAGCGGTGGTGGGTCAGGCGCGACCGGTGATGGTGGAGGTGGCGAATGACGGCCCAATTCCTAGACGGTAGGGCACTGTCTCGCAGCCTGAACAAGGCGCTGAAGGCGCGTGTGGAGCAGCGGATCGACGAAGCCGGGAGACCACCCGGCCTCGCGGTCGTGCTGGTTGGCGAAGACCCTGCGAGTGAGGTGTACGTGCGCCGCAAAGGCGTTGTGGCCGGGCGTATCGGCTTTCACCACGTGCAGCACAATCTCGAGGCGAGCGTCTCACAGGCGACCGTGGAAGAGCTCGTCCGAGCGTTGAACGATGACCCTGCGATCGATGGTATCTTGGTGCAGATGCCGCTTCCCAAGCACCTCGACGCGCGTGCCATCCTCGAGACCGTGCAGCCAAGCAAGGATGTCGACGGGTTCACCATGATGAACACGGGACGGCTGGGACAAGGTGTGCCCGGCCACGTGGCATGTACGCCGCGCGGTGTGATGCGCCTGCTGGAGCTCAGCGGTGTCAACCCAGAGGGCCGTGAGGCGGTCGTTGTGGGGCGTTCGAACATTGTAGGGCGCCCCATGGCCATGTTGTTGGAGCAAGCCAACGCAACGGTCACGGTATGCCATAGTCGTACGAAGGACCTAGAACAGCACGTGCGTCGGGCTGAGATCCTCGTGGCCGCGGTAGGGCGCCCGGAGATGGTCCGTGGTGAATGGATCCGACCCGATGCCGTCGTGCTCGATGTGGGCATCAATCGGCTCGCAGATGGGCGCCTCGTGGGCGACGTCGCCACGGCAGCGGCGGCGAAGGCTGCAGCGTGGGTGACGCCGGTTCCGGGTGGTGTCGGCCCGATGACCATCGCGATGTTGATGCAGAACACATTTGATGCGTGGTGTCTACATACAACCTAGGTTTTGGGTTGTGCGGACATTGGATGGTGCCACAGATCATGTCTGGGCATTGACAGCGCGTTCGGATCGGGCGAGATCGAACGGCCACCCTGCTGGTTACCGGGGGCCACGATGCTTCGACGCACGCCTCTCTATGATACGCACGTTTCGGCTGGCGGCCGATTCGTACCTTTTGCCGGCTGGGATATGCCGGTTCAGTTTGCCGGTCTGAAGGCCGAGCACCACGCGGTTCGCACCGGTGTCGGGCTGTTCGATGTCAGCCACATGGGAGAGGTGCGGGTACAGGGAGCGGGTGCTGCAGAGGCGCTCAACTGGCTGTGCTCCAACAATCCGGCTTCGCTCGACGTAGGACAGGCGCAGTACAACCTGCTCTGCAACCCAGAGGGCGGGGTTGTGGACGATGTGGTGGTCTACCGACGGGCTGCCAATGACTTCATGATCTGTGTGAACGCGGCCAATCGTTCGAAGGACTTCGCATGGCTGACCCAGAGCAATCCTGATCCTGATCGTGTCACCATCACCGACGAAGGCGATGACTGGGTGCAGATTGCGGTGCAGGGGCCGCGCGCTCAGGAGGTACTTGCCACACTGACCCCCATGGATCTCGAGGGGTTGGGCTACTACCGCTTCGAAGCAGGGGCCGACGTCGCAGGCGTACACGGATGTATCGTGGCGCGAACGGGCTACACCGGAGAAGATGGGTTTGAGGTGTTCATTCCTGCTTCATCGGGTGTGGCGGTCTGGAATGCGCTGATGGAGGCTGGCGCCGAGCACGGCATCATGCCGATTGGTCTTGGTGCACGGGACACCTTGCGGCTCGAGGTTCGGTATTGTCTGTACGGACACGAGCTGACGGATGAGACCTCACCGCGTCAGGCGCGGCTCATGTGGGTCACCGACATGGACAAGGCGGGTGGATTCCTCGGAAAGGACGCCGTCGTCCAGCGGAAGACGACCGATGATACCTTCCTCGCTGGACTCCGCATGGAGGGCTCCCGAATTGCACGGGAGGGCATGGATGTCTTGGTGGATGGCGAAGTGGTCGGAACGGTCACCTCTGGCACTCGGGGGCCGACGGTCGGCGTGGGTGTTGCGCTTGCTTATCTCAAGCGCCCCTTCGGTAAGCCCGGCACGCGCGTGCAGGTCGATGTCCGTGGACGAATGGCGGATGCCGTTGTCGTGAAAGGCCCCTTCTATCGTCGGGCATGACGCCCTACTGATCTTCTTTGTATGGAGTTGAAATGAACGTCCCAGCCGAACTTCGCTACACCAGCCACGATGAGTGGGTTCGACAAGATGGTGGGATCCTTGTGGTCGGCATCACGGACTTTGCCCAGGACCAACTCGGAGACCTTGTTCATGTCGAGCTTCCCGAAGTGGGGCAGACCTTCGGGCAGGGTGAGGCCGTATGCGAGATCGAGTCCGTGAAGGCTGTCGCAGAGGTCTATGCTCCAGTGGCAGGTACCGTGCTTGAGGTCAATGAAGACCTCGATGGTTCAGAAGAGCAGATCAACGAAGATCCCTACGGAGATGGTTGGTTGTTCAAGCTGAGCATCACGGGTGACACCACGCTCGACCACATGCTGGACTCGGCCGCCTACGAGGCCAAGCTCGCCGGAAACTGACCCCGACGTCTGGCGGACTTCACCAGACCCTCGTCTGACCATTAGGAGATCTGATGCGCGCAAAGAACTTTGCGGACCGCCATTTGGGGCCGGGTGAAACCGACCGTACGGAGATGCTTCGGGCGTTGGGCCTGGACTCGATGGAGCAGCTGGTGGATGCCGTGCTGCCCGCAGGGATTCGTCTCGGTCGAGAACTCGACCTTCCCGCCGCCCTCTCGGAGGACGACGCGCTCGCACAGCTTCGTGCCTATGCAGGTCAAAACCACACGGGTCGGAGCTACATCGGTACGGGGTACTACGACACGCGCACGCCGGGTGTGATCTCGAGGAACATTCTTCAGAACCCGGGTTGGTACACGGCGTATACGCCCTATCAGGCCGAAATTGCGCAGGGGCGCCTCGAAGTTCTGATGGTGTTTCAGACAATGATCAGCGACCTCACGGGGTGCGATGTCTGCAACTCCAGTCTGCTCGATGAAGCCACGGCTGCAGCAGAGGCCGTCGCCATGGCCAAGCGATGCAGCAAGCGCGGAAGCAGCGACACCGTGGTGGTGGACGTGGCGTGTCATCCGCAGACGCGCGCCGTGGTTCGAACGCGCGCAGAGGCCGCGGGGCTACAGATCGTCGAGCGTGATCTCTCGGATGTCGGCGCCCTAGATGGGGTGGAATGTGTCGCTGTCTTGACGCAAAATCCGACGACGGATGGTCGTCTTCGTGACCTCACTGCGCTCGCAGATGCCACCCATGAGGCGGGTGCGCGCTTGATTGCTGCGGTGGACCTGCTCGCGCTCACGATGATGCGAACGCCGGCGAGCATGGGGGCGGACATCGTGGTGGGGTCGACGCAGCGGTTTGGTGTTCCACTCGGATTTGGTGGTCCCCATGCTGCATTCCTTGCGACGACCTCCAAGCTCGCGCGGCGCGTTCCCGGACGAATCATCGGTGTGAGTCGCGATGCTGACGGCGAGCCTGCGTATCGCATGGCGCTTCAGACGCGGGAACAACACATCCGGCGTGCGAAGGCGACCTCGAACGTCTGTACTGCGCAGGTGCTGCCGGCTGTTCTTGCCGCCATGTACGCCGTATATCATGGCCCAGATGGACTGAAGTTCATCGCCAACACGATCCT
The DNA here is from genome assembly GCA_049889515.1 of Myxococcota bacterium. Lineage (GTDB taxonomy): Bacteria > Myxococcota_A > UBA796 > UBA796 > JBMHDG01. The sequence goes on from JBMHDG010000013.1 coordinate 74,469, forward strand.
CGAGCAGACCGCTCGTGTAGCCGCATCGCTGGAGCGTGGTGGGGTTCAACTCGTCGCAGGACCACGCTTCGACACGATCGTCGCATCGCTGGGAGAGTCAGCAGCGCGCGTGCGCTCCCAGACCCACGACGCAGGGATTCGCCTGCGGTGGCTGGACGACACGACGTGCGGCATCTCCATTGGGGAGGGTGTGGCCGAGGCGGAGCTCGCTACGCTGGTTCGTTGCTTCGGCTGTGATCTCGTAGACACTGCCCCCGCGACGGCGTGGCCCGATGCGGTCAAGCGAACCACGACCTTCATGACCCATCCAGTCTTCGAGCGGTACCGCTCCGAGACCGAGATGCTGCGCTACATTCATCGTCTTCAAGGCAAGGATCTCTCCCTGACAGCTTCGATGATCCCACTTGGCTCTTGCACGATGAAGCTGAACGCGACCTCTGAAATGGAGCCGATCAGCTACGAAGGTTTCTCCGCGATTCACCCCTTTGTGCCCACTGAAGACGCCAAGGGCTACGCCCAGATGCATGAAGAGCTTGAGGGCTGGCTGGCGGAGATCACTGGGTTTGCCTCTGTCTCGCTTCAGCCGAATGCAGGGAGTCAGGGAGAATATGCAGGTCTGCTGGTGATTCGTGCCTACCATCAGGCCCGAGGCGACGGCCACCGAACCATCTGTTTGATCCCGACCTCGGCGCACGGCACCAACCCTGCGAGTGCCGTCATGGCAGGGATGTCGGTGGTAGAGGTGGCCTGTGACGACGATGGCAACGTGGATGTTCACGACTTGCGGGCCAAGGCAGCAGAACACAGCGAGAATCTTGGCGCACTGATGATCACCTACCCGTCGACGCACGGGGTCTTTGAGGAGGCCGTTCGAGAGATCTGCGAGATCGTCCACGAGCATGGCGGTCAGGTCTACCTCGATGGTGCGAACCTGAATGCCATGGTCGGTCACTGTCGCCCCGGAGACATTGGGGCAGATGTCTGCCACCTCAATCTTCACAAGACCTTCTGCATCCCCCATGGTGGTGGAGGGCCTGGTATGGGACCGATTGGCGTGGTGGCTCACCTCGCACCGTTCCTTCCGGGGCACCCTCTGGTGGACTGTGGTGGAACGCAGGCGATCGGACCCGTATCTGCGGCGCCTTGGGGCTCACCAAGCATCCTGCCGATCAGCTGGGCATATATAGCGATGATGGGTCCCGATGGGCTTCGAGAGGCGACCGAAGTTGCGATTCTCTCTGCGAACTACATCGCGCGGCGCCTCCAAGGACACTTCGACGTGCTCTACACGGGCGCGAATGGTCTGGTGGCCCACGAGTGCATTCTCGATGTGCGCCCGTTTAAGGCCGTGGGTGTGTCGGTCGATGATATTGCGAAACGCCTCATGGACTACGGCTTTCATGGGCCGACCATGTCGTGGCCAGTGGTAGGCACGTTGATGGTGGAACCGACGGAGTCCGAGTCCAAGGCTGAGCTTGATCGGTTTATTGACGCCATGATCGCGATTCGGAGTGAGATCCGAGACATCGAAGAAGGGCGCTACACGGCAGAATCCAGCCCGCTTCGCGGCGCACCACACACGGCGTGGTCGGTGATGGCCGCCGATTGGGATGCAGCGTACACGAGAAAAGAAGCCGCTTACCCTGCAGAAGGCCAGCGGGCGTTCAAGTTCTGGCCAACCGTGCGCCGGGTCGACAATGTGTACGGAGACAAGAACCTTCAGACCCAGCTTCCCGAGGAACTCGGAAGCTGATGTCGCCCGTGATGCGCCTCGCTCTCTACGTGGCCTTGGTCATGTGGGGCCTCTCCGGCCAAGGGCAGGGGACTCCCGAAGCGTGTATCAGTGCCGAAGCATGGGCCACATCGGCCCAGACCAGCGACGACCGACACCCTTGGTGGGACGTCGGTCGTGAGTGCGCGAGAATAGCACCCTGGCAGTTCGGCTGGGCGGAAGCCCACGCTAGGGTGCAGCGAGCTGTCGGACGCTGCCTAGGCGACGAAGGCCTCTAGGGTACGACGTCGTGTGGCGTGACGGAGCTTCCGGAGCGCCTTGAGCTCGATTTGTCGAATGCGCTCGCGCGTCAGAGCGAACCGACTGCCAATCTCTTCGAGGCTGTACGATGTGGCCTCGCCGATGCCATAGCGCATGCGGACCACCTTCTCCTCACGAGGCGTCAGGGTGGACAAGACTTCGCAGACCTGATCGGTCAGGTCGGCGGACTCGACCTCTGCGCCTGGAGTTGCCGCATCGACGTCCTCCACGAAATCCATGATCGTGGCGTCGCTGTCATCCCCAAGGCTTGCATCGAGCGAGACAGTGTCTCGCACCATCGTCAAGAGCTCCTCGACCTTGGCAGGCTCCATCTCGAGCTTTTCACACAGCTCGGGAATGGTGGGTTCGCGGCCTAGGCTTTGATAGAGGTGCTTACGCGTCTGCTGCAGCCGATTGGCGTGCTCCAGCTTGTAGATGGGGATGCGGATGGTTCGCACCTGGCTCTCGATGGCTCGGACGATGGCCTGGCGAATCCACCAGGAAGCGTAGGTCGAGAACTTGAATCCCTTGGTGTGGTCGAACTTCTCGACTGCACGCATGAGACCGAGGTTGCCTTCTTGAATGAGGTCGGTGAGCGGAAGACCGCGGTACGCGTACTGCTTGCAGATAGCAACCACGAGGCGAAGGTTGGCTTTGATGAGCTCGTTCTTGGCAAGCTCGGCGTCGGGACCACCTGCTTCGATGCGCTTTGCGACAGCGACCTCTTGGTCGGTGTTGAGAAGGGAAATCTGCCCCATGTCGGTCAGATAGGTATCGAGCGTCTGCCCGATGTCTTCCTTTCGAACAATGCTGCCGCGGCGAAAGCCCATGATGCGCTCCGAGTCTTACGCTCTGAACGTTGCAGACAGCGTGCCAAGTCCTGCATCAATGTCAAGAAGAAGAAAGGTGGTGAAATCCACCGTTCTACCGTGGGCCTGTCCAGCCAACGAAAGAAAACCTGGCACCGTGTCCCAGTTCTGGGATGCGGTGCCAGGTTAGGAGTGGATCGTCGTTCGCTACACCTTCTAGGTCGGATGGACATCGTGGAGCTTGAGGCAAAGTCGGACGTTTCTTTCATGGCTATCCACGATGCTGCTCGCTAGGGTGCGGGGGAGCGAGACAGTGGAGCGGACGTGGTGGAGTATTTGCAGAGCGGTGGACCGGTCATGGTGCCGATTGTCGCGTGTTCCGTGGTGGCCCTGGCCGCATTTCTGGAGCGCATGTGGGCGTTGCGGCGGCAACGTGTGGTCCCGTCTGCACTCGGACTTGAGCTGTTGGCACTTGCGGAACAAGGGCGCTTCGATGACGCCATGACCCTCTGCAGGTCTCGTCCAGTGGCGGTCGCGCGTGTGTTGGAGGCCGCCCTCGAACTTCGGGGTCAGCCACGTGCGCGCATTCGTGAGCGCGTCGAAGAGGTGGGCCGGCGTGAGGCGGCAGAGCTCGAGCGCTTTGTTCCCGTTCTGGGAACCATCGCGAGTATTGCTCCATTGCTCGGCTTGTTGGGAACCGTCGGCGGGATGATCGTGACCTTCCAGGTGATCGAGACCCAAGGATTGGGCAACGTCGGTAGCCTCGCGGGAGGCATCTCCCAAGCGCTGGTCACCACCTTTGCTGGGCTGTCGGTGGGCATTCCTACGCTCGTGGCCAACCGCTACATCCTTGCTCGCGTCGATGCGTTGCTTCTCGATCTGGAAGAAGTGGCCTCGGGCTTCCTCGACCACCTTGTGGGAGATGAGGCGTGAAGTTCGGAAGAGCCCGCCGTGCAGACCCCTTGATCGATCTGACGCCGATGATCGACATCGTCTTTCAGTTGGTCTTGTTCTTTATGGTGTCCACGACATTTGTGAGCGCACCCGGCATCCAAGTGGAGTTGCCGCGTTCGAACACCGACGTGGTCCTGACGGACAACCAAGACCTCAGCATCTGGATGACCTCGGCAGGTGAGGTCTATGTCGACGAGCAGCCGGTCGACATTGCAGCGCTTCGCCAGCGGCTCATCGCCGCAGCGGAACGCGATGCAGACACGCTGGTCATCCTCAAGGCAGACACGGGGGTGTCTCACGGCCGTGTGGTGACGGTGATGGATATGGCCCGTGCGCAAGGCTTGACCCGACTCGCGATTGCGACCGAGCTTCCAGAGGGAAGCAGCCCTTGAACCTGATGGAAGAAAAATCTTCATCGAACACTTGAACATGCGCGTTTGACGGGTCAAGGGGGATCTGTGAGGGGCAGATCGGATGTGGAAGGTTCCTGGACACTGGGTGACCCTGTTGCAGCGGCTTGTGTCCTGGCCTCGTGAACGTGCCCGTGAAGGGGCGTTGCCTTTCCTCATGCACTTCGTGCTTCCAGTATTGCTGGTGTGCGCTGTCGTGGGCACCATCTTTGGGCCGCGTGGGGTACTGGAGTCTCAGCGCAAGCGTGGGGAGTACCGCAACCTTGTCGCCCAGACGGCACATCTGGCGAAAGAGATGCATCGGCGACGCTTTGCGATTCTCCAGATCGATAAAGATCCGGTCGCGGCCGCGCGCCTAGCGGCCGAGGAATCCTCTGCGGTGGCAGAGGACGAGGTTCTGCTTCACTACGCCGAGGAATGATGGCGGACGGCCAGTTGGGGACCATGAGCAGCCTGTTGATGGAGCTGGTATCGGCCGGTCAGCCCCCGTGGTCTGTCGCCGTACCCATGTGTATTGCGCTCGCGGTTGTCCTCTTCGGGCGGGCCGTCCCCATACGCACGGTGGCGATGTTGCTCGCTGCTGCAACAGCCTCGCGGATGGCCGTGGCCGCGGCAGATCCTGCCTCGTCTGTTCTATTCATGACGGGCGCGGCCGCTGTGGCAGCGGGACTGGGGGGCGCCTTGTCCTCTCTCGCACCAAGGCTTGGACTCATGCTGACAGGTGGTCTGGCGATGGGGTCGTGGGGCCTATCGCTGGGCGGTGATCCCATCATGGCCATGGTAGCGGGAGCCCTACTCACACCATGGATGGTGGAGCCAGCACGCGCCGTCTGGGTACCGGTTCTGGTGGCGAGCTTTGCCCCGTGGTGGATGGGCTCGGTGCTCGCATGGCCATGGAGTGTTGTGGTCTGCATGGTGGCGATGGCCACCGCACTGGTACAGTGGGGTCTGCAGGGCGGGACGGAACCCCACGATGCTGTCCCTGCGCCGGAGGACGCGGAATGACGCTTGAACTCTCTGATGGGCTTACGCTCGTACTGTTGGGAATCGCGTTGCTCTCCCTTGTTTTTCTGTGCATTGCTGGGGCGATCTACTGGCGTCAGAGACGACAGCTGGACAGGAGAGCGTTCGAGCGCGTGAAAGCCTCACGGGGCCCATTGGCGAGCCCAGTGTTGCTCGACAGTCTAGACGCTATGGATGTTCGCCCGACGACGTTGATGGACCCCTCTTGGCATCCGGCACCATTGGGGTCGATGCAGGTTCACCCCGACGAGGCCTATGATGAAGAAGATCAGCCTACCGTCTTGATGTCCAGGGATGACCGTTGATGCCGGGTTTTCGAGCAGCGATCGACATTCCCGCATCCGTGGACGAGCCCTCTTGGGTTATCACCGTCGAGCACGCCAGAATGGACCGACCCGACAGTGGATTTGACGGTCACGATGGTGTGGTCGCGTCTCATTGGGGGTGGGACCCCGGCGCAGAGGCCGTTGCGCGTGCCGTAGCAGCCTTGACGGGGTGGCCCGTCGTCCTTGCGGGCTTCAGTAGGTTGTTGGCGGATCCCAATCGCGCCCCCCAGTCGCCGGAACTCTCGAGGCGAGAAGCAGATGGGTACTCGATTCAGTGGAATGCGCCCACAGCGCTGGGGACGGTACCCGGACCGGACAGGATGATGTCGTTCTACGAGCCATTTCACGCGTGCGTGCATGCCATGTTGCAGAGGCATCCAAGCGCTGGGATATTGTCGATACATAGCTTCACACCCGTGTATCTAGGTAAGCCCCGCACGCTCGATATCGGCGTTCTGTTCGATCATGATGAGGCGTTGGCCGTGGACATGTTGGAGCAGTTGCAGGCTGCCGCCCCCGAGGCGCAGATCGCCTACAACGAACCCTACAGTGGGAAAAACGGGCTCATGTACTCACCGCACCTGCATGCGACGCGCTCTGGAAGGCCTGCGGTTGAGCTCGAAATTCGGCAGGATCTCGCCACGGACCACACGACGCGTTGCATGTGGTCTCGACATATTGCGGCTGCGGCGGCGTGGTCCGCGGCCCGGCTTTCGTCTAGGCGTCGGCAGCGTCAGACGTAGCGAGGATGCCGGCAGCGCGTCCGAGTGCATCCCAGCGGACCAAGAGCGCATCGAGCACATCTTTCTGCGTGCCGAGTGCGTCGGCCCGTTGCTCGGCGGCTTCAAGCGCCGCCGCGTCGTCGCTGGCGAGGGTGCGCGCTGCTTCTTCGTCGAGCTCGCCGATAAGGACGCGCAGGTCACGCTCCTGCTGGCGCATATGGTAGGTGTCAAGTTCGCCTTGGGCCTCAGCCACCTGCTCTTGAGCATGCTGGGCGGCAAGGTCCACATCGACCATGAGAGGGACGAGCTCATTCAAGAGGGCATCTGCACGCGAAGCATGATCCGCGATGACACGCTCCACCACTTCGCTCCGGTAGCGCTCCCGCATCGACTCGGCCTTTGCGATAAAACCCTGAAAACGCTCATACTCATCAACAAGATGAGCGAACGTGGAGACGACTTGTTGGTTCTGCATAGACCCTCCCATGGGTCTATACGTGGGGATCTTCACAAGCCGCTACGGAAAAACCGAAGAGCGCGGAGATTTCTCCGCAGTCTAGTCGATGGGCACGACATCGATGATGTCGTCGGGGAAGGCGGCGAGGAGCGTGCGCTTCACGCTGCCCGTCAGGGTGGCATCGGCGGCTGGGCACGTGCCACACGAACCGACCATGCGCACCGTCAACACACCATGCTCGAGTCCTACGACATTGAGATCACCTCCATCGGCATGGAGTCCGGGGAGAACATCACGGTTCAGGACCGCGCGGATTTCGGCCATTAACCCCACGGATGGGGCCTCGTTGCGTTTCAAGAGGCCGCCGCAGTAGAGGAGGTGATCTTGAAGCGCTGCCTTTACGGCCCGATCGAGGCTGGTCCAGTCTGCGTCAGGTAGACGCTGAACGGAAATTGTGGCCTCGCGAACCAGTACCGAGGCGACCATCCCGGATGCGAACAGCCGCGAGACCAACAGCGGCAGCGTGGCGTCGCCGGGCTGGTAGGTCAGGGCGCTTGGCGCAAGCAGGTGGTTGGTACGGTATTGACGGCTGTTTGGATTCGGGGTCTCGTGCGCAGTGAGGTGAACTGCCGTGGTGACGCGCCATCGGCCGTCGGCATGGTCAAGCTGAAGTCCACGGATCCGCTCAAGGTCCACTGGGCGTGCGTGCACCATGGGATGTAGACCGTCGACAGGTGGAAGCTCTGAAGGGGTAGGGCGCTCGCGCACGCCTACAAGGTACCCGGATGAGGCGGCGTGGAGGGTGACCTCAATGACCGTGTGGGGCTCGAGGTCTGCCAGATGACGTCGCGCTTCGGAGGAGAGGGTCAGCCTCGGATCTTGAACGGGAACCGCCTTGTGGAGGCCGAGTGCGCTCACGAGTGTGGACCAGATACCCATGTCCTGGAACTAGCCGGATCTTTCACCGCTGTACATTAGGAGCGGGCGTTGGGGGCATCCGGCGTGGGCCGTGCGACCAACGATGGGATACGGTCCGGTGGAAGGGGCTCACTAAACAAGAATCCCTGCGCATACGCGCAATCCCGAGAGAGCAAGTAGTGCATCTGGGCCTCGGTCTCGATTCCCTCGGCAACAATGCCAAGGTTTAAGGACTGCGCGAGACTAATGATGGCATCCACCACGCGTGCGTCCGAATGGCCGAGCTCGAGCCTCGAGATGAAGGCACGGTCGATCTTGAGGGCGTCGACCGGAAGGCGTGTGAGGTACTGGAGGGATGAGTACCCCGTGCCAAAATCGTCAATCACGATGGAGACCCCGAGCGCTCTCAACGTCGCCATACGTGCCAGTTCTTTTTGTCCGAGCCCCATGGCGGTGTGCTCGGTGAGCTCGAGGCGAAGATCCGTGGGCTTGAGACCTGTCTCCGCCAACACTTCCTTCACGAGAGCGGTGAGATTGGAGGACATGAACTGAAGAGGCGACAGGTTGACGCTGATGGGAAAGGCCTCCTCTGTGGGATGCTCCGAGCGCCACGCTGACAGCTGTTGGCATGCCGTACGAAGCGTCCACTCGCCAAGCGCCACGATGAGCCCAGTCTCTTCGGCGCGCTCGATAAAGGCGCCGGGGGAGAGCAGTCCACGCACGGGATGGTTCCAGCGCACCAGCGCTTCCACACCGACCAAGCGGTTGTCCCGCATGTTGACAATGGGCTGGTAGTGCAGAAGGAACTCGCCACGGCCTAGAGCCTGCCGAAGGTCCCCGTCGAGCTGCACAATCGCAGCATGTCTCTGACGGTGCTTTCGATCAAAGAGCACGGCACGCAGCTGTGGGTGTGCTCGGGCCTGGGCCAGCGCGGAGAGGCTGTCCCGCAGGATGGCGCCGCTGTCTTCGTCATCGGCACTCGCCATGGCGAGTCCAATGACGGCCGAAGGGTAGAGCGCATGCCCGGCAGCAGAGAGCGGCATCTGCAGCCGGCGAAGGACGAGTGACGCGAGGTCGCGCAAAGCGTCCGTGGAGGGCACTTCTCGCCAGAGGATGGCGAACTCATCGGAGCCGATTCTCGCCACCAGGTCGTTTTGGCCCACCACGTCCTGAAGTCTGCCTGCGACACGGCGAAGCACTTCGTCGCCGATACGGTGCCCGAGGCCATCATTGATGCTTGTGAACCCCACCAAGTCGAGTGTGAGGACGGCATGGTCCTTACGGCTGCCTTGGTCGTCATGAAGCGCGGCAAGGGCCATGTTCAGGAGCTCCCGGTTGGGTAGCCCGGTCAGGCTGTCATGAAGCGTGCGATCCTCGGCTGTTTTGATGCGCGTGTGATCGTGAATCGAACCTGCCATACGCTGGGCGTTGCCCCGCTGGTCGCGAACAATCGTTCCATGCAGTGTCAACCACTGCATCCCGCCGGAACGTTCAATCTGATGCTCGGCATGGAAGGCCATCGCGTCGGAGGTGAGGTGTCTTGCGATCTCGGTCCGAAGCCTATCCGTGGTGTGCTCATCGACAATCACACTGTCTGTGAGCGGCCCGTTATGAACCTGGATGGTGTTGTCGATGCGCGACCATTCCCACACAATGACATCGCCAGCTGAGATGGCCAGCGCAAGAGGGGATATCGGTGGTGCCGTGGTGCGGTTCCGGTGAAATATTGGAATCCAACTGGGTAACGAGCTGGTGTGTTCCGCGTCTAGGACACCGCCGAACCCAGAACTGGAGAGGGAGCGGTGGGTCTCGGACGAGGAGACACCGACCACAATACAATGCGCGATGAGGTGCTGAGCACGTTTGAGAATGGCAGACGTGTGTGCGACGCTGACGACACCGATACTCTCGGGGGCACCCATGGCATCGACCCACGCCTCTAGCGTAGTTGGCGTAACAACCGTCCATTCGGAGGTCGATGCCCCTGCCAAGAGGGCTTCGACCTTCGCAGACGCGTCTGCGAGAATGCACACCATTGGCGGACGAACGTGGCTCATAGGACCACCATCGACCGCAGCGTGATGACCTTGAACCATAGTTGGTTACGCGGTTGAAAAAGGTAAGCAGACCCCGGCATCCGGCGTAATGCGCTCACTCTTCTGCAGCGCCTCGAATCAAGCGTCGCAAGGCGACCTGTTCTTGCCGGCCTTTGTAGACCTCATGGGCATTGTCGCCCCGCTCGTTGTTTTCGGCGGTCTCACGGTCGAAGAGCTGGAACTCTACAGGCACGTGGACCGTGGCCCCCAGATGCTCGGCCGCATCGGGGAGGTACGAGACGGGAAGTCGAACTGGGATATCGGCGATGAAGTTGATCATCCGGAAGGTGCGGCCAGAGAATTCGTTGAGGGTGACGCGCGCGGTGACGTCGGCTCGGCCGGCGTGAGGGTCACCCAGACGAGGATGCGGACGCAGCGTACGGAGGTCGAGCAGTGAGTTGTGGGACTGTGCGGGAACGATCGCATTGAACGGCACGAGATGTTGCGACAACCAACGGAGTGCTGGGACGAGGTCATGCTCCGTTGGCACGGTGATGCGGTATCTCAGCTTGTCGAAGATTCGGGCAGCGACATCCTCCGTCTTACTTAGAAGCTTTGTAATAACGGAACTACGTGTCTTTTTGGAGCCCACGAACGACTCGAGGGCACAGGGCGACGCGTCCATGTCTCGCGCAGCGGTCATGATGCGCTGGTCGGCGAGAAAATGGAGCTGGGCTTCACTGATGGGGGCGCGGTTTTTCAGGTCGGCTGCTTCAAGATGCTGAAGCACGTGCAGCAGCTTGAGAAGCAGGCAGGAGAGGGCCTGTGTTCGTCGAAAACGCGTGTGACCACTAGCCCACAGGAAGACCTCTCGAAGGTCGGAGGGTCCGGGGGAGAACGCCTCTGGAAAACGGATCTTCAGGTGTGTGGTCGCGTAGGTCAGCGCCTCGTCGTACAGCCGTCGAAGGCGGGCGCTATCGCTGGCCTTATTGGGGTCCAGCAGATGTAGGTTCAGCAGTTGGTCAACGTCTTCAACGGTCTGAAAGGAACCGATGTTCCAATCGATACACGAGGCGCCGGAGAGAAAGATGCGAATGGCTTCGGCATCTGCCAGATCAGGCACCGTGTCGTGAAACGACAGGAAGCTGGCGTCTGTGGCGCTTGGCGGTTCGACGTTTTGGGGTGACATGGTTCTCTCTGTGGGAGACCACGTATCTGAATGACGTGCCATGCGGCCACCATCCGCTACAATCTACTGGCGGTGAGGGATGACGTGAAGCGTAAGGCGAAGCAGCGAAGCACAAAGAAGGCGCACTCCGCGCTACGAGGACGGGTCGTGGCGACCCGCGGCCGACGTGTTCTTGTGGCGACGCCGACGGGGGAGGATGTCGTCTGTTTTCTTGCCGGTCGACGCGCCGTCATTGGGGATGAGGTGCATTGGGAACGTGTGCCAGGGGAAGGAGGACGCCTCGTGGAGGTGCTCCCACGTGTTCGCGAGCTCATCCGCGTAGACTTCAAGGGGCGAACACGTGCCGTCGCATCGCACCTCGGAGGCCTGCTCGTGGTGGCTAGCGCACAACAGCCTCCCTACCGACCTGGATTGATCGATCGGTATGCGATTGCGGCGTCTGCCGCGGGGATCGATTGGACGTTGGTCCTCACCAAGGTCGACCTTGGTGTGCCCTCGGAAGTGATGGCCGACCTTGACTGGCGCCGTGAGCAGGGGGTGACCGTCATTACGACCTGTCCGGTGAGTGGGGATGGCATTCAAGAGGTGCTCGAGCACCTGGAGTCCGAACGTGTCGATGGGCCTTGGGCGATGGTGGGGCACTCGGGCGTCGGAAAGACATCGCTCGCTGCAGCCCTGCTTCCCGAGGAGGACGTGGGCCCAGTGGGAGAGATCAGTGCCCATTGGGGGACGGGTCAACACACCACAACAGGGTCGCGTATTCTTCCGCTCTCACAAGGCGTGGAAATTGCGGACTCCCCAGGGATCCGAACCTTTCTGCCCGATGGGCTGAATGCCAAGACCGTCAGAGACCACTTCCCGGGCATGGACGGGGTGGTCTGCCGGTACCGTGATTGTCTGCACCGGGCGGGCGAAGAGGGGTGCGGTCTCGAAGACCACCTTCCGCCAAGCATTGTTGAACGATACCGCCGGGTGCTCAACGAACTCGTAGGGCTCGAGCAGCGGAGCCGAACGCGTCAGGGCTGAAGCAAGGTTGACGACCAGCCGTGGGCGGAACGGGTGAAACACGTTCGATGATGCAAGCGGTCTGGCATGCCCTGCCAGAACTCGATGCGGTCGTGGCGAATTTGAAATCCCGTCCAGTGAGGCGGGCGTGGCACATCGGTGCCCGAGAAGCGTTGTTCGATCTCCTCGACCCTAGAGACGAGGTGCTCACGTGAGGTGAGGGGCTCACTCTGTTCGCTGGCCCAGGCCCCAATCTGACTGCCTCTGCTACGGGTGGCGAAGTAGGCATCCGCAACGGTGTCGTCGACCCGATGCGCGGTACCTTCGAGGATGACCTGGCGTTCGAGCGTCTTCCAGTGGAACAGCCCCACAACGCGAGGTGCGTCGCTCACGAGGAGGTCACGCCCTTTACGAGAGCGCGTGTTGGTGTAAAACACGAAGCCCTCGGGCGAAAACCCCTTCAGCAGTACGGTCCGCGCAGAGGGAAGCCCCTCTGCCGTAACCGTGATGAGCTGCATGGCCTCTGGGACGCGGGGCTCCGCTTCCGTGGCCTCATGAAACCATCGAGCGAAGTGTTCCGTGATCTCGACGCCAGTGGTCGTGGTCATCGGCCGAGCATGCCCTGCTTGAGCTGGTCGCTCGCTGGATCAGGACCAATGAAGATCGCAAAGATGCCGTCCGCAAACGCCTTGCTTGCGATGGTGCCCTTGGCGGTGCCATTCACGGAGAAGGTCAGGCCGGTGCCGGGCGTGTAGTCGAGCACGACCTTGTCGCCGCGAACCACGTCACGGTCGATCCAGCTCACGAGCTGGTTGGTCTCCTCGGTCATGGCTGCTGCCTCTGGGACCTTGGCCAAGCCGTCCTTGAATACGCCGATCATCTTGGCTTGCGAGACCTTGCTGTAGATGAAGTCCATCACAACGCGTCGTGGCGAATCGCTCGCGAGGATGGCCTTGGCATCACTGGACTTGGCAGGGAGGTAGAGACCACCGACGTAGACGTCAATCCACCATTTCTCACGCAGACCCATACCATTCAACACCAGCTCGGTGCCAGAGGGGTGAGCGAGGGTATCGGCCATCTTGACACCGGCGAGCTCGCCTGCGAACGAGGTGGACGTCATCCAGAGTAGTGCAGCGTGAAGTAGCATAGAAGCCTCCTAGCGGCGGACTAACGCCTCCACGTGGGGAGGTCATCCATCTGACGCCGTCATATGGTCTCGTGTTGTTGTATGGGATGCCCCGAGGTGCTGCGCTAGGACCGCGCTTGCACCGTGTGGAACTTCACGAAGTTGGTCGAGCCTTCATGAGGCCCATTGCCCCCGAGAATGATCAGCTCCTCCCCGGGGGTGATGAGCCCGCGTTCCAATAAGAGCGCTTCCCCGGCGGCGATGAGGTCCTGCATGGCGGGGAGCAGAGGGAGATGGAACGGCATGACACCCCAGACGAGCGAGAGCTGATCGACGACGCGTGGGTCGGGGCTTGTGGCGAAGATTCGGCCTCGGCCACGCACCTTGGACACGTAGCGCGCGGTCGCGCCACTCCATGTGAAGACCAGTAGGTTCCTTGGGTGTTGCGTCATCGCCCACGCAGCCGCCCGACACGCCGAGCCCGAGGGGCCGGGATTCGGCGCAAGATGCTCAAGCGGCAATGAATGAAGCCAAGGGGAAGCCTCGACATCTGCGGCGATCGTGTTCATCGTGCGCACTGCGAGGACAGGCCATGCCCCAACCGAGGTCTCTCCGGAGAGCATGACGGCGTCGGTGCCATCGAGGATCGCATTGGCGACATCGGTGGTCTCTGCACGCGTGGGGCGTGGATTTCGCTCCATCGAGTCGAGCATCTGGGTCGCGGTGATGCAGAGCTTACCCTTTCGCTGGGCGAGGTCGATGATGCGCTTCTGTTGAACGGGTACCTGCTCCAACGGAATCTCTACGCCAAGATCTCCTCGTGCCACCATGACGCCCTCGGAGACAGCAAGAATTTCTTCAAGGTTGGCGAGTGCTTCTGGCTTTTCGATCTTGGCGATAATGGGGACGGTTTGCCCCAAGGCCGTCATGCGTTCACGAAGTTCAAGGACATCGGACGCACGTCGAACGAAGGACAACGCGACGTAGTCCACGCCCATCTCGAGACCAACCTCGAGGTCGGGGACGTCTTTCTCGGTCAGACACGGCACGCTCATATCGACGCCGGGGAGATTCATGCCCTTGTTCGAGGTGAGTACACCACCGTTTTGGATGGTGATGTCGACCTCTGGAGGGGTTGCGTCTCGTCGGACGTTGGCCACCGTACCGGAGAGCGCACCATCCGCAAAGAGGACGAGATCGCCGGCTCTTACATCTCCCGCCATCTCGGGGTAGGTGGTACCCACGCGGTGACCCGAGCCCATCACGTCCTTGTCCATCACGACCGTGAGGGTGTCGCCGGACGCCAACTCGAGCTGGCCATCAACCTTGCCGATCCGAATCTTTGGTCCCTGGAGGTCGAGGAGAATTGCGGTCGGCTGGCCGACCCGAGACGCGGCCTGGCGGACACGGGCGACTTGGCGACGGATGCCTTCATGGTCGGCGTGAGAGCAGTTGATTCGGCAGACATCCACGCCAGCAACGAGAAGCTGGTCGAGTGTCTCGGGGCTCCAGCTTGCGGGACCAAGGGTGGCGACGATTTTTGTGCGCGCTTCGGGGTTGCTCATGGTGCACCTCTGAAGTCGTGGTGTACGCGGTTCTTGGGATGGCGTCCACGCGACCCGTGTGTCGAAGCGGCGACGCTACTTAAGGTCAGGTTGGCGGTGGACTCTGACACGCCCACACCAGGCCATCGGCCTGCAGATGACCCCTGCCGCCGACAGGCCACGGTGCATTTTGGGGACCGTGACCAAAACCTAGGTCCATCGCAATCGGGAGTCCGAGAGGGGTGAGGCGCTCAAGGACGACCTCGATAACCGAATGGTCTTGTGAACGTGAGCTGCACCCATGCCAGGTACCGAGGGCGATACCCACGGCACCGGCAAAGAACCGTGCCTCGAGAAGCTGGGTCAGCATGCGGTCGAGGCGGTAGGTCGGCTCGCCGACCTCCTCAATACACACAATGGCCCCGCGGGCATCGACCTGTGCTGGCGTGCCTACGGTGGCCGCAAGGAGGCATAAGTTGCCGCCGACGAGTGGTCCGACCGCCGGCCCCCCCTGAACCATGGTGCCCGGGAGATGGCCCTGCATCCGGCCATCGAGGACCTCCCACAGTGCCTGGAGACTGTCGTCATCAAGGTCCGGGAGTTGGTTCAAAACGGGGCCATGCCACGCAGGCATGGAGGGCGCCGCAAGCTGATGGAGCAGTGGTGTGACATCGCTGAACCCGAGCAGGGGTTGTTGGGGCCGTAGACCGTCTAGGAAGGGCAGGATGCGTGTCATGCCATAGCCACCCCGTAGTGCCCAAACACCACCCCAGCGTGGGTCGGAGAGGGCGGTGCGTAGCTCATGGGCGCGCGCCTTGTCTTCGCCGGCAAGGTAGCGATGACGGCGCTGCTGAGGCGCAAGGATCTCCACGCGGAAGCCCACCTGCTCTGCCATCGTGATCGCTTGGTGAACGCGGCCTTCATCCCAAGGAGAACACGGGGCGACGGCTGCGAACGGGCGGGTTCGGTCAAAGGTGCGGGTCATGCCGAGTGTCGCTCCAGGTCACCATGGAGGTGCGTCGCCTGAAAACGGCCACGCTCGTCTTTCGCCACACGTGCGAGTGCGGTGTCGGGATCATGGGTAAACGCCAACCACCCCTGATTCGCGAGGAGGTACTCCAGGAGGCGCTGCTTCTCTTCGATCAAGAGCTCGGGGAACCTGTCGTAGCCCATGGTGATGGGCAGATGCACCCACGGGGCACCTGGAATGAGGTCTGCCGCGTAGGCGATGGGACCGAGGGCGGTCTGGAGGACCGACACCAGCAGGCCTGGCGTATGGCCATGGGAGACCACGAACGAGACATCTTCGCCGAGCGCGGGCGTGTGTGGCCCGTCGACCAACTCAAGGCGACCGCTAGCCTCCAGCAAGGGCTGAAGTGCTGGAATGAAGCTTGCGCGGTCCCGAAAGTGAGGCGCCTTTGCGCGCTCCCATGCCTCGCGCCCGATCACGAAGGTCGCGTTGGGGAAGAGGAGCTCTGGGGTGTAGTCCTCTTGCCATGCCGTGAGCAGGCCCCCTGCATGATCAAAATGAAGGTGAGACAGCACCACGACATCGATATCTTCGTGGGTGAGCCCGATGGAGGCGAGGTGATGCAAGAGCTCGTGCTCTCCGCTCGATACGCCAAACCGCGCACGCATCTTGGGGTCGAAGAAGGCGCCAATGCCTGTCTCGAAGAGGATGTTTCGACCCTTGTGTTGCCAGAGGAGGCAGCGGCACGCCAGTGGAACACGGTTGTCGTCGTCGGGCGTCATCCAACGCGTCCACAACGCCTTGGGCGCGTTGCCGAACATGGCGCCGCCGTCGAGGCGTTGTGCATTGCTGTGAAGGGACGTCAGCGAGCTCATGGTCGCGTCCTCCTCATGGGACGTGGGGACATTTGTTCCGTAGCCTTGCACGATTCATGCTGACAGGCGAATCGTGCCGTATGCGAACTCATCCCGTCCTGTCCGCGCTGGCTAAACATGGGGTCCGTCTCGGACTGGACCGCATGAGCGGCTTTCTGTCCGCCTGTGGAGACCCCCATCTTGGTCCCTTGGTGGTGCACATAGCGGGGACCAACGGAAAGGGCAGTACGGCCACCATGGTGACCGAGGTGCTCGTCAGGGCAGGGTACCGCGTGGGGACCAACCTCTCGCCGCACCTCGAGCATGTCAACGAGCGCTTCTTGATCGACGGGGTTCCCGTCTCGGATGCTGTCTTGGAGACCCAGATCGGTCGCCTCGCGCGCATTCGTGAGGACTGGGCACGGTCGCAAGGGATGACCGATGCGTTGACCTATTTCGAGTTCGCCACAGCGCTGGCGTTCTTCATCTTTCAGGCCCATGCCGTTGACGTCATGGTCATCGAGGTCGGGCTCGGTGGGCGGCTGGATGCGACCAATGTCGTGGAGCCTGCCGTGACGGCCATCACCAGTATAGGTCTGGACCATGTCGAACAGCTCGGCGGCACGCTCGATTCGATTGCGAGAGAAAAGGCAGGCATCTTCAAGCCAGGAGTTCCTGCAGTGGTCGGACCCTTGCCAGAGGCGGCCATGCAGGCGGTAGTGACGCGTGCACAACGCGTTGGGGCTCCGTTGTGGCGACCAGGCGCGCAGTTGCTGATGGATGGGCGGTCCGATGGATGGTGGTTTTCCACGCCCCATGGTGAGCTTCAACAGGTGACCCTCGCGCTCGCTGGGCGTCATCAAGGTGCCAACGCTCTGGTGGCCTTGGGCATTGTTCATCGGCTTCGTGAGCTGGGTCTCACCATTCCGGATGAGCATGTGTTGGACGGGCTTTCGCAGGCCTCCATCCCGGGTCGGATTGAGACCTTGTGTCCCGGTCTCGTGGTCGACGGTGCGCACAATGAGGCCGGTGCCCGTGCCCTCGCTGCGTGGCTAGCAGCGCGACCCCGTCCATCCTGCCGCATCTTGCTGTTCGGCATGGGGGCAGGGCGAACACCTCACGATGTGCTCGGACCGCTCTTGCCGCACGTCGACGAGGTTGTCACCACGCGGTGCGCGCATCCAAAGGCGATGGATTCTCTGGAGCTCGCGCAGATGATCGGTGAGATTTCGCCCATCCTCGCGGATGGTGGGCCGATTGAGCAGGCCTTGCCCGAGTGTTTCGTGGACGCGCAGGAGACGATTGTGGCGGGCAGTCTGTATTTGGCGGGCGCGGCGCGGAGCGTGTTCCATGCAGGTGAGCTGGAGGGATTGTCACCCGGAATGTCCGCCGAGTCCGGCGTCACGGGCGCGCCCGAGCTCGGTAGCGAGGGTGGTCCATAGGGCATCGAGGGCGGTCCGAAGCGTGACGTTCTGGCCAATGCGTCGACGTGTCTGACGGATGGCAGCAGAACAGCGGTGCAGACCATCTGGCCAGAGTGCGCGACCCCAGACACGGGCGACGTGTTGCTGGTCGGGATGGAGTAAGGGCAGCTCGGCCTCGGTCTGGAGGACCATCGTGTCGCGCAGGAACTCTTCTAGGACCTCAAGCGTGGCGAGGACTTCGTCGAGCGCGCGCGCACGCCCACCTTTTGACAGCGTTTCCGAGACCTTGAACAGCGAACCCAGGTCTTGACCGACGGCTTCAAAGACGCGCTGTAGGCGCTCGGCGCGCTTGTCGAAGGCCCCCTCGGCAATCGCGAGGGCGCGCCCCGGGCACCCCTCGGACAACTGCGCCAAGGTGACGGCATCCTCATGCCCACGTTCACGCAGCCACGACACCAAGGGTTCGGATGGGACGGGCTGGAACCGAACGCGCTGACACCGAGAGAGAATGGTGGGAAGCAAGGCGCGCGCTTGACCCGTGATGAGGATGAATCCGGTTCCGACAGGCGGCTCTTCGAGGGTCTTGAGGAGCGCATTGGCGGCAAAGCCGTTCATGGTCTCTGCACCATCGATAATGAAGGTTCGTCGCTTCGCACCAAAGCGCCGATAGCTTGCGGCGCGAACCACATCGCGGATGTCGCTGACGGAGATCTTGCCCTGTTCATTTGGGCGAACCCAGACAATATCGGGGTGGTTTCCACTCTGAATCAACCGGCAAGTGGTGCAGGACCCGCAGGGGTCGCCGTCATGTGGGCGCTCGCAGGCCGCGAGCATGGCTAGCCATCCTGCTGTACACGCCTTGCCGACGCCCTTGGGACCCTCGAAGAGGTACGCATGGTGCAAGCTGTCCGCATGCACGGCCCCAACTAGGCGCTGAAGCACGGCGGTGTGGCCAAGGATGTCGTGTTGTTGGACCATCATGAAGGTCCATATCCCCTCGCCGGTCGAGATCGAGTCCAAAGGATGGGATAGGCCATGAGCATGGGTTGGATGTCACGAACTCTCGACCGCGTCATGCGCCACGTTCTTGGGATTCCCGGAGCACTCCTCGAGTGGTTGGACGGTGGACCTGCCTCCGTGTGCGGTGAGGGGCCTGATGATGTCGCAGACATCATTCGGAGCCGCGGAAGGTGCGTCGAAGCCTACCTCGGCCTCGAGCCTGGTCTTCAGTACCACCACTTCGAAGGGAGTGTGCTCGCGTGGCAGCGGCGCGCGCGAACAGCGTTCGGTATCGGAGGACTGAACGTGCCATCCCACCAGAAACAGGCACTCCTCGAAGACTTCCTAGACGCCACGAAGCGTGTGGGGATACGTCGGACCTTGGTGTTTCCACTGCGGCAGCCCGAGCGTATTGCTGCGGAACGGGCTGGCGTCCAGCTGATCCAGGTGGGCGTGGAGGCATGGATCGATCTCGCAGGGTTCTCCTTGCGCGGGCGGCGGATGGAACGGCTCCGGCAGATGGACAACCGTGCCCGTCGTCGGGGGGTGACGGTTCGGGAGGTATCGCCCAATGACCTGATGAACAGCGCGCTTGCGGAGCAGTTGGCCGAGGTTCATGAGCGTTGGCTTGAGCGTCGCCGACCTGCGTGGCGTATGCGCTTGCTTGTGGGGTCGCCCTCGCTGGATCGCCCCTGGGGCCGTCGGTACCTCGTGGCCTCGAAGGAGGGAAGCGTGGAGGCCTTCATGACGCTGGTGCCGGGTGGTGACGGTGAGTGGGGGGTTGACGTGATGTGTCGCCGACCGAGTGCCACCGCCGGTGTGATGGAGCGCTTGATTACGGATGCGGCAGAGCGGCTCCAGCAGGAGGGGGCGGTCCGCCTGAGTCTTGGCCCCTGTCCGATGGCCGGCATCAAGGTGGACGACGGCCGGCCATGGCTGTCGTGGTTCTTTCGCCAGCTGTACGGCTCAGCCTGGGGCAATGCCCTGTTCGGGTTTCGAAACCTCCATGCATTCAAAGCGAAGTTTCGTCCCAGGTGGGAGCCTGTATGGTTTGGTGCCAGCCCCTCTCTTGGGGTGCTGGCGCTGTACCGGGGCTGCCGAATGTGGGGCCTGTTGTAGGCCCGCCCAAGAGCACTCAGCTCTTGGGAGCCTCGCCACGAGCCGCTGGTGAGAGCTGCTCGGCCGGTGCGTTGGCGTCGGCCTCTGGCGTATGGATGGCGAACGCAGGCGTGGTGCCCTCGCGCCGGATACGCGCCTTTCGCTTCGCACCCATGCGGGTGTCACGTTGTGCGCGCTTGAATCGGGTAATCTTGGTCAATGAGGCCATGGTGTTCCTCTCGAGATGACGTCGCGAATTGAACGCGCGACATGGACCCGCGGCAGTTACTGTCATGAGGGGCTGGCGTCAAGCACATGTCGCATTCCACCAGCCCAGGAGAGTGAGATGCGCGTCTCGTCGACTTGCCGGACATTGGCCATGCTTTCCCCCCTCGTCGTTCTCGCGGGGTGTGACATTGTAGACGATATCCAAGATGCCATCGACGGATTGACCAATCCTCTGGTGGGTGTGGGCCTGGTCGCACTAGCCGAAGCGCCGGCGACCGACGATGTGGACCTCGCCGAACTTGGCCTCGACGAAGGCTTGGGGGCAACATTGTTTCTGGCGGATGCAAACGACGTCGCAGACCTTGACAATGCACCCGTGACTGGCGCCCTTGTCGCACTCACGGGGTGTGAGGAGGCTGTGAGGATGCCCGAGCAGGACATGGGCTTGTATCTGCTGACACCAGACGCAGTCCCCGAAGGCTGTGGACCTGACCGCGACCTCGCGTTGGCCGTGCTCGATGCAGAGGATACGGTCACGGCGTCCATGCCCGTGGTGTTTCCGGTCGCGTTTCAGCCCGAAATTCCTGCGACGTGGACGGCAGGCAACGACATGGTCATCGACCTGACGGGGGCCGAGGCCGATGCAGCCATTGTTGTGGTCATCGACACATCTACGGGCGCGGTGACGTACTCCAATGAGCCGCAGACTGCGGGCGAGTACTACCAGCTGTTCTCGGGGTCGGGCTCGATGAATGAGGTCGTGATTCCTGGAGAGGCCTTCATGGATCAGACGCTTCAGGTCGTGGTGCTGACGCTATCCACGCGTGCGCCCAATGCGAATGTCGAAGGGGTCAACACCGTACTGACGACCGTCCATGGCGGGCGCACCACGTTCTCGAGCGTTCTGGTCGGCGACCTCAAGCTGCCGAAAGGCCAGCTGCCCTGATACATCAGGGCAGTGAGCCGGTCGATGCCGGTCAGTGATTCCGGAAGACACCGACGACAGCGGTCTTGTCATCACCACCCATGTTCGCGGTCAAGCCCACGTCAGGTCGATTGCTCATCTGGTACGCGCCGCACTCGCCCTTCATCTGCCGGTAGATCTCAAGCACCTGCTTGATGCCCGTGGCACCCACGGGGTGCCCAAATCCAACGAGACCACCGCCCGTATTGACAGGGATTCGGCCATTGATATCGGTCGCGCCTTCTCGCAACAGCGCACCACCCTTGCCGCGCTCTGCCCAGCCGAGGGCTTCGTACATCAGCAGCTCGGTGACCGTAAAGCAATCATGGACCTCTGCCACCTGTACGTCATCCGGCGTGACGCCCGCCTGGGCATACGCCGCTTGTGCGGCAGCATGTGTGGTTCCCATAAACGTGAAGTCAGAATCTTCATAGAGGTTGCCGGTGGCGTGTCCAAGTCCGATGACTTCGATGGCATCGGCAGGAGATTTGCCGAGCCGACGCAGCCCTTCTTCGCTGACGAGGATCAGTGCGGCGCCGCCGTCGGACACCTGGCTGCAGTCTGACATCTTGAGGTACGGACCGTACTCAAAGCCCTCGGTCGTGAGGAAGGCAGGATTCTTGTCCGAAGCTTCCCGCGCCACGTCGAGCGGCATCGAGACCGCTTTCATGTGCGCCAACGGATTGAGGTTCGCGTTCTTGTACGCCTTGACAGACGCGAGTGCGATGTCCTCTTCGGGGACATCGAAGGCTTCCCGATAGTGCTTGGCGCGCCGAGCGAACATCGCGGGGAAGGTGAAGTCGTGAAGGGAGCGTTGGCGTCGGTAGTGCGATGCGCGGGCCAAAAAGTCACCGCCCTGACGTGCACTGACGGTGGTCTGTACCTCGGCGCCAACCACCAGCGTCACATCGGTACCCGCCTGAATGGACTCGAGCGCGCTCGCAAACGCGAGTCCACCGGACGCACAGGCACCCTCGACGCGCATCACGGGCTTGTGCAGCAGGTCAGGATGGGCACCCACCACAGCTGCACCCAAGTGACCCTGACCGGAGAAGAGCTCGCCGGCGAAGTTTCCAATCCACGCCTTCTCAATGGCCGCAGCAGGTGTGCCCGTGGACTCGAGTGCACCTAGCACCGCACGGTTGATATAGTCCTCAAGAACAGGGTTCTCGCGCTTGCCAAAGTCGGCGTGCCGCTTCCAGATGAAGTCTGGATGACGCTTACCGATGAAGGGGGTGATGTGGCCTCCGAGAACAAAGGCGCGGCGGTTCATGGGCATAAGGGGCTCCCGTGGGGGTCAAGTGTTCAAGGCGTAATGGTAAGCTGGGACCGAAGCGTGGCTTCTGTCATCGTCATGGCGTCGAGGTGAGCCGTTAAGGCTGGCGTGGTGGGCCCGTTTTCACGCACCTCCGAAACCACGCTGTTGTACTCGGCCACAAGGTCGTCAAAGTTGTCGTACGCGATGGGCATACGTCGAAAATCACGGAGCTGTGTGAGTAGCGCGCCCGAACGCTCGAGGACGTCGGCGTGACGCCCAGCACCGTCGCTCGACAACAGCATACGAAGCTTGGTGAGCTGCTTGGATGCCGTGCCTGCGAAGACAGCATCAGGCTCCTGGCGCCGTGCCTCGTACATCGCATTCACGGGGTTAGCACCGCGCTTTGGAGGTGGGTTTTCGACCGTGGTGGTCGATAGCGTGGCCGCGTCCTCGACGTCGGCATCGGACGGTGCGTCAACTGGCTTGGCTGCTGCGGGCGCTGCTGCGGGCCGTGCGTACACCTCGGCGCTGGCGGCCGCGGGCGGCGTAGGAAGCTCTCCGGTATCTGGAGCTTCCATCAGCATGTAGGCGAGCATGACGATACCGATGCCGATGGCGCCGAGTGCGAGGGGCCGATTCATGCCTTGCTCCAAGTGCGGGGACGGCACGTAACACATCCCGGGAGGCATGGAGGTGTCGATCTCATCGCTCTCAGCAGATCATCGGCCACACCATTTGTTGGCAGACTGATCCCGGTCTGCTATGTCTATTTGCGTGTGATCAAGGTTGATCGCGGATCTCTAGTCAGTCTTCGCCTGGGAGGGCCAGACAGATCGGAATCCGCGGTCAACCTGAACAACCGATCAACATGGGATTCCGAGATGGCGATGAAGACGCTGTTGAAATGGGCAGGCAACAAGCAGAAGCTCGCAGGCCAGATCGACGAGGCCTTCTCGGGTCCCTGCCAAGGAACCTATTTTGAGCCGTTTGTGGGTTCAGCAGCTGTGTTCCTTCACCGGAGGGAAAGAGGCACGATCGGTGAAGCGGTCTTGTCTGATGTCAACCCACGGCTCATTGAGATGCATCGTGCTGTCCGAGACGCGCCAGCAGACGTGATGGAAGAGCTGGCACGGCTGCCGGGGGAGGGGTGGCGCGAGGCCTACTACGACGTACGAGATGCGTTCAATGACAGCCGCCAGGTAGGCCCTGCGCACGCCGCGCGCTTTATCTGGCTGAACCGAGCAGGCTTCAATGGCCTCTATCGGGAGAACAAGTCGGGTAGGTACAATGTACCGGTCGGCCGATACGCGAAGCTGAGACTCCCCGGTGAAGAGGTCTTTCTCCGAATCAGCCGCCTTCTTGAGGGGACTGAGCTCGTCGTCGCGGACTTCAACGACATTCTGCGCCGGGCGGGTAAGGGTGACCAAGTCTATTGTGACCCGCCGTACGTGCCGTTGAACCAGGCTTCCGCAGTCTTTGTGTCGTATTCCGCAGGAGGCTTTGACCTCGGTGCGCAGCAAGAGCTGGCGAACGGTTCATTGAGGGCTGCATTTCGTGGTGCTGAAGTCGTGCTCTCGAACCATGATCTGCCGATTGTGCGTCAGCAGCTCTACCCAGAGACCAGCGGGTTTCGGGTGGTCGCGCGTCCGATGGTCGCACGGCCGATCAGTCGCAATGCGGCATCGAGAAAGGCGGTCTCCGAGGTCATCGCCGCCATCGGTCCACTGCGTCACGTCGCGTGAGATTCCATCGCGCACCCTGAATCGTGGCGTGTGACTCGTTAGGTGTCCTCGGTCGCGACGATGGAGAGACACGATGACAGAGCCTGATGTGCCGGAGCCGTCCACCCCCGAGCTTCCTCCGCCTCCACGTCCGCGGGGCGGTATGGGCATTGGGCTGCTCATCCTTCTGACACTCATGGGCGTCTCGGTCTTTGGCGTGGCAGCCGGCGCGCTCTATTGGGCGATCAACGCCGAGCCGGAGTTCGACGTCGCCGAGGGGTCCTTCTTGGAGATCCGCCTCAAGGGTGCACTGCAGGAGGCGGCATCAGAAGCTGGCCTCTTCGATGATCCGGCGAACTTGCCCCCTAGCTTCGCTGAAGTGGTCACCGCGGTACGTCGGGCAGCGGAAGATGACCGCATCGAAGGCGTGCTCTTGCATCTCGACGGTGCATCAGCCGGATTTGCCTCATGGGAAGAACTGCGGGGTGCACTGGGTGAGCTGCGAGAGCAGGGCAAGCCCTGCATCGTCAACGCACCCAGCTTTCTTGACAATGGGACGTACTACGTGGCCTCCGCGTGTGACGCCATCGTAGCCTCCGAGGCTGCGGGGCTCTTGGTGGCTGGACTTTCTGTCGAGCTGACCTACTACAAGACGCTGTTCGACGAATGGGGCGTGGTTCCCGAGTACGAGCACGTAGGAGACTACAAGTCATTTATCGAGACCTACGAGCGTTCCGGGCCGAGTGAGCCTGCGAGTGAGGCCTACGAGCTGTTGTTGGATGGGTTGTTCGACGAGCTGGTGCGTGGCATTGCCGAGGGGCGTGGGCTTGAGATGGATGAAGCCCGCGCGTGGATTGATGCACCCGTCATGACGCCCAGTGATGCGCTCGAGCGTGGCATGATTGATGCCATTGCTTACGGAGATGCGGTGCGCGTCTATGCGCACACGTACGGCGCCGAGGACTGGGCCGAGACCCTCGCGGGTGTCGTGACCGACACCCAAATGAAGGATGCCAACAAGCACTACACCAGCATTCAGGACTACGTGACCGAGCAACGGGGTGAGGAGTCCGAGGCTGATGCCAAGGTTGCCGTCATTGTCGCTGCTGGAAATATCGCCTCCGGCGAGTCGAGTGGCGGTGGGCTGTTTGGAGACAACGGCATGCTGCTCGATGGCGAATTCCGAGACTGGATGGAAGAGGCGCGGGATGACGATGCGGTGAAGGCGGTCGTTGTTCGCGTCGATAGTCGGGGAGGGAGCGGACTCGCAGCGAGCAACATGTGGCGTGAAGTCGCGCGCACACAGCAGAGCGGCAAGCCCGTGGTCATCAGCTTCGGCAATGCGGCCGCAAGCGGCGGCTACCTTCTCGGAGCCGGTGGTGACTACATCGTGACCCAGGCGAGCACGCTCACGGGGAGCATTGGTGTCTTCGGCGGAAAATTCGCGTTGGGTGGTCTCTACGAGCGGTTTGGTATGACGACACACACCTACCGCCGGGGGCGGACTTCCGACCTCTTTTCGTTGACGACGCCGTTTTCCGACGAGGGCCGAGCCGTATTCCGGGCCTACTTGACCGCATTCTACGACCAGTTCGTATCGAAGGTGGCGGAGGGTCGGGACATGTCCTGGGATGAAGTTCACGCAGTAGCCCAGGGGCGCGTGTGGACCGGACGGCAGGCACTCGAGCGCGGTCTCGTCGATGAGATTGGTGGTACACATGTGGCCATTGCCAAGGCCGCTGAGCTGGCTGAGCTCGAGGCATGGGGGCTTCGACGCATTCCCGAGGCCAAGACGTTCTGGGAGACGCTGCTTGAGGACCTAGAGGCAGATGCCACGGTCGCGGTAGACCTCGGCATGCCTCGGGTTCCCGAGGGCCTCCTTCAAGAACTCGCCGTGCTGGAGGCCATCGGACGCGATGGTGGTGTGGGGGCTTGGTTGCCCGGAAACCCGACGGTGCAGTAGCGAGCGCGCCTAGTCTTCGGAACGCTTTCGTGCGGCATCCACACGGTCATTGACGGGGGGAAGGCATCCGAGGCGGCCGCTAGCGCGGAGGCGACAGTCGTAACGACCCGGCAGCTGGGCGAGTGTGATCCCCTCGACCTGTTGGCCTCGATGAATGGCCTTCAGGACACACGGGCCCGCGAGGAACTTGTGCACGTAGCACATGTCGTCACAGACCTGGACGGGCTTGTCTCGACACTGCACGGTGCCGTTGGTGCCATCTCGAAAGATAAACTTGGCCTTACTGATCTCGTAGTTTCCGTAAATGTCGCCATTGGAGGCTGCAGCAGGGCTCAAGACCTCTTCGAGACGCTTCGACGCGCGACGGATGCCTGCGTGGACGGGGATATCTGCGGCAAAGTTGCCCACGAACTGCGGCGTCTGTCCGGACCCCGCGAGGCGTAGCTCGAGGTAGTTCTTGAGCTCGAGGGCGCTGATGACACCGTTGTTGTCGACATCCGCGTCGCCACCCATGGCTTGGGCGAACACGGGTCCAAACACACGCTCGCGGCCGGGAGAGTCGGCTGCCGTGGCACTGATGATGAGGACATTGGAGGGCAGGCCAGGCCATTGGGTCGCCGATGGTCCGATGAACTCCAGTCCATCGAGGGTGTTGCTATGGATGGCGTCTGTGACGAGAAGGGTCACGCGTGCGTTGGACCATGTGGTCAACCCGGTAGCGAGCGCTTGAATATCGAGGCCGTCGTCTTGCAGTTGCTCGAGGGTGGAGTCGTGGGTGAAGAGCGCGGGAGCGTCGAAGTCACCGCCCACCCCGTGACCGACGTAATAGAACAGCAACAGACCGTCGCGTCCCACGAGTTGTGGCGCCTTGATCCGCAGCGTGTCCTCGACGTTGGCACGTGTCGCCTCGGCATCCGCGAGAAGAAACGTGTCCGCATAGCCCCCGTCTTCTCGGAGCACGGATGCTAGCTCCGCTGCCTCTGACCGGGCGTAGTCAAGGTGCGCTGCGGTCGGCAGGTTCATGTAAGTAGAAATACCTACGACCACTGCAACCTGTGGAAAGTCATCGGCTTGTACGTTGACAACGAAGGCACCGTCGGAGGAAGGAGCGTCGACGGGTAGCTCTTGGGCGAGTCCTTGGGTGAGACTCAGCAGTGCAGTCAATCCAAACCAAATCGAGGCCATGAGCAGAGCTCCATGAGATTCACCTCCACGGTAGCGTCGTCTCGCCCTACCGCCAAGTCGCGTGGGGCATGGAAGCAGGAACTGACCACATCGTGGAGGAACATGTCATCGGTTTGCATTATGCACGGGGCCACGAGGGGGAAGGATGGCAACACGCGTACGAAAGTTGGCGCGGGAACTTGGGAGCACGCCACACCAGGTGTTGGGCATCCTGCATGCGTTGGGCTTTGTTCGGTATAAGTCGCCCGAAGACATGCTGTCCGATCCGATCATCCGCAAGGTCAAGCGTGGATTTGCGTCTGGGGTGCAGCCGGTGGACGTCGTCATGGCGGGCGCACGGAAGAAGAAGGCAGCAGACCTCGAGTCTTTGTCTGGAGCGAACGGAGATGTCATGTCTGGCATCGTTCCCGGCGTAACCCCCATGGGGCGCACGACCCGGACCCTACCTCCCAAGGCACCACCCAAGCCTCCTACAGCCCCGAGCGGGACGCCACCGTCCTCACAAGAGGCCATCTCTTCGCTGAAGCGAACGCTAGAGTCAGAACGGGCGATTGTGAACTTGGCGCGTCAGCAGGCTGACGCGGATCGGGAACAGCTAGCGGCGCGAAGGGCCATGCTCGAAGCCGAGGAGCAGTCGCTTCAGTCCCTACGCGATGCCCTCGATGCGGAACGAGAGGCGCTAGAGCGCCAACGGGCAGAGCTTCTCGAGCTGACGGCGAACGCGACCGGGGCCTCGAATCTTCCACGTTTGCAGGAGCTTCTTGAAGCCCGTGGGCTTCGGGGGGCCGATGAATTTGAGCGGGCGATCGGTGCGCTCTGTGCGGGTCGTGGTCTGCGTGACATCCTTTGGGCCCTACGGGTGGACGGGCAGGCCCAAGTGGACGAGGCACTCCGGGAGCGCCTGCTGCTCGTCAACGGACAGGTTAGCGAGAGCTTAAGGCGAAGTGGTGCCGTGGTTCAGGTCGCTCGAGACCGGGCGGATATTGGGGATCTTACGCAGCTCACCACACGCCTCAAAACACTGGGAGATTCCCTGCTGCTTCGGGGACTTGTGCGGCTTCGTATTGTGGGAGGAAAGCCTGTCTGGTGGCGCTTTCTCCAGGGAGGACTCGACCCGCGAATCCGCTGTAGCTTTCACGCGGCACAGGTTCGCGAGGTGAACGCTGCACAGGATGACGTGCTTCAGGCCGACGTGGTTGTGGTGTGGGGTGTTGAGGTGGCTTCGGACGCTTCGTTGGTCTATCAACAGTCAGGCGTTCCCATCGTCTATAGTGAGAACCATACGCTCAAGGGCCTTATGGAAGACATGGAGGCCTATCTCGGGTTGTGATGACCCGAACATGTCAGGTGGGCTGTCCACCAATGATGGTGGATGGTTCCTTTTCCGGTGGTTCTTGGGGTAGGTTGAGGGTGCGTGAGCGTGTGGGGGTACGTTGAAGCGTAAGGTGACGAGAGGTGGTGCTGGGGCATCCGATGAACAGACGCGCAAGCGCGTCGAGGAGCTCGTCTCCGCTGGGATGCCGTTCCAGATGGCCATGTCGGTCGCGAAGGAGCGGATGTCGCTCAACGAGGCGCTGGAGCGTATGGCACAACGTGCCGATGTCGATCGTTTGATGCGTCGACACGACTTGAGTCGCGCGCTGGCGACGCAGATCGCACTTGGGCATGCCGACCTTGACGTCTTTCTATGGAAACAACGGTTTCAACGTCATCGTGAGGAGCATCATTCCACGTCGTGTCTACGCGAGGCCCAAGAAGATATCGGAGCATGGACGTTCGCGGTTCACGGTCAGCGTCGCGTGACCGGACGTGTCCTCGATGTCACACCCTACGCCGTGACGCTTCAGCCCACGGGCGCGCCTGAAGAAGAGATCCACAAGCTCCAATTTAAGTTCGGTGTGCGCGCAGAGGCCTTCAAGAAGGTCAGAAAGCTGATGCGCACCGATGATGCGCTGGCCAGTGCGCCCCGAGCGCCGATAGCCCGCCCCCAAGATCGTTATTCGTGCTCGGACAAGCGCCTCTTCCGATACATCGACGCGTCGACCAAGGTCGTGGTCACGTTGCTGGAGGGGGAGGTCTTCGTGGGTAAGGCGACGTGGTTCGGCCGGTATGAGTTTGGCCTTGAGCTTAAGAACGGGTCGCTTGTGACGTGCTTTCGCCATGCACTCCATCGGATCGAGGCGTTCGACTGAGGATTGCTGGATCGCATCGCGTGACTCCGATACGGCCGAGGGCCATGGAGGCATGATGGCTTTGACAACAGGCGCGATGACGACGCGCAGATTTCGGGTGTCTGGAACGCTTGACTCGGGCTGGAGGGAGTCCCTCCGTGATGGCCTTCAGAAGTACGCGTTTCGCGAGCCTCCCACATCCATGGGCAAGGAGATCCTCGAAGGGTGGGTGCGGGTCCAGAATCTGCTTGAGACAGACTTCTCGGACATGAATGGCTGGTTGTTTGACCCCTACGCCGTGTTCGCACTCCGGGTGGATAAGAAGACGCTTCCTGCAAAGCTGCTGCGTGCGACGGTCGAAAAGCAGTGTCGGGAGTGGTGCCGCGAGCGCGGCCAAGACACGTGTCCATCGGCGGTGAAGCGAGAATTCAAAGAGAAGCTCGAAGCTGACTGGTTGAAGCGCACGCTCCCTCGGGTCTCCATTACGGAGGTCTGCTACAACACCCGGACGGGAATTGTAGTGGTGGACTCACTCTCCGAGTCGGTGGCCGACCGGGTACGCACACGGTTTCGGCAGAGCTTTGGGCTCACCCTTGTTCCATTTTCGCCGTTGGATTGGGTGAACGCTGCTGATCGGGAGCCATTGATGGCCACGGCGCCTGCTGCGCTTGGGGGTGTGCTGTGAGTGAGATTGAACCCACACCTATTCCTGCACACCTCGCCAGCGAGTTTTACGCGTGGCTTTGGTGGAGGAGCGACGAAGTTTCCGATGTGTTTGACCTTGGGTCAGATCTCGGTAGCGTCACGCTCTGGGTAGACAGCCGTCTGGCGTTCCGACTTCCAGGCGACAACAAGGCCACCGCGGTGATGACGGGCGAGAACCCCAATGCCAGCCTCGAGTCTCGCGCCGCGCTTGCGGGTGGAAAGGTGCTGCAGGAGCTTCGCGTAGGCATTCGTCGCGACGATCGCGAGTTTACGGCAACCCTCCGGGGGCCCGAGCTTCACATCACAGGGTTGAAGGTGCCACAGGTGCTCTCCGAGTCGGAACAAGAGGCCGTCATGGACCGAATGTTTGCCTACGATGAGCTGGCCCTCGTCGTGGGGGCGCTGTTCTCTTCGTTTGCCGACGCGCGGGTTCGTCCAGCCTACGAATCGGAGGTCCTCGGACCGATGAATGCGTGGCTGCTTGGCGGGGGTTGATGTCAGAGTGGGGCTGGGCTACGTCCTGCTGCCCCAAGCGCATGCACATGTGATGATGAGCGCGGTTAGCTCAGTTGGATAGAGCGCTGGCCTCCGGAGCCAGAGGTCACAGGTTCGAATCCTGTACCGCGTGCCATCGTTGCGGGAGCTTGGCAGTCAGGCTGACGATGCCTTACGTTGCCCGGGGGGCGAGCGAACGTGCAGTTGACCTTTTGGGGAGTGCGGGGATCTATCCCAACACCGGGAGAGGCCACCCGCAAGTGGGGCGGTAACTCGGCCTGCATCGAAGTGAGCTGCAGTGGCCATGAGCCGCTCGTGCTGGACTGTGGAACCGGTGCACGCGGACTCGGGGCGAAGCTTGTGGGTTCCGACTCCAGAGAACTGACGCTCCTGTTCTCTCATCTCCATGTGGATCACATCTTCGGATTTCCATACTTCGGGCCGGTGTACACTCCAGGCTACCGGCTGAATGTGGGCATTCCAGCATATTCTGACGAAGAGGCACGAGAGCGTCTTGGGCGTTTCTTGAACGGGACGTTTCATCCGACGCGGCTTCGAGACATTCCGGCAGATCTCAACTTCTTCGCCGTCCGACCCGCTCGGACCTTCGTCGCGTCAGGGTACGATGTCACGGGGATCCGTCTCAATCACCCCGGTGGGTCGATTGGGTACCGAATTCGGACGGCGACAGCCGCGCAAGACATCGCCTACGTGACGGACAGCGCGCCGTTTGCGAGGCCGGGAGAAGGCGTCATTGCGGGTGAGGAGGCAATCCCCGCCGAGGCACGGCTTGTCGAGTTCCTGCGAGGGTGCGACACCGTGGTCTACGACACGATGTACAGCCGCGGTGAGTATCTGGAGAAGATGACGTGGGGGCACAGCTACCCCGAGTATGCCGTCGCGGTCTGCCGTGCGGCTGGTGTGCGCCGGTTGGTCTTGTTTCACCACAACCCTGAAGCGACAGATACGGTTCTCGATGAACGACTCGAGAGGTTCGCGAAGACAGAGGGACTCGTCGTCACCCAAGCTGCTGAAGGCATGGTACTCGACGTTCCGTGATGCGTGGGCCGCTGCGGCGGCAAACGACTACGGTGTCTTGTCTGACGGCTCTTCGGTCTGCTCGAAGGATGTCATACCGCCCTTGCCCTTGTAGATCTTGATCTCACCGGGCTCGCCGTCACGTCGCGGCATGCCGTACCTGATGCCGCCTGTCCGGCGGCCACGACGGGCGCCGCTTGAAGCCGCAGTCGCTTCAGCCTGCGGGTCGCTGGCATCTGGAGCTGGCCCCACCGAGACCTTTCCTGCGGCGGCGGCGAGGGCATCTGCGACAACACGTGGGACCGCAGAATTCGGGAGCCCCTGTGCCTCAAACCGTGCAGCGGCATCGCCTCCGCTCGCCTCGAACACGAGGGTTCCGATACTCGCCGCGAGGTTGGGACGGTGGGTTCGGACAAGACGGCCTGGCTCATCGTTCATCATTCGAACGACCATGAACAGGCGACGTGCCCAGATCTTTTCGTGCAGGGCAGTGGAGTCGATGGTTCGTGCCATGGCTGCTGCAGCCTGGGCCTCGAGCAGGAGGTCAGTGCCGAGGTCATCTGCGACTGCAGCTTCGCCCATCAAGTCGGTCATGATCTCTTGCAGCCCCCCAGCACCTGCCCCTCGAACATAGGCTTCGAGACGATGTTCAAGGCCATCAGGGGCTGGCTCCATGAAGCTTCGGTCGATCATCAAGACAGGCGCATTGGTACCCTCTTCGCCTTCGGACGGCGTAGGCGCCTTGGCATATCGACCCTCGAAGTGCGGAATGAGGTCGATGAACCCATCAAAGCTTGTGGTCTGTGCTTCTTCGAGTGGCTTCTGATGCGTATCGTTGAAGCAGTACCAGACCTGCTGATACAGCGATGCATAGTCAATCGATGAGGTTGTAGCAGCGGTGACCATGTCGAGCGAACGGCGGCACTGACGCTCTCGTGCGGCCTGGACGGCAGCCCATTGTTCTGGTCCTCGCGGTGCTGGTCGGTCATAGACCTTCGGTCGATGGACAGCCCGTCGCGGCGGCGGTGGAATGTCTGGTGCGAAGAAGGTGGCGACGACCACTTCTTCTTCGTCTGCTACGCCGAAGTAAGTGAGGGGCACCATCCGCCCAGCTCCGGGACGGTCGAGCAGGCGCGTTCGTGGGACCAAGGTTGGCAGGGGTGCGGGCCCCACGGCGAGCTCTCGGTCGGTCAGGGACTGCGCAGCGGCTGTGATGGTTCGCGCCATCGTGGGGGCTTCGCCTGCTCCTGGTGCGAGTTGGACGGCCTCTTCCTCGTCGGCGGATTCTTCGGTGGTCTCCGGCGCTTCAGCGTCTTCATCGGCGGATGCCTCACCGTCCGGAACGGTCGCGACCTCGTCATCGGCCGACTCGGTTCCACTGGAGGCATCGCCCGCGGCGTCTTCGGTCTCGGTCTCCGTCGTCGCCACCGTGGCCTCGGTGGGCTCAAAGGCGACGTCCTCGGATGGCACGTCGGGCTCCGTGGGGCCTTGATCCTGCGGTTCACGCTCTGGCGCTGGGGTGGCGACTTCCGGCGTCTCCGGGTTGCTTGTGGCCATGACGGTGGGCCGCTCGCTGGGGGCAGCTCGTCGTTGACGCGCTGCGCGGTCCTCGGCATCGTTGAGGAAGATGAACCCGCCAAAGCTGAGCCCAATCAAGGACAGGATGGCGAAATTGAGAAGGTGGCGTGGGCGGGAGCGGCCCCGAAGGTCGGTGGCGCTCGCAGCGGGCACATTCGGTACATCGGGCGAGGCTGGTCCGTTGGTGCTGGGCACAATGGGGTCTGCAGCGGTGGCCAGTGGTGATGCCACGCCACCAGGCGCGGTGTCCTCTTCCATAACCACGACGTCATCGATGGTTGATGGTGAGGGGGTGGGGGCCGGCCGGCTATCTTCCGGTCTCGGGGCCGGCATTGTGGTGTCTGCGACCGCCGTTGCCGCACGCTCTTGGAGCTCAGCGACGTCCGGGATGGATGACGCGGCCATGCCACCCTCGGCCTCCGTCGCGAACGCCACCATGGTGGCATTGTCGTCGCCGCCGCCATCGCGTACCGCTGAAACAAACTCATTCACGGCTGCTGTCAGGTTGGCCCAGCCCACGTCGAGGAAGGCTGCTGGCTCAAACAAGCCATGCACGCCATCGGAGGTCAGGACCAGTCGCTGTTGAGGGGTCAGTGCGATGGACTCGGAAACGTCGACGTCCACTTGCCGTTCGACACCAAGGGACCGAGACAGCACATGAGCCTCTGGATGCGTGGCGGCATCCTCTGGCGACAGCAGTTCTGCATCGACGAAGAGATTGACCATCGTATGGTCGCGGGTCAGCTGGTCTACGGCGCCCGTACTGGGCGAGAGCAAGTAGGCCCTGCTGTCGCCCACGTGGGCCACATAAGCCTTGTCGCCGGCAATCGCGGCTGCGACGACGGTGGTGCCCATGCCCATGAGCTTGTAGTTGCGACGGGCCTCTTCGTAGATGGCGCGGTTCGCAGCGAGGATGGCTTCTTCTAGCTTGCTCGGCAGGTCGCTAGGGGACGCATCCTGAAGGTGTTCGTGAATGGTCCGAACGGCGAGCGCCGAGGCATGGGCGCCGCCAACATGACCGCCCATGCCATCACACAGTACGATCACATCGAAGCCGTTGAGGTTGAATGCGCCGTGACAATCCTGATTTTCATCACGTCCGCAAACATCGGTGGCGTAAGCAAAAGCTGTGGGCACGATGGACCTCCGCATTCGACCGTTTATCACAATTACTCGTCGATTCCTACGGGCGGGGGATTGTTGACGATAAAGAGCGGGGAGAGCATGCAGTGATGCTTCATATGAGGAGGGATGCATGCGTCGCGTTGCGGCCTTTGGTGTATTGTTTTGCGCACTTACCGTGGATGCTGTTGCCGCGGCCCCGAGGTCTCCTGTGGGGAGCGCTGCAGTGGCCTCGGACCATGCCCTCGCTTCAGGTTGCGGTGCAGAAGTGCTCTCCCGGGGTGGCAATGCAGCCGACGCTGCAGTGGCAACGGCCCTCTGCGCGGGCGTGGTTCAGCCCGCAGGATCAGGCTTGGGCGGTGGAGGATTCGCGGTGGTCGTAGACGCGTCCGGCGCGAGACACGTCCTGGACTTTCGTGAGGTGGCACCGGAGGGCGCTGCACCCGGGATGTTCTTGGATGACGAGGGGCAGGTGGTTCCTAATGCCTCCCGCAAAGGCGGAGCTGCGGTGGCGGTACCCACGGAGAGTCGTGGGCTCGCCCGCCTTCACACCTCGTTCGGGGTCCTGCCGGCGCGTCACGTCGCTGCACCCGCGATTCGCCTTGCGAGGCGCGGTGCACCGGTCGGGGTCCACTTGGCTGGGGCGCTGGAACGGACGAGCGATTCTGCCGTTCGCGAGGCGTTTGAGATCGAGGGTGAGCTTGCCGGGTGGAACCAGACCATTCGCCGACCTGCGCTGGCCCGAACGTTGGCGCGTTGGGCGCGGACCAAAGGTGAAGACCTGCATGAGGGGAAGGGGGCGCTTCAGGTGGCTCATCATGTGGGCGAACACGGTGGCGTGCTGACGCCAGGCGACCTCGCGCGCGCATCGGTCGTAGCGCGTTCGCCGATCGTGGTGCCGTTTCATGGCTACACCATTGTGACCATGCCACCTCCCTCGTCGGGGGGCGTGGCGCTTGCCCAGATGCTGCTCGCTCTCGATGCGCACGGTCTGACGACGCTTAAGCGCGGGTCCGTGACCTACCTTCACGCGCTCGCAGAGACCATGAAACACGCCTATGCCGATCGGGCGCACCACCTCGGTGATCCAGACTTTGTCGATGTTCCGGTCGAGGAGCTTCTAGGACCGAAACGGGTGGAGGAGATTGTCGATGCTTTCGATGCAGAGCGAACGTTCGCCCCCACGGCGTACGGACCTTTGATCGCACCCCCCCGAGATGCGGGCACCCAGCACATCTCGGTTCGCGACGAGGCGGGTATGGCTGTCGCATTGACCACGACCATCAACACCAGCTTTGGGTCGGGGCTTGTCGAGCCGTCGACGGGCATCGTACTGAACAATCAGATGGATGACTTCGTGGCCAAGCCCGGCGTGCCCAACAGCTTTGGCCTTGTGGGCGACGAAGATAACGCCATCGCACCCTGGAAGCGGCCGCTGTCTTCGATGACACCCACCATCGTGTTGAATGAGGCGGGAGAGACCGTCCTCGTGCTCGGCGCGTCAGGCGGAAGCACCATTATTTCATCGACGCTGCAGGTGCTCTTGGATGTGCTGGTGTTTGGCGTAGCGCCGACAGAGGCGGTGGCTGCACCGCGCATTCATCACCAGTGGATGCCCAACCGTCTCTGGATGGAGCCAGGCCACAGTCCCGATGTGGTGGATGCCCTGACGAACTTGGGGCATGAGGTGGAGGTGAGGCGCGCCTATTCCGCAGTGCAGGTGCTGCATTACGCAGACGGAAGCGTCACTGCGGCATCTGACCCGCGCAAGAATGGTCAGCCTATCGTCTTACCGTGAGGCGTTGCCGAGGACGTCGGCGACATCGGATGCCAAGGCGTCGCGGTCCGTCACGACAGCGCCAAGCTGGGCAACCGTGCGAGCGGCAACTGCAGACCCTAGTGCACCGCAGGCGGCAGCGTCCCAACCCTGAAGCATGCCAAAGAGGAACCCTCCGGCGTAGGCATCACCCGCACCGGTCGTGTCGACGGCATCAACCGGCTTGACGGCCACTTGGTGGACGTCGTCTCCGTGGCGGACCAGAGATCCGCGGCTTCCGAGCTTGACCACGACTGTCTCGACACGCGCTTCGTTCGCGACGACATTTACGGAGTCCTCGGGGGACTGGCCCGTGAGAGCGCGCGCTTCTTCACTGTTCAAGAATACAATGTCCGCGTACTCATCGATGACCTGCCATGTGCGGTCACGGATGGCCTGAACGACGAAGGGGTCGGCGACATCGAGACTGATCTTCGCGCCGGCGGCCTTGGCCATCGCCATGGCTTCCATCACCACGGGAAGCATCGGGCCATCGAGAAGTGTGTACCCTGTGAAATGCACGATCTTGCTCTGTGGCACGACGTCGCGGAACTCTCCGAGGGACGGCATGGAGACGGCAGCGCCCAGATCGGTCACCATGGTGCGCTCGGCATCGTGCTTCGAGACGAGGCTCAAGCACTTGCCGGTCGCGACGTCGCTGCTCTCAACGAGTGCATCGTGACCGGTCGCTTCGAGCATGCGCTCCCGGTACTTTTGACCGAGCGCATCACGTCCCACCTGACCTCGGTAAATGGCATTGGCGCCCAGCCTACCCGCCGTAGCGATGGTGTTCGCGCAGGAACCGCCCGATTCGTAGAGCACCTCGCACGGACCAAGCTTGTTGAAGATCACTTGCCAGCCAGCATCATCGACAGGATGCATGGTGCCCCGGACAAGGCCAAGGTCCGAGAGGAGCTGGTCATCTTCGGTGATGACCAGCGCGTCCATGAGGGCGTTGCCGAGTCCGGCGAGATCGTAAGACATGTCGGTCTCCAGTGCGGCGGGCAGCAGTAGCCCCCCGCGCGAAATAGGGCAATCTCGGCGGGCTCAGTGGCCGCCGACGGACTCGAGCCAGCGCTCACACTCGAGCGCAGCCATACAGCCGGAGCCTGCGGCGGTGATCGCTTGCCGGTAGTCTTTGTCTTGGACGTCGCCCGCGGCAAAGACGCCGTCGATGTTGGTGCGGGTCGAGTCCGCGGCTGTCAGAAGGTAGCCGGCGTCGTCCATCGAGAGCTGACCTTTGAACGGTGCGGTGTTGGGGTCATGACCAATGGCGAGGAAGAATCCTTCGACGTCGAGGTCACGCTCTGTCCCGTCGGTCGTCGACTTCAGACGGATACCCGTGACCTTGTCGGCTCCATGCACATCCACCACTGTGGTGTTGTACAAGATCTCGACCTTGTCGTTGTCGAAGACGCGCTGTTGCATGATCTTGCTCGCACGGAACGTGTCACGTCGATGAATGAGGTAGACCTTGCTCGCGAATCGCGTGAGGAAGGTGGCCTCTTCCATGGCCGAGTCTCCGCCACCGACGACGGCGATTGGTACATCCTGGAAGAAGAACCCGTCGCAAGTGGCGCACGCGCTGACGCCATGTCCCCGAAGACGCAGCTCGTTCGGCAGACCGAGATAGCGGGCGCTTGCACCTGTTGCGATGACCAGCGCATCGGCCTCAATCTCCGCACCAAGACCCGTCTTGAGCTTGTAGGGGCGGCTCGAAAGGTCGGCCGACACAATCTCATCGAGTTCAAACGTCGTACCAAAGCGCTCGCATTGCGCTTTCATATTGTCCATGAGTTCTGGACCCATGATGCCCTGTGGAAACCCAGGGAAGTTGTCGACCTCGGTGGTCGTGGTCAACTGTCCACCGGGCTCGAGCCCCTCGTAGACGACTGGTGCGAGATTTGCGCGAGAGAGGTAGAGCGCAGCGGTGAGGCCGGCAGGGCCGGACCCGAGAACAACAACCTTGGCCACGTGGCCTCCAGTGCTTGATGCGTGGGACGAACGGGTAGTCCCATGGCCTTGCGCTGGCAAGCCGTAGATGTGGCCTTGTTCAGTTCCTGACCGACCACGCGCGGCGTACCTCTGGTGGAAGGGCGAGGCCACGCGAGGCAATGTTGACGAAGGCAGCCTCGTCGATCGGCCACCATGCCGGAGGTACGGTCGCTTCAAGATCGTCGAACAAGGCGTCGATCGCCTCGGATGCCTCGGTGGCTGCATGCTGACCTTGGAGCCAGACCAGACGCTCAAGGAGCTGGGACGGGCCAGCGGTCGTGAGGCTGTTCGCCACGAGCTCTCGCGCGGCTTGCCGCTGGCTGGCCGCCGCGCGTGCTACTTGAAGTGGCGTACCACCGGGGGAGGGGGCCTCGGGCCTGGGGTTGGTGAGTGGCCAGCTCGCCTCCTGGACAGGGCGGCCGTCTTGGGTCAGGCCCGAAGCGAGTCCACGGCGGCGGAGGGCACGCCCCAGCACGCGATCTCCGGGGTGTCGCGTCCACGCTTCCTCGAGCAGAGCCTTGCCCTCCCACGAACTGTCCACTCGCTCCAGAAAAGACACGGCCTCGAGGAGAAGTGTCGGATGATCGAGCGCTGCGAGATGGGTGTCGATTCCCGCGAGAGCCTCCTCGCGATCGGCATACCAAAACAGGTGTCGCAGGTGGCCCAAACGGGCGGGCACGGCGTCTGGCCGCTCTGCAATGAGCTCGGACCACATGGTCGCTGCGGCATCGAGCTGTCCCACATCGCTCAACGCCTCGGCGAGCTGTCGTCGGGTTTCCCAGGTCTCGGTGCGGGCCATTGCGCGTCGCGCATCTGCGAGAATAATCGGTTCATTCCAGCGTGTGGATTCGGAGAGGCGGGAGGCGAGGCCCCCGAGATGAACGGCATCAGGCTCAACCTGCCAGACTTCCTCCAGAGACCAGAGCCCGCGGATTGCGGTCGCCCATCGAATCTCTACGGGACGGCCATCTGGCAGGACACCCTGCAACACGAATCCTTCGCCGGGGACGCCGGCGACCTCCGCAGCGAAGGAGGAGGTCTCCTGGAGCTCGGCGCCGAGGCTCTGGGTGCGTTCGAGCCAAGCACCCAACAACGTCCGAGGCGTCTTCGGGTGGCGACTTCGTCGCTCGAGCACGGACCATGCGCGCGGGCCGTGGGGACTTCGGGAGGTCAATGCAGGCTCGCCCGCAGCGTTGGTGCCCCATGTCCAGCCTTTGGGGCCGGACCAACCCACATTATCAGGAATAGGTGGCACAAATGCGCCTCGGCGAGCGATGAACGCGTCGCCTGCTGGCCAAAGGGGAATCAGCATCGGGCCACTGATGCCCACGATCAAGAGTGTGCCGAGTACCGAGGCGGCAACGACACGCTCTGTGAGCTGGTGCCGACGCTCATCAGTCGCGGAGCCTGGTGGACGCACGGCCACGGCGAGCAGGCCCCCGGCGAGCGCACCGCCGAGGTGTGCGAAGTTGTCGGTACTCGGGTTCTGCAGTCCGGAGATCAAGAACAACATCAGGTACGGCAGCAGCGCAAATCCGAAATACTGGCGTGCTCGCTCGGGGAGAAGGTCCGGGCTCACGTAGCCAAACACCACCGTGGCAGCGATGAGCCCAAAGACACCACCCGACGCGCCGACAGATTCTGACATGGGGGAGCCCAGCATGGACAACACGGCGCCGCCGAAGACAGAGACGAGGTAGAGCAAGAGGAGTCGGCGCGCGCCAAGCGCCCGCTCCAGAATGACGCCAGTGAAGGCCAGAAACGCCATATTCGATGCGATGTGGAGCAGGTCGAAGTGAACCACGCCCATCGTGAGGAGGCGCCAGGTCTCGCCATCCTCCAACGCAGCAGAGAAGTTCTTTGGAAGGTACCGCTGCGTAAATCCGCCCACCTCGGTGAGGCCACCAAGCCACCAGATTCGAATCTGCACGCCGATGAGCAGCGCGGTGAACCATGGCACGGGATTCGCGGCATACCGGGCACGCCAGGCGATGCGTCGGGGGTCGTAGAGGGAGGACCACGAATCAAGGGATGATGCAGGGACGAAGTCCTCATCTGTAAGTGAGGGGATACGCACCTCGGCGTCGGGCGGGACCCGTCCCTCGGTGACCCAGCGCTCCCATGCCTCCCAATCGAGGGCGGACCTCTTTCCGTTGACGACGACCTCGATCAAAGGCACCTCATGACGAACGCGAGACGTGGCAACGGGTAACATGGCAAGCGATCGGGGTAGCGGTCCAGGGGGAGGGCGACCATGAACGTTGAGCTAGGTGAAGCGTGTGCGGCCATGCCATTGTTTCCATTGAACGGGGTCCTGTTGATGCCCGGCGAGACGCTTGCGCTGCACATTTTTGAACCGCGTTACCGCGAGATGTTGGCCGATGCATTGGCCCGTGATGCAATCCTCTCCATGGCGACCCTCGTGGGCGATGCATCCGGGGCCCATCCCGAGCTCCATCCCCTGATCTCGGTGGGGCGTGTGGTGCGGCACCACCCGCTTCCTCAAGGACGGAGCCACATTCTGCTGGAGTATGTGGGGACGGCAGTCATCGATGAGGAACTGACCGTTGAAACGGCCTACCGGCAAGCGGGCGTTACGCTATGTCCGCCTGTTCCAGGGTTTTCCTATGGTGACACCCTCGCGTTGAAGATGCTCGCGCTGCAAGTGCGCAGCACCATGGGCGGCGATGGTCCACCAGAGTCCGTCTTTGCCGCGACAGGCGCCGAGCTGGTGGATGCGCTGGCAGCGGTGTTCTTGACCTCCGCGGCCTCCCGGTTGGCCTACCTCGGCGCGCCCTCGGGAGAGACACGTCGTGAGCTTGTGGAGGAGGCCCTTGTTGACCTTCTGGGTCAGCTCCGCGCATCTGATGCGTGAGGCGCGCACGTGAGCTCGTCTTGTACGTCGGGGTCGCCGTCTCGGTAGCCTGGAGGAGGGGGACACCCCAGCTCTTTGAGACACCACACGGCGGCTTGCCGAACCAC
Source organism: Myxococcota bacterium (assembly GCA_049889515.1). Taxonomy (GTDB): domain Bacteria; phylum Myxococcota_A; class UBA796; order UBA796; genus JBMHDG01. Next base: position 115,589 of record JBMHDG010000013.1, read on the forward strand.
CGGTGCGGCGTGGCTCATGGCATGTTCGGCCGCCGACACGGCGTTGGGATCGCCCGTATTGGCGAGTGCGACCAAGGCATTTCGCTTGAGCCCCGCGGCGCCAGGGCGCCGAAGCGGTGTGCCGATGAACTGCTCCATCAGCGCATCGTCATCCGTATGTAGAAGCTGAATCAGGTCTAGCCATGCATGCCGAGGAGCAAAGGCGTCATCGTCAGGATCGGGCGGTCGAACATTGTGAGGGCAGACCTCTTGGCAGACGTCGCACCCGAAGACCCAGCGCCCGAAGGAGCGGCGAAGCACGCGTGGGGCGAGCGTGCGGGCTTCGATGGTCCAGTAGGCAATGCAGCGACGTGCGTTGAGCTCTCGTGCGGTCACGAAGGCATCGGTCGGGCAACCGACGAGGCACCGTTGGCAGGTGCCACAGTGGTCGCGGAGCGGTTCATCTGGTTCAACCTCAAGGTCTAGAAAGGTGACGCCAAGGACCATCCATGACCCTCTTGCAGGCCAGATCTGAACGCTGTTCTTCCCATTGAATCCTAACCCCGAGGCACTCGCCCAGCTCCGCTCGAGGATAGGGGCCGTGTCGACGCCTCCCCACGTCCTCACCCCCTGGTTGCGAAGCTCGCGCTGCAGCTTCTTTAGGCGTTTGCCCACCACATTGTGGTAGTCACGCCCCCAGGCGTAGCGTGCGACAAGCCCATGAAGCGGCCCGGGGTCTGCGGGGCGGTGGTGATGGTGGTCTACACCGAGCACCATGGCGGTCCGGGCGCTCGCCATTCGTGTCCTCGGGTGCGCACGTACTTCTTGTCCGCGTTCAAGGTAGGCCATGGCCCCATGGTGGCCTTCGCGAAGCCAGCCGCTGTAGTGTTCAGACCATGGTGTGGGGTCAACAACTGTCGTGAACTTCACGTGGTCGAAGCCAAAGTGCTGGGCGAGGGCCACAAGCTGGGATTTTGAATGCGTCATGACCTATCCGGAGGGATGCGCTCCCATGGGGTGGGTCGTTATGGCCGACGGGACTGGAGCGGTGTCCATGTACAATCTACTCATTTCTCTCGCGATTTCAGCAGGCTTATTCGGCGCTGTGGCCGTGTTTCTGGGTTGGCAGCCCGCCATCCTGCCTGCACTCTTCGCGTTCCCCGTGCTGATGTTCTTTCTCGCGCGTCGCACGGGCGCGTCTGTTCAGGCCGCGATGGAGCCCCTGCAGGCGATGCTCTCGACGCCAGTACAGACGCCCGCGGAGCAGCAGCAGCGCCTTCGAGAGGCTGATGGGCTGCTGGTCACCATCCAGAAGACCTACGGTGGATGGCAGTTTCTGATCTCGGACCAGCTCGACAATCAACGCGGCATGCTGCGGTACATGTCCAAGAACTTCGACGAAGCGCTGCCGTTGTTGCAGAAGGGGTGGTGGCGAGACTGGATGAGTCAGGCTGCCGAGGGATGCATCCATATTCGCAACAACGACGCGGACAAGGCGTGGGAGGCCTTTGAGGCTGCAGCGTCATCGTCGAAAAAAGAACTCATGGTCTATGTGCTCTGGGGCACGCTGGCTGCCAAAGCAGGTGACCATGAGCAGGCCGTCAAGGCCTTTTCTTCCGGCCTCGAGAACCTCGAGAACCACAGCCTCCTCAAAGAACTCAAGAACCACGTGGCAAACAAGGAAGCCATTCCCACCGAGAAGCTTCCGGATGCGTGGTACACGACGTTCTTCCCAGAAGAACTCGAGCGGCTGATGAAGATGAGAGGCGGTCGTGGCGTGCATCCCGTGGTGCAGCGGCTGATGGAACAGCAGGGCGTCGATCCGCGTCAGGTCGCGCGCCAGCAGCAAGCACGGCCTATGGGGAGAGGCACCGGAAAACGGTCGCGTCGCCGTTGAGTGTCCTAGAACAACGTTGGGTTGATGCGCCTTTCTGCGTCTTTGATCTCGAGATGACGGGGCTCGATCGCAGCAAGGACCGCATCTGCGAAATCGGCGTGGTTCGGTCTCTTGGGCCCACCCTCAACAGCCGCTGGTCGGCATTAGTCAATCCGGAGATGCGGGTGTCGGCGCGCGCCAGAAACGTCCACGGTCTCGACAGGGACCTCCTCCGCAAGCAGCCTCGGTTCTGCGAGATTGCGAATGAGGTGAAGGCGCAGCTCCAAGACGGTTTACTCGTGGCGCACAACCTGCCCTTCGATCTGGCATACCTCAATCCAGAGCTCGCACGTGCAGGGCGGCTACCGTGCGAAGGGCCGTCCCTCGACACCCTCGAGCTCGCGCGTCGACTCTTCACGTTTCGTGAGAACCGGCTCGATGTCTTGTGCGAAGAGCTCAATGTGCCGCGAGGCCAGGCGCATCGTGCGCTGGGCGATGCGGAGGCTACCTGGGCCGTGCTGATTCGGATGCTGACCCTGCTTGACCCCCACGGCGAGCGTACGGTCGGAGAGATCGTACAGCTCTTGGCGGACCGAGCGCCGGGGAGCCCGAAACGACGCGAGGAACGCGAGCAGGTGACACATGCCCACAAGGCGCGTCGCCCGATTCAGCTCGGTTACCTTTCCCGCTCCGGAGAGGGGCCTCGGACCGTTCATGCACGCCGCGTTGAGGTCTGGCGCGTGGGGCGAAAGAAGTTCCAAGGCTACTGTCACCTGCGTCAGGCAGAGCGGATTTTCCATTTTGAACGTGTAGAGCACGTCAGCGTTCTCGAGGGGACCTACGACATTCCGCGCCACCGAAGCCGGGTCTCGTGATGCGCATCCGTCATGTGTGCCGTGTCGCAACTCCGCAGGTCGGCGGTATGGAGTCGGTCGTCGATGGGCTCGTGCGGTGGCAGCGTGCCCATGGGCACGAAGTGGAGGTCGTATCCCTTGAGGCGGATCGCACGCTGAATGATCCCGTGTTCGTGCATCGCTTGCCACGCATGGGGAGCCGCCGGTGGCCGTTTGCACGCGGATTGGGGGATCGCCTCGCGGGTGCAGATGTGGTGCATGTCCATGGGGTGGATGGTCTGCTCGACCAAGTGCTGCGGCACCGCCGTCGGCTGAATTACCGCGTCGGGGTATCGACCCATGGGGGGTATTTTCATACGCGCTGGGCGTGGCCGGTCAAGCAGCTGTGGTTGCGGACGGGGACGCGGCTGACGCTTGGACACTGTGATGGCGTCTGGTTCACCAGTGTGGCGGACCAGCAACGCTTCGCCCCGGCAGGACGGGTTGGACGGGTACTTGTGAATGGGCTGAATCTCTCGCGATGGCTGAGCGCGAGCCGCAGGCCGGAGCCGGGTCGGCTGTTGGTCTGGGGCCGCTTGGCGGCACACAAGGCGGTGGAAGATGTGATCATGGGTGTCGTCGGGCAGAACGTGACCCTCGTGGTGGCGGGGGTCGTCGCCGATGAGGGGTATGCGCAACATCTTCGACGGCTGGCCGCGGAACAAGGGGTGCAGGTGTTGTGGCGTGGTGCACTCGACCAAGACGCGCTTGAACAAGAGTTGGCACGCGCGTCATGCGCCATCTTTCCATCGCGAAGCGAGGGCTTTGGGTTGGCGCTCGTGGAGACCATGGCTGCCGGTGTTCCTGTCGTTGCGAGGGACATCCCGGCATTCCGCGAGCGGTTGGTCCACGGAGAGACGGGGTGGTTGACGCGCGATGTTGAGGCGGCACTTCAGCAGCGTGCGCACCTTGAAGTGACCGAGCGCATGGCCGTGGCAGGTCGAGCCAGCGTCGCTGCCTATGACTGGAGCGTTCGTGGGCCGGCGTTTATGCGTGCCTACGCAGACATCCAGAGGACAGGCCGATGAGGATCCTATGCGTCGCCAGCTCGGGGGGACACCTCGCGCTTCTGATGAGTCTGGTCGCAGACTGGCCTGCGGATGTGCAGTGGGTCACCTTCGACACCCCGGATGCACGGAGTCGGTTGCGAGGTCAGGACGTGATCTGGGCGCATCACCCCACCCAGCGAAACCCACTCAATGCAGCGCGAAACTTGCTCTTGGCCCGGCGTGTGATGGCTGCTGACCCCCCAGATGCCGTGGTGTCAAATGGTGCGGGCGTCGCCGTCCCATTCCTGTTGTGGGCACGATGGCGTGAGGTGACGACGGTGTTTGTCGAAGTGCCCGATCGTATACAGCACCCGTCATTGACGGGCCGGCTGGTGGCCCAGTGGGTCGATGCGGTCGTCCTCTCGGCACCGGAGCAGGCGGCATTTTATGAGGATGGCGTGTTCTTTGGACGACTGTCATGAAGGTCTTTCTGACGGCCGGCACGCATACCAAGCCATTCGTTCGGCTCGTTCGCGGTGCTCAAGAGCTCGTAGACCTTGGCCATGAAGTCCATCTGCAGGAGCCATCGACCATCGCAACGCCTTTGGGTGTACGACGGTCGCTGATCCTGCCTTATGACGACTGGGTTGCGTGTGTGAACGATGCTGATGTGGTCGTCTGTCATGCGGCTCCCAGCACGATCCATGCGGTATGGTCGGTCGGGAAGCACCCCCTCGTCCTTCCACGTCGGGTCGCGCGCGCAGAGCACGTGGACGACCACCAAGTCTGGTGGGCGGCCTCACTCGGTGAGGCGCTCTTTCTGGTGGACCAAGAGGAGGGCATGGCCGAAGCCTTGGAGCGATGGCACACGTGGGCGGCAGACCGACACGTCCCCAACGAACGGCCAGAGGGGATGGACGCTCGGCATCGGGTATGGGACCATATACGCGTCCTTGTGGCGTGTCGGCACCAAGGCCTGTATCGACCGTCGGGGGAGAGATGAATCACCCATACACATTGTCCTCGGGCCGATATTTGCTGATTCAGGCCGTAGGATTCGGCGGTATGGCCACCGTCTTTCAGGCGTGGGATCGACGTCTGCGTGTCTGGCGCGCCATCAAGTTGCTGAAGCCCAGCTACTCGAAAAAGAAGAAGGTCATTGAGCGGTTTCTCGCAGAAGCCCGCATGATGGCGAACCTTGAGCACGACCACATCGTGCGAGTGTACGACGTCGCCCGTGACGAGCCGAGTGCCTACCTCGTGATGGAGTTGGTCCGTGGGGGGTCGCTCGTCGAATGGATGGAACGCTATGGCGCCATGCCTCCCAAGCTTGTCCTGCGTGTGGCGTTCCAGCTCTGTGGCGCGCTCGAGGCTGCCCACGCGCGAGGGGTGATTCACCGAGACATCAAGCCCCACAACGTCCTGCTCGACGAAGCGGGGCGATGCAGGGTCACGGACTTTGGAATTGCGCGTGCGGGGGAGATCGATCGCGAGCGCACCCGAGATGGCGCTGTGATGGGCACGTGGGGCTACATGTCCCCCGAACAACGTAACAATGCCAAACAAGTGGATGTACGCTCGGACATCTACTCCGTGGGCGCGACCATGGTTGCGCTCGCGACCAACGCGGCACCGAACGATCTCTTCGCGGCGGATCAGGACCACGAACTCCTGAACAACATTCCAGAGTTGCTTCGGCCCATGATTCAGAAAGCAACTGCTTACCATCCCGACCAACGCTACCAGACGGCTGCAGCGTTTCGGGCGGCCATTACCGACCTGCTCCATGATCTTGGCGGAGGGCACGAGGCGGCGACGCTGGTTCCGGAGACGATGGCACCGCTCAAGGCGCCGGATCGGGAGATGGTCGAGAAGCTCCTGAAGGCAGACAAGGCTCGCCGAGAGGGCACGACGGACGATTCCGTGGAACGTTCCCGGTCAGATCACGGGCAGACGGGTGCGACACTCGAACCGCCGGAGCGTCGAACGATGGGTACGGCCCAAGTACCTATGACCATCGACGGGGGAACGGATTTGCATGTCGCGCGAGGCAACTCACCGGCAGAGCTCATTGCGCTGTGTGCGTCGGTCGTCGCGCTGGTGGTGGTGTTGTGGTGGTGGCTGCCCATCGATGAGGACCCTCTTCAAGAGGGCACGGTCTTTCGGTCCGTACCGGTACTTGATCCGCGCACGGCCCCAGAACCTCCGACAGGTGCCCCACGGGGGCCGACGACAACGGGCGTTTCAGAAGCGAAACCCAGCGCCTCACCGGATACTGTCCCTTCCGATCCGGCAGCAAAGCTGACGCCGACCGCACCTGCGGTCGCCGGTGCCGACAAGACCAAACCGTCGGTGGCGCAGCCAGACGCGGCCACGCAACCCACGGCATCCAAGGGGGAGACGCCATCGACGCAAGCGAGTGGTTCTACGCCTGTTGAACCCCGCACGGCCGAGGCGAACGCTACACCGAGCGATTGCGTCAAGACGGCGAGTGCGAAGGTCTCTCCCAACGCCGAGAAGGTCACCTTTCAGGTCACGACGTGTTTGGGGGATGCCTCTCGACCCGTCGTGGTCTACCGCAGTCCAGACGCAGCCTGGATTCGTCAGACCATGCGGGTGGTCATGGGACGCCACGTGACGAGCGTACGCGCCAAGGGCATGATCGAGTGGTACGTGGAGACCTCCGGGTCGGACTGGGGGAGTCCAGCGATGCCGAAGGTCCTCGAGTAGGCGCTACTCAATACGGCCGTTCTTTCGACCTTTCTTTCCGCGGACTGGGTCGCTGTTGACCTCTTGGGAGGATGACGAACCGTCTTCGCATGGGGTCTCGCAGGAGCCGTCTTTGCAGGGCTGGCCCTTGTCTTCGCATGGGGTCTCGCAGGAGCCGTTCTCACAAGACGGGCGCCACGTGCCCTTCCCACCGGGCGTGGTCGCGGCGCGCACCATGGTCATCAGATCGAGGGGTTGGTGCTTGCGGCTGGGGTATTGAAAGCCCACCCAAGCGCGAACACTGTCGTTGTCCACTGCCGCGCCTTGGAACTCCATGCGGTGAATGTAGCCGGCGCCGATGTCGACAAAGGGGATGGGCTCGCGCCAAGAGACGCCGCCATGGAGAATGCCCACATCGCCATTGTCTTGGAGGTGCGTGGCATCATCGAGGTAGGAGAACCGCACTGCGGGTTCGATCGCACCCAACGGAAGCTCTCTGTAGTACGACACCTGCGCGAACCCACCCAGGCGTTGTGTCACCTCGGGGACGTCCGGTGGGAGGATGACCGGTGTGTCATCCGGGTCGAGGCGGTTGAGGGTGGCCTCGGCGAGCAGCGTCAGTCCCTTGTACCGCGCGAGCATGTCGACCCCCACGCGCTGTGTGGTCGTCGTGAATCGCTTGTCGAACATGTACGCAGCACCGAATCCGAACGCACTGTCACTGGCGTTCGTGCGGTAGGTGTCGCCGCCGATGTGGACGTCGGCCCGCGCTGCGACACGAAGCCCCGGGTCGTCATCACCCCAGAGGTTGCCACCCCCATTGTAGACCCCACCGGCGAGTGAGAACCACTTGTAGGCATACCGTGCAGAAAACCCGAGGTCCCGGTTGATGGCCAGCCAGTTTGTGCTGACGGAGCGCTCTTGAAAGATGAGGTCATTGCTGCTGATCTGCATCTCGCGGGAGAAAGGGGCCTGATGTGAGCCAAGCGTCAGAATGACCGAGCCACTCCCGGTGTCGAACGTGGTCCGAACCCAACCTGCCACCAACTCAAACGGCGCGGGATCGTCTTGTAGGGCATCGACGGCGCGGCTGGTGCCGGCCAGCAGTCGGAAGCTCACCATCTTGTAGGCGCCGCCGAGTCCGATCCGCGCGCGTGGGATGGTGAAGCCGGTGTCATGCTCGGGATCTCCGTAGCCACCGGCATCGGCCTGTGGGTTTTCATCTTGGTCCCATGCCGTGAACCAACTCTGCAGCTGAAGCGTAGGGCTGACCCATGGCGCGGTCTGTTCGGACAGCCGATGCAGCTCGGGTGTGTCTCGCGCACTGTCCTGCGCGAGCGCTCCAGTGGTCGCAAAAAAGGGCAACATCCAGACGACATTGCGTGCGAAGCGATTCAGCATGATAGTCCAACTCCCTACCGTCGGACGACAGGATAGCCTCATGACGCGATACGGACCCCCCCTTGTTTCACTATGGCTTTCATGGGGTCTATTGGGCCTGGTGTCGTGCTCACCAGCAGAGGTCGTACCGTGGGCGCGTGCCACTCAGATTGAGGGGCTGGATCAGGTGATTGGGGGCGAGAAGGCGCTCGGTCGTCCCGGCGATTACCTTCTCGAGAACGATCGGGTGCGGGCGATCATCCTGGACGGACGTGTGTCCCTTGGGCCGAACCTCTTCGGTGGTTCGCTCGTCGACGCCGACCTCCAGTGGAACGACCCCGCAGTCGACGGAGGTTCGGGGCGCGACCAGTTCAATGAGATGTTTCCGACGGTGAGCATGAACATCCCCATGGCCCTTGCGCCAAGTGAGGTGGAGATTGCGTCGGACGGGTCGGATGGAGGCCCCGCGGTGGTGCGTGTCACGGGCGCAGCCGAGCCGTTTTTGACGCTGCTCGACTTGCTGTTTGCGCTCGTGAGCTTTCCAGATGTGTGGATGACCACCGACTACATCCTCACGCCCGGACAGTCCTGGGTGACCATTCGGACGACAGCGACCTTCGACGCCGAGGTCGACGGGAGCGAGGGCGGGCTTGAGGTCGCCTACCCGGCGGACGACCTCGATGTCATTGGAACCGGCCTCGAAAATGGGTTGATCTTCGGAGACTTTTGGTTGGGCGGGGGCTCGCTGGACATTTTCGCGCCGGGCATCGGGTTTGATGAAGACGGTGCAGTCTTTGAGGCGCTCCAACGCGGTGAGAACACCTTCGCGCAGCCGTTCGGGCTCGACTTTGTGGCTGGTGTCGGCGATGGCGTGAGCTACGGCCTCGTTCCAAAGGCCGGTCGTGCGTGGGTGCCGTTGTTCACGGCCAGCCAGACGGCCGTCGTGGCCGGCACGGTCGAGGGCAATGCAGAGGGGCCGCGGTTCGCATCCACCGACAAGTTCACCTACGAGCGCGCGTTCTTGATCGGACACGGTGATGTCGGAAGCCTGGTCGACCAGATGGTGGCGTATCGAGACATTCCCCACGGACGGGTTCAAGGGCAGGTGCTTGAGCAGGGAACCGGTCACCCCATGTCGGGGGCTGATGTCTTCGTCTTTGCTGCGGGGAGTGCCACGCCATTTAGCCAGTGGCGCGTCGATGTACGGCCTGACGACCTGCTTGAGGATGGCTCGTTCGGCGGAGCCCTACCGGTCGGCGACTGGGAGCTGATGGTTCACGAGGAGGGCCGGCTGGATAGCCCGCGTCTACCCATCACGGTGACGGAGGGCGGTGAGGTGACCGTACGGCTCGAAGCCCTTCGGCCGGGGACGCTTGAGGTCGTGGTGCGCGATGAGACGGGTCAGCACGTGCCTGCCAAGGTCACGCTGTTTCGCGTGGGTCCCGAGCTCGGAGATTCGCCCAGCATCAGCGAGCTCAAGGCTGCGGTTCTTCCAGCCGCCCGCGACACGATCTTGGGAGATGGTCTGCTGACGGGGTCTGCCGAGTCTGTGCTCTTTCTCGAGCGTGGAGCGGGTCTCGCAGAGCTGCCACCGGGTCGGTACGTAGCCGTAGCCAGTCGCGGTCTTGAGTATGAGCTGGACATCTCCAGTCCTTTCGTCCTTGATGCGCAGCGTGCACATCGCCTCGAGCTTCAGGTGCTGCGCGCGATCGACTCGATGGGCTGGATCTCGGCCGATCTGCATGTGCACAGCGCGCCGAGCCATGACTCGGGTGTGACGCTCCCGATGCGGGTGCGCTCCATGGTGTGCGAAGGCGTGGAGTTCTTTGCGGCGACCGACCATGACCACCTGACAGACTTTGCGCCCACCATCGAAGAAATGGGCCTCGAATCATGGGTGCAGTCCGCGGTGGGTGTGGAGACGACCACGGTTGAGGTTGGGCACTACCTTGGGTTTCCTCTGCAGCGAAACTGGCTGGGTGATGCCGGCGGGGCCATGGACTGGACGGGAATGGCACCGTTCGAGATTGTCGACGAGCTCAAGGCCCAAGGGCAAGATGCGGGGTTCGATCCGCTCGTGTTCGTGGCGCATCCCCGCGATGGTATTCTCGGCTACCTCGACCAGTATGGCTTTGACCCGTTCGGTGGAGAACCGGGAGAGCCGGTGTTCAGGCCCGGGCTCTTGACGGCGTCCAATGACCTTATCGTGACCGACAACACGACCCTGACGATGGATGCCCTTGAGCTCTTCACGGGGAAGCGCCTCGACCTGCATCGTACGCCTCTTCAGTCCGAGATCGACCTGCTCGGAGCCGGGGGGGTGGCCGAAGACCAGGCCACGGTGGATTGGTTCACGCGGACGATGGCGGAACAGGACGGGCTAGCGTCCGACGTGTTTCGTCTGACCAATGATGTGGAAGGCCAAGTAGACGACTGGTTTACACTATTGAACCTCGGATACCGGTTTACCGCGGTCGGCAATAGCGACAGCCACGGGATGACCTCCACCGAGGCCGGATGCCCACGCAACTTTGTGATGTCCGAGACTGATGACCCCGGATTTATCGATGGGCAGGCGGTGGCAGATGCCGTGCGCGAACATCGTGTGGTGGCGAGCTACGGCCCGTTCGTTCAGCTCTGGGTGGATGGGGCGCCCATCGGGAGCGATGTCGTGGCGGAGGGGCCGGTAGAGATTGAGATCGAGGTCCAGGCACCGTCTTGGATGGATGTAGACCACGTCGAGCTCTATGAGAACGGGACCTTGGTGGAGACCTGGAATGTGACTCCAGATACTGCGAGCAATCTTCGGTTCTCCATGATGACCACCCGAGAGCCGACCGAAGATGCGTGGTATGTAGCCATCGTGTCGGGGGATGAAGGCCTTGGGCCAGTGTTCTCGCCTGTCGAGCTGCCCTACATTCCCTTGGAGCAAGCCGTGACCGAGGCCTTGGTGGGTATTCCGGCTGTTTCCTCATTCATCTCGCCGGCAGCCCCGTTTCCGAAGCTCTATCCGATCTACCCGTATGCGCTGACCAATCCGATCTGGGTGGATGTTGAGGGTGACGGATGGTCTGCACCTGGGCGTCCTTCATGGTTGAATGCACCAGATGCCGAGTGGCGAGAAAAACAGACCACACGTGGACGATAGAGGGCTGATCAACCCCGGTCGGTGAGATAGGGGGCCGCGGCATCGCGCAGCGGACACTCGGGGGGACGCATGAGCCGGATTCTTCTCACGCCTTTTGAACGTGCCTTGGTCGTGGAAGGGCCTCACGCCACGCTTGATGAGCACCTGAAAGCGTTCGGAATCACCGCGCGTCGACTCGACAAGGTCCCGGACGAGGATGCTCTGATCGCGGCACTTCAGCAGGATGAGGCCCATGTGCTGTTTAAGCGGAGTCGTGTGCCGGTCACGCGTCGGGTCCTCGAGGCGTGTCCTTCGCTCTACGCGGTGCAGCTCTGCTGCATTGGTGATGACAGCGTCGATAAGGCGGCTGCTGCTGACCACGGCGTGATGGTGTTCAATGACCCCGCATCCAATGCGAGGAGTGTCGTTGAGCTCGCCATGGGGCACATGATTGCGTTGTCGCGGCGCCTCTACGAGACGAACACCGAGTCCCACGACAACGCCTGGCACAAGAACAACCGTGCGCGGTTTGAGGTCTACGGCAAGGTCCTCGGCATCGTCGGGCTCGGGAACATTGGTCGACAGGTGGCCCGCGCGGCCTCGTCTCTCGGCATGACCATCCGCTTTTGGGACAACCGCCCCGTCGCTCAAGAGGTGGGGCAGGAGATGGGGTGGGAATCTGCATCGAGCCTAGAGGCCTTGTTCCGCGGCGCGGACATCGTCACGGTTCACACGTCTGCACGTGATGCTTGGGGCAATGAAAACGAGAACTTCTTGGATGAGGTCCTCGGACAGCTCGGGGCTGATCGTCCCGAGCCCTGCCCACGCATTTTCCTCAATCTGGCACGAGGCAACCTGCACACCAGCGATGCCCTGATCGAAGCGGTAGGCTCGAATGCCATCCGACGCGCAGCTGTCGACGTCTACCCCAGCGAGCCAGCACCGGGACAGGGGTGGACCAACCCCTACCAGAGCGAGCCACGCATTGTATGTACGCCCCACATTGGTGCGGCAACACAAGAGGCCCAGCCACGAATTGCACGTCGTGTGGCGAGGACATTGGGTCGCTTCAGCCAGATGGGCCACATGCGAGACTGCGTGTTTGGGCCTCGGTCGACGCTATCGGTCGCTGACGTGAGGCCTGGCAACGCTGTCCTCGCGGTGGCGCACAGCACCTCGCGAGGCACGAAGAAGGCAGTGTCTGACGCCATCTATGAGGCGGAAGCCAGCACCCTTGGCTCAGCACACCGCGACTTCGCAGCCGGCATCGCCTACGATCTGTCGGTGATCGACCATCCACTCTCGCAACAAGAAATCGAGCATTTGGTGGCGCGTGCCGATGAGCTCGCGGGCGAAGCGGGTGCCATCCGGTCGGTGCGCCAGATGGTCGTACCGACGGACGGCTGGTCTGGGCGCTGAACGCTAGGCCTCGTCTGGTTCACCTGCTGGAGCCGCTTCTTTGGCGGGGGCCTTCTTTCGACGCCGGGTGGGCTTGCGCTTCGGTCGCGCAGGCGCTTTCTCTTCTTCAGCGGCGGCGTCGGATGAGGCGTCCTCATCGGCGGCCGGAGCCTTCTTCTTTCGTGGGGCACGCTTCGCCTTGGGCTTGGCTTTCGCCTTGGGCTTTGCTTTTGCCTTGGGCTTCGCCTTTGCCTTCGCCTTTGGTTTGGCCTTGGCGTCTGCCTCGGACGCAGGTTCGTCGGACGACGCGTCCGGGGTCACCGCTTCGACAGGCGGCGGCTCGGCGTCTTCATCGGCCTCCAGCAGGTCATCAAGGTCAGCGTCCGGAACGGGTGCGCCTGTCGGCACGCTGTCGGTCGGGTCATCATCATCGACTTCGAACAGGTCATCACCGTCGACATCGAGGTCCGAGCTTGCACCTTCGGTGGGTGTAGGCGCTGCATCAGAGGCGTCACCCTCGACTTCGAACAGGTCGTCGTCTTCATCAGGCACTTGGGTCCATGCGAGGATCTCTTCGATGACCCGTGCTCGCTCTTTATCGCCAAAGAAGAGCTCGGCGAGTCGTGGTACATTCGAGAGATCGGCCTTCTGCGTCATCAACGTTCGGAGGCAGGCCTCTGCGATGATGCGGTTCAGCTGCTCGGGGGTCTTCGACAAGGTGAACGGTGCGTTCCCAGACCGAATCGGCGACCCGTCCTTGTGATGGATCAATACATGTGCGTTCAACAGAATGTAGAGGACATCCCGGATGTGCTTTGCACTCAGCTCCGGGTAGGTGCGGCGGAGCCGCTTGCGAATGTCTTCGACCACAAAGGGAATGGTCGTTCGCCGACGCCGCTTCTTTCGTTCGTCGACAGCCTCGGTGAGCGCTTCGAGAAGCGCCATACGCGTGGGGGAACCTAGCGGCCCCATGCGCTCGGCGTGCAACGTCTCGATGAGATGCAGTGCCCCTTCGGGGTAGTAGGGGTCGTCGTAGAGGGACGACTGGCCGGAACCTGACGAGGATGCAGCACTGCTGTCGGACGCCTCAAGCTCGGGCTGCTCCTCGACGGTGAACACGCGGTACCCACCGGATTTCTTGTCTCTGTCGAGGGTGATGAAGCCTTGGTCGCGTCCGTACTCTAGGAACCGGCCGAAGCTGGTGAACCCAAAATCAGATTCATTGAAGTCTGGCAGCCGACGCAGCAAGGCGGTCTTAAGGACGGACGCGTGCGGTGCCTCTGGGTTCTCGCGATGCATGCCCTCGAGCACTTCTTGCAAGATAGCGAGACAGCGCGCACGGTCTGCAGGCACACCCTTCGACTTGCGCGCACGCGCTTGGCTTCGGCGCTTGGCATTGACGATGGTGTCGTAGAAGATGAACTCGTCGCACGCGTTGATGAGCAGGCGACTTGTAGACTTTCGGGTGCCGATACCAAGAACCCGCTTGTTCAGCTCACGCATCTTGATGACGAGGGGCGTGAAATCGCTGTCCCCGGACACGATGACGAAGGTGTCGACATAGTCACGGGTAAGGGCCATTTCGAGGCAATCCACGACCATCGCGATGTCGGCGCGGTTCTTGTCCTGCATGCCATGGGAGGTGAGCTCCATCATGGTCACGCCGGCATTGAGCAGGCCTTGCTTGAAGCGAGCGAAGCGTCCCCAGTCCGCGAAGGCCCTGGAGACGAGAATTCGCCCCTTGTCTTTGATGCGCGCCATGAGGGCGTCGATATCGAACCGGCCAAGGTTCTCCTTCTCGGTTCCTGCGGCGATGTTTTCGAAGTCGATAAGTACAGCTAGATTGTGTTCCACGATCGTATACTCCCGGGCGATCGTGTGGAGGTTTTCCCGCAGCGGCTTGCGCATGCGTACGGGGCGGACGCCGGGCGAGACCCGACACGGACCGGCTATACCGGGTGCGCCGGATGCACAAGCCGGTATGTGCACTCCGCGAGAGCGGTAGGTCACAATGTGGTCGAGGAGGAAGGGTGGAGCCACGACAGCGTTTTGAAGGCAGCACGTCCTACATTGCAGACCCGGAGCTGATGGAGGTGGTGGACGCCGCCGTCGTGCTCGAGCGGCCGCTCCTCGTGAAGGGCGAGCCGGGAACGGGAAAGACCCAGCTGGCGCATGCCGTCGCCGAAGCCCTTGGGATGCCGTTGATCACGTGGCATGTGAAGTCGACGACGCAAGCTGTTGAGGGGCTCTACAGCTACGACGTGGTGCGCCGTCTCAACGACAGCCGCTTCAACGAGGGAGGCGTGGGGGATGTGGCTGACTACATTGCCCTCGGCCCGCTCGGACGCGCCTTCGCAGCTGACGAGCGGCATGTGGTCTTGATCGACGAGGTCGACAAGGCCGACCTTGAGTTTCCGAATGATCTGCTTCGTGAGCTCGATGAGATGGCGTTTACGATTCCAGAGACGGAGCAGACCATCCGCGCCAAACATCGGCCGGTGGTCATCATTACGAGCAATGCCGAGAAGGAACTTCCCGACGCCTTCCTTCGTCGGTGTGTGTTTCACTTTCTCGGGTTCCCCGACAGGGGACGACTCGAGCAAATCGTGGGCGTCCACCTGCCAAACCTTGAGCCGCAGCTAGCCCAGGTGGCCATCGATCGCTTTCTCCGCGTTCGAAAGGTGAAAGGCCTGGCCAAGCCGCCCTCCACCAGCGAGCTTCTCGACTGGCTCACGGTTCTCGTTCGGGCAGGCGTCGACGTCGACACGATCAAGACCGCGCATCCGTTTCTCGGGGTGTTGGTGAAGCAGGAGCGTGACCTCGAACGGGTACGGAAGGACTGACGTGTTCACCACGCTGTTGATGATGGCCCGCGCGAAAGGGCTGCCGATAGGTCTGCGGGAATGGCTGACCCTGCTGTCGATGCTCTCCGCTGGACAGATTGTGGATCTCGGACGGCTGCACCGGCTGGGGCGGGCTGTCCTATGCCGAACGGAGGCCGATTTCGACGCGTGGGATGTCGCGTTTGCCGAGACGTTTGAGGGCGTAGGGGTTCCGGAAGACCTGAAGGAGCGGCTCGAAGCATGGCTGCGTGATGCACGAAGTACCGAAGAAGCGCTGGTGCCATCACCCTTTGACACGGACGACGAGCTCTGGCGTGAGTTTCTGCAGCGGATGAACGAACAGTCCGAGGCACACCATGGGGGCTCCCGTTGGATTGGCACCGGTGGGCGTTCGCCTTTCGGCCACTCGGGCAATGCGGCGACGGGCATTCGGGTTGGCGGCGCGGGTCGCAATCGAGGGGCCATCGCGGTGGCGGGGGAGCGGGCTTGGCGGGGCTACCGAACCGATCGCACCCTTCAGACCCGAGATCTATCCGTGGCCTTGAAGGCGCTTCGAAAGCTTCATCGTGAGGGAAGGTCAGAGCTCGACCTCGACGGAACCATCGATGCCACGGCGAAGAACGCGGGTGACCTAGAGCTCGTGGAGCGGCCCGAACGACAGAACCGCATTCGAGTGGTGCTCGTCATGGACTCGGGAGGGTCGATGGACCCACACACCGAGCGCGTGGAAGCCTTGTTCACGGCAGCGAGTCAGGCGAGGCACTTGCGGTCGCTGGAGACGTGGTTGTTTCACAATTGCCCATACAGCCGACTGCAGCCGTCGGATGGTGGAGCGATGGTACCGACGACAGAGGTACTCGCGCAGCTCACCCCGCAGCATCGCCTCGTGTTCGTGGGAGATGCCAGTATGGCGCCCTACGAGCTCTTTTCTGCGAGCGGATGGGGGCTCGGACACGAGGGCCAGATGACGGGCATCGATTGGTTACGTCGGTTCCGTGCGCGATGTCCGTCGGCGGTGTGGCTGAACCCCGACCCGCGGCGGTGGTGGGACCACCCGACGGTCCGGGCCATCGGCGGGTTGTTTGAGATGCACGAGCTCACGATCGATGGGCTGAGAGACGCGATTCGTACGTTGCGGCGCGCCGTCTAGAGGTTCGCATCTGTTCGGCTTCTCGCATGCTTGCCATCTGAAGGTGGTTGCGATACACGCCGCCGGCGAGTGAAGGGGTGTCGCCAAGCGGTAAGGCACCGGACTCTGACTCCGGCATTTCGCAGGTTCGAATCCTGCCACCCCTGCTCTCACATCCTCCTGCAGCGCGAACTGTCTGTAGAGATGTTGCGGCGACGCGACGATGGTGCTTGCCCTCGCCGCTGCCGTCGAATACGCGCACGGGCCTGAAGGGGCGTCGCCAAGCGGTAAGGCACCGGACTTTGACTCCGGTATTCGCAGGTTCAAATCCTGCCGCCCCTACTCCCTTCTCCTTGCGCTGGAGTGGATGTGTACGGCGATCTCGCAATTTTTTCTGGCAATGCAAACCCCGACCTCGCCCAGCGCATCTGTGGCCACCTTGGCAACCGCCTGGGTAACGCGAGGGTCGGCCGCTTCTCCGATGGCGAGATTCGCGTCGAGATCCACGAGAATGTGCGCGGTCGAGACGTGTTCCTTGTGCAGTCGACCTGTGCGCCGTCCAACGACAACCTGATGGAACTGCTGATCATGGCCGAAGCCTGCAAGCGGTCATCAGCGGGTCGTATCACTGCCGTAATTCCGTACTTTGGGTATGCACGACAAGACAGAAAGGTCTCGTCCCGAGCGCCCATCACGGCACGGTTGGTGGCGGATCTTCTTCAAGCTGCAGGTATCCAGCGCGTGCTGACGATGGACCTCCACGCGGGTCAGATTCAGGGCTTCTTTGATATTCCGGTCGACAACCTGTACGCGAAGCGACCGCTGCTCGCGGCGATTCGCCGTCATGTGGGCGATGAGCCGAGCGTGGTGGTCTCGCCGGACGCGGGTGGTGTCGAGCGCGCACGAAGCTACGCGAAGCACCTCGGTGCGCATCTCGCCATCATTGACAAGCGCCGAAGCCGGCCGAACGAGTCCGAGGTGCTGCACATCGTCGGTGAGGTCAAGGACCGCACGGCGATCTTGATCGACGACATGATCGACACCGCCGGCACGTTGACGAAGGGCGGACTCGCGGTCAAGAACCATGGCGCCAAGCGTGTGATCGCGGCGGCCTCCCATCCTGTACTCTCAGGCCCAGCGATGGGTCGGATCACGGAGTCTGTCTTCGATAAAGTGATTGTGACCGACACCATTCCTTCCACGGAGGCAAGCGAGGCGTGCGACAAGATCGAAGTCGCAACCGTTGCCCCGTTGTTTGCTGATGCGATTCGTGCGATCCACTTCAATGACTCGATCTCTCGCCTGTTTATCGACGACAGTGCGATTGCCGACGACTGATCTTGACGTCGAGGGCCGACGCAGATAGTCGGCCGCGCCGAAGGGCGGAAACGCCCGGAATTTGAACCCTATGTTCCGACACCAACCCGGCCGCGAGACGGTCCATCAGTCCAAGGGTGGTGATGACGGGCGCCCCGCCTGTCTGAGCCTTGACTGATTCGACTCGACCAACGCTTGGTTCTGTTGGAGGGAGAATCAACATGCAGCTTGCCGCTCAGACGCGAACGGACAGTGGCAAGGGTGCCGCACGAAAGCTTCGTGCGCAAAACCTCATCCCAGCAGTCATCTACGCTGATGGTACCGAGGCCACCCCCATCACCGTCTCACCCAAGGCCGTGCTCGACATCTTCCGCGAGACCGGCAACCGCAACACGGTGATTGACCTCGATGTCGACGGTACGGTTACCAAGGTGCTGGTGCTCGACACCCAGCGGCATCCCGTGTCGCGTGCCTTGCTCCACATCGACTTTTACCGCCTGTCTGACAAGCCCGTGGTTGTCGATGTTCCGGTGCGGGGCGTGGGCCGACCAAAGGGCGCAGCCCTCGGTGGTCGTCTTCGCATCATCCGCCGCACGATCAAGGCACGGTGCCACTGGAGCAAGATTCCAGAATTCTTCGATGTCGACATCACCCCGATGGACATCGGCGACATGGTCCGCGTCACCGAGATGTCCCCGCCCGAGGGCGTTGAGCTTCTCTACAAGGATGACTTCAACGTGCTGACTGTCTACGGCAAGAAGCGCAAGT
The DNA here is from genome assembly GCA_049889515.1 of Myxococcota bacterium. GTDB lineage: Bacteria > Myxococcota_A > UBA796 > UBA796 > JBMHDG01. The sequence continues at coordinate 133,997 of JBMHDG010000013.1, forward strand.
GATCGTGGGCTGACCCATGTTCCTTGTCCTTGGCCTTGGTAATCCCGAGGCAAAGTATGTCGACACGCGCCACAACGTGGGCTTTCTCGTGGTCGATGCGCTGGCAAGGCGGGGCATGGTGTCGTGTGACATCAGCCAACATGGCGCCCTTGTGAACAAGATTCGCATGCAATCGGAGACCGTCGTGCTTGCCAAGCCACAGTCCTACATGAATCGAAGCGGTGGCCCGGGGCAGATGCTCCGTGGCTACTACAAGCTCGATCTGGACAAGGTGATCGTGGTGCATGATGAACTCGACCTGCCGTTCGGTGCGGTTCGCATCAAACGCGGTGGCGGCCATGGGGGCCACAACGGGCTGCGCGACCTTCACCAGAAGTTCGCAGCACCCGACTACCTTCGCGTTCGCGTGGGCATTGGTCGGCCGCCCTCTGGGTGGAAGACTGCAAATTATGTGCTCGGCCGATGGTCGAACGACGAGGCGCTCGCGCTCGCGGACGTTGTTGCGACGGCTGCAGATGCTGTCACAGCCATCGTGCAAGACGGCTCGGGGCCAGCCATGAACCACTTTAACATCCGTCCCGGCCGCGGCCGCTCGACGGATGCATCACCTTCTCGGGCCCAAGCGCCCGAAGTCAATGTTCAATCCTCGAACTCTCCAGGGAGTCCAGAATGATGGAAATCACAATCGTCGGCTTGTGCGCCGTCGTAGGACTGGCGTTCGCCGGTTATAAGTACTGGTATACCGCAAACAAGCCTGCCGGTGACGGCGAGATGGTCGAAATCGCGGAGCGGATTCAAGAGGGCGCGATGGCGTTCCTCGGCCGCGAGTACCGCGTCCTCGCCATGTTCGTCGGCGTCACCGCGGTATTGTTGGCGGGCATCAGCATGCTCAACGACACCCAGCACCCGCTGATCGCTGTCGCCTTCATCATCGGTGCCATGGCATCGGGTCTCGCAGGCTTCATCGGCATGCGCATCGCGACCCTCGCCAACGTTCGGACGACCTTCGCGGCACGAACGGGCCTGACCCCAGCACTTGATGTGTCCTTCAGCGGCGGCGCCGTCATGGGCTTCGCAGTGGTCGGCCTAGCGCTCGTGGGCCTCGCAGTCCTCTTCACGTGGTTCAGCGGTACGCTGGGCGTGGACATCGACGGAGAGATCCAGGTGAGCTCGATGACTATCGTGCTCAACACGCTCGCGGGCTTCTCGATGGGTGCGTCGAGCATCGCCCTGTTTGCGCGCGTCGGTGGTGGTATCTACACCAAGGCCGCTGACGTTGGCGCCGACCTGGTCGGTAAGGTCGAGGCCGGACTGCCCGAAGACGACCCGCGCAACCCTGCGGTTATCGCCGACAACGTCGGTGACAACGTCGGCGATGTGGCCGGCATGGGCGCCGACTTGTTCGAGTCCTACGTGGGCGCCATCATCGGCTCGATGGTCCTCGCGCTTGGCTTCACGACCGCAGACGGCGGGTTTGCCGTGGGTCCTGTCCTTCTTCCCCTCATGATCGCGGGCGCAGGTATCATCGCCTCGATCGCTGGCACCTTCGTGGTCCGCGTGGAAGAGGGCGGTAATGCCCAGCACGCCCTCGACAGAGGCGCATTCGGTGCAGCGATTGCCATGGCTGCTGCCACCTTCGTGCTGGCAGAGATGATGTGGCCAAGCGGCGGCGTTCTGGTCGAGGGTAGCGATGATCCCATCACATCGGGCGGCGTCGGTATCGCGACGGTTATCGGCCTCGGTGTCGGTGTGAGCGTCGGTATTGTGACCGCCTACTACTGTTCGATGGGCAAGCGCCCCGTGCTCTCGATCGCCGAGCAGTCCAAGACCGGCCCAGCTACGAACATCATCGCTGGCCTCGCTGTCGGTATGGAGTCGACCGCGATTCCAATGCTGCTCATCGCCTTTGGTGTGCTCTTTGCGTACATGGCTGCTGGCCTCTACGGCATCGGCATCGCCGCACTCGGCATGCTCTCGACGACCGGTATCCAGCTTGCTGTTGACGCCTTCGGTCCTATCGCCGACAACGCTGGCGGCATCGCCGAGATGTCTCATCAGCCTTCCGAGGTCCGGGAGCGTACCGACGCACTCGACGCTGTTGGCAACACGACCGCGGCAATCGGTAAGGGCTTCGCCATCGGTTCTGCGGCCATGACGGCGCTCGCATTGTTTGCGGCCTTCCGTCAGCAGGCTGGCATCACCGACATCGACCTCCTCTTCCCACCCGTCATGGCTGGTGTGTTCGTGGGCGGCATGCTGCCGTTCCTCTTCTCGGCTTACGCGATGAACGCCGTGGGTAACGCCGCGATGGACATGATCACCGAGGTTCGTCGTCAGTTCCGCGAGATTCCTGGCCTCCTCGAAGGCAAGGCTCGGCCCGACACGGCACGCTGCGTGGACATCTCCACCCAGGCTGCGATCAAGGAAATGATGATCCCTGGCCTCATCGCCGTCGTCTCGCCTATCGCGGTGGGACTCCTCCTCGGTGCGCAGGCACTCGGCGGCATGCTCGCTGGTGTGACCATCAGCGGCGTGTCGATGGCCATCTTCATGTCCAACGCCGGTGGCGCATGGGACAACGCGAAGAAGTCCTTCGAGGGCGGTGGCTTCAAGTCCACCGATGGAACTGTCTACGAGAAGGGTTCTGAGACCCATGGCGCCGCCGTTGTCGGCGACACCGTTGGCGACCCCTTCAAGGACACCGCTGGTCCATCCCTCAACATTCTCGTCAAGCTCATCAGCGTCGTGTCGCTGGTCATCGCTCCGGCTCTCGCAGCCATGGGTGGCCAAGGCCTGCTGTCCTCGTTCTTCTGATTCCATTTAACCTCCGCGGGAGCCGGCCATGCCTGGCTCCCCGACACGTCCGCGTGGAGGATTCCCATGTCCCATGAATACGAAATTGCCGTCGTGGTTCGCCCCGACATCGATGATGGCCTGATCAAGGCGACCTTCGAGAAGATCGAAGAAGTCATCACTGGTCAGGGTGGTCACATCCTCGATCGTGAGGAGTGGCGTAAGCACAAGCTCGCCTACGCAATCAACGATCACACGAGTGGCTACTTTGCCTTCATCTACTGTGTTGCTGACCCCAGCCACATCCTCGAGGTCGAGCGTCGCATGCGTCTCAATGAGTCCGTGCTCCGGTTCCTCACCATCAAGCGTGCGGAGACCGTCGATGTCGCCACGCGTCTCGAAGAGGCCGCCGAGGTGCGCAAGGCGCGTGAGGCCGAGGCTGCACGTCGTCTAGCTGAGCAGGAGGCCATCGCGGCCGAAGAGGCTCGTCGTGCCGAGATGGCCGCCGAGGCTGCACGTCTCCGTGAGGAGGCTGCTGCTGCCGCTGCGCCTGCCGAAGAGGCGCCTGCTGACGACACCGCCGAAGCTCCAGCCGAGTAAAGGAGGACCCCATGCTCGTCATTCTCAAGAAAGAAGTTCCGAACCTGGGTGATGCTGGCGAAGTGGTTCGCGTGGCACCCGGCTACGGCCGCAACTACCTGATTCCACGTGGCCTCGCGATCCTCGCGAATGAGTCCAACCAGGCTGAGCTTGCTCACCAAAAGCGTGTGGCTGATGTCATCCGTCGCAAGGAGCTCACCGAAGCCCAGGCGATGGGTGAGAAGCTCGAGAAGCTTGCGATCACGCTCCGTCGTCAGGCGGGTGAGGACGACAAGCTGTTCGGCTCGGTCACCAAGCGAGACATCGCCGCCGCCCTCGCAGAGGAAGGCATCGAGATCGACCGTCGCATGATCCAGCTCGAAGAGGACATCCGTTCCATCGGCCTGTTCAACATTCGCGTGCGTCTGCACCGTGAGGTTGAGTCCGTGTTCCGCGTGTTTGTCATTCGTAGCTGATTGCCGCACTGCGCTACAAAGGGCCCGTGTCGACTGTCGAGGTCGCGCGGGCTTTTTTGGTTCTGCGTTCGATTGTCCACCCACCTTGCGGTAGGTTGAGGCGTTCCGGGGAGAGGACATGCACGAACATGAGGGGCCGCGCGTCTTCCCGCAGGCCATCGAGTCCGAGCAGGCGCTGTTAGGCGGCTTGATTCGTGACCCCAATCAGCTGGAGCTGATCGCGGGCGACCTCTCGGTGGCTGACTTTCATCGTCCGGACCATGCACGCCTCTATGAGCTTCTCCTCGAGATGATGCGAGGTGGTGAGGCCATCGATGAGACCACGCTCACCGAGCGGATGCGTCGGGGTGAGGGGCCAGAGATGTATGGCGGGTTGATGTATGTGCTCCAACTGGGGGACAACACGCCGTCGACGGCCAACCTTCAGACGTACGCTGCCATTGTTCGTGACAAGGCCGTGCTCCGAAAGATCATCGAGACGTGCCAAGACCTCTCCAATCGGGCGCATACCCATGTGGACGCACCATCGGACATTCTGGGCTCTGCTGCACGGGCGTTCTCTGACCTTGGGCGTGAAGACGCCAACCGAACCTGGAGTCAGGTGTCGGAGGTCATCGACGATGAGATTGCCCGGATGGAGCAGCTCCAAGATGCGGAAGACGGTGTGGTCGGAACGACGACTGGCTTTACCGACCTCGATGGCAAGTTGGCTGGGTTCAACGCCACCGACCTCATTATTCTCGCGGCTCGACCTGCCATGGGAAAGACGGCACTGGCGCTCAACTTCGTGCAGAATGCGGCGATCTTGGGGCAGAAGGCTGTGGGCGTGTTTTCCTTGGAGATGAGCCGCGGCCAGCTGGTCACGCGAATGCTGACGTGCATGGCGGAAGTCGAGGCAGGGAAGGTACGAACGGGCAACCTGTCCTCGGATGATTGGGATAGTCTACTGGACTGTAGCGAGCAGATGCGAAAGCTGCCGATCTTCATCGAAGATACGCCAAATCTCACGATTCACGACATCCGTGCCCGCGCACGCCGTCTGGCTGCGGCACACGACAATCTCGGGTTGATCGTCATCGACTACCTGCAGTTGATGCAGGGTGAAGATCCGCGAGCGAGCCGGCAGCAGCAGATCTCCGACATCAGTCGAGGCCTTAAGATCTTGGCGAAAGAGCTCGAAGTTCCGGTAGTGGCTCTCTCGCAGCTCAACCGTGGGGTCGAGCAGCGGGCGGAGAAGCGACCCATGGTCAGTGACCTGAGAGAGTCGGGAGCCATTGAGCAGGATGCCGATGTCATCATGTTCATCTACCGAGATGAATACTACAATCCCGAGACGGCTGAACCCGGCGTCGCGGAAGTGATTATCGCGAAACAACGAAACGGACCCACGGGGACCGTGAAGCTTGTTTTCCGTGGGCAATACAGCCGTTTTGACAATTATGGCGAAGAAGATCTGCTCATCTGAGACCATGTGATGTGCTTCCTTCGCACGTCGACTCCACAAGGCGCCTCTCTTGGGCTATGGTTGGCCGGCAATACCACCGTCCACCGGAGCCAAGGGGCTCCGCAACGCTTGAGGCTACGAGATGGAAAAAGCCGAGGTCCTGTCGTCATTCGAAGGTCTGCTGGTCCAGTACGAGGAAAAGCAGGGCTTCGTAGAGAAAGCCCAAAGCTACGCAGATCGGTTCAATCCGTCGGTCGTTGAGAAGGTCATTCGCGACAACACGGCGAAGGCCGAGTCGCTCGCCGCCGAGCTTTCGCCGCTCGCAGCAGAGCTTGCCAGCTTTGTGGTCGAGTGCGCCATGAGCAAGGAGGCCATTGAGTCGGGCGTCGACAACGCGCGCATGTCTGTCGAGGAACTCGAGCTGCGCCAGGCGATCGGTGAGCTGACCGATGAGGAGTTTGAGGCCGAGACCGCCGACCTTCGTGGTGAGCTCGACTCTGCAGGCGAGAAAGTGGCCGTGCTTGAGACCGAGATGGCGGGCTACCAAGCTGCGCTTGACCGCTGGGCCGCGTTGCGCCCCGAGGACGCAGCGGGAGACGAGGCCGACTCCGACGGAGAGGATCTGCTCGGTGATCTTGAAGAGGACATGCCGCTCGACGACATGGACCTTGGACCTGCAGAAGATGTAGCTGACGTCTTGGATGAGCCCGCGTCCGACGACCTCCTCGAGGCGTCATCCGACGACGAAGGTGCCGAGGCCGAGCCGTTGGACGGATTTGAAGATGTCGCCCGTGAAGGCCTTCACATGGAGCATGTGAGTGTGAAGGACGACGTCTCTGCCATCTTCGCAGACGACTTGCCCATGGACGAAGACGAGGCGGGTGGCTTGTTTGACGATGGCGACCTCGACCAGCTCGGAGATGACGCGCTTGAGCTCGCTCCGAAAGCCGATGATGAGGCCTCCGAAGCCGTCGCGATGTTGGTTCAGGGCGAGGGCGGCTCCGATGAGCATGTCTACCCCTTTGAGGGTGATGTCATGACCATTGGACGTCACCGCAGCAACCATGTTCCCGTCAAGAACGACTCCAAGGTCTCGCGTGGCCACTGCAAGATCTTCAAGCGAGGTTCTGAGTTCTTCATTGAGGATTCGGGCTCGGCCAATGGCACCCTCGTGAACGGCGAACTCCTGCCGAAGCAGCGGGAGCGCATGCTGATTGGCGGTGAGCAGATCGGGGTGGGTGAGACCACCTTCCGATTTGTGGTTCAGAGCTAGAACCTTCGGCACGACCATTGAACGGGCGCCCCCTGGGCGTCCGTTTTGCCTTAGGCGTCCGCCTGCCAACGCAGTCCGTCGTGAGCGCGGAGGGTGGGGCACCCGGTGGCAGCTACGGTCGTCACGGCGCGAGCGGGATGGCTGCCTGGATAAAAGTGTGTCATCCAGACTTGGGCTGGGCGTGCGGCCTCCACGAGGTCCACGATGTCGAGGTCCCGCAGGTGACCCGGAATTGGGGTGTCACGCGGGCTACCACACTCGACGATGAGCAGGTCACATCGCTGAGACAGCTGCTTCAAGGCGGCGGAAGGTCCCGTGTCGCCGCTAAAGACCACGGTGTGACCATGGGCATCGAGCCTGAGGTGAAGTGCACCACGGCTATGCGCGGCGGGCGCAGTACGCAGGGTCATCTGTTCGTCGAGGTCGAGGTCGGCACCTTGGTCGAGAGGCAACTCCGTGACCCTCAAGGGCCCGCATAGTGGAGTGGCCACGGCCGGACCCCAGAGCTCGGCGAGGCGCTCGAGGTGATGCGTGAGGCCCCTGCCTCCGATGAGATGCAGCGGTCGCCGGCACTGACTGACGGTGCGTGCGAACAGCAGCGAGGCAAGGTCAGCGCAGTGGTCGAGGTGCCGGTGAGACACAATGACGATGTCGGTCTCGAGTGGGTCAATGCCATGTGTGACGGCACGCTGTAGCGCACCGGGTCCGACATCCATCAGGAGCTGAACCGAACCCACCTGGACGCAAAAGCACGCCGGTCCATGGTGCGGATGATGAATCGCGGTCCCCGTACCCAGTGCGGTCACGTGGACTGCTGCAGGTCCGTCCATGTTTCAGCCTCGATGGTGAGGGATTCGACCAACAACCGTACCGCATGCTGGGGGTCTGTGGCCTTCTCAAGTGCGGTAATGAAGATACGGAGACTTGAGGGCCTCGATGAGGCCGCCTGTTTCGCGGACTGTCGTGCGGGCGACCCCATGAACATGCAGGCTGTTCGAGGACTCAACGGTGGCTGCGATGTCCGAAGGTTGTCCAGCGATGGCCGATGCAGCACCTCGACGGGCACGCCCTGCCAAAACGTAGAGATGTGGTCTTCGAGCTCATCGAAGGCGACCGTTAGGAGACCCTGCACAGCCTCTTCGTCCAGCTTCATCGGCAGTGGATGGGCGAGCGGGTTGCACTGAAAGGCACGAAGGTAGGCTTCATCGGCTCCCGGCTGCTCGAGGAGCTCCAACGAGAGTGCGCGTAGGTAGTGTGCCTCGGCATGATGGGGCCAGATCGCGTGGGCATGCGCGCAGGCCTCGAGTGTGCCCTCGGGATTCGCACACTCATACCGGCACATGGCCAGCTGGACCCACCGATGGGCGGGCATCGGGCCCACCTCGGCGAGCTGCTCCAGGGGTTGCTGGGCGAGGTGGAACTGTCCTGCGGAGAGCAGTGCGCTGACGAGCCAGCCGAGGACGGTCGGATCGTTGGGACTCACATCGAGCAGCTCTTCGAGGATCTGTGCTGCAAGGTCGGGCTTCCCTTGTTGAAGTGCCCGTGTTGCCGCGTGGAGGGACATCTGATGGCGGAGTGCGGGATCGAGTTGCCAAGTCTGTACGACGTCATCCATAGAACACCACGCGTGCGGCGAGGAACAGTACCACGAGGATGAGCACGGCGATGATGATGTACAGCACGCGCGCATCCACGGGCGACCGGCCGGTCGGTGAGGGCGTTGGTGCCTTCACCGTGTCTACGGGGTCGTCTTGGGGTGCAGCCGACGCGCTGGGGCCGGGGCGTGGCAAAGGCGCGGGTTGGGTCTGCAGGGGTCGTCTTGGCGAGCGAGGCTGGGCCGTCGGGAGGCCACTCCGAAGTGCGATGGCGAAGTGGGCGAACTCGGCGAGGTCTTGGCAGAGCTGCCGTTGATTGACAGCCCAGACTTCGAAGGCCTGCACTTCTCGCGGAGACCGGTCGAGGGCACCGGCTTCGTAAAACGGTAGGGGGGTGAGGTCAGGGTCAATGCGTGTCGGTAGCACCCTAAATGGGATGCTTGCGTTGAGCTGCAGCCAGCGTTTGACGGCAAACCGGGCTTCGAGGATGTCGTGTGCGGCCGACCGGTCACACCGCAGCTGGTAACAGGCTTCGAGAAGCTCAAGTTCTGGTGTAAGGGCTGATCGGGCATCGACGAGCAGCGTCTTGGGGTGCTGGTTTCGTGTAAACCTGCTGGGGTGATCGCCTTCGCGTAGCCGCGAGGTGGGGAGGGTTTGGAGGCTGACAGACAAGATCCCATGGGACCACCGCAAAAGCCGACGGGCATCGGTCACGGTGGGAACGCCCTCACCAAAGCGCTTGACTGCCGCGCGAAAGGCTGACGAGCCCATGGGTTCGCCCACGCGCCCGACGATGATGGAAAAATACCAGTCGGTAAACCGCTGGGCCATGGCTTGACCCGCACGTGCATCGCCGCGGCGCCAGTGATGAAACAGCGTCTCGGCAGTCGACTGTTCGGCCTTGGGCATGGCTATGCACCTCTCGGGGTCAGTGTACCCCGGCAAGCCAGTGACCTCTAACGGCTAGCTGGTCCGAATCCGGACGGACGACAAGAGGTCGGGACCGAGCCACATGGTCCTCGCCTCGACCACAAAGGGACCTTCCTTCTGGGTGAGGTGAAGTGTCACTTCGGCGGGACCATCGACGCTGGGGCACACCGAGGCTTCGTGAAACCCGACGTATCGGTTCACGTAGGGGTCGAGCGCCTTGTAGATGCTCTCCTTGACGCTGAACCGCTTGAGCGTCTCCACCCATCGTGGGTCGTCATCTAGATCTGCGATGGCGGCGAGCTCCTCTGGACGCAGCACTTTGGCGCAGATCTGGCTCCTGTTGGGGGCCAGGTGCTCAAGATCGATACCGAGGGTACCTGCATGGGAGCGCGCGACCATGGCATAGGCGATGGTCTTCTTGTGGGTGATGGAGCCCACGAAGTCTTTGGGGAGGACGGGCGCACCACGGTCGTTGGGGAGCACCGGTGTGGGGGGAGCTCCGATCGCGCGGAGTGCCTGCATCATGGCGAGTCGGCCACCCACAAACTCCGGCTGCCGGTACCCGGAGAGCGTCTCCGCGTGGGCGCGTTCGCTCGGATGGAGACGCTCGAGGATGTCCTCTGCGACAGCATCAGCTGTGCCTGGGAGACGCACCCCGACAAGAATCCCGTGGGGGCAAGCAAGTTCATGGAGGGTGTCGAAGGCGGCCACGAGCGGTGTACTCCCGAGCGGTAGGGGGGGCATATCCGATGGGCACGTTCCGGTCCCATGGCTTGACCGGGGGCGGTGCTGCCGCTAGTCCAAACCGCCCCAGACAGAAGAACTTGTGGGTCTCGTCAATGCGCAGATACTGTAGGCGGAGACTCCGGAGGATTGAACCTTGGCGAAACAGCTGGTCATCACCGAGAAACCTAGCGTTGCAAAGGACATAGCCAAGGCCCTCGGCGGCTTTGAGGACGAAGGAGACTACTTCGAGTCCGATACGTTTGTGCTGACGTTCGCCGTGGGACACCTGCTGCAGCTGGCCGAGCCCGAGGACTACGACAAGGCCTTGAAAGGCTGGACGCTTGCGCCCCTGCCTATCATTCCCTCCGAGTACAGAATTAAGCCTAAAGAAGGCATGAAGAAGCGCGTCGATCTGATCAAGAAGCTCGGGAAGCGCAAAGACGTCACGGGCCTCATCAACGCGTGTGACGCCGGGCGAGAGGGCGAGATTATCTTTCGTCGCATCGCTGAGTTCACCGGACTGGACAAGAAGCCTCATCAGCGTCTCTGGCTTCAGTCGATGACCAAGACGGCCATCAAAACGGCCTTCGAAAATCTACGGCCCGGCGATGAGATGCAGCCACTCGCAGACGCTGCGTGGTTGCGTGGCGTCGGCGACTGGTTGATTGGCATGAACGCCACCCGCTCCCTCACCAAGCGGTTGAAAGGGCGCCGAGAGAAGGGTGCATGGTCTGCAGGTCGTGTCCAGACGCCGACGCTGGGCCTGCTCGTGTTGCGTGAGCGTGAGATCTTTGCGCATGTGCCCCAGACCTACTGGGAAGTCACGGCTCCGTTCGAACACGAGGGTCAGTCGTGGGAGGGACGCTACTACGACGAGTCGGTCAAGGGGTCGGGAGACCGCAACATCCGCGCCGACCGAATCTTCGACCGCGCACGCGTTGACGCTGTGCTCAAGGCCGTCTCGGAATCAGCTGGAGGCGTGGCGAGTGAAAAGCGCCGCCAAGCCAAGCAAAACCCACCGCTGCCATTCCACCTGACCAGCCTGCAACGAGAAGCGAACCGGCGGTTCTCCTTCACCGCGAAGCGGACGCTGCAGGCCGCCCAGCGGCTCTACGAAGCGCACAAGCTCCTGACCTATCCGCGTACGGACTCCCGTCATCTACCCGATGACTATCGGGAGACGCTCGACGCTGTCTTGGACGCCCTCGGTACAGATGCCGAGTATTCCAAGCTCTCGCAAGGCATTGTGGCGAACGGGCCCCTCAACCTCGAGAAGATCATCGATGGGTCGAAGGTCACCGATCACTTTGCCATTGTGCCCACAGGGAATGAGCCGCCGACAACGCTTCGCGCGGACGACGCCAAGATCTATGACTTGGTGGTCCGCCAGTTCCTCGCGTCCATGATGGGACCAGCCACGTTCGACACCGTAGACCGACGGGTTGAGGTACAGGTGCCTGGGGCGCAGCCTGCGGTCTTCCGGACGACGGCGAAGTCGCTTGAGATACCAGGCTACCTCGAGGCTCTTGGCCAAGAAGCGGGCAAGGGAACCACGCTACCGGCCTTGGTGCCCGGTGAGAAGCAGGCATCAGGCGTCGGCGTCACGGTCGGTATCGCAGCCGATGAGGAGAAGGAGACACGACCTCCGGCGCGCTATTCCGAAGCCCAGCTTCTGCGGCTGATGGAGACGGCGGGCGACCAACTCGATGACGAAGATCTCTCCGAAGTCATGGCAGGTCGCGGGTTGGGAACGCCAGCCACACGTGCCGACATTATCGACAACCTCGTTCGCAAGATGTACGCGCGCCGTGTCGACGGAAAGCTTGGCGCGACCCCAAAGGGTATGCGCTTGATCGACGTTCTGGAGCGCGCCGATGTGCCCACGCTGGCGAGCCCACGGTTGACGGGGGAGTGGGAACACAACCTCAAGCGCGTCGAGACGGGAGAGCTGTCCCGTGAGGCCTACCTCGAGGACCTCGAGACCTTCACGCGGAACGTGACGGACATCATCAAGGCCTTCGATCATGACGAGTTGTTTGGTGGTCCCGGACCGCTTGGACCCTGCCCGAGCTGTGGAGAGGGTGTCGTGGTGGAGTCCGCGTGGGGCTACCGCTGCTCGCGGAACGAGGGCAAAGACGGTCCGTGTAAGCTCATCTTGTGGAAGGAGCGTAGCGGCCGGTACATCGACCGCGCACTTGCCACGAAGCTCATTCATGAAAAGCAGTCCGGCAAGATCACAGGCTTCGTGAGCCGCGATGGGCACGAGCTGACAGGGTCCATTCTACTGGAGCCCGAAGAGAACGCGCCCGCAGTGCAGTGGACCATGACCGTGACGTACGGAGATGGTGTAGTGGACGGTGGGCCCGAGGTGCGAGGCGATGTCTTGTTCCCGTGTCCATGCGAAGATGACTCGTGTGGTGGTGTCGTAGAGACGAACCGCAGGTACGTCTGTCAGCGCCTCCTCGACAAAGAAGTCAAAGCAGGGCCCATCTTGCCGCGTAAGGTCTGTGAGCGCGAGATGTCGGTGGAGGAGGCCGCAGCGTTCTTCTCGGAAGCCGGTCGCACTGAGACACTCGATGGCTTTACGTCGCGACGGAACCGACCCTTCCGTGGGCTGCTCTTCCGCAAGCCGACTGGAAAACATGGGTTTGAGTTCCCGCCTCGGCCAAAGAAGGCCAAGAAGAAATCCACGAAGAAGCAGGCGAGCACGCGCAAGAAGGCGGCGTCCAAGAAGAAGGCCAGCACACGCAAGAAGGCAGCCACGAAGAAGGGTGCGGCACCTCGAAAGAGCAAGCCCCGCGCCAAGAAGGCTGCCGCCAAGAAGACTGCGAGCCCCGGTGATACGACGTCTGCGTGAGCACACGCGGCGTTGACAGGGGCGGCCTTTCGGCGAACGCCAAGACATGAGATAAGGGGCCGACGACGGAGGGCGCGTGGCTGTCGAGGCAGAGCAGCTTGCCGGCGTAGACGATGTTTGGGTGTTTGCGTCGGGGCGTGAGCCTCAAAACGACGATGACATTCGAACCATTGCGCTCTTGGGCATGATGCATGGCAATGAGGTGGTAGGAAACCACGTCATTGAGCGCTTTTTGGAATGGGCGCCGCACAACTTGACGGCCGGACGTGTCCTCCTGGCGCGCTGCAACGCTGCGGCTGCCGCGCTCGGGCAGCGCCATTCCCCCGAGGGCGAGGACATGAATCGCCTCTGGGATGCCGAGACGCTCGAGGAGCTTGCGGCCGCTGATCCGGAGTCGTTGAACCCCGAACAACGTCGCGTGAGGGTGCTGGCCCCCCATCTTCGTGTGGTGGATCTCGTGCTAGACCTGCACTCCACGAGCTCGCCCAGCGAAGCACATCTCGTCATTCGTGATGATGTTGTCCATGCGCGGGTGAGTGACTTGCTCGGTGTACGACGGCTCATCACGGGGCTCCACGAGGGAGGGATCCTCGATGGCGGACTGGCGAGTACCATGGGCCTACGCTCGGGCGAGACGTGGGCGGAACATCACCGGGGGAGGGCGCCACGGGTGGGCATCACCCTTGAGGCCGGACAACACGAAGACCCGTACAACGTCGAGCGCGCCTGGCGGGTGGTGATGAGGCTCTTGGTGGGCCTTGGGTTTTGTGCCGGTGATGCGCCTGAACCTTCTCCCGGGTCCATAACAACCTATGTGGTTCAAGACCGGGTCAAGCAGTCGCCAGAGGGGTCAACGCCGTGGCGGTTTGAGCTGCCGTCTTCAAAGCTGGCCTCGTTCGAACGCATCGCTGTCGACGAGATGGTGTTGCGGCGTGGGGCCAACGAACGCTGGAGGGCGCCAGCGCCCTTTACGCTGCTGATGCCGGCGCCGACGGCCGCACCTGGTGCAGATCTATTTTATGTCACAAGCCGACGGCGTGTAGATGTCGGAGAGCGGCCAGAGACCCCAGAACATGCTCGGGTCGAAGCGGGGGCTGTGGAACGTTTGCTCGACATTATGTCCGATGATGAAGCCGAGCGAGGGGTCGCACGGGTGGCGTTTGATGCGCGTCGCATTCTCGATGGGTGTGCCGAGGTGATCCTGACGACCCTCAGGCTTCCCGAAGACTCGCCACATCGACGCCTCACCGTCATTGGACGGGACGATTGGGGGGTCAACGAGAGCGAACACAGGGCCGGACAGCGCTACCGTCAAGCTGTAGAGGAGGCGGGCAGGGCGGGTGTACCTATCGAACGCGTACAGCTGCTTCGCGGAGCGACCGTTTCGCACCTCAAGCGGCTGTGTTCTCGGGCTCGTCCAGACCTCACGCTTCGGTTCTCGGATCGGCAACCGCATACCGTGGCCATGGTGGTCGCCGGTGACCTTAAGTTGGCCCTGGCGACGGGGATCTTCCGTCATGTACGGGTGGCCCTTGTGGTGGAAGCCGCCACGCTACATCCCGATGGACAGGATGTGCAGGCGCAGTTCAGTCGGTTGGCCATCTTCACCAGCCGCGAGTCCATGCTGCGCGTTGCCCAAGACTTCCAACGCGAGCTGCTGCGTGATCACCATGACCTTCTCGACCGCCTAGAGTTGCCCGGAGACGCTGTCGACGATGATGGCGCCATCCGCATGAAGAGCGAACGGCAGGCCGAGGTCTTGCTCCGCCGGTTGTTGGCGCTGCGGGCGGGTCAATGGCAGCCACTGCTGCGCCGCGAATTGGCGCTTCCATGGCATGTCGACGGTGATGAACTTGGCGCGGAGTTGCGGCGGATTTTGGTGCGTACGGGGATTCTGGATGGGGAGGCCGTTCGGCATCTCCTAGTCAAGCCATTGGGACAGGGATGGCTGATCAGTCCGGCCGCACTCGAAGATTCGGTGCAGTCGATAGAAGAACAGCTTTGGCACCTCCCTGCACCCGTGATGCGGGCTGTGCCTCCGCAGGTCTGTCGCGCCCAAGACGTCGATCACAACAACCTCGCCCGATGGCTGGGATGGCGGCGTTACCTGCAGGAATCGGAGGTGATCCCTGGTACGCGGGGGAGGCTGCTCGACCTGCTCACCAACGCCGATCAGGTGCAAGCGCGGGTTACCGACTGGTACCAGCAGGCGGTCGAGTTGGCAGAGCGTGCACCGGGTAGAGTCATGCTTGTGGTCGCGGGTGACGGCCTTCGAAGCGCGCCCCACCGCGAACCCGAAGGGTCCAGCATCGCACGGGCACATGATGCTGCAGTGATGTGCTCTGAGCTACATTATCGGCGGATTCAGCACACCCGTGGCGTGTCGTTGCCGTGGGTTCAGGGATTCGCCAAGCAGCTCGGACAGCGTCAGGCAGGCCAAGGGCAGCTGAGCGTCTTCTGGGAGGGGGAACATGGGTGCTCCGTCAATGTTGTGCTGCTCGCAGTGGCCCATGACGAAGAGGTGAAGGTCTCGGGGGACTCCCTCGAAGGCTGGGTGGTCGAGCGGTGCGCGGTCATCTTGTCAGACCTTGGTGGCTCAGCGGAGAACCGGTACCGTGTCGGCATGTTGACCGAACCCTCTAGTGATGGGGTTCAGGTCGAGCTGTTGGCATTCGGACGACAGCATTGTGAGCGGTTGATGTCGCAGGCGACGTCGCGTGCGTCTGGTGTGGGCGGGCTCTCGCTCCGGCGTTCCGTCGAAGCCGACATCCAAGAGCAGCTTCGCGTGTGGAGTGAACGCGTCCGGCACGGCCTCGACCTTGAGTATGCGAAACCCGAGACGGTGAAGCAGCACCTTGGACTGTCGGATCTGAGACTAGCAGAAGCCTTACTGACGGCGACTCGGGCAACCCCAGAAGATAGCCACGAGGTGTCTCGGCAGGTCTGGGCGTCGACCTCGTCGTGGTAGGGTTCCGCCGTTCACGGCACAAGACTCGGAGAGGGAAGATGTTCACGTTTGATGAGTCGATGGTTTCGGTTGGAGCTCTCGCTGTTGTCGCGGCGGGTATGCGGCGCGTTGCGATGGCGGACGGCGAGATGGACGCGGCCGAGCTTGCCCTCATTGAGGACTTCGAGACCACGCTTCCCGAACACATTGATGATGCGGCACGGGTGTTGACCAACGATGTGGAACGGTCGCTGTACATCCGATTCCTCGCATTGACTGCACTGTGCGACCATGCGTTGACCGAATCAGAAGAACAGACCATTCATGAACTCGCCCGAGAACATGGCGTGGATGAGGCGGATGCCACGGCGGCGATTCACGCGACCGCTCGCGCCATGTTCGCGACCTTTGCTGGCGTCTCCATCTTTCGCGAAGAGGCCATCCACATCGGCAGCTCCCTCGGACTGACGGCCGAACAGGTCAACACCATGATGACCGGCGAGTCCTGAGGCCTGCTTAATGGGCGAAGAGGCCGACCTCATCGCCGTCACGCCGTAGCCATCCGGAGTCCACGGCATGGTCGAGGCACCGCGTAGCATGGTCGACCGTGCAGAGCGTGAGCTGGACCGCGAGGCTGCTCTCGAGTGCCTCGCGCTCCATCATGGCATCAATGCCGCGTTCCGTGAGCTCCCGTAGGATGAGGTAGGCGAAGGCAAAGGGGTGTGGGGTGGCCCGTCGGGCCCGTAGCGTTCGGTGTTGTCCCGTCCCTCGGGTCTCGAGGACGCCGACGTGCTCCAAGGCCCCCAAGAGTACGGTGCGGGACTTTCGAAGGGATTCCGCACTTCGGGTGTCCACTGCGCCCGCCACAAGCTGTTCGACAGCGGCCAATGGAATCTCTGGCTTCCCGGAGCGGAGCGCTGGCGCGACCAACGAGCGCACGGCAAGAAGCGTCAGGCCATGAGACAGCGCCCACTGAACATGAACCATGTCGAACTGTGCCGTCGCGGAGGCGTCGCTGTAGCAGCGGAGGAAGAGTCCGTTGGAGATACGGCCATCGTCCACCGTCAGAAATCCATCGCGCAGCATCCGTACGAGTTCACGTCGTCGTGCTTGTGAGAGAACCGGGAGATTCTGGTGGCACCGCGCGGACCAGTCGGTCAGTGATAGACCTGGCTCGGCCTGTGCAAGCAGTGTGTGCGCATCGTCGAGGTTCAGGGTGCGGGTCCAGCTTTTCACGGGGGCTCCAACGGCTGGATGGTCGAGGGCCGACAGGCGGTTGCGAGGCAGCGTGTTGTACCACTTTACGACCATGGACGAAACGGACCACGACTGTGAGATGGAATTTCGGGTGCCCGGAACGGGGCTTCGGGGTATCGGGCGGCCGTGAGACAGATCCCTCCCAGTGCAGCGTCGCCCGGACCGGGTGAAACCATCGACCAGATCATTGGGGACTGGTGGGTCTACCAACTGAAGGATGGTCACCGGTTCTCGACCGATGATCTGCTGACGGCGTGGCGTGCTGCAACCTGGCGGCCACAGGCGAGACGACTGCTCGACCTCGGATGTGGAATCGGATCGGTAGGCACCTACACACTGGGCATCTTGGGCCATCCTGATGCGACCTTGACCGGCATTGAGGCCCAAGATGTGAGCATCGAACTCAACCGTCGCAGTGTCGCACTCAACGGGCTGACCGACAGGGTGACGCTCCATCATGGAGATCTTCGAGATTCTGCGTCTATACTCGGTGAGACGCGGTTTGAGGTCGTGACGGGTTCTCCTCCCTACATCCCACTCGGAAAGGGCGTCGTATCCAAGCATCCCCAGCGTGCTGCGTGTCGCTTCGAACTGCGTGGGTCGGTCTACGACTACTGCCAAGCCGCAAAACGACATCTTGAGCCCGGCGGGACGTTCACCTATGTCATGTCGGCCCGCGACCCCCGCACGGACGATGCGCCCTCGGCCTCTGGGCTCGCCGTGGTCGAGCGGTTTGATGTGGTCTTTCGTTCTGGCGACGCGCCCATGATCCGGGTCGTCACCTGTATGCATGAGGACACCCCTGACCTGCCATCCATGACGACAGACTGCTTGGTGATTCGTGAATCGGACGGAAGCATGTCGGAGCGGTATGCACAGCTGCGTCGATCGTTCGGCTGGTCTGTCGATGGACCGACCCGCTGAAGCGCCCTTGGGCAGGGTGAGGCGCCTCGACGCTGCCCATGGATGACGCCGAAACACTTGCGTCTTGTGTCGTTCGTGCCGTACACCTAGGCAGGGGAGGCCATGGCCACCGAGCACTCACAAGCCACAAGTCTAGGGGCATGGGCAGGACTGATCGTCGTCGTCGCGTCGGTGGTGCTCGCTGCGACAATGGGCGCCGCGGGTTCGTGGTTTGATGGTCACCGAGCGACATCGCGCGCCCAAGCGGTGGTGCAGCTCTCTGGCGATGGCTCGGTACCCAACGATGCCACGCTGGTCCGATTTGTGGGCGAGGACGTTGAGATTACGCGGGGAGCGCTCGGTCCAGACCCCGCGGACCTGCGGGGGTTTGTACCCGGTGACCGTGTACCTGCAGGCTGGACCTCCGTGAAGGTGCGTGGGGGCTTGGCGCTGGTGGGACAGCCGGATCTCGGTGCCCCGTGGTCGAGCATCGTCTTGGCGTTGCTCACGTTTGGTGCGTGTCTTGGTGCAGTGGTGTGGTGGTGGGTGGACCGCCGGATTCGGGTTCTCCACTTGTTGCTGCCCCCAGAAGGCGAAGAAGAACCCATCTGGCACATGGAAGACGACATTACGCTCTTGGCGCATCGCATCGACGCCCTCAAGTTCTCACGCGATGAGGCGAGCGAAGTCGGGCGTGTGGCGAAGCGGTATGTCGGAGAGCGTGTGTTCAGCGACCTCATGGAGGGGCATGTTCGTCCCGAGGGCGGGCAAGAGCGGGTGGTGACGGTCGTGTTCACCGACCTCGCTGGCTACAGCTCGTTGTCCGAGCGTGCGGCGCCACAAGTCATGTTGACCTTGCTCAATGATGTGCTTGGCCGGTGCACGGAAGCGGTTGAGCGACTTGGTGGCTCCGTCATCGACTTTTACGGTGATGGCATGCTCGCGATCTTTGGTGCGCCGCAGAGTCTGGCAGATCATGCCGACCGGGCGATCGACGCCGTGCAAGCCATTGAAGATGCGGTCGACGATCTCAATCGAATCTGGCGAGAGGACCTTCGTGTGCCGTGGGAGGCAGCGGGTGTTGAACGTCTTGTTCTGAGGGCAGGCGTCCACACCGGTCGTGTCATTCTTGCGGATGTGGGTGGGAAACGCCGCCTGAAATACACCGCCGTTGGCGATGCCGTGAACGTGGCAAGTCGACTCGAGCAGCTGAACAAGGTGATGGGTACCCGAGTGCTGGTGACCGCCGAAGTCATGGGAGCGAGCTCCCGCACCATAGATGCGCAAGACCTTGGCTGGGTGCAGGTACGGGGTAGAGACCACGCGGTGCATGTCTATGGTCTGGAGCTCGAGGGCGAACGACGGTTGCGCGCCGACCTCAATCCCGCGTCGAACACCAGCGGACTGCGCTAGGGCGCAAAGTCGACATCGGCCTCTGGCAAGAGCCCCATGTCAGCCGCCTGCTCCAAGAAGGTCACGATGGCAAGGCGGCCTTCGGGGCCGTAGTCTAGGGTTCGCGCGTTGGCGTACATGTCGAGGTAGGTCGAGACCTGCTCATGGGTCGTCAGGGCGCCCCCTTGGTCGAGAAGCCACTGAATCGCTTCATCGCGATGCTCGAGGGCATGGGCGATGCTCTGTCGCAGCAGGTCGGAGACCTCTGCGATCACCTCATCTCCGAGGTCTCGACGAATGCTGTTCGCGCCTAATGGCAACGGGAGGCCATCCGAAACGTCCGACCACCAACGCCCAAGGTCAGCGACCTCGGTAAAGCCCTCCGCCGCGAAGGTGAGTCGGCCCTCATGAATGATCAATGCGGCTTCCACACGCTGTTCTCGAAGTGCATCGAAGGTGAGGGCATAGGGTGCGATGGGAACGACCACGGGATCGACAGGAACCATCATCTGGAGCAGATGCCATGCCGTTGTGGTGAGGCCCGGGACAGCGACTTTACGACCGGCCAGCGCCTCGAGTGCGACCGGCTCTGGTGCGACCACGACGGGACCGTAGCCCTCGCCCATCGAACCGCCGTGGGGGAGCAGCTGATAGGTGTCTGCGATGTGTGGATAGTGCGCCACTGAGATGGCCAAGATCTCTGGGCCGCCCTCCGTGGCCAGTCTGTTCAAGTCATCGGTGGGTTCGGTCGTGATGGTGAAGGAATACCGACCGGTGTCGATCAGTCCTTCAAGCAGTGCACGCATCATGAACAGGTCGTCCGCATCGGGACTACAGGCTACGCGAAGCTCCATCAGGTCTCCCGACGCTGACGTTGGTTGGACTGCCGAAGCCGCTCACCCAGCGCTTCGATGAGGCGCCAGAGGATGCGGTTGCCCACGCCCGGCTCTGTCGCGCAGTAGCGCCTTAGGTCGTCGCGCCTCAGCTCGAGCAAGCTTGTGTCGGTGCAGGCCACGATCGACGCCGAACGCGTCGTGTCTTCTAGGAGAGCGAGCTCTCCAAAGTGTTGGCCGGCTCCGAGTCGGGCGACCTCTGAACCATCGAGGTGCACGGCGACCTCCCCCTGCATCACGACAAACAGGCTGTGGCCCAGCGTATCCTGCTCGACGACGATCTCTCCTTCATGAATGCGACGTTCTGTCAGGATTCGGCCGACGCGAAGGCGTGCGGCGTGCGGGAGGTCCCGAAAGAGGAACAGGGACTGCATCACGTTGGCTCGCGCGCTGACGGCTGCAGGCTCAAGTGTGGCGTCGGGTTCGATGACCACGACACTGATGTTGTCTTTGCCCCCCTGGGCGAGGGCCTCATCGACCAAGGACTCGCAGGCACGGGTCGTGTCGGGAGCGCGCATGTGACGAAGCAACCGCGTCTCGGAGACCATGTCCGTCAGCCCGTCACTGCACAGAAGGATGCGGTCGCCGTCCAGCAGCTCCACGGCCAGGGTGTCGGCCTGCACGCTGGGGTAGAGCCCGATGGCTCGCGTAATGACGTTCTTGTAGCGTAGCGATGTGCCTGTTGATTCTACAGGATTACCTTGTGCCTTGAGCTCATTGACCAAGGAATGATCTTCGGTGAGCTGGCGAAGCGCACCATCTCGCAGAAGGTAGGCACGGCTGTCGCCGACGTGCACGATGAACGCCACGCCGCCACCACAGAGCGCTGCAACCAACGTCGTGGTCATCCCTTCGTGGCCGGTCTGTGCCCCCGTCTCAAAGACACGACGGCTGGAGGCTTGTGCGGTGTCGAGGAGAGACTGCAGGATGAGGTTGCGGTTTGCCGAGGTGGGCTCGCGCCCAAAGCGCTCGAGCAACTCGGCGAACACACTGGCGTGATTCTGGAACGTCTCGATCGTGAGGGCGCTCGCAAGCTCACCAGCCTTTCGTCCGCCGACACCATCGGCGACAACGAAGAGACCAATGTCATCGAGTGCGATGAGCGCGTCCTCGTTGTGACGCCGTTTCAGTCCGACATCTGTACGCGCATGAAACCGTGTCATTTCACACCTGAGGCTACAGGCGTGCGTAACACCCACGCCCGCCGATGGGTCACTCCACGTGGATTTGCACCGTGTGTGTCCATTCGGGTCCAGCCGCCGCTGCTCGGGTCCCGTTGACGACGTGCCACGCCTCCACCGAGAGTCGCCATCGGCCAGCCGGCTTGCGAACATCAAGATCTACTGGGATGGAATAGGTTCTGGTTTCGCCGGGGTGAAGGCGGTTGTCGCCAGAAATGGCGTCGGTCGCATCGACCTCACGTGCGAGCATGGTGGTCCATGGGAGGGTCACCCGGGTGCGGTCACCGTTCTGGAGGACGATACCGAGCTCTAGGCCTGACCACGGAGAGCCGGAGGGGATGGTGTGTCCCGCCCCCGTGTTTTGAAGCGTGAGCTGGACGGTTTGGTTGTCCTCACCTCGAACAAGCGCAGGCTGGTTCATTTCGACCAATGCGGTCAGCGCTTCATGGAGGGAGAGCGGGAGTCCATGCCCCTCGGCACCTGCATGCGTGTGACAATCTTGGCAGCCAATGCCAGCGGCGGCGTAGGGCGAGGCGCGCCATGAGCTCACCGTGTCGTACAAAGGAACCGACATCCCAGGTTTTGTGTACTCATGGCACGTCGTGCAGGCGCCATCGGTCTTCAGGTTGGGGGCCAGCCCGTCGGTGTGGGGGCTCTGCTCGGAGAGTGCGGACACGAGGACTCGGCCGTCGTCGACATGGCAGGTGACACAGGTGACGGCCTCTGAGGCGAGGGTAGGTGACCACTGCTCAGACGGATGCTGCCGCTGAAGGGGGAGATGGCAGGTGGTGCAGCTCGGGTCGGCACGACGTTGGGACATCTCGAGGTGGTCCTGCGTCGGTGGTTGCGCATGTGCAGACCCACGCCACGCACGGGTGACGTCCGTATGGCATGCGCCACACCCTTGTGCAGATGCGCTGGCGAGACCATCGGGCAAAGGACCGAGTGCGGTAGGGGCGTGAAGGTCTCGCTGTGGCAGCGGATAGGTCGGGGGAGGAGGAGGCTCGGGGTCGGGTGTGACGACCTCAACCGGTACAACCTCTGTGGGTCGAGGTCGCTTGGCGAGTGATTCGGAGCTGAACCAAATCAGCATGGCGAGACCAAGCAGCGATCGCATTAGAAGTCCACGAGGTGTGCCGACTGACCGTCGGGCAATGTGCCGAGGCGTACGCCGCCAGTTTCGGGGTCATAGAGCATGGCGTAGGCGTGGTAGCGGGCGGAGACCTTCTGCACGTACCCTCGCGTCTCTTTGAACGGGATGTGTTCGACAAATTCATCGAGTGGCATGGCTGCACCGGTGGCGCCCAACCATCCGTTGACGTTGTGAGGCCCGCCATTGTAGCTGGCCACAGCGAGCGGCCATGCGCCGTGCCACCGCTCGATCAGCCGTCCGAGGTAGTGCACGCCTAGGGCCACGGCATGCGCCGGATCGAAGAGCTCATGGTGCATGTACTGATCGTGTCCAAGGAGGTCAGAGGTCAATCCACCCGTCTTGGGCATGATCTGCATGGGGCCGCGTGCTCCGACCCGACTGATCGCGTCGGCGCGGTAGAGTGACTCGGTACGCATCAAGCCCATGATCAAGTAGGGATCAATGTTGGCACGCTCTGCACTGGACCAGACGTGACGCTGGTAGGGAAGGGGAAGCTCTAGCTGTTTTCCGGCGATTCGCGCAGAGGGTGACTTGCCTTCGTGTTCGAGTCCGTAGCTCACTCGGGTCAAGTGGTAGGCATCGCCGACGGCGTAGCTGATGTTCCTCCACATGGACTTTGAGGTCTTGTCGAAGACGTCTTGGGCCAGGGTGTCCCGTCGCGCAGCTTTACGTGTGGTCTCGTACCATGCAGAAAATGTGGGGCCCGAAAGGTCGTAGAGTCCGCCGCGGGCAAGGGCTTGGACCTGTTGAAGCACCGGCCAGTGTTCTCCCCATTCTTCGACGAATGCATCGAGGGTGTCGTCTGCGGACGCTACGTTGACCCAGGAGTTTGCGGGGAGCGGCACCCGCAACTCGGAGGACACGGGAAGTAAGGCTCCTGTCGCTGGGGCGGAGAGCTGCGCGAGGTAGGAGGTGAACGCATCCGGTGTGAGCGTCATGCGGGGGGCGCGTGCCTGTCCCGCTCGGACAGGCTGTGCCACCGGCAGCGATGTGGGGCGGGTCCATGGTGTAGCGGCCACCGGAACGTCGGTGGGTGCCTCTGCCCATCGTCCGTTCCGATGCATTCCCTCGTCCTCTTGGCGCAGCAGGAGGGCGTACCAACTCTGTGGCTCGTTCTCGAGGATCCATGCGTGGTCACGCGCCGCGGATGCATGGTCTTGTGTGGCGTGAGCGCGCCAGTACCGGGCTGCAGCTTTGTAGGACGAAGGGCTATCGATAATGGAGGAAAAGCGCTCGTTGGCGTCGTCGGTGTCGCCCGCCTTGAAGGTCGCGAACGCCGCAAGGTACTCGGCCCTTCGGCCCGTCTGGCCACGGGTGCGGGAGAGATCGTCCCAGACGCGTGCGGCCTCGAGGGGCTCGCCGGCCAAGAGAAGCCCCTTGCCGAGGTCCTCTTTGTTACGACGCCAGCTGCGATGATCCGCATGCTGGGCCATGCCGAGCTTGGCCCACGCTGCCATCTTGTCTGGCTGGCCGGCACGTAGCCAGGCGCGGTGTGCCATCCACGCCGTCTCTCCGTTGGGTGCGGCTTCGTAGGCACGTTCGTAATGACGTGCGAGCTCGGCGAACTGGTGTGTCCGCCAACCAAAGCGAACGGCCTCGGCTTCGAGGGTGCGGAGAAACGTTGGGTCGTCTTGATTGTTGGCGTAGAGGGTTTCGTAGGCCTCCCATGCGCGTGTGCTCATGCCCACGTCACGCATCGACAATGCCCGACGCCACGCACACGAGCGACTCGTGGGAGGGACAGCATCCTCTCGTCCAGCCTCTCGGAGCTGCTGCAGCACGCCGAGGGCCCGTCGAAGGGTCTGCGGGCTGCCGAAGCTACAGGTCAGGTCTCGAAGAGAGGCCACGGACCCGCTCTTGGATGCCGTGGCCCTATGGATGGCGGCCTCAAGCTGAATGAGCTCGCCGATGGGCGTGGCGCTATGCTCGGTGTCGTGCAGTTCTGCGAGCTCAGCGGCTTCATCCAGCTGGCCCGATCGGACGAGTCCAAGGGCCTGAATCCTCGTACAATCCGCCGCATGGACGCCCTCGGGATAGGTCTCGCCATAGAGCACGCACTCCTTGGCCGCGACGGCTTCTCGGCCACGGCGCAGGTCTTGCTCGGCTTCGTAGAAGGCGCCCCAAGACTGGAGTGGGCCCTCGATCAGGCGTACTCGGGTGAAGGCCTCACTTGCGAGGTTGTGTCGCTGCTGCTCCCGCTCGGCATAGCCGATGAGCATCCACGCAGATGCTCTGTCGGTTCGCGAGAGGGAGGGTAGGGCGTCGCGCGCGAGAATGACGGCGGAGGCGAGGCGACCGTTTTGGTATGCATCGATGGCCTGCTGCAGCGGTGCGGCGGAAGGTAGCGCTGCCTCTGCGGCGAGACTCCACATCCACAGTACCGTCGAGGCCATGAGGCGCATACAGGAACCCTCCCCATACATGGTAGCCTAGGATCCGACCAATCCTCGACCGCTCATTCGCGGAGGTGGGCTTGCCTTAAGGCACGGTGGCCGTTAAACGCCGGCGTCGTATGCGTAGGGCTTTGCGCTGTTTGCAGTAGTGGGTCTTACGGATTGGTTTTTTAGCGGGGAAGAACCTCGCGATAACGATTTTCGACGCCATGGCGTCACCGAGGATCCGATGGCTCGCAAGTGTCTGTTGACCGGAAAGCGCCCGAACGTGGCCAACAAGGTTTCGCACTCCAACATCAAGACCAAGAAGCGTCAGCTCCCCAACATCCAGACCAAGCGTTTCTGGTGGCCCGAGGGCAACCGCTTTGTTCGGCTCAAGGTGTCGACGCGTGCGATGCGCACCATCGTGAAGAAGGGCTTGGGCGCCTTCGCTGCCGAGGCTGGCGTCGACCTCAACAACTACTGAGCGTCAATAGGCGTTCAATCGCCAAATGAAAAAGACGGGCCATCGCCCGTCTTTTTTTTTGGTCTGCCGTAGGTGTCGACGCGCGGTCAGAGCCGGTAGTCGATGACGGCTTCGCCGCGGTCGGTCTCGTCGTGTGGCTCATCGCTCTCGGCCGGGCGGTGCACCGGAGGCGCGCGTTCAATGTGCAGGGGTTGATAGCCACTGCGACGCGCACGCTCTTCCTCGCGCTCCTTACGGATTCTGTCGATGATGTAGGCATCCAGCATTGGTACCCCCACGGAAGAGACTATCTAAACACACTGTACGCAGTGAAAACCCATCTGACCTGCAACAGATGCCATCATCCGTGGGATGTGCGGTGAAAGTGGTGATGTTTCCTCGCAAGTCGCCGTCGGCGCGTAAGGTCGCATGCATCAGGCGGACAGAGATTGTCCCGCGACGGCACCGCGCGCGATGAGGTCATCGGTGCGTGTCGTTGACGACATCACCCCCATGTTGTTGAAACCAGGAGTAGAGCTCGCGTGCCGCATCAGCGTCGATGTGCTCAAGTGCCGCATGATGCATCGCCATGGTCTCGTGGTCCTGCCGAACGAGAGGTCCCGTCAGGGCCCGTGAGGGGTCAGCAATGGCATTGCGTAGCGAGTCGAACGCGAGGGGGGCCAGCATCTCCCGGGCGGTACGTGGCTCAACCCCGGCCTCTGCGAGGAGCTTCCCAGAGAGCGCAAGAAGCACCGTGGACAGGTTGCCCGCCAGCACGGCGGCGGCATGGTAGAGGCGGCGGTCGCCCGGAACATGTACAGGGTTCAACTCAAGCATGGCGGCGAGCTCGGTCAGCATGGCACGGACCGCAGCGTCACCATCGATGGCCACATAGGCGCGGCTCAGGTCCGGCACGGCGATCTCTGGACCAGGAAAGGTCATCAGCGGATGAAAGGATCCGACACGCACATGGGGCTGCAAGACATCGAGCGACTGTACCCCGGATGTGTGCACGACAATTGGACCCACGGGGATCGCGTTGACCACCTCCGAGATGGCACTGTCAGGAACCGTGACGAGCACGAGGTCTGTCTCGGGTGGGAGATGCGCCTGCCGTCCGACAAGGCGTACGGAAGCGCCCCTTGCGTCCAGAAGCTGGAACAGCGTTCGTCCGAGTCGGCCTGGCCCGATGATCGTGAGTTGCATGTGAGGGCCTAACGGGCTCTGATGTGGATTGACGAGTCGCGTCCAGAACTTTAGAGGCCGCCGGACCGCTTCAGGAGCAGGACATGCCATCGCACCGTGCGCAACGGGTCGCCGAGATGATCCATCGGGAACTCGCGCAGCGCTTGAGAACCGAGGTCAAAGACCCGGAATTGACCCCGATCTCCATCACCAGGGTTGAGGTGAGCGGCGACTTGTCGCGGGCGATGGTGTACTGGCTCCCCCTCGGGGGAGGAACACCCGCACCCTCCTTGGTCGATGCGGTGGGGCGCGCGGCGCGCACGCTCCGTGGGCGTATTGGTCGTGCACTCCGTCTTCGGCATGCCCCCGAACTTCGGTGTGAAGTTGACCAGCAGCATGACGCCGCTGTCGACGTGCTCATGACCCTTCGAAAGTTGGAGCAGGAGCGTGTGGCCCGCGGAAAAGAGGACGTCGAGACATGAAAGGCTTTTTGGTCGTAGACAAGCCACCCGGCGTCACGTCTCATGATGTGGTGGGCATTCTTCGCGCCGTGACCGGGGTGAAGAAGGTCGGACACACAGGTACCCTTGATCCGTTTGCAACCGGCGTGTTGGCCGTTGCCTTCGGCGGCGCAACCCGAGCCATCCAGTTCTTGGATGAATCGTTAAAGGTGTATGACGCGACCATCGCGCTTGGAGAGCGGAGAGACACGGGCGATCCGACCGGCGACGTCATTGAGACTGCCGCGGTTCCCACCCTCACGCGCGATGCCGTGGTCGACGTGCTCCAAGGCTTTGTGGGTGAGCTGATGCAGACGCCCCCGCCGTACAGTGCGGTCAAGTACAAGGGCAAGCCACTCTATTGGTATGCCCGTCGCGGGGAGTCTCCCGAGGTTCCTGCTCGTCGGATTACGGTGTTTGGCCTCGAACTTCTCGAGTTGGGAGAGGCGAGCATCCGCGTCCTGATTCGCTGCAGTCGAGGAAGTTATGCGCGTGTCCTTGCCGAAGACATCGCCCGTGCGTTGGGCACGGTAGGCCACCTCGTAGCCTTGGCACGCCATCGCTCTGGCCCGTTTGCCATGGAGCGGGCCATCTCCGCGCAGCAACTCGGGGAGCTGGTGTCGGCTGACGCCGGTCGTTCCTACCAGGATGTGCTCTTCTATCGCGGGCCTCGGGAGGGCAGAGTGGCGTGGAAGCCACGCGACACCGTGGTGGCCGCGCTGGCGAGCCGGCTCGTCTCGCTCGAAGATGCCTTGTCGCATCTCCCTTCGGTACGCGCCGATGAGCGCCAGTGGCGCGCCGTGAAAGACGGCCGTGCACCAACGGTATATCCATCAGGCGTCAGGCTCGGGCAACGCTGGTGCCTCCTCGGAGGCGACGATTCGATGGCCATCGTTCGTCATGAGGCGAATGGACCGGTACTTGAGCGACTACTTGTGTGAGTTCGATTGCGCCATTTGCTTGACGTGAGCAGCGGATCAGGTGAAGTGCCGCCGGGCATTCGCCCAAACCTTCCCGGCGACAGCGGTTGGGTGGCGGTTCATTCCGCAGTTCACCGTTCTGCTGCGTTCGGGCTTCAATGGAGACATCATGGCACTCACGCCTGAAGACAAGGCCCAGCTCCTCGCAGAGTATGGCACGCACGAGGGCGACTCTGGCTCACCCGAAGTTCAGATCGCGATCCTCACTCACCGTATCCGCTACTTGACGGATCACTTCCGTACCCACAAGCATGACCATGCGTCCCGGCGCGGACTGCTGAAGCTTGTTGGACGCCGTCGTCGTCTGCTGAAGTACCTGCAGAACGTCGAGATGGCACGGTACAAGACCATCATCGGCAAGCTTGGCTTGCGTCGCTGATGCCGCTGCAGTGGTGCGATTCGCGTCGCTGCTGCTGAACGTCTGATCCCTCGCGATGCGCGAGGGCTGTTCTTTTGAAACGATACACTTCCGGGGAGGCCGCTGATGGTGCTCCCCACTCCCGGCCAAGCCCGTAGCACCTTCACGCATCTTCATGTGGTGATGTCCTGGCACATCATTTCATGCAGGTTTGTGAAGGCCTGGTGTTGGCGCTGCAGATGCGGGCGGGAAACACCTGGAGGTCTCGTGACCTCCCATTGTGAGGCAACATGAACGTTGTGACTAAGTCCGTCGAGATCGGCGGCAAGACCCTTTCTTTTGAGACGGGCAAGCTCGCCAAGCAGGCGAGTGGTGCCATCGTGGTTCGCTCCGGCGATTCCTCCGTCCTCGTGACGGCTGTCGTGGGCGGTGAGGCTCGGTTTGACTTCCTCCCGCTGACGGTGGACTACATGGACCGCGCTGGCGCGTCTGGCCGGATTCCTGGCGGCTTCTTGAAGCGTGAGGGCCGTGCGGGTGAGCGTGAGACGCTGATCTGCCGCCTTATCGACCGGCCGATTCGCCCGATGTTCCCCAAGACCTTCCGGCAGGAGCTGCAGATCATCGCCACGGTCATGTCCTACGACCGCGACAATGAGACAGATGTGATGTCGCTCTGCGGTGCTGCTGCTGCGATGTTCATCAGCAATGCTCCGATGACCGCACCCATCGCTGGCGTGCGTATCTGCAAGGTGGATGGTGAGTGGATTCTCAACCCATCCTTCGACGAGACCGCAGCGAGCTCGGTCAATCTCGTCGTCGCCGGTACGTCCGAGGCCATCACGATGGTCGAGGGTGGCGGCAACGAGTGCAGCGAGGAGGAGATCCTCGACGCGCTGGAGATTGCGCACGATGCCGTGAAGTCCATCGTGGCGTGTATCCACGAGCTGCATGCCGAGGTTGGTGTGGAGCGCCTTGAGGCTCCTCCTGCACCAGAGATCGACGCAGACGTGTTGGCTTACGTCAACGAGCACGGCCTCGAGCCGCTGCGCGCAGCTCTGGCGACGCCGGGCAAGCACGAGCGCAAGGCGGAGATGAAGGCTGCCCGCGCGGGTGTCATCGCGGCGATGCTTGAGGGCGAGACCGACGAGGACGTCATCGCAGCGAAGACCAATGACGGTAAGGCCGCATGGGACAAGCTCATTCGCCGCAACATGCGCGAGACCGTGCTGGCGACCAACGTGCGGCTCGATGGCCGCCGCCCCGACGAAATTCGTCCGATCTGGTGCGAGACTGGCATCTCTCCTCGCGCACATGGTTCGTCCGTGTTCACGCGTGGTGAGACCCAGGGCTACGTCAACGTGGCGCTTGGTACCGAGGTCGACGGTCAGCGGATGGACCTTCCTTCCGGTAAGGTCGAGCGGACCTTCATGCTCACCTACAACTTCCCGCCGTTCTGTACTGGCGAAGCGCGTATGCTTCGCGGGCCAAAGCGTCGTGAGGTTGGCCATGGTGCGTTGGCGCGACGTGGCTTGCTGCCTGTGTTGCCCTCCAAGGACGAGTTCCCTTACGTGCTCCGTGTCACGTCCGAGATTCTCGAGTCCAACGGCTCGTCCTCGATGGCCACGGTGTGTGGTGGCTCCCTCGCCATGTTCGATGCGGGCGTTCCGCTCAAGGCTGCCGTCGCAGGTATCGCCATGGGTCTGATCAAGGAGGGCGATGACTACGCTGTCATCAGTGACATCCTTGGTGACGAGGATGCACTCGGCGACATGGACTTCAAGGTGACCGGAACCGAGGCTGGCATCACGGCCTTCCAGATGGACACCAAGATCGCTGGTGTGAGCCGCGAGATCATGGGCGCTGCGCTCGAGCAGGCCCGTCAGGGCCGCCTTCACATCCTTGGTGAGATGGCCAAGTCCATCGCTGCGCCGCGTGATGAGATGTCGCCGTACGCACCACGAATCACGACCCTCCACATCAAGTCCGACAAGATCCGCGACCTCATCGGTCCAGGTGGTAAGACCATCCGAGGCATCCAGGACACCTGTGATGTCAAGGTCACGGTCGACGACAGCGGAAAGGTCGACATTGCATCCAGCAATGGCGACAACACCGAGAAGGCCCTCGCGATGATCCGAGAGATCACGCAAGAGGCCGAGATTGGTGCGCTCTACGTGGGTGTGGTCAAGCGGGTCGTCGACTTCGGCGCCTTCGTCGAGATCTTCCCTGGAACGGATGGCCTCATCCACATCAGCCACTTGGCGCCTCACCGCGTCGAGACGGTTCGCGACGTGGTGAACGAGGGCGACGAAGTTCTCGTTCGCGTGATCGACATCGATCGCTCGGGCAAGATCCGGTTGTCCCGCAAGGAAGCACTCGAGGCTTCTGGCGCGCTCTGATTACTCGTAGCGGCCCGTCCACGAACGGGACGTTACGCCAGACCCCGGCACCCTTTGGGTGGCGGGGTTTTTTGCGTTGGAGGCGTTGTGGTCGATGTTCGAGTGATGAGGTTCGATGGTGGAGAGGGACTCGAGCTACCGTCTTACGCCACAACGGGGTCCGCAGGATGTGACTTGCGTCTGGCATCTCAGGAGCCGGTGACGCTCCAGCCGGGTGAGCGTAAGGTCGTGCCCACTGGCATCGGCTTCGCACTACCCGAGGGCTACGAGGTCCAAGTTCGCCCACGTTCAGGGCTTGCCGTTCGGCTTGGGCTCACGGTGCTGAATGCGCCGGGCACGATCGATGCGGACTATCGCGGAGAGATCAAGGTTCCCCTGATCAACTTGGGTCAGGATCCCATCACGCTTGAGCGCGGAGAGCGCATTGCCCAAGCGGTGCTGGCGCGCGTGGAGCAGATTCGCTGGGTCCCGGTGGAGCGCCTCGACGACACCGAGCGTGGTGCTGGTGGGTTCGGTTCGACCGGTACCTGATCAGGTCGCTCGAACCGGTTAAGAGCGGCCGGTCTATGCCGGGGGCAGCTCTTCGCATGCGTTGAGGCCGGGCCACCCAGGATGCAGGGGAATCATGTTCGACGTACTCTCTCGTGGCTTTAAGAACGCACAGCTCTCCCTACGGGGAATGACGCAGCTCACCGAGGAAAACCTCAAGCCTGCGCTCAGCGAAGTTCGAACGAGCCTGATTCAAGCCGACGTGACCCTAGCTGTCGTGAAAGAGTTCATCGAGCGCGTCAAGACCAAGAGCCTCGGCGAAGTGGTGCGCGTCAAAGGCCCCAAGGGCAAGCCCGTCAAGGTGTCGCCGACGGACCACTTTGTCAAAGCCTGCTACGACGAGCTCGTCGAGCTCATGGGGCCGGTCGACAGTGAGCTGAACCTTCAAAAGAAGCCGTCCGTCATCATGATGGTCGGTCTTCAGGGCGCTGGTAAGACCACCACGACGGGTAAACTCGCGAAGATGGTGCTCGAAGCGGGCAAGAAGCCGCTGCTGGTCGCCGCAGACATCTACCGTCCTGCCGCCGTCGAACAGCTCCTGGTGCTCGGCCGACGGCTCAATGTTCCGGTGTTCACGATCAAGGGCATGGACCCGGTTCAACTCTCCGAGCTCGCGATCCAGCAGGCCAAGAGCGTAGGGCGCGATGTGGTCATCATCGACACCGCGGGCCGACTCGCCATCGACAATGCGCTGATGCATGAGCTCGAGCAGATCAAGGCCAAGGTCACGCCCGACGAGATCTTGTTCGTCTGCGACGCCATGATTGGGCAAGACGCGGTGAAGACCGCGGCCACCTTCGACGAGAAGCTCGACTTTACGGGCTTTGTGTTGACGAAGCTTGATGGTGATGCGCGCGGTGGTGCGGCGCTCTCCATCAAGGCCGTGACCGGCAAGCCCGTCAAGTTCCTAGGCAAGGGCGAAGAGCTTGATCAGCTGGAAGCCTTCCGACCAGAAGGGCTGGCCCAACGCATTCTCGGAATGGGCGACATCGTTGGTCTTATGCAGGACTTCGAGAAGCACGTCGACAAAGAAGAGGCCGAGGCCGATGCCAAGAAGCTTCTGAAGGGACAGTTCTCCTACGATGACTTCATCAAGCAGCTGAAGACCGTGCGTCGACTTGGTCCGCTCAAGGATATCTTGGCAAGGATGCCGGGAATGAGCGGTTTGCTCGACCAGATTCCAGAAGAAGCACTCGATGAGCGCGAGATGGACCGCACGCTCGCGATCATTCAGTCGATGACCAAGCAAGAGCGTCGTGACCCAGAGATCCTGGGTCTAGGGCGCTTCCAGCGCATCGCCCGCGGATGTGGGCGCCCGCTCGAAGATGTGCAAGCGCTCCATGACCGTTTCCTTCAGGCACGCCAGATGTTTGGCATGCTGGGCCAAGGCGGAGGTCTACCTGGCATGGGCGGAGGAGGGTTCCCCGGCATGGGCGGTGGGGGCTTTCCTGGTATGGGTGGCTTCCCCGGTATGGGCGGCTTCCCCGGTATGCCTGGCATGGGCGGAAAGGCGCCGAAGCCACCCCGACCTCAGATGTCGAAAGAGGAGCGCCTCGCACGAAAGCGAAAGCGCAAGGCGGCCGCCAAGAGTCGAAAGAAGCGCTAGGCGCGGCCAGCACTCAGGGTGAGGCTGGGCTCGCGTCGAGATGGTGGAACAAGAAGCCGTATACATCGACGAGTTCATCGATCTTCATCGACTTCGGTGTGCCTGCGCCATGACCTGCGCGGGTCTCAATACGGATCACGGCTGGGTTCTTCCCGCTGTTGTCGCGCTGCAGTGCGGCCGCGTACTTGTAGCTGTGGCCTGGAACCACGCGGTCATCGTGGTCGCCAGTGAGGATCATCGTCGCAGGGTAGTCCGTGCCGGCCTTGGTGTTGTGCACGGGTGAGTAGGCGAGCAGGGCCTTGAACATGGCCTCATCGTCCTCTGAAGTTCCGTAGTCGCTGGCCCACGCCCATCCGATGGTGAACTTGTGGTACCGGAGCATGTCGAGCACACCGACTGCGGGAATCGCTGCGCCAAAGAGGTCGGGGCGTTGGAGCAGCGTCGCACCCACCAAGAGGCCGCCGTTGCTTCGCCCGTTGATGGCGAGTCGGTCCGCTCGGGTCCACCCGGAGGCAATGAGGTGTTCTCCGGCTGCGATGAAGTCATCGAACACATTCTGCTTCTGAAGCTTGGTGCCGGCTTCGTGCCAGCTGCGGCCATACTCACCGCCACCCCGCAGGTTGGCGACTGCGTAGACGCCGCCCATCTGGACCCATGCGAGGGTAGGAGCGGAGTACCGTGGTG
This sequence comes from Myxococcota bacterium, assembly GCA_049889515.1. Taxonomy (GTDB): domain Bacteria; phylum Myxococcota_A; class UBA796; order UBA796; genus JBMHDG01. The sequence goes on from JBMHDG010000013.1 coordinate 167,495, forward strand.
TGAGCGGGATATTGAACCCGCCGTATCCGTACAGAAGCGTGGGGCGTTCGCCGTTCGGCTCTACGTCTTTTCGGTGTACGAGGAAGAGGTTGACCTCGGTACCGTCCTTGCTGGGGTAGCGCTCCTGGCTCACCACGAAGCTGTCGAGGTCGACATCGACGTCCGGCTGGTGCATGAGGGTACTCTCACCCGAGGCCACATCGATGCGGTAGATGGTGGGAGGGGTCGTGAAGCTCTGGTAGGAGAAGGTGGTGGCACTATCTCGGCTGTCGCCATCAAAGCCCCCTGCGCGCCCTACACCGGGAAGCGCCACGGTTCGGATGAGTGCGCCATCGAGTCCATGCTGACGGACGACGGTCGAGGCATCTGCGAGGTACTGCGCGTAGAATGAATCACCCACACGGGTCACGCCCAGCAGGTTGTCGGGTGTCTCAGCGATCACTTCGGTCCAGTGCTCGGGCGCGGGCTGGGTCAGATCGACGGCGATGACTCGGCTCCGCTCTGCGTTGTTGTCGGTCACGAACCAGGCCGTGTCTCCGGACTCAGAAATGCGGGCATAGTTCGCGTCAAAGGCATCGAGTGGCTTGTGGAGTGTGCCTCCGGCCTGGCCCCCCGGGGTCTGGAGGTCGAGCTCTGCAACAGACTTCCAGTAAACGCGTGATTTTTCTTCGGTGCCATCCCAGACGGTGAGGAACAGCCGGGAACCATCTTCTGAGACGTCGGCGCCGAAGCCCCAGCTCGGATGCTCGGGGTCCTCATGCACGAGGATGTCAGCCGATTGCGGCGTCGCGACGCGATGGAACCACACGCTCTGCGTCGAGAGCGAGGCCTCAAACGCCTCATCCGGCTCTGGGTACCTCGAATAGAAGAAGCCGCTCCCATCTGGCAGCCAGCTGACGGAGGTGAACTTGAGCCACTGCAGGGTGTCGTCGAGGTCGGCACCGGTCTCCACGTCGCGGATGCGCCACGTGCGCCAGTCACTCCCGCCATCGGCGACGCCGTACGCAACCACCCGACCATTGTGGCTCGGTACCCAGTCGGCAAGCGCCATGGTGCCGTCTTCGGACATGGTGTTCGGGTCGAGGAGCACGCGAGGTTCACCATCGAGCGTGTCTTGGACACGCAACACGGCATGATCGGCTTTGCCGTCCGTCCAGGTGGCAAACACGCGGCCTCCTCGCTCCACAGGCAGGCCAAACCGCTCGACGGTCCAGAGTGTCTCAAGGGTGCTGCGGATGGTGTCGCGGTGCGCCATGCCATCAAGATGCGCCCGAGTGCGCTCATTCTGAGCCGTGACCCACGCGGTGGTCTCTTCGCTGTCGAGATCTTCGAGCCAACGGTAGGGGTCTGCGACGGTGGTTCCAAAGTAGTCATCCGTGACCGTGCCTTGGCGCGTAGCCACCTCGGGGAGGGTCATCTCGATCTGTGGTCCGTCCGATGCCGGGGGCGCACCCCATTGACACGCAGAGAGGCTGCTCCAGAGCATGAGTGCGAGGGGGGCCAGGGTGGGCATCGTGAACTCCTGTCGTCGGGTACGCAGGGGTACCACAGACGAGCGAGAAATGTAGGCGTCACGTTCGGTTCTTGGGCCTTGAACGACGCGCTGTGGATGGGGGGATACGCTACGGGTGCGTACCGGAGGCAGCATGGCAACCCGAAGTCGAGATCTTGTCGAAGTTACCGCGTACTATGTTGTGTTCTTGCTCGTGGGTGCTGGGGTGGTGGCCACCCTCGAAGGAAGCCTAGTCTGGCGCTTCTTCTGTGCGGACCTCGCGATGACGGTGTGCAGCTACATCGTGTCCGTGGTGAAGAAGAACACGAGCATCTACGATGCGTACTGGAGTGTGATTCCCTTCGCTTGTGCCGTGGGGCTGATGTACTTCTTGCCGATGAGCGACTGGTCTTGGGCCCATGTCCTCGTAGGCCTTGCGATCGGATTTTGGTCTTGGCGACTCACCTTGAACTGGGCGCGAGGATGGACCGGGTGGGACCACGAAGATTGGCGCTACGTCGACTACCGAAAGACGATGGGAGCGCGGTTCGAGCTCATGAACTTCTTCGGCTTGCAGCTCATGCCGACACTCTTGGTGTTTGCGGCATGCCTCCCCATGTTCGCGGTGTACCAACATGTGGGCGCACCGGGCGTTGATGTGCTGTTCGGCGTGGGACTCATGGTCGTGGGAACCTTGCTGGAGTTGGTCGCCGACAACCAGTTGTATGCCTTTCGAAACCGTCCCAACCCCGAGCCCGGCGAGCTGCTCGACACTGGGCTCTGGGGCTGGGTGCGGCATCCGAACTATCTGGGGGAGATCACCTTTTGGTTCGGCCTCGCTGCCGCGGGACTGTCCATGGGCTCACCATGGTGGCATGGCCTCGGTGCCATAGGCATCTTGGTCCTCGTGCGCTTCGCGTCGATTCCGTTGAAGGAGACGCGTATGCGCGCACGGCGCCCTTCCTTCGATGACTACTGTCGTCGCGTGCCTGCGCTGCTTCCTGGCCGCTTCTCTTGACCGATGCGACGCTCGATGCCGCGTCGATGCGTGTGTTGGCCACATGGTGCGAACGACGGCAGGCCGGCGCGGAGGACATAGAGGTCGCAGAGGCTTGCCTCGACGTCACTGCGGCGTGGCCCCGTTCGATTCGTGTACAGGCACTTGCAAAATGGGTCCGGCGGGGTGTGGGCCAAGCAGACCAAGATGTGGGATTTTCAGCCACAGGTCGGCGGGTGCGCGTGGATTCTCCACGTGCGGTGATCCGTGTTCCAGAGGGTGCGCCCGTGCCGGTTCAGGTCACAGCGACAACGCGCAGACGGGGGTGTTGGGATACGCCATGGCCCATTGCGCAACGGCTTGTGGACCAGGCGCTCGCATGCGGCATGCCCCACTCGGCCCATGATGCGAGCTGTGGGCTTGGGACGTTGTTGTTGGCCCTCGCCGAGCGCGGTGTTCGTCAGCTATCGGGGTCTGACACCGATCCTGTGGCCGTCACCATTGCGCGCCGACTCTTACCCGAGGCGCACATCTCGCTTCAGTGTGGTCTAGAGCCTGGTCCACAGGCTCAGCTGGTCATCGGAAATCCGCCGTTTGTGTCTCCGGAGCGTCAAGGTCAGACGCGCGCGTCTCTTCGTCGCCGGTTTCCGTGGCTCGAAGGACGGTTTGATCTCTGCGTACCCATGTTGTGGCAAGCGACGGACCGTGTGCTTCCCGGAGGGGTGTTGGCGCAGATCTTCCCGAGTGCTGTGTTGAATGAACGCTATGGACGCCCGCTTCGGCAGCGCTGGCTCGCGTCTGACCGGGTGGTGTCGGTGACGCCTGTACGTGACTTCAAGGGCGTGGCGATTCCGTTGACGATGGTGGTCATGAGGCGGGGAGAAGGTCCCGCCCAGCTTCCGGGCGGTGCGCACGCGACGTCATTGATGCGGCTGGCCCGTGTGCCCATGGATGGGCGCCTGACCGATGATGTGTTGGCACTGGCGTCGAAGATCCGTGCGTGTAGTGTGCCGATGAGCGAGCTTGCACGCGTGGACACGGGCGTGGTGGCGCATGGCGGCGGCATGAACAAGTCCGCGCGGCTGCATGACTGCCCTGGGGAAGGACGGGTACCGTTCGCAGACGCGCGGGACGCCTTCCAAGGCCGCCGACAGTGGCTGGATTATCACGGGCAAGACCTGCATCGTCCAAAGGACCTCGACCTCTTCGCGCCACCCAAGCTCGTGGTCCAGCGGATCCGAGGGCGAGGTCCCGTACGTGTCTATGTCGACACCTCAGACCTCGTGCTCGGGCACACCTGCACCGTCGTCAAGCCCATGTGCCACGCCCCGTCACCCGAGCGCTTGAAAGAACTGCTGACATCCGATCTCATCGCAGGCTGGCTGACGATCTTCTGCGGAGAAGGCCTCGACCTCTATCCTGCGGACGTGGCCGCAGTCCCCGTGCCACGGATGTGGGTCGAGGGTCATGGTGGCTCGCTCTGCGATGCGTGGGGCCTCTCTGCGAGCGAAGCGTCACTGCTTCGAGCGCTTGGGATTCAAAAATCGTAGAACATCCGTGAGGTCCAAGGACACCACGCGAGGAGCCGAGAAGACTGGGTTACGATGCGCCACGGGAGGCAGGATGAACCGCACCATACTGTTGATAGCCTTGGCTGCGTGTGGGGGGGCGGCCGAGCCCCAGTTTCTCGTGGGTGAGACGCCCGCGTGCGAACACGATGTGCGCGACTATGACCGTGGTTTGTTCGCGTATCTTGCTGCGGATACCGATGGAGATGGTGCGTTCGAGCTCTCGTTTGACGAGGGACTGGTGAGGTCGGTCTCGGGCTCCTACAATCTGGCCACGGGCGCCTTTGGGTACAACGAGACCTTTGAGGAGGGGCACTACCGTGTCTCGCGTGAAGTCTACGGTCAAGGTGTGGTTTGGACCGATGGCGATATCGACCTCAGCTACCAAGTCATCGACACCTTCACGAATGAAGGGCAGCTCGGCAATGTGGTCCGGGAGCGTCGTATTGGCTGTGACGTCGAGCGATATTACTCTGACTTCGAGGACAACGTCGTGTTGGTGGAGTCAGGCGTGGTTGGTGCTGAGCGCTACAGCTATGTGCGCCGGCAATACGATGACGGTCGGGTGTTGGAGACGACCGGGACACTCTCGCCCGAAGGCGAGTGGAATGAGGAGCTGGCGTATACGCTCGACGAGGTGCTCTACGTGCATGAGGAGCGAGGTCGCGCAAATGGCGTTGTGACGCGTTCCTTCAGCCATACGGACGGTACCTGGGTCTCCCAAGGGGTTGCGGAGCTCAAGAAGGACGGCACGCGAACCTACGAGGTGGCCGTGCAGGAAGACGGGCAGCAGGTGGACTGGGCGTACAGCGTCGACATGGATGGAGACGGGTCAGGCACCACGACGACCAACAATGGATTTGCGGATCAGGAATGCGACCTCTCGTTTTCAAACTTCAGTTGCAGTACAGATTGCGCCGAGGAGTGCCCACGTCGACGGGGCGGCTGGTCCAATGAACCTCCACGTGGACCCCTAGGGCATCGGTGATTGGCACCCGGGGTGCGCAGCCATTACAACCGCCGCCCAACACCGCGAAGGGGAGTCCATGCTGCATTCGATGACTGGCTTCGGCCGCGGTGAGGCCCAAGGAGCGGACGTCTCGGTGGTCGTCGAACTCCGCGCGGTCAACAACCGGTTTCTCGACCTGCAGCTCCGCGCACCCCGTGAGTACCTCTCGCAGGAACCCATCATTGCGCGGCGCATCAAACAAGAAGTACGTCGAGGGCGGGTCGAGGTGCATGTGCGGCGTACGATGCTGCGAACCGGTACCGTGGTACGTACGGACGAGGGACTTCTCCAGGCCTACCTCGGCTCGGTGGAGTCCCTGGTACGACAGACCCAGCGTGAAGTCTCGGAGACCTTTGCCCTCGAGTTTGCTCTGAAGCAGCCTGGGGTTCTCGAGGCAGCACCGGCCTCTGTCGATGTCATGAGAGAAAGTGAGATTCTCGGTGTGGCGCTTGAAGCGGCGCTCGAGGAGCTTCTCGACATGAGAAAGACCGAGGGGAAGGAGCTGCACGCTGACCTTCAGCAGCATCTGCTGGCGCTCTTGGGACATCTCGATGTGGTGGAGGCCATGGCCCCAGAGGTTGAGGCGCGCGTCCGCAGCCGCATGGAGCAACGCATGGAGCGGCTGCTCAAAGAGCGTGTCGATCCGCTCCGCATGACCCAAGAGGCTGCAATCTTGTCCGAGAAGTCGGATGTGTCGGAAGAAGTGGCACGCCTCAAGAGCCATGTACTCCAGTTTCGAGCTGCACTTGAGCAATCCGATCCGGTGGGGCGTCGCCTAGAGTTTCTGCTGCAGGAGATGAACCGAGAGGTGAACACGATCGGAAGCAAGTCCAGCGAACATCCGATCAATCATCGCGTGGTGGACATGAAGGCTGTGCTCGAGAAGATGCGGGAACAATCCGCGAACGTGGAGTGACGATGGATCGGCTAGTCATGACGCCGCCCGACCGTGGGGTGCTCTTTGTGGTCTCTGGGCCTTCTGGTGTGGGCAAGTCCACATTGATTCGCCGCGCGCTCGACAAGATCCCTGGTCTTCGGTTCAGTGTGTCGGCGACAACACGCCCCGCGCGTGAGGGTGAGGCTGACGGGACCGACTATTACTTCATCTCCGATGCGGCCTTTGAGAGTCGTGTCCAATCCGGGCAGTTCCTCGAGCATGCCTCGGTCTACGGTTGTGCGTATGGCACGCTGGCCGAGCCGACACGGAAGGCGCTGGAGCGAGGCGAATGTCTGGTGCTCGACATTGACGTTGCCGGCGCAACACAGATCCGAACATCGCTGCCCGACGCGACCCATATCTTCATTTTGCCCCCCGACCGTGCGACGCTCGAAGCGCGTCTCCGGGCACGGGCCACAGATTCCGATGAGGTCATCGAGCGTCGGCTCGAGGAGATGGACGAGCAGCTTGGAGGGTGTGGCGACTACGACTATGTCGTGGTCAACGATGACCTCGAGACCTCGCACCGAGTGTTCCAGGGCATCTTGCTCGCCGAGATGTCACGTGCTTCCCGTCGATACAGCACGATCCGTCCGTGGAGTAGCCCATCGTGACCAATCGTGAGGTCGACGTGTGGGCACACCGTCGGTACCATGATCGAATGAAGCGGCGCGCATCGAGAGACGCGAAGGATTCCCTAGCCGTGAACGAGGAAGGGCAGTGAGCACCATCGCGGAGATTATTGAGACCGTTCGGTCTTATGCGCCAGACGCCGACGTCGAGGTGCTGATGTCTGCCTACTTGCTCGCGGCCCGCGCGCATACGGGACAGATGCGAAAGAGCGGCGAGGCGTACCTGACCCATCCGATTGCGGTGGCGCAGATCCTCGCAGACCTCCAGATGGATGTCGACACCATCGCGACGGCCCTGTTGCACGATGCGCTCGAAGACAATCCAATGTCCAAGCGTGAGATGACCGATGTCGTTGGCCCGGTGATCACCGAGTTGGTCGACGGTGTCACGAAGATCGGAAAGCTCAAGTACAAGTCCAAGGTCGAGCTTCAGGCCGAGAACTTCCGGAAGATGATGCTTGCGATGTCGCGAGATCTCCGGGTGATCCTCGTCAAGCTCGCCGACCGCCTCCACAACATGCGGACCCTTGAGGGGCATCGTGAAGAGAAGCGGCGTCTCATCTCCCGTGAAACGCTGGCGGTCTACGCGCCCATTGCCAACCGCTTGGGTCTGAGTGCCTTTAAGAACGAACTTGAGGACATCTGTTTCCGACACCTTCATCCGGAGGCCTACGCCACGGTCGATGGCTACCTGATGGCGACACAGCAGGACCGAGATGCCTACACGGCCCGGGTCGTGAAGGCCCTCGAAGGTTCCATGGCCGAGCAAGGCGTCACGACGTCAGTCAGTGGACGGGCCAAAGCGAGGTTCAGCATCTTCAAGAAGATGCAGTCGACCGGGTCCGAGATTGGTGACCTCCATGACCTCTTGGCCTTTCGCCTCATCATGGGAAGCGTGGCGGATTGCTACATGGCCTTGGGTAATCTCCATGCCAGCTACGAGCTGGTTCCCGACCGCATCAAGGACTACATCGCGCGCCCCAAACCGAACGGGTATCAGTCGTTGCATACGACCGTGATCGGTCCCGAAGGCAAGCGCATCGAGGTGCAGATTCGCACCGAAGAGATGCATCGCGTGGCTGAGCAGGGCATCGCTGCCCACTGGCGGTACAAGGAAGGGCATCTTGCACTTTCTCCCGAAGATGTCCTGAATATCGGACGGATTCGTGAGGTGTTTGAAGAGGCTCGAGACGTGGAGGACGCCACCGAGTTCATGGCGACACTCAAGCGTTCCTTCTACGCCGATGAGGTGTTTGTGGTGACGCCTCGTGGCGATGTCATGGCGCTGCCTATGGGGGCTACGCCCATCGACTTCGCCTACAGCATCCACACGGGGGTGGGTGAGAAGTGTGCGGGCGCAAAGGTCAATGGCCGCATCGTCCCGTTGGCGTATGAGCTACAGAGTGGCGATGTGGTCGAGGTGATCACGCATGCCCAGCAGCGCCCGAACCGTGATTGGCTGGAGCTGGCAAAGACGGGCCGCGCCCAGTCCAAGATTCGACGCTTCTTGCGAAAGCAGGAAGAAGATCGTGCCATCGGCATGGGTGCAGACATTCTCAAGCGAGAGCTCGAACGTGTGGGCTTCGATCTTGCGAAGGCACGCAACAGTGGGGCGCTCGATGCGTTTCTGAAGCTCCGAGAGCGCACCCTAGACCAAGCTTATGTGGAGTTGGCACGCGGCACGCTGACCGCTGGCGAAGTGGCCCGCGCCCTCGTCCCGGAGGGTACGTGGTTTAGCTCGCAGGACGCGGCCAAGCGGGATCGCCTCGCGAGCCTGTTCAGTCGCCCAGCACGCTCGCGTTCCGTGAGTCCTGTCCTCATCTCTGGCGAAGATGGCGTGCTAGTTCACTATGCGCAGTGTTGTGCGCCACTCCCTGGCGAAGATGTGGTGGGCTTCATCACGCGTGGACGTGGGATCAGTGTTCACCGCAGGGGATGTGTCGACTTTGAGGCGTTGGAAGCGTCCAGAAAGGTGCCCGTGGAGTGGGACCTCGAGGCCTCATCGCGGCATTCCAACAACCTCACGATCGACTGCGAAGACCGGCCGGGCATTCTCGCAGCCATCACCAGTGCCTGTGACCGGGAGAACGTCAACATTGAGCAGGCCAATGCGACGCGCCGAGCGGATGGTGGCGGACGGGTCATGCTCCGGTTGGCCGTAGACGACCTGGCGCAGCTGACGCGGGTGATCCGCCAGCTTGAGCAGATCGCGGGCGTCACAGACGTGAAGCGCCGCGCCGGATGAGTGACCGGTCAGGACCGTGACGACTAGGGTGTGGCGTCTTCTGCCGGTTCGTCGACGGGCGGTGCGTCAGCGTCTCGACAGCAGCGGAAGCTGATCGTGTCGTCGGTGAAGCCCTGGGAGAGGTCGGTACTATACGCGCACCGGGCACCTCGCTCTGGGCTCTTCGGATCGCCACCTTTGACGAGTCGTCGGTCTTCGGTGCCCGGTCGTAGGGTGCTGGTCCACTCCCGAAAGTTGCCGCTGATGTCGTAGACGCCCCAGTCGCTTCGGCAGTCTCCAAGCTGTCCGCTTAGGTGGACCTTATCCCCACCACAAAGGTCGGGGTCGTAGCTCTCACCGTAGCCATAGGGCTCCGATTGCTGGCCTTTACATGCCTTCTCGAGCTCGTCTGCCGTGCAGAGGCGCTTTCCAGCCTCCTCACACATGGCCTCGGCCTCGCCAAAGGTGACGCCAATCTTGGGCTCGCCACCTTGCAGGTTCGGGTACTCAAAGGCATCGATGAGGAATGCATCGAGCTCGGCCCGTTGCGCCACGGGCTCCCGCTCCTTGACATCGACTTCGGAGTGGAGCTTTCCGCGGAGGTAGGGGCCCTCGGGGATGTACACCATGTTCTTGGGGTGCTTTGCGAGGATGGCACGAACGTCTGCGGTGCTGGGTTGGTTGGCCCGAATGTCATCGAAGATCTGGCGCGTGATCTCACTGTCACGGAGTAGCGCCTGCTCATAGGGGTCGGTCTTGTTGAGCCAGACAATGGCGCCGATAGCGACGACGAGAAGTGCGGCAAGTCCCCATGCGGCGAGGGGCACGGCGGGGCCTGTTCGCTCGGGCTCGGCCATGGCTTGGTCGAAGGTGTGCCCGATGTTGGTGATGAAGTCTTCTACCGAAGGGTAGCGGTCGCCAGGAGAGTTCGCGAGCGCATTCTCGATGACAAAGTCGACATGCTGGGGGAGGTCCGGGCGTCGCTGTCGAGGCAACTGGAATGTGCCGACTGGAGCAGAGCCCACCAGCAGTTCGTAGAAGATCACACCGGCCGAGTAGATATCGGAACGTACCGTCGGGTCAGGATTGAAGCTCTTGAGCTCGGGGGCAAGATACTGTGCCTCACCACGGGTAAACTCGTCTTCGGCAAGCATCCCAGTGTTGACCAGGTCCCAGAAGCCAACATTGGTGAGTCGGAGTTGCACCACAACATTGGCGCCCCGAGGACCGGTTCGCTTGAGGTGGACAAGGATGTACTCTGGACGGAGCGCACGGTACACCAAGCCTTGGTCGTGGAGCGTCTTGAGGGTGTCGAGTAGCTGGGTGACAATCTGCGCGGCCTCGCGCAGCGCAAAGGGCTTTCCGGCGACTTGGTACTCGGTGATCAGATCGCGGAGGGTCTGGCCCTCAAAATCTTCGTGGGTCACATAGGCCACACCGTCGTGGTCCTTGAGCTCACCCACACGCGGAAGGTTGGGATGCTTGGTGGACTTTGCGATCTTGAAGGCTTCAATGAGCTCGGTCTTACGCTCGCGACTGGCCACATCGGGATGGAGCATGGTGAGTCGGACGTAGAGCCCAGACTTGAGGTGCTTGACCCGGTAGGTGATGCCCAGCGGGCTCTCTTCGAGGCGGTCAACCACCTCATACTTGGAAGCGATTTGGTCGCCGCGCTGAAAGTCGAGTTTTTTCGCCACAGAAACTCCGATGGGTCACGCCGCGACTGGCCGCGCGGGGGTTGACCGATGCGTTACATCTTACATATCGCAAATCGACGCGGATGCGACACGTGATTCTATCGGTCAGACCGCGTCGCACTGAAACGCGATGTTCGCGTCCGTGCGACCGGTATAGGATTGGCGTTACCCGAGGAGCTCCGCCACACGTGCGGCCACCTGCGACGCGGTAAGACCGTAGCGTTCAGCAAGCACGGCTGCAGGGGCGCTCGCACCAAAGCCATCGATGCCGATGGCCAAGCCCTCTCCGGCAATGATGCGATGCCACCCCATGGTGCTACCGGCCTCGATCGTGACCCGGGGAACGCCGGGGGGGAGGATGTGGTTACGCTGCTCGGTCGACTGCTCAAGGAAGCGCTCGACCCATGGCATGCTGATCACGCGGCATGCAATGCCTTGCGCGGTGAGAACCTCGCTGGCACCAAGTGCGAGCGCGACCTCGCTGCCTGTCGCCACGAGACAGACGGCGGGTTGGGGAGCATCCTTCAGGATGTAGCCGCCATGATGAAGCCCCTCTGCGGTGCCGAGGGTCTGTCGGTCGACGATGGGTAGACCCTGTCGCGTCAGGACAAGGCAAGTTGGTCCATCTGTGCGTTGAATGGCGGCTTTCCATGCCTCGAGGGTCTCATTGGCATCTGCGGGTCGAATGACTGCCACATTGGGGATGGCCCGCATCGCAGCCAAGGTGCCGATCGGCTGATGGGTCGGTCCGTCTTCGCCGAGAAAGATGCTGTCATGGGTATAGACCGTGATGGACGGGACACCCATCAGCGCGGCGAGGCGCACGGCTGGACGCATGTAGTCGTGGAACATGAGGAAGGTGGCGCCATACGCCACGAAGCCGCCATGAAGTGCGATGCCGTTGCAGATGGCGCCCATCGCGTGTTCGCGCACGCCGAAGTGCAGGCTGCCCGCACCCTTGAATTGGCTGGGCAAGAAGCTCTCTTGGCCGATTGCGACGCCGTTGGAGCCCGACAAGTCTGCAGACCCTCCGATGATGTTGGGGTTCGCTGCGACAAGCGCCTTAAGGCAGGCGGCACTGGCCTTTCGGGTCGCGAGTGAGGCGCCGGTCTCGAAGTCGGGCCAGGTGACGTTGGCCAACATCGTCTCGCGATCGCCCTTAAGCATGGCCTCAAACTCGGCGCGCCTTGGGTGGTCTGCGAGTCGGGATGCCCATGCGGCGTGGGCTCGGGTGCCGCCATGTCGGCGCATGTGGTCGGTAGCACCGTCGACGACCTGGAAGGCCACCTCTGGGTCAAGTCCAAGATTCCGCTTCACTTGGGCGATATCGTCTGCGCCGAGCGGTGCGCCATGGGTCTTGGAGGTGCCCTCTTTGAGCGAACCTTGGCCGATGACCGTTCGGCAGCAGATGAGCGATGGTGCGTCGTCAGCGGTGCGCGCCGCATGAATCGCGTTGGCAATCGCCGCTGCATCATGCCCATCTACCGTCTGGACGTGCCATCCCATCGCCTCGAACCGACGGGTGCGGTCCTCGGTAAACGATAGGTCAGTGCTCCCATCAATGCTGATCGCGTTGTCGTCATAGAGGTAGACGAGGCGGCCCAACTTGAGGTGACCGGCGAGACTCGCCGCCTCATAGGAGATGCCCTCCATAAGGTCGCCATCGCTGACGATGCCGTAGGTCCAGTGGTCGCAGAGATCTTCGCCGAACTCTTCTCGCAGCTTGCGCTCGGCGATGGCCATACCTACGCCCGTGGCGAAGCCCTGACCGAGAGGACCGGTTGTGGTCTCTACGCCAGGTGTGTGTCCGTATTCTGGATGGCCGGGCGTCTTGCTGCCCCACTGTCGGAAGGCCTTGATGTCATCGAGACTGACGTCGTACCCAGCGAGGTGGAGCAAACTGTAGATCAGCATACTCCCGTGCCCCGCGGACAGGATGAACCGGTCACGGTCGGCCCAGTCTGGTGACGAGGGGTCGTGCTTGAGGAAGCTCGCCCAGAGAACGACCGCCATGTCGGCGGCGCCCATGGGCATGCCCGGATGACCGCTGTTTGCAGCCTGCACGGCGTCCATGGAGAGGCATTTGATGGAGTTGACCGCTGCGTTGTGCCCGTTCACGAGGCCTCCTGCGTGGGATGCCCGTCGACTGGGCGACTCCAGCGACAGGGTCGGGGTATACCCGCCCGCTGTTGGCGGATCCAGACCAGGACTGTCCGGGAATTCATGGCCGCTTGTTTTTTTCTCGGTCACCTCGGGGACGGAAGAGACTCTCGAGAAGTCCTCGTCGTTCAACGTCGCCTTTCTCGATCCGGTCACGGGAGCAGAGAGGCGCCGCGTCGTCGGAGGAACGCATCCAGATCTCGATCGGGTCCTCGCAATCCGGACAGGCTGGGCGACCATCCGTGGCGCACATCGTGACACGAGACACGCCAGTGGGAACTGGAGGGGCCTCCTGCACCGTCGGAAGCTGCCGCAACCATGCCGCCATCACGGGCCCTGCGGCCTTGGCGCCAGTACTGCCCAAGACACCGCGGTCGCGGCCGACCCAGACGACATGGACCCGCCGGCCTTCGAGGGCGACCATCCACGCATCTCGACCCTCATCCGTGGTTCCGGTCTTGACCGCGACGTGGGGAGGGAGGCCGACATCGCGTGCGGTGCCCTGTGTGGAGACGCTTCGCATCATGTCCCGAATGAGTGCAGTGAGGGTGGCGTCGCCAAAGGTGACGCCTTCGGAATGGCGCAGGGGAAGCGGTGTGCCATCTCGGCGCTCGGCGGCGCGGATGAGTCGGGCGGGGTGTACGGTCCCATTGCCAGCAATGGCTGTGTAGGCTTGGGCCACCTGCAGGGGTGTGGCTGGAAAGGCGCCCAGTGAGATGGCCGGTAGGTCTGTGGCACCTTCAAGTCCCATGGAACGCAGGGCAGTGCCGAGGTTCGCCCATCCGAGGCCTTCGGCTAGCCGTACAGCGGGAAGATTTCTGCTGTGAACCACGACATCGCGCAACGGAACAGTGGGGTGGTGCTGATGATCGGCATTCTCAGGACGCCACTCAGTACCCTGATGTCGAATGGTCAGTGGGGTGTCTTCAAGCGTTGAGATCGGCGTGAGAGTGGGGTCATTGGCCAGCGCGAGCAGGACCGTGAGTGGCTTGATCGTGCTGCCGGGCTGGCGGAGCGCCGTCTGTGCGCGGTTGAAGTTTCCCCTTCGTGCATCGCGGCCCCCCACGTTGACGAGCACGTCGCCCGTGATGGCGTCGAGCGTCACCAGAGCTGCTTGAGCATCGTCACCACGCGCGTCGAGTGTGGTGGTCACCACACGCTCTGCCGCGCGTTGAAGGTGCGGTTGGATGGTGGAGTAGACGTTGACGCCACCCCGTTCGGCATTGCGCGGGTGCTGCTCGGACAAGGCATCGAGGGCCGCGTCGACAGCCCACGCTGAGCGTGTCTGCCTTCGGACGTCGGAGGCGACGATGTGGATGGCCGCATCCCGCGCCAGATCCGCCGTCGCCTCGTCAATCGCATGGACCCAGACCATGCGGTTGAGCACGACGTTGCGGCGCTCGAGCGCGGCTTCTGGGTGGCGCAGGGGACTGTAGGCGTTGGGGGCCGCAATGGTGCCAGCGATGGTCGCCGCCTGCGAGAGCGAGAGATGTTCGGAGGAGGTGCCAAACCACGATCGAGCTGCAGCCTCGACGCCGTAGATTGGGACGCCATCCGAGTGCCCGAGATAGACCTCACGCAGGTAGGCTTCGAGGAGTTCATCCTTGTCGAGCGTCAGCTCGAGCGCGGCGGTGTAGAACACCTCATGAATCTTGCGCTGGATGGTTCGCTCTTGGCTTAAGAACGTATTTTTCGCGAGCTGCTGTGTGAGGGTGGAGCCACCGTGTAGCTCATTACCTCGTAGGTTGTTGATGAGGGCGCGGCCGATGCCAATCGGGTCGACACCCACATGCGTTCGAAACCTGTTGTCTTCGATGGCGAGAAGTGCAGGGACGACCCACGGTGAGAGTCTCTCGAGACGAAGCGGTTGTCGGTGTTCTGCGACGTCGCCGTCGCGACCGAGTAGCGTGGGGCCGAGGGCTACCTCATCACCTGGCTCGATGGCGGTGATCTGTCCTTCGTCGACGGTCACGGTGACCCGCCGACTCTGGAGATTCCCCCACGTGGCGTCGGTCTCCGGAGTCCACACCATGAGCTGCTGGCCGGAACGGGTAAACGTGGACGAACGGGGTGTGCCGCGGCCTTGCTCGTACCCTGCGGCGAGCAGGTCGTTTGTCATCGACGCGAGGTCTGCGGGTTCGCCAACCCGCCACACGATCGGTGCGCTGTAGACATGCGTGAGGGAGGAGGACGGAGGCGTGTTGGCCCATTGCTCGACACGCACCAAGGCCTCGGCGTAGAGCAGACTGCAGGCTGCCAGCACGCCCACCGCGACGGCAAGGATCGACGTGATCAGCTCTCTTCGAAGCCACCGCGCGAGGTCTTCCTGCCGCACCTTGGCGTGAGGTGAAGGGCTAGGCTTTTTCGGCGCCCGACGCTTGCGGGGTGCGCGCTTGGGCTTCGTTTTGGGAGGTCGACGGGACGCCATGAACAGGCCACCAAAGGAGAGGGCTACCTATCGCGTAACCACTGATCTGCCTTGTCGGACTTTCCACGGATGCCCTGCTTGTCGAAGGACACCCAAGCGTTGCTTGGAAGCGAGCGAAGCACCCGGCGCTCATGACCCCTAGAGTCTCGCTCGAGGATGGCTCCTCCTACAGCGGGCTCAAGCACGCCACCCGACTGTGGGTCGAGGGTTGCCCAGGGGAGTACGCGTGTCACTTGGACACGGTTGCCGGTGTGCGGGTCGAGCCACCAGAACTCTGCTCGGTTTGCATGAAGTACCCGGAGCACAATGCGATCAGGATCTTGGAGACCCCAGGCTCGGTCGACGTCGGCATGCTCGGCTTGTCCGATCAGGAACCACTCCGCAGGGCGTCCTTCGAAGATGGGTTTGATATCGACGACCCAGAGCTCGTCGTTGTTGTCGAGGCAGATCAGGTCAGTGTGCCGGTGCACAAAGGCGAGGCACCGCGGCACCGCACCCTTGGGGTGAGCGATCGGAGCCACGGGTTTATCGGCATGGTCGACCCGCGATGCCGGTCGTCCTGTTCCGGGAGCGAGGAGGCGAATGTGACCGTCGGGCACGCCAAGGGCGAGGTAGCTGCCACCGCCAGTCATGCAGAAACAGGTGGGCCAAGACAGCTCATAGGTCCGATTCGCCGAGAGGTCGAACCAACGAAGCCCACCGTCACTGCGCTGAACGGCGACCACGGTGCCTCCGACATCGAATCGGGGGGTGTCGACCGTGTCTGCACCCGCTTGGAACATGAGGCGGTGCGCATTGTCGTAGACGTGTAGCGGTCGGCCCTCTGGAAGCACGGCAAGGAGGCTTGCATCTCGCGAGATGGCCACGTCGATGATGCGCTCCCCCGGTGGAAGAGGCTGGGCCTCATCGAGGTTGCGTCCCGGCTCGACAACGGCCGGTTGGCTCGGACGCTTTCTGCGGTCGCCGACCCAGTAGGCGAGCTTGTGACCATGAGAGACGACGCGGTGCTTGCCAACGCCTGCGACGGCAACGGCGGGACCGAGTGGGAGTGACTGGCCGGGGCGATACATGCGACCGTCCGCTCCGGCGACCAGGATGCCATCATGGTCCCATGTCGCTGCGCCACTGGGGTCCGGTGCACCGTGCTGATGGCGCTCACCACTTCCGAGGTTGTCCACGCTCACCACATGGACGGATCGCTTAGTGATGACGGCTACGTCGAGTCCGTCTGGGCTGGGAACGAGACCACAGATGCCAGAGCTACGCTCGCTGTTCAACACGCGATCGGGCACAACCGAGTCGTAGTGGGTGTCGATCTTGGCCACACCGCTCGAGCCGGCGGCAATGATCCACTGGCCATCTGGCGTGAAGGTGGCCACCCGCGCACCACCCGTCGGTCCGGGTCGGGAGAACAGCTCCCGTGTGGAGGCATCGAGGAGATTGACCTGGCCGGTCGAGTCGATCGTGAGGAGATATTCCCCATCGGGCTGGTATTGCAGCGTCGGTCCCTGAAACGACTCGAACGTCCCGATGCGCTTGTCACTCTGAATGTCTTGGATGCGGATACGACCATCGCGACCGAGACTTGCCAGCAAGTGTCCATTGCGGTGAAACGTAAGCGCTGTCGTGGCCTTTGCGCTGTCATCGCTGGTCTGACGCCAGATCTCGGAACCGTCATCGGTCCGGTGTACAGACAAAGTGCCCGCGGCATCACCCCACGCGACAAGGCGGCCATCGCGGGACACGGCGACCGCTCCGATCTCGGAGCCCTCACCGAGGCGGAGGATCTGTCCGGTGTGACCGGGAGGGATGACGGCTACGACACCGAGAACGTCGCCAGATGCGCGCGCGCCAGAGGGGCCACTCGCGACGCAGGTGATGCGTGCTTCATGGGGGTCAGGACAGTGACGGTACAGAAGTGGTTCAGCCATGGTGAGATGTTAGTGCGGAGGACGGGGCAGGGCGAGTCTATGGCATGGTTTGGCGTCGATATTGGGGGTTCTGGGGTAAGAGCTGCACGGTTGTCGGATGAAGGCACCCCGCTGCAATGGGCGCGCAGAACACTCGTTGAACGAGAGTGGCGCGCGGTCTGCGCGCTGGTCGTGGAAGCGATTCAGGAGCTTTGTGGTGCGGGTGAGTCCGTGGACGGCGTCGGCGTGGCCGTGCCCGGCTTTGTGCACGGTGGGTGTGTGGTCGCCTCTCCCAACTTCCCCATGTGGGACCAGGTCAACATTGCGGGTGATCTCGCGCGCACCCTCGATGCGCCGGTGGTCGTGGAGAATGATGCGAACGCGGCGGCACTGGGCGTCGCGAATGGTCACCGCGATGCCATCGTGCTCACGCTGGGGACGGGCGTCGGCGGAGGCATTCTCTCCGGTGGCCAGCTTGTCCGCGGAGCGAGTGGCTTTGGCGCAGAGGTCGGTCATGTGTTCGCCGGGGGCAGCCGTCGGTGTGGGTGTGGCGCGGTGGGCTGCCTCGAGAGCAGCCTCGGCACCTGGGGGCTCATCGCGGCCGCTCAGGAGCACGGACTACCCATTGCGTCACATTCGCCCCGCGCGGGCGAAGAACTTGCAGCGATGGCGCGTGAGGGCGACACGGCAGCCCGGCAGGTCTTCGAGCAGGCCTCCGAGGCGCTTGGGCGTGGCTTGGTGACGCTCGTTAATCTCTTTCAACCATCACATATCTATATCTTGGGTGGTCTCGTGGGTGCGAGGGACTTGTTGTCGGGCGGCATTGACCACATGCACGCCCACTGCATTGGGGCGTCTGGACCGGCCATCGACGTGGCATGGTTGGGACGGGCCGATGATGCCGCTGTTCGGGGGGTGGCTTGGGCTGCCATGCAACGCGCGCACGCGCAGGCCATTGATGAGAACACCCATGTCTGATGACCCGCGTCGCAACCTACCGAAGATGAATGACATTCTTGAGCACGAGACCCTCCGCGACATGCCGCGAGACCTCGTGAAGCACGTCGCGCGCGCGCTGCTCCAAGAGATTCGACAAGAGGGCACGGGGTGTACGCGCGCAGAGGTCTATGATCGCCTGCGAGAACGACTCGAGAGGCTGGCCAGACCCTCGCTTGTGCCGGTCATCAACGCCACAGGTGTGGTGCTGCACACCAACCTCGGGCGTGCCCCATGGAGTGCCGCTGCTGTAGCCTCGGCAGCGGACGTGGCGTCGAACTATGCAAATGCGGAGCTCGATCTCTCGACGGGGAAGCGAGGGGAGCGCCTGCAAGGGGTGCGTCGGCTCCTCACGCAGTGGACGGGCGCAGAAGAGGCCATTGCGGTCAACAACTGCGCAGCGGCCGTATTGCTGTCACTCACGGCCCTCGCTCGAGACCAAGAGGTCTTGATCAGTCGATCGGAGTTGGTTGAGATCGGTGGCTCCTTCCGCGTCCCCGACATCATTGAGGCGGGTGGGGCGCGCCTCGTCGAGGTGGGTACAACCAACCGAACCCGTCTGGCGGACTTCGAACGTGCATTGACGGACAGAAGTGCGGTGTTGCTGCGGGTGCATGCCTCCAACTTTGAGCTTGTGGGATTCACCGAAGAAACGCCGCTCGAACAGCTCGTCGGATTGGGAAGGGCGCGTGGACTTGCCGTGGTCGTCGATGTCGGCAGCGGCGCGATGTATGGCGAGGCCGGTGAACCCGATGTTCGTGAAGCCGTCAAGGCTGGCGCGGACGTGGTGCTCTTTAGCGGTGACAAGCTCATTGGCGGTCCACAGTGTGGTCTCTGCATTGGCCGTCGTGAGGTGATTCAGCGGCTGCGTCGTCATCCGCTCTACCGCGCGCTTCGCCTGGACAAGGTGTCTCTCGCAGCGCTCGAGACGACACTTCGGCAGCACGTGATGGAGGAGAAGGTGCCCGTCCGGGAGTTGATGCATCTCTCCGCCGACGTCCTAGCGACGCGTTCGCAGGCGTTCGTCGCCCACGCGCAACGTCTGGGACTTCATGCGACCGTCGTAGACTCCGAGGGCCGCGTGGGAGGTGGTTCGATGCCCTCCGAGCGTCTGGTGTCACCCGCTGTGCGGATAGGGACGCCCCGTCCAGACCACGTGAAGAACCGTCTTCGCATGGGGACACGGCCGGTGGTGTGTCGAGTCCAGAACAATGCCCTACTGATCGACCTTCGAACCGTATTTCCGAGGCAGGAGCCAACGTTGATGGACGCGTTGGTGGCCGCGGTAACGGACGAATCCCGACCTTGAGCGGCCGCTCATCCTTGCCAACCGTCATGTGCCATGCGACGAGAAGGGCGAGGACAGAGGTCGACATGACACAGGGATTCTATGAACAGCTCGGCGTTCCTGCTCACGTGTCGTTCGATGAGCTCCGAGCGGCGTACGGTCGGGCAGTAGGGCACCTGATGCGGCGCCGTGACGCGACGGTACAGCAAGGTGGCAACACCGGTGCACTCGATCTCGCCCGCACACAGCTCGATGAGGCGTGGGCGGTGTTGTCCGACGGTGGGCGTCGGCGTCGCTATGATGCGATGCTCGCACTTGTAGGGGAGGGCGCCTCCACGGTGTCGGCGGATGACCTCTGGGACCGTGCATCGGGTGCGCTGCTCCATCCGTCGGTGGCTGCGGCCGCAGAGCTGGTTCATGCCACCACACACCTTGGCGTCGGGCCTGTACCGCATTCCCCAGGGGCCGAGCCGGCCATCGATGCGGTTGCTGCCGCGCCTTCGGCCTTCCGGACATCGCGACCGTCGGCGATGGCGCCACTGCCAGATCCCGCGGCCGTTGCAGAGCTCAGAACCGAAGAAGCCTATGCGACAGCAGCCACGGAGGTGCCGGCGACGCTCGACCCGCTGCTCGATGGGCCGCCTTCGAGCTGGTCACCCCCAACCCTTCCTCCTCCGCCGGTGGGTGCGACAGGGCCATCCGAGGCAGAGGTAAACGGCTTGATGGAGCAGCACGGGCCATCCGGCGCGCTCATCCGGGCGATCCGTGAGCGAAGGGGGCTTGCCCTCTCCGCAGTCTCCGATCAGACACGCATCTCACCCGGCTTTCTCGAGGCGATTGAGGCCGAAGGCTACGATGCCTTGCCGTCGGCGCCTGCATTTGTGCGCGGCTACGTTCAGCAGGTTGCTCGTCTGTTGCAGATTGAGGAGGCGTGGCTGGTGGACGGCTACATGCGGCGCATGAGCGGTGACTGAGGCACGAACGGTAGAGGTCATCCTCACGTCCTCCGGGCGTCTAGATGCGACGTTGAGCACCCACGTGGAGGGATTGTCGCGGTCACGCATCGCGGCGTTGATTGATGAGGGGGCCGTGACGCTTAATGGTGAGCCCATCACGCGTCGTCGGCACAAGGTCAGTGAGGGGGATGTGGCGACGGTCGTGGTTCCGCCGCCGCAGCCAGACCGCGCGATGGCGGAAGATCTTCCCCTCGACATCGTCTTTGAAGACGCCGACCTGGTGGTCGTCAACAAGGCGCCGGGCATGGTGGTTCATCCAGCCCCGGGGCATGCCTCCGGAACGCTGGTGAATGCCTTGCTGCATCATGTTCAGGGTCTCTCTGGCGTCGGCGGCGTCACACGTCCCGGGATCGTTCATCGCCTAGACCGCGGAACGAGTGGGCTGATGGTTGTGGCCAAGCATGACCAGGCGCATCAAGCGCTCGCAGCGCAGTTTGCCAGCCATCATGCACATCGAGAGTATGTGGCCGTGGTCTACGGGCGGCCCAAGCGCATGTCCGGCACTGTCGATACGTGGCTCGGACGTCACCCCACGCATCGCACCCGCATGGCCTCCCTGCGCGAAGACACGCCCGGCGTACGTCGCGCGGTGACGCACTACCGCGTCGTGGACATGGCTCGCGGCACAAGCCTGGTGGCTTGTCGTCTTGAGACCGGCCGTACCCATCAGATCCGTGTGCACCTCACCGAGCTAGGCTGTCCCTTGTTGGGCGACCACCAGTACAAGCGACGAGGATGTCAGCCGTCGGCTTGGATGCGGGGTCTACTTCCCGAGTCGCGGCCGATGCTTCACGCCGCGCGACTTCATCTCACCCATCCCCGAAGCGGTGAGGAGGTCTCGTTCTGTGTGCGTCCGCCAGAAGACTTTGGACGCGTATGTGCCGAGGCCGGAACAGACGCATCGCTCGCGGCATGGATCGAGCAGGCGAACCCATAAAAAAAGGGCGCCTAGCGGATGCTAGACGCCCCAGTCAGGTCAAGCTGACCTGAAAGAACTCACATGCCCCAGCAGGCGCTTGCGTCCTTCTTGGCGGCTGCGTCGTTGGCTGCAGCGTCCTTGTCGGTCACGACCTCAAGGGTTGCATCCACGCTGTCAGCAGCGAGGTCCTTGATCTCGACGGACAGGCAGTAGTTCTGGCCGTCTGGGCAGGTCTCGCAGTCGATGCCAGCCACGGTGTTGACGAGGAGGCACGCCTCGTCAGCAGAGCTGCCGAGGAGGGGAGCGATGTCACGAATGTCAGCGCTACCCGCGAGGCTCACACCGACGATGCTCTGGCTGTCAGGGTTGAACGCGCCAGAGAGTGCGACGTCGGTCAGGTCGAGCATGACGCCTTCGATCTCTGGGAGTGCCACGGTGTCAGCGACGATCTCGAAGTATGGGTTCTCCGCGAAGTCAGCTGCGATCGGGAACTCGATGGAAGGTGTGCAGATGTCCTGGACAACGTTGCCGTCGCCATCGACGGTGCCGAGCGCGCCGCTCATGCCGACCGTGTTGGCCTTGGCGTCGAAGTCGGTTGGGCTGACGAGCACGTAGACATCCGCATCGAGCTTGGCGAGGAGACCCTCTGCCACGTCCTGAATGCCCTCTGGCTTGGTGATACGGCCGCTGAAGATGTCGACGTTGTAGACGTTGCCGACGAGTGCAGCAGCATCAACACTTGGGCCAGTGATGCCGGTGGTGAAGCTGAACGGCACGGCGGTACCGTTGTCGCAGCTGAAGGAGACGTCGAAGTTGTAGGTCGTCTCGCTGGTGAGTGGAACGTCAGGCGTGAAGACGAGGGTCTCGCCATCTTCGCTGAAGGTGGTCGTGCCAGCAACCTCGGCGCCAGCGCCGTCGGTCACTGCGATCGAGCCGGTGGTGGACTCATCACCGTTGAACTCGACCTCGATGGCGGTTCGGTAGTAGACATCAGCGGCATCGAGCTCAGGGAAGGTCGACTGGATGGTGACGTCGCAGGCAGTGGTGCTGTCGGTGTCAGCGTCGGTGCCGTCGGTGCCGTCGGTCTCGTCGGAGCCGCCGCAAGCGATGAGCGTCAGAGAAGCAAGTGTCGCCACAAGGCGAAGATTGAAGTTTGTCATAGCGTCCTCCATGATTTCTGGAATTCCAGAATGCACGCACAACTAGCTTGTGGGTCAGTTGTGTGTCAACGTATGTTTCGCTGCACCGGACGGAATTGTGCGATCCGGCGGTGCCGGCGGACCAGGTGACAGCGACTCGTCTACTGCGGTGGCATCTGGCTCGGGTTGAAGCCACTCATCCGATAAGGGCGCACAAACCGTTCTTCTTCGGGCGGCGACCCCGGCGGCTCGCTGAGTACCGCCGCGACCCGGTTGGCCCACGCCGTGTCGGGGAAGCTCTCGAGGAGCCGTTGCTGCGCCTGTTGCGCATCGTCGACCCGCCCGATTCGGTGGTTGGAGGTGGCCAGCCATGCGAGCGCTTCTTCCGAGTAGCGCGAACGCGGCCAGCGCCGAAGGAGGTAGGTGGCACGACCGCGTACGGCCGCCCATCCATCGCGCTTCGCATAGAAACGAGCGACGTGGATCTCACTTGCCGCAAGCCGATTTCGACCCTTCTCCAGACGACTCTCGACCTCTGGCCGGTAGATGGAGTCTGGGAATCGGTCGGAGAAGCCAGTCCACGCGTTGACGGCCGAGCGAACGCGAGCTTGGTCGCGTCCCGCGAGACGTGGTGCCCGCTTCCAGATGCAGAGCCCGATGTGGTAGCTCACGTGGTCCATGGCGGGGTGACGCGGGTGGTAGGTCGCAAACTCTTCATAGGCGTAGCGGGCCTCTTCGAGGTCGCCTTTCTTGAAGCGCACGTCGGCCAACAGCAGCTGCGCGTCGACAGACAGGGGGTCGTCGCGGTGGAAGTTGCGCAGCTCATTGAGAACGAGGATTGCGCGGTCGAAGGCACCACGTTTGATCATGAGCTCGGCACGCGTGAACAGCACCTCGGGTGGGTCACCAGAGCGCTTGACACGTCCGAGGCTCGCCGGTCCAAACGTAAACCCCTGCGCGGATGCCTCGACGGGCATCGCGAGACTCAAGCAGAGCGCACATCCGATCACAAGGCGTAGCAAAGGGGACTCCGGGGCCGGTGGAGCCATAACCGGTCCGTCTTCGCCATGTGTTCAGGACAGGCGGGTTGCCAAACGTCGGTAGGCGTCTACACATGGCCGTGGAACATGGAGTCAGCGTGTCTGAACGTACCGAAGAAATCCCGGTGACCTTTTCATCCTTTGCGATCTCCCTCGCGCAGTCCGCCCTCGCGCAGATGGGTGAGACGCCAGCGGGCGCGTCGGAAGTCGAGCAAAACCTCGGGCTTGCGCGTCACGCCATTGACATCTTGGGTATGTTGGAGTCCAAGACCCAGGGCAACCTCGACGAAGAGGAGCAGAAGCTCCTCGCGAGCTTGCTCGACGAGCTGCGCATGAAGTTCGTCACGGCCGCGAAGGCAGCGAGAGGCTGACCATCTGCGAGCGAGCCGTTGGGACCCTATGAAAGGACTTCTTCGGCCAACGCGACGCCTCGGGCTAGCGCAGCATCGATGCCGCTGCTGTCTTTGCCACCAGCTTGCGCCATGTCTGGCCGCCCACCGCCGCGCCCGCCGACCATGGGCGCGAGCTCACCGATGAGCTTGCCTGCGTGCACGCCCCGGTCGACGACATCCTTGGTGGCGGCGACAAGGAGCTGGACCTTGGGACCACGCTCGGCGGCGAGGATGACAACGGCCGACCCGAGCTGGTCACGGAGCGTGTCCGCCTGCTTTCGTAGGTCTCCGTCGATACGTGCCGCGAGGACCTTCACGTCGCCCACCTGCTTGGCGTTGCTCAAGAGGTCGCCTGCGGCCTGTGCGGCCATCTGGGCGATGAGCGTGTCGCGCTCGCGCTTGACGTTGCGACGGTCGACCAAGATGGTCTCGAGGGTGTCGACGAGCCTGTCGGGACTGGTCTTCGCGGCGGTAGCAGCCGCGCGAAGCTGGGCCAGCTGACCACGGACCCACTGCCGTGCACCATCGCCGGTTTGGGCTTCGATGCGCCGCACACCTGCGGCAACACCTGACTCGCTCTGAACCACGAGCTGGCCGATATCGCCAGTACGTGAGACGTGCGTGCCACCGCAGAGCTCCACACTGAACCCGGGAACGTCCACCACGCGGACCTCATCGCCATACTTCTCGCCGAACAGGGCCATGGCGCCGGCCTCACGGGCCGCATCAAAGCTCATGGATGCCACACCCACCTCGGTGTTGGCGAGGACTTGCTCGTTGACGAGGTCTTCAACGCGGCGAAGTTCGTCTTGGGTCATGGGCTTGTGATGCGAGAAGTCGAAGCGAAGACGGTTGGGACCCACCAGCGAGCCCTTCTGGGTGACATGTTCTCCGAGAACATTCCGAAGGGCGGCGTGGAGAAGATGGGTAGCGGTGTGGTTGCGCCGAGTGGGATCGCGGTGCAACGCGTCGACCTCGGCGACGAGCGACGCGCCGACCTCGAGCTCACCGGACTCGACCACGACATGATGGAGACGCAGGCCCGCGGAGAGCTGCGTGTCGGTGACGCGCGCCACCGCCTGGCCACTGCGGAGGAACCCAGTGTCGCCAACTTGGCCGCCGGACTCGCCGTAGAACGGCGTGCTGTTCAACACGACGATGCCCTCATGACCTTCGCCGAGGGTGGCGACGGATGAGGTGGGTGAACCCTCTTCGGTCTGGACGAGCGCCACGATGGAGGACTCCCCTTGTAGGTCGTCATACCCGCGGAAGTCGGACTCTCCGTGCTCTCGAGCGAGGTCGCGCCAGATCGCTGTGACAGCGGCCTCGCCGCTACCCTTCCACGCCGCACGACCTGCAGCTTGCTGCGCAGCAAGCGCCTTGGTGAAGCCAGCCTCATCGACCGACTGGCCACGCTCTTCGGCAATCAGTGCGGTGAGGTCGAGTGGGAAGCCGTAGGTGTCGGAGAGGGTGAAGGCCACCTCACCCGGGAGTGTTCCCCCCGTGCCGACGCGCTCAAGCTGTTGATCGAGCAGCTTCATGCCGCGGTCGAGGGTGCGACGGAAGCGGTCTTCCTCAGCTTGGACGACCTCGCCGACGAAGGACGCCCGCTCGGCGAGCTCGGGGTAGGCCTCGGTAAAGTCACGGAGGACGTGGTCGGTGACGTTGTGGAAGAAGGGCCGGTCAAGACCGATCTTCACGCCAAATCGGATGGCCCGTCGCATGATGCGTCGGAGTACGTACCCGCGAGCCTCGTTGGACGGCATGACCCCGTCCGCGACGAGGAAGGCTGTCGCTCGAGCGTGGTCGGCGATGACGCGCAGAGCGACATCTTGCTCTGCGTCTGCACCCTGCTTGATCTGCGCAAGGCGCGCCGTGGTGTCGAGCAGCCCGGTGAACAGGTCTGTGTCGTAGTTGCTGTAGACCCCCTGCTTGATGGCGGCGAGGCGCTCGAGGCCCATGCCGGTATCGATGGAGGGGGAGGGAAGCAGTGTTCGCGTGCCGTCAGCCGCTTGGTCGTACTGCATGAACACGAGGTTCCAGATTTCGACATAGCGGTCGGACTCGGTGGCAGGACCGCCGCCCTTCGGGTCGAGATGTGCACCATGGTCGTAGTGGATCTCGGTGCATGGACCGCAGGGGCCCGTGTCACCCATCGACCAGAAGTTGTCTTTGGCGCCGAGGCGCTGAATCCGCTCGGCGGGGAAGTCAATGCTCCGCCAGATGTCGTGAGCCTCGTCATCATCGTTGTAGACAGTGACCCACAAGCGCTCGGGATCGAGGCCAAACTCGCCCGTGAGCAGCTCCCACGCGAAGGGAATGGCCTCGGCTTTGAAGTAGTCCCCAAAGCTGAAGTTCCCCAACATCTCGAAGAAGGTGTGGTGACGCGGTGTGCGCCCTACGTTCTCGAGGTCATTGTGCTTTCCGCTGACGCGCAGGCACTTCTGTACGCTTGCTGCGCGGGGTGCAGGACGGGTCTCCTGTCCCGTGAAGATGTCCTTGAACTGCACCATACCGGCGTTGACGAAGTAGAGTGTCGGGTCGTTCTGCGGAACGAGCGGTGCGCTGGGCACAACGAGGTGACCTCGCTGCTCAAACCACGTGAGGTAGCGACGCCGAATCTCTGATGCCTTCATCTGGCCCTCCATCGGGGACGTGGGCTAACCCGGCTAGCCGAGGTTGCCCTGCCCTTGAATGGGGGCACCTTAAAGCGGAGGCTGCTCGACGTCACCGTGAATAGGTGCACCCACCTCATCATCTTCAAGCATGCCGTTGTGCCGGAGGATGTCGAGCTTGACCTTCTCGGCAATGTCGGGGTTCTCGATCAAGAAGTCTCGTGCATGTTCGCGACCCTGTCCGATGCGGTCGCCATCGATCGAGTACCAAGACCCGCTCTTCTTGACGATGCCGGACTCTTGGCCGAGGTCGAGGTACTCTGAAGCCCAGCTCACGCCCTTGCCGTAGTAGATGTCGAACTCGACCTGACGGAACGGTGGCGCCACTTTGTTCTTGACGACCTTGATGCGGGTTCGGTTGCCGAGCACCTGCTCGCCTTTTTTGATGGCACCCACCCGTGCGATCTCGAGTCGGACAGAGGCATAGAACTTGAGCGCGTTGCCGCCAGAGGTGGTCTTGGGAGAGCCGAACATGACGCCGATCTTCATACGGGTCTGGTTGATGAAGATGACCACACATTCGGACTTGTGAATGGCGCCCGTGAGCTTTCGGAGGGCTTGGGACATCAGCCGGGCCTGTGCACCGGGGGAGACATCGCCCATGTTGCCTTCGAGCTCAGTCCGCGGCACGAGCGCGGCGACCGAGTCGACGACGACCACGGAGATCGCTCCCGACCGAACGAGGACCTCTGCGATCTCAAGGGCTTGCTCACCATGGTCGGGCTGGCTGATCAGCATTTCTTCGACGTTGACGCCAAGTGCTCGAGCGTAGTTGATGTCGAGCGCGTGCTCGGCATCGATAAAGGCGGCGCTGCCGCCCATCTTTTGGGCTTCGGCGACGATCTGAAGGGCCATGGTCGTCTTACCACTAGATTCTGCGCCGAAGATCTCGATGACGCGGCCCTTGGGCACACCGCCAATGCCGAGAGCCATGTCGAGGCTGATGCAGCCCGTGGGGATTTTTTCGACCTTGGGCACTTCGGCCGTGCCGTAGCGCATGATGGAGCCCTTTCCGAAGCTGCGCTCGATGCTCGCGATGGCGGCATCGATAGCTTGGGTGCGCTCACGTTGGTCGGAAGGTGCGTTGACGGTCTTGGGGGTGCGTGCTTTTGGCATGTTGGCCTCGGGGTAAACGGGTCAGTGAGAAGGAGATGGGGAGAGGGTGCGTCGCACGAGATCGAGCCCGTGGGCAGATGCGAGCACTTGAACGCGATGTCGGTTGCCCTGAAAGCGACGGGCCGAAGTGACCGTGCCCGCGGCTGTGCAGACGGCGAAGCAGACCAAGCCCACTGGCTTGGATGGCGTGCCGCCGCCCGGGCCTGCGATACCCGTGGTGGCGAGCGTGATGTCACTCGAGGTGAGGGCTCTCATGCCCTCGGCCATCGCCGCAGCCACGGGCTCCGAGACGGCGCCAAACTGATGGAGCAGTGCGTCGGGAACGCCGAGGACCTGCTGCTTGAGCTGGTTGGCATAGGCGACCATGCCGCCAAGAAACCAGCGGCTCGCGCCAGGGACGGAGGTGAGAAGCGATGCGATGCGCCCACCCGTGCACGACTCTGCGACGGCAAAGGTGGACTCGGTATGCACCAGCCGGTCCCCGATGACTGCGGCGAGGCTTCGGGGAGCGTCATCGGGACCCTCTACCGAGAAGACCACATCACCGAGTTGGTGATGCACACGTGTGGCGACGGCATGCAGGTCGGAAAGCGGTACATCAGGATGGGCAGCGAGCTTGACGCGATTCTCGCCGGGTGTGGTGTGAAAGCCGAGACGTACGCCAGGCGCATCGAGTGTACCGATGCGGTCTTGGAGCGCCGACTCACCGATGCCGGTGGTTCGCAGCACCATGCGATGGTCGGGGGTTCGGCCACTGCGTTGTACGAGCGCAGGGGTGACCTGGCGCTCAAACATCGGCCTCATCTCGTTGGGGGGGCCGGGGAGCGCCACGAGCAAGGAGGGCGAACCGGTAGGACGTGGGACCGTGAGCAGAAACCCGGGAGCGGTGCCGTGGGCATTGTCGAGGCGTGTTGCACCCACGGGGAGATAGGCCTGCTTTCGGTTGGCGGCAGCCATGGCACGGCCCGCTCGCGCGTAGCGCTCCACAATGTGTTCGTGGGCCTCTGCGTCGAATGCGAGCGCCACACCAGCCGCAGCGGCCATGGCTTCGGAGGTGAGGTCGTCGCAGGTGGGCCCAAGGCCGCCGGTCGAGAGGATAACATCGTAGCTCTCGGTCAGGACCTGGAAGGCACGGGTGAGCAGCTCGAGGTCATCGCCCACAGTTCGGTGCTCGATCACCTCGATGCCGAGTGCAATGAGTGCGTCGGCCAACCAAGCGGAATTGGTGTCAACGATGTGCCCCTGGAGCACCTCGTCTCCTTGGCTGAGCAGCGCCGCACGCATGCTGGACTCCTGAACGTGTGTACAGGTGTTAGCGCCGGCTTCTGATCTGTGCAATGAAATAGCGGTCGGGTTCTGTCCGAAGGAAAGAAGCGGCTTGCACGTGCGCCGTGGCGCTGACGACGACGGGGACGAGGGCATGATGATCGCGCTAGCACTAGATGTGGGCACAAAGACCATTGGGGTTGCCGTGAGCGATGGGTTGGGCATGATGGCCCATCCGGTGACGACGCTCTCGCGTCGTTCTGTCGTCAAGGATGCCGAGGCCCTCGAAGACCTGGTGAAGAAGCACCGGGCAACTCAGCTGGTGGTCGGGCTACCGTTGGAGCTAGACGGGTCAGAGCAGCGCTCGGCCAAGCTGGCGCGCCAAGTTGGCGAGGCCTTGGCGGAACGGTCACGCCTACCCGTGGCCTACGTGGACGAGCGGTTCACGTCCGTCGATGCCGAGCGACAGCTCATCGCGGCGGGGATGTCACGGGCAAAACGAAAGCTGGTCATCGATCAGCAGGCTGCCGTGCTTATTCTGAAGTCGTGGCTGGATGCACGGCGAGCCGGCACGAACGCCTTTGATCCGGAGGGATAGAGATGAAGCGCACGAATGTACTGGGCATGGGACTTGTGGGACTCACGGCGTTCGTGTTGGGCTTCGGCGTGGGGGGGACCTCCAACCGCGCCGAGATGCGTGAGCTTCAAGACGAACTCCAAGACGCACGGCGTGCGAACGCGCGTGCGGGGGTGCGGAGTGGCTTTGCCACGGCGTTGGCGACCGGCATGGCAAGCAACGCGCGCTCCGAGGCCTCTCCAGCATCACGAACCGACAAGGAAGATAGGACACCGAGCGCGTCACGCACTGAACCGGCTGAGAACACCCCGAAGGTGAAGATTGACGTCGAGGTAGACACGGACGCGACCGACGCAGACGAGAACTGGATTAAGGCCCTCGAAGAGGGGGATCCGGCGGAGCGTTCGGCTGCCCTCGCAGATGCGAAGGATGCGATGGATGTCCGCCTCGCCCAGACCCGCGCTGCCCTGATCGATGATGTCGATCCATCCGATGACCAACTCGCGGATATCGATGCAGCCACGGATGACATGAACCAAGAGCTTCGCGATATTGCGGAGGAGTTCGTGCGTATGGCGGAGGGAGATGTGGAGCCCTCCCGCCGTGATGTGATGGCGATGACCGCGGACATCATGAACACGCTGGTCAGCACCGAAGACCGCATGCTCGAGACCTTGTCGGCGGAGCAGATCACCAACCTGCAAGAGAACTCGACCGATCCCACGGCATACATCGATCCGGAGCTCCTCGATTACATCGACGTCCTCGTGTCGGCGGATCAGCCATGACAGCACTGCGCGACATCGTGTTGGTGGCGAGGTTCGAGGTGCTGCGTGCGGTGCGCACATGGCAGGCGCTGGCGCTCGTGCTCGTGTTCTTGATCGCCAACGTGGGTGGCGCCGCCATCTTCTTGGAGTCGCTCCTCGTCATGGAAAACAGCGTGGCCGAGCAGTTCTCTCTCCCTACGGTCAGCCGTCCCGGCGCGATGACCACCCGAATGATCGAGAGTGGGCGCGTTCAGGACATGCTCTCCTTTTTCGCGGGCGACGGGGACGGGATCGATCACCTTGTCGAGCGTCCACTGATCGGCGTGTTTCAGCAGTGGTTCGGGATGCTATTTATGCCGTTCTTGGCCGCGACCACTGCGGCGGAGACCATTGCCGTCGACGTCCAGAACCGAGCCATTCGGTTCGAGGCGCTACGGGTGGCGCGTCTAGAGCTTGTGCTCGGGCGCTATGTCGGGCAGCTGGTGTTGGTCCTTGGTGCTGCGACGGTCTCGGTCGTTGCGGTGTTGTGCTTTGCATGGTTCCGGATGGCACCCCAGCCGTTGCTGCCCCTGATCGCGGGCATGATGTCGGGCGGGGGTGCTGCGGTGCTCTTCTGCGTTCCGTTTGTGGGACTGGGGATGATGGCTTCTCAGATGGTTGGCACGCCGGGGTGGGCGCGTGTGATCGCGCTCGTACTGACCACGGTCTCCTGGATTATGCCCGTGTTGCCAGAGATCGACGCATTGGATTCCGTGACCTTCGTGTTGGACCCGTTCGTGACCTTCTTCCCTGCGTATTGGTACGAAAACTTCTATCAGCTGGGCACGCCATGGTGGACCGGGACCCTCATGTGCGCCGCCGTCTCTCTGGCCTTCACCGGAGTGGGCTTCCTCTTCTTTTCTAGGAGGGACCTGTGACCGACGCACTACGGTTTGACGGGGTGTCGAAGACGTTCGGCGCACGACGGGCGCTAGACACGCTGAGCTTCCACATTCCTCGTGGGAGTCTCGCCGGGTTCATTGGGCCCAACGGTGCGGGAAAGACGACGGCATTTGGCGTGGTGGGGGGCTTCCTCGAGCAGGATGAGGGCGAGATCGAGGTGCTCGGCCTCGATGCCTTTGACCCGAACGCGCTTCGGGGGCGTCTGGGCGTTCTGCCGCAAGATGCAGACCTTCCTCCACGTCACACGGCGCATGAGTTTCTTGTACATCTTGCCTTACTGCAGGGGATGTCCTGGGCAGATGCAGTGGTCGAAGCTGAAACCCGTCTCTCGCAAGTCAACCTCATGGAGCGTTGCCGGGAGCGTATTCAAGCGCTTTCACACGGTATGCGGCGTCGCGTTGCGGTGGCGTCGGCGCTGCTCGGAACGCCCGAGCTCGTGCTGCTCGATGAGCCCATGGCTGGTCTCGACCCCGTGCAGGCTGCAGGCGTACGCGACGTGCTTCAGGCCATGCAAGGGGAGGCTACGATGGTGGTCTCTAGTCACGATCTCTACGAGCTCGAGCGTATCTGCGACTGGGTGGTGATGGTGGACCGAGGCACGTTGGTGCGGCAGGGAAGCGTCAGCGACGTCACGGAGCAGCGACGGCAGGCCACATGGTCGCTGGCAGCCGGCGACCTGAAGCTCGATGTGCTTCGCGACCAGCTTCCAAATTGGGAAGTGACCGCCGCACGAGAAGCGGAGGGGCAGCAGATGATGCTGCGGGCGCCGACGGATGCCGACCTCGATGCCGCCTCTGTGATTGTGATGCAGCACCTCATCGCCTGTGGGATTGGCGTTCGAGGACTGCAGCAGGGGTCTACCCTCGAGGCATCATTTGTCGCATCGACGTCGAGACGCTTTGACTAGCGCGGGGTTCCGCCATGCACGGCGGCGATACGGTCGACGATCTGCCAGGCCTTGGTGCGGTCGACAATGTTGGCGGCGAGAACGTTTTGCTCGACCTGCTCTGGGCCCTTGGCACCGACAATGACGGAGGTGACTCCGGGTCGCGAGGCCACCCATCCGATGGCCACGGCGGCAGGGGGAACGCCCAGACGGCGTGCGACTTTTGCGAGATCTGCGGCAAGCCTCTGGGCATGGAAAAAGCGACCGCCCTTGAAGCGGTCGTCGCGGGAGCGCATGTCTGTCTCTGGAAACTTCGGTGGTGTCGTGAACTTACCGGTGAGGAGGCCACGGCAGAGGGCTTCGTAGGCGAACACACCGATGTGGAGTCGTTGCGCTGTGTGGATGAGGCCGTTTTCTGCCTCACGTCGGAGCAGGCCGTACCCCGTCTGCACACTGACCAGTGGGGTGATGGCCGCGATCTGCTCCAGCGAAGCCGCATTGTAGTTGCACACCCCGAGGTACCGGAACTTGCCCTGTTGCCGGAGCTTGTCGAGCGCGGCGTAGGTGTCTTCGAGGGGGGTGCCGAACTCGCACGGCCAGTGAACCTGAAGCAAGTCAATACAGTCCACACCTAGACGGCGGAGGGTCGTGTGGAGGTCCTCCTCGATCCATTCAGGCGTGAGCTGACTCTGCATGTGGTCGCCAATGGACCGCACGCCGACCTTGGTGGCGAGGGTGACGCGCTTGAGGTCACTGCCGAGGGCTTTCACCAGAACGGACTCACTGTGCCCCTCGCCATAGATGGGCGCCGTATCAAACCAGTTGATCCCCAGCTCGAGCGCGCGTTGTATGGCCCGCGTGCTTCGCTCGTCGCTGACGTCATCTCCCCAATAGTCGCCGCCGATCGCCCAGCCACCAAAACCTACGATGGAGAGGTCTAGGTCTGTTCCGGGGAGGCGTCGGGTCTTCATGACGAGAGCGTAGCACGGGTATCGAGGGCCGATGTCACTCGCATCAGGGCGAGACGCTGCAACGACGCATACGCGCGGAGCACCGTACCCGCTTGGGCGCGTCCGTCTCGACGAGGAGTGCGCCAGCATCGGTCCGCGCCGCACCTTCAAAGGAGGCCTCGATCCGATAGGCGCCCACGGGAATCGATGAAGAGGGAAGGCGGTACGCCTCACCGGTGGCGCTGACTACCCATACGTGGGCCTCTTGCTGGTCTGCATCGAGGATCACCTGTCCGCGTCGGGTTGTGTCTGCGGTGAGGGGTGGCGTGCTGGCAGGGGGCCGTGGCGTTGTACGAGAATGTTCCACGGTCGGCGTCGGCGCTGCCTCCGTGGCATCTGCCGAAGCACGCGGATCGTTGGTTCGCGGCGGCACGTCAACGATGGGGTTTGCAGGTAGGGCAGCGGGACGGGGCATAGACGCCGTCGGCGTACTGCGCTGTGAACCCACAAGGACCGTGAGGAAGAGCACGGCACCGAAGAGGGCGAGCCCCATCCACCAGAGGGGGCGCATCGGTTTCACGGGGGGAGCCGTTGGGGCTTCAGGTGGAGGCTCATCCCAGGTGGCGGCCTCTTCCGAATCGAGGGACTCCACGAGCGTGCGACCTTCCCAAGGGCCAGTGCGCTCCGGTGTGGTGTGCCAGTGCTGCTGTCGGATCCATGTGATGAGGCCCGGCTGTGGCAGCTGCTGGCTGATATCTCGGAGAATCGCCTCCACAATGTCCGCAGAGGGGCGTCGCTCGGGCTGCCAGGCCAGCATGTCGGCGAGGAGCTGGCGAACAGCGGGCGGGCAGTCCTCGGGGAGTGTCTCGAGGCGCTGATCCACGGTCTGGTGGAACCGCGGCTC
Organism: Myxococcota bacterium; assembly: GCA_049889515.1. GTDB lineage: Bacteria > Myxococcota_A > UBA796 > UBA796 > JBMHDG01. Next base: position 201,422 of record JBMHDG010000013.1, read on the forward strand.
GTCTTGCGCGAGGCCTCCAAGGCGCATCAACGTAAAGCCATCAAACAGGCGCTGTCGCGTCACGGCTTCGAACAGACAGCATCCGAGGCTGAAGACATCGGCAGCGGGTGCGCTCGCGTCACGCGTGAACCGCTCGGGTGCCATATAGACCGGGCTTCCGACCAGTGCCGAGGTCTGAGTCTTGGCTGCCCGTTGCATCGCATCGGTCCAAGCAATGCCGAAGTCGAGGAGCTTGACATCACCGTGAATGCTCAACCGGATGTTGGCCGGCTTGAGATCGCGATGCACCAAGTGGAGAGGCTCGCGGGTGTCTCTACGCACGGTGGACCAAGCGGCATGCAGGGCGGATGCGATGGCGGAGGTGATGTCGAGTGCAGGCCGTAGGGGGATCGGCCCGAGGTCCAGCGCTTCGGCAAGGTCCATGCCTGGTACGTACTCGGTGATGAGGGTCAGGCGACCATCGAGCTCGGCGAGGTCGAACACGCGGACGATGTGGGGATGGTTGAGGCGTCCAAGAAGCATGCCCTCGTCTTGGAGGCGGCGGGCTGCTTGACTCGCCGGGTCGATGTCGACGCGGAGGACCTTGAGGGCCACCTCTGTCTCAATCCCCGAGGGGAGCGTCATGGTGCTTCGATAGACCTCACCAAAGCCTCCGCGTCCGAGGCAGGCATCGATCCGGAAACGGCGAAGACTCGTTGTCGACACACGATCACCAAGAGAAGAGCGTGACGTTAGCATGGATGCGGGGAGCCAAGTCATGGTGATTGAGGTCTACGACGGAGAGCGGAGGTTGGTACGCGTGAGGCTCCATGCGGGGCATCCGGTGGTGATCGGACGCGCCCTCGATTGTGACTTGGCGTTGCCCTTTGACCAGGTGAGCCGACATCACCTTCGGGTCATGCCCTCGGCAGACGCACTCCAGGTCGACGTTCTGGGCCGCTCTGCAAGCATCGAGGGGCGTGAGGTCCGAGAGGTCCGTCTTGAGGTAGGCGCCACCCTTGACTTTGGAGGGCTGTCGTTGAGGGTGCGACCGCTGCCTGCCGATGATGCGACGGTCGAGACGCGGTGGCGTCGGATGCCTGCCCATGAGTCTCTTGTTGGGGCTGGAGTGGGGCTCGCCATGTCGCGGGCCACGCTACGGTTCGAGGAGGGGCCACTCGCGGGCGAAACGCGTGTACTCAAGCAGTCGAGGGTGGTCATCACTGGGGCGTCCGCGGACCTCTTGCTCGGTGACCCCGGCGATGCGCGACCTGTCGTGCTTCGTGTGGTGCGGGGGCGGGTGATGGTCGAGCCGGGTGGCCAGCCGGTCTACGTGGCGGGCCAACGTGTCCGAGAGGTCTTTCCCGTGCTCGAAGATGAGCCGATTCGCATCGGCGACCATGTGTTCTCTGTGCAGCCCCAGATCGTCCAACCGGCTCGGCGGGGTCAGAAAAGACTGGACGAGTTGGTGGGCTCATCGTCCGTAATGCAGGAGCTCTTTGCCCAGCTTGAGCGGGTGGCCCACCACGACGCTACGGTCCTCCTCCGTGGCGCTTCGGGGACGGGGAAGGAGCTTGCGGCACGAGCGCTGCACCGCTGTGGTGGTCGTGCCGATGGGCCATGGGTGACGCTAAACTGCGCGGCCTTACCCGAGGGACTCGTCGAAGCCGAGCTGTTTGGCGCCGCGCAAGGGGCCTACACGGGGGCCGTGGAGGCGCGTGTGGGGGCCTTTGCGCAGGCCAACGGGGGCACGCTGTTTCTCGACGAAGTGGGCGACATGTCGCTCGATGTGCAGGCCAAGTTGCTCCGTGTACTCGAAACGGGCGAGGTGCGTCCTCTTGGTGCGGCGAAGGTAAGCTATCCAGACGTTCGGGTCGTCTGTGCGACCCACAGAGACCTGCGCGCAGCTGTTCGCGAAGGCACGTTTCGGGAAGACCTCTACTATCGTATAAGCGTACTTCAGCTCGAGCTCCCCGCGCTGCGGGAACACCTCGAAGATCTGGAGGAGTTGGTGACGCATCTGTTGTCCCAGGCGCACCCCGGGGCACGCTGCTCACCCGCTGCGCTCGACCGCCTCTCGGCGCATCGATGGCCCGGAAACGTGCGTGAGCTTCGCAATGTGCTCACCCGCGCGGTGGTGCTCTATGGGGGGCAGCCCATCTTACCGGAGCACCTCACGATAGAGCCCGAGGTGGAGCCTGTGCGGCGCGCCGATCCGTATGCTGAGGAGCGCGACATGCTTGAGGCCTTGCTCCGTCGGTGTGAGGGGAACCAGTCGCGGGCTGCCCGGGAGCTGGGGGTGCCCCGGACGACCTTGCTCTACAAGCTCCGACGTCACGGCCTCGGGTGATGTCCGGACCCGTAGATGGCACGGCCAAGACGGTCCTGTAGCGCGCGCCCCAGACCGTCTTGGATGGGAATGTCCTCGATGAGGATCTGCTCGGCTCCACACTGATCCATGTCGCGAAGTGTGGCGTAGAACTGTCGTGCGGCCTCGCGCGGGTCGCCTTGCTCGGTCAGACAACGCTGTGCGTGGGCCCATGGCAGGTGGGGACGCGGCCCCCAGGTGATCACCGCCGTTCGCACACGCGGAGGGTTTGGGGGCCAGGCCCGCAGGGCGACGAGGGCGGTCCCGGGTGCGTAGTGACCCTGGAGACGTCCTGGTGCCGTCTGTGCCTCGGTGTCTGGGGTAGGCGCCGGGATGCCGAGCGGGGCCAGCGCTGCGAGATCTTCTGCCGGGCACCCACCCGGACGGAGCAGCTGCAGCTCTCCCGTCGCCGTAGGACAGACGATGGTGGACTCCACCCCGACAGGGCAGGGACCGCCGTCGAGCACGGCGTCGATACGACCGTCGAGCTCATGCATCACGTGCGTTGCGGTGGTGGGGCTAATGCGACCGAACCGGTTGGCACTCGGTGCCACGACGGGGCGCCCCAAGGCACGCAGCAACCGCTGGGTGACAGGATGTGCAGGAACCCGGAGCGCGACCGTGGGCTTGCCTGCGGTGATGCGATCAGAGACGCGAGGACCGCGGGGCAGCACCATGGTGAGAGGTCCGGGCCACCATCCAGCAGCAAGCTCGTGGGCCAAGTCCGACAAGGGGCCGGGGGTGAGCGCGATCCACTCGTGTTCTTGTAACCACGCGAGGGTGTCCGGTGTCGGCGCACAGTGCACAATGAGCGGGTCGTTAGCGGGTCTACCTTTGGCCGTGAAGATGGCGTCCACTGCGGTCGGGATGCTGGCATCTGCCGCGAGTCCGTAGACGGTCTCGGTGGGGACGGCGACGAGCTTGCCCGCGGAGAGCAGGTCCGCAGCGCTGGTGATGTCTGCGGTGGACGCCGAGAGGTGTCGCGTGGTCATTGGGCTTCTAGGGTGAGCTCAAGCGCAGCAGATCCTCGGGCGGTGGTGAGCGTCGCCGCGGGATCGGAGGGTGGACGGGTCATCGGGTCGCCATCGGAGTCGAGACGTGCGGTGAGCTGAAGCTGGTCAGGAACAGGTCGCCCGCCGCCCATGGGCAAGAGGTTGGCCGTCGTGAGCTCAAAGGACATGGGGAATGCCGTAGGCTCGAGACGCAAGGCGCCGAGGGGAGGGCCTCCGGCGGGGTCTCGGATGCTCACGAACAGGATGGCACCTGGCGTCATCGCGGGGGCATTGATGGTCCCCGCCACGAGAACTTCGGGGGCTGGCCTACCTGCGGGCGTCGAAGGACCTGCCGCAGGGCCGCCCATCATGTCGATCGGCTCGCATGGCACGGACCCGTCGGCGATTCCACGGGCACGGGTAAGTGCCTGCTGGAGGGTGGCGTTGGGGCGGAGCGCCACTGCGGCCTCGAGCTTCTGGATGGCGAGCTCTGCCTTGCAGGACTCCATGGCGATCAAGCCATAGTAGACCAACGTTGTCCCATGGTTGGGATGGGCCGTCAGCACCTCTTCGAACCCAGCAAGGGCCTCATCGACCCGACCAATAAAGAAGCGAAGCACATTCTGGAACGTCAGCGCGTCGGGGTCGTTGGATGCTTCAGAGAGGGCGCGCTGGTTGTACTGAAGCGCTGCGGAGAGGTCGCGGACTGTGAGCGAGAGCTCTGTCAGTTGGTTGAGAATGGCGACATCACCGGGGTTGGCCTCGAGCTGCGCCAAGAGCGGTGTGCGGGGGTCGTCTGGCGCAAGGCCCGAGGGTGCTGGTGTGGCCGCTTCGGGCGTTTCGTTGAAGGCATCGACCTGGTCGCCGCCCGTGATGGTCGCCCCGGGGCGTCGGTCTCGCGACATCGAACCGGCCTGGAGAAACAACCCCAGGGCAAGGGCCGTGAGGAGGCCTGCTGTGCCTGCACCTCGCCAGAAGGCCAGGGGGTCGCGCTTGAGCCCGAGGGACTGCAGCGCGTCGTCGAAGCCACCGGGGTCGAGCTTCTGAAGACGCTCGAGCGCTGCCTTTACATCGGTGGTCTCGTCTTCTGGTGTCGCAGGCATGGGTGGCTCCTCGGTATCCAAGGCACGCCCAGCTGCGGCACCGACTTGGACCAGCTGGCTGCGCTCCCTCTCGTAGTCTTCGGGATCGAGCTTGTCTTTCTCAACTTCGAGGTTCTTGAGCTGCTGAAGTACCACGGCTCTGTTGTGCTCAAGGTCGTTCTTTCTCGACTGCGCGGCGACTTCGACCGACGCATCGGGTCGCTGGGACAGCCACCCAAACGCGATGTTCCCGAGGAAGATCCCTAGGTTCATGACCACAAACGGGAGGCCCCAGTCCGAGGCCCAGAGGTCTGATGCAGACGTTCCCTGGGTGCTGAGCACGGTCAAGAAGGCGGCGAGGACGCCAAAGTGTACGAGGTGGATGGCAGTCTTGGGATCAGTCATCATCCACCTCGGCCAGAAGAGCAGCAGCCCATGGATCCTCGGACGTTGCGGCGCTTGGGCCCGCGCCCTGACCCGGAACGGGCTCTGGGAGTGGTGTACGCCGGCCGACGAAGGTGGCGACGAGGCCAAGACCAAACACCATGGCCAACGCGGGCGCGACCCACGCCACCATGGTGATGCCCTCATTCTTTGGCGCGAGGAGAACCCACTCGCCGTACTTGGTCACGAAGTAGTCCTCAATGTCGGCGCGGTCATACCCGGCTGCCACGAGCTCAGTGACGCGGTCTTTCATCGCAACGGCTGCCGCAGAGGTCGAGTCTGCGGCGCTGAGGCCCTGGCACACGGGGCATCGCAGGCCATCGGCGATCTCTTCGGCGATCGCCGGTACGGCATCAGCGGGGGGCGGGGGACCGGGAGGAATGCCGTCGATGAGCCCCGAGCCGTAGCTGTAGGCATCGCCACCGTCGTCCGGTGCGGCATGAAGGGGCAGCGACAGGAGCAAGGCCATGGCGCAGGTCGGCCACCAGCTTCTCATAGGACCCCCAGACGCTTGAGCTGCTGTTGCATGAGCCCAGGGGTGACAGCACCCGCGTGCTTGTACTGAATCATGCCGTTTGCATCAATAAAGTAGGTCTCTGGCACACCTGCCACGCCGTACTCGATCGCCAAGCGGCCCTTGTCGTCGATCAAGTGATGGTAGGTCGTGCCCTTCTTGGCGAGGTAGCGGCGACAGGCGTCGGGCTCGTCGGCATAGATGACCCCGAGAAAGGTCACGCCGGGCACGGCCTGCGCCGTCTGCTGCAGCAGCCCGTGTTCTTGCTTACAGGGCAGGCACCAGGTCGACCAGAAGTTGAGCACCACCGGCTTGCCCTTGAGGTCGTTGGAGTTCCAGGTCTTGCCCTCAAGGTCCACGAGCTCGAATGCGGGGGCTTGGGTCCCGACGAGGACGCTTGGGACCTCTCGAGGGTTGTTGCCAAAGCTCATGGCGAGGAGTCCAATCAGGGGTGCGACAAGCACAAATCCCCCGATGAGCACACTGGTGTTGACCCCCCGCGTTCGGCTCATGCCCGCTGCTCCATGGACGCTGCCGCCGTGCGACGGGTAGGCCATAGCACCATCAGAGAGCCGAGCGAGATCAACAGCGGCGCGATCCAGAGCCAGATGACACCCGGCATGGTGATGATGCGCAGGATGACGTAGCTGCCCTTGCTGTCGAGCTCCCGAACAGAGAGGTAGAGGTCACCGCCAAGGGTGGTGTGGACCGCTGGGGTGTAGATGGGTTCACGCTGGGTGGGGTAGTAGTTGAGCATGGGCTCAAGTCGACCGACGGTTCGGCCTGCCGAGGCCACATCAAAGGCTGCGATGACGCTGGTTCTGTGGGGGAGTTGGTCCATGCGTGTGTCGGTGAAGGTGACGTCGTAGCCAGCCACCGTCGTCGACTCACCCGGCGCGAGCGTCACGTCGGTCTCTTCCTTGAACCCCCGAGAGAGGGCCAGCGAGATCACGGCCAGCAGAACCCCAATGTGGGCGAGGTGACCACCAAAGCGGCGCCGGCTCCGCGTGAGCACCCGACGGCCCGCTTCGAGCGGATTCTCACCCTTGGACCGCATGCGTGCCCGGAGCGGGACGAAGAACTCGTTGAGGTTGGTCCAGCCGGCGTATCCGACGAGGAAGATCGACACCATCGTCCAGGTCTTGGTGAAGCCAGCGAGCGCGAAGGGTGCGGTAAAGACCGCACCTGCGATGAGTGGGATGCCCAGACGTTCTGCGGCCTTTCGCCAGGAGAGCTTGCCCCAGGGGAGCGCTGGTCCCACGCCCATAAGAAAGACGATCATCAGGCCGAGAGGGAGCGCCCATCGGTCGAAGTAAGGCTCTCCAACACTGACTTTTCGTCCGTCCCAGGCCTCGGCGAGCAGTGGCATCAGCGTGCCGAGCAGGACGGTGAAGGTAAAGACCGTGAACACCGCGTTCTGGGCCATGATGGCGAACTCGCGGCCGAGCGGGTGCAAGGAGCGACCGAAGACCTGCTTCATGAGGGTGGTCTCTGCGCCTGGGTCGCCAGACTCCACTGCGAGGGTGTGCTCACGCAGGGCCAACAACACGATGCTGAACACCAGCACAATCGCGATAAACCAGAGGAACACGGGACCGATGGCCGACTGGGTAAAGCTGTGCACCGAGTTGAAGACGCCGGAGCGTGTCATGAAGGTCCCAACGAGGGTGAGCACGAAGGTGGCCATTCCGAGCACGAGCGTCCAGACACGGAGGTCGCCGCGACGTTGCATGACCATGGCACTGTGGAGAAAGGCCGTGCCCGTGAGCCAGGGGTGGAAGCTTGCATTCTCGACAGGGTCCCACGCCCACGCGCCACCCCAGCCCAAGACCTCGTAGGACCACCACCCACCGAGGACGATGCCGCAAGTGAGGAAGGTCCAGGGGATGAGCATCCAGCGGCGCAGGGGAACCATCCAGCCTGCGTCGAGCCGACCTGCGAACAAGGCGGCGCAGATCATGGCGAACGGCACGCTCATGCCCACGTAGCCGAGGTAGAGCGTGGGCGGATGTACCGCCATGAGCCAGTGGTTCTGCAGCAGGGGGTTCGGGCCGGGCCCATCGAGTGGGATGGGGTTCACGGCGGCGAAGGGGTTCGCGATGCTGCCGACGATCAGCGAAAAGAAGACGGCGATCGCCATGAGCACGCCGAGGGTCCACGGTGCATACGCCCGATGGCTCTTTCCTTCGACGGCCAGGAAGGCCAGCACGTAGAGGCCGAGCACACCACCCCAGAACAGGATGGAGCCGTTGAGCGAGCTCCAGAGGCTGATGACGGCGATGTGCCATGGCGTAGAGAGGCTCCCCACCTCGGTGACATACTTGACCGAGAAGTCATGGGTGACGAGCGCCCAGACCATCACAAGGTTGGCCGCGACCATGGTGAGCGCAAAGCCCCATGCGCAGACGCGGGACCATGTCCACGCGTGCAGGTGTGACCGTGCGCCCGCCCAGAAGCCAAGGGCGGAGCCAGCCGACGCGAAGCCGAGAGAGCCGAGGACGAGGCCGGTCCCCAAGGTTGAGATCACGACGCCTCCTCGGCGAGGGTCTTGTAGAGATCTTCAGGGCGCTCACCCTCTTCGGGTGGGCGGTATTCATTGTCATGCTTGACCATGACCTTTCGGGTGCGGAACACCCCGCCGTTGTCGAGCTCGCCTTCCACCACGGCGCCGATGCCTTCGCGGAACATCTGGGGTGGCACGCCGGTGCCGATCACGGGAATGGTGGCCTGACCATCGGTGAGACGAAAGGCGAGCCGTTGCTCCTGCGGATTCCAGTCGACGCTACCCGCTTCGACCATGCCCTGGAGCCGGACCGTGGCGCCGACCATGGCTGGACCGCGGTCGCTGAGTTCACTTGGCGAGAGAAAGTAGGTGAGGTCATCGGACAGCGACGATGTGGCCATCCAGAACAGAGCTCCGAAGACCAATCCGAGGGCACCCAGCGCCATGATGCGGCGTTGCCAATGCTCGGTCATGTGTCCTCCTTCGGCTGGCGAAGCCAGAGCGAGAGGGTGTAGCCAATGAAGGTCAGCCAAGAGAGCGTGTAGGCTGCAGTGACGTAGCCCCACCCTTCGGTGACGATACCCGCGCCGACGTCAGCCGCTGCAGTTTCTGGTGTCATGCGGGGGCTCCGTTGGGGTTGGGGGGAAGAGACTCTGGCATCGCCGCCAGGCTGTTGGCTTGGGCGATGCGCCACCGGCGCGCCACAAACCATGTGCTCAAGAACAGCAGCGCGAAGGCATTGATGCGCAAGATGAGCACCATGCCCGGGTCGATGGTCTCAGGAGAGGACTGCATTTGATGCATGGTGCGCCACCACCGCACACTGAAGTAGGTGACGAACATCGAGAGGCCCGCCAAGATGGTGACCACGCTGCCGAGCGTCATGCGTCGCTCGACGTCATCGACCATGCTGCGCAGCGTGAGGACGCCGACAAAGGCGAGCGTCATGACCGCAGACGACGTGAGGCGAGGGTCCCAGGTCCACCAGGTTCCCCAGGTGGGATGTGCAAAGATCGAGCCAGTGGCGAGCAGCAAGAGGGCGAGGGCGACCCCCACCTCGGAAGACGCCTCGACAAAGCTGTCGATGGCGAGCCGACGGTCGGTGTTCCGCACCATGAGGCATGCGATGGCAGCGAGAAACGCAAAGAAGAACCAGAGCATGGTGAGCCAAGCCGACGGCACGTGAACGTAGAGGATACGCCCGACCTCGCCCATCATGCGCTCGGCCGGCGCATCGACGAGGCCGAGGTACTGGCCGTTGACCACGGCAGCGAGACCCGCGATGCCAAAGGCATGCTCCCATGCAGGCAACGCCGCTGGATGGCGACCTGCGCGAACGTTCGTCATGACGAGGATGGCGACGGCGACAAGACTCACGAGCGTGCCGGGGGAGACCATCAAGTCGGCCATGGGCGTCAGGTTCACGGATACTCCAACAGATAAGACAGGCGTTTAACCGGTTTGGTCAGTGCCATGGCGGGGGTGCAACCGCCAGCCGCGTCGCATTCAAGATTCGTCGACTACGCGGGAGAACAGCAGCCCACCAAGGAGCCAGAATACGGCGTCGAACACACCCAAGATCATGAGCCAGTCATCGGCCTGATTCATGGCATCACCGGTCAAGACCAGCCGGGTGGCGAGGCTTGCCGCCAGGACGACAGGAACCACCATCGGGAAGAGCAGGAGTGGCAGCAACACGCTCGCGCCTCGGGCCTGCGTAGTGATGGCGGCGAGAATGGTGCCTGGGCCTGCAAGGCCAGCACATCCGGCGACGAGGATGCCGAGGTACATCAACGGGTGTTGGGGAAGTGGGGCGTCGTAGAGTGCAATGAGGATAGGCGTCAACACGATGGCGACACCGAGCAGGACGAGCAGGTTGGCGAGGGCCTTGCCGTAGTAGATGGCCACGGGGTCGGCGGGCCAGCGCACTAGACGGTCGAGCGTCTGATGCTCCAGCTCAACCGCGAGACTGTGGTCGAGGGAGCGGGTCGAGGCGAGGAGGAGGCCGAGCCAGAGGACACCACCCGCCAGGCCGGGGAGCTGGTCCATCGAGGGCGTGGCCAAGGCCATCATCAGCAGGACGGCCGTGCCGAAGAAAAACAGCGCACTCACACGGCCGGCCTGGCGCCACTCGATGAGGAGCTCCTTGTGCACGAGCGTGAGGACCTGACGAACCAAGCGACCGGTCATGGGCCCTCCACCAGCGTGCGGTCGTCGACGACGCGTCCGGCATCGAGGCAGAGTTCACGGGTGCAGAGCCGACGTCCGAGGGCCGGGCTGTGGGTCGAGAGCACGAGCATCGCGCCATTTGCCGTCAGCTCTTCGACGATGTCGACGACGAGGGCGCGACCGTCTGTATCGAGCGCTGTGAACGGCTCATCGAGTAGCAGCAGGCGCGGGGGCTTGAGGAGGGCCACTGCGAGGGCCAGACGCCGGGTCATACCTGCCGAGAATTGGCGTAGCGGCCGGTCGCCGACGCCGTGAAGGCCCACCCGGGAAAGCAGGGCGTCTGGCGCACACGCCACGCCGTGGAGGCGCGCCCAGAACCGGAGGTTCTGCTCGGCGGACAAATCTCCGTACAGGCCGTGGTCATGGCTGAGCATCGCCACGGTCTGGCGGAGTCGGCGCCGGTTGGCCCAGAGATCCTCACCATCGAGGCGAATGGCCCCGGCATGCGGCCGCAGTGCGGTTGCGAGACAGCGCAACAATGTGGTCTTCCCGGAGCCATTGGGCCCAGTGAGCATGATGCGCTCGCCAGCATCGACGGCAAAGGTGAGGTGCTGGAGCACCCAACTTCGACCAAACCGGCGGGAGAGAGCGTCCACGTGGAGTGCAGGGGTTGACATGGTGGCCCCGTAACGCTGTCCCGACTTGAAAGGGAGGCTGACGTGTGTCTCGGATAGTGCTACGCAAGCGGCCCCGAACACACTGGAGCACCCCATGCGTATGATCTTTATCGGCCCCCCTGGCGCAGGAAAGGGCACCCAGGCTGCACGTCTGGTTGACCACTTTGGAATTCCTCATGTTTCGACGGGCGACATGCTCCGCGCCGCTGTCAAGGCCGGCACCCCGATGGGTCAGGTGGCGGATGGCTACATGAAGCGTGGAGAGCTGCTTCCTGATGACGTTGTGGTCGGAATTGTGAAGGAGCGCCTCGGCGAGGATGACGCCGAGCGTGGTGTGCTGCTCGACGGCTTCCCTCGTACAGTCGGTCAGGCCGAGGCCCTAGATGCGATGCTCACCGAGGCTGGCATCGCGCTCGATGCCGTCGTGCTTCTCGAGGTGCCCGATGCCTTGATCGTCCAGCGCATCGTGGGCCGTCGCACCGACCCCGTCACCGGCGAGATCTACCATCTTGAGTTCAAGCCACCTCCTGCCGACATCGTCGACAGACTCAAGCACCGCAAGGACGACACAGCCGAAGCCGTCCAAGCGCGGCTCGACGGCTACCACGCGCAGACAGCACCCCTCGTGCCGTTCTACGACGCCAAGGGCCTCGTGCGGCGTGTCGATGGGGTGGGCTCCCCGGATGAGGTCACGGCGCGCATCAAGGCAGCGCTGAGCTGATCCGAGAGCGCAGCCCGGTCACCCCCCGAGCGAGGCGAGATGCTTCGCCCGGGCCTCGGGGTTGATCGCATAGAGCCCAACAAGCGTCGCTTGCGCGAGCACGTGGCTACGCAGCGCGCGCATGGCCTTGGCTCCGGTGAATGAGCCGTGCAGGCCTAGGGACTCGACGTCGAGGGCGAAGACAGCGAAGTGGTAGGCGTGCACGCGCTCATCGTTCCACGGTGGGCCAGGGCCGTCGTAGCCGTAGTAGTTGCCCTTCATGTCCTCTTGGCCGGCAAACCACCCGGTGTAGTCATTGACCCCGTGGACGCCACCATCTGGACTTGAGGTCTCTGGCTTGCCCTGTGCCGTGATGCCGGTGCAGTGGACCCCCTCACCGATCTCGCGAAGGGAAGGGGGAAGGTCGACGAGGACCCAATGAAAGAAGTTGACCCGCGGGAGATCGACCGACACGGTGCGGCCCTCTTGGTTGACATCATCGCCCACGCTCGGGACATCGGGGTCATAGCAGACGACCGCGAGGGACCGTGTGCCATCGGGAACATCACCCCAGGCCAAGTGTGGATTGATGTTGTCAGACATGGCAAACCGACCCGCTTCAGAGGTCTTGCCAAAAGCGTATCGCGTCGGAATGAAGCTGTAGGGGGCGAACGAGGTGCTGCGCAGGTACATGGAGGCTCCTGGTTGAGAGCCAGAGCATACCGTGGAGACACCGATGCCGGAGCTACCAGAGGTAGAAATCGCGCGACAACAGCTCGAGCGGTGGACCTGTGGCCGTGTGGTCACCGCGGTGGCGCTCCCAGAGCCCACCACCCTCCGGCGTCATCGCTCCACGCGGACTGCCGATGCGGTCGAGAATCCCGAACGCCGATGGGCCGAGATGATGGGTGCGACATCTGTGGCGCTCGTGCGTCAGGGCAAGCGACTGGGCTGGCGCTTCGACGGCGCCTGGGCCCTTGAGCTCCACTTGGGCATGACGGGGCGGTGGGTGCGACGGGGAGCGCTCGAGTCTCGACCGCGCTTCGCTCGCTTGGGCCTTCGCTTTGGGGAGGACTGGGTGTGGCTGTCGGATGCGCGACGGTTCGGTTGTGTGGTCATGCACCCCGACGGGAGGTTGTCGGCCGCGCTCGGGGAGGACCTTGGCCCGGATGCCTGGACGGAGGGCCTTGATGTCGCGGATGCCTGTGC